>CBDBKM010000009.1:0-16825 GCA_965206695.1 Chlamydiales bacterium | reverse complement strand
CAAGAAGCATCTGAGAATGCTTATAAGACGCTAACCACCAAATTTAATGACTTTCCTCATGTTCTTTCTTTTGCTCCTTTTCAAAAAGAAATTGACTTATCTTCTTTGAATTTTTGGCTTTGTAAAAATAACAAGCTCTTATTACCTAAGGTAAATGGAACATATTTAGAGATTTATTCTGTTTCAGATTTACACGAAGACTTGCAAATATCACTTTTTAAAATTTTTGAACCGAATCCTTCATTATGTAAACAGATACCTATTGATGAAATTTCTATCGCTCTTATTCCCGGTCTTGCATTTGATCACAAAAAACATCGAGTGGGTTATGGAAAGGGATATTATGATCGTTTTCTTATTAATCTAATAGACTGTCCAACTTATGGCATTGGTTATAAAGAACAGCTAATTTCCAAAAATGAACATATCCCTGCTGAAGAACATGATATTCCGGTATCTGAGCTTATACTTTTTTAAAATGAATCATTTGAGAGAATCCCCAATCTAAAATGATAATAAACAGACTAGCTATAACCACGGCCCATGTAATCGCTTGTGGAACATCTCTTGGTTGCAAGTTTTTATGATATCTGGCACAAATCTCAGCGATAACCAATATAACAATCATAAATCCCAAACTTCGATATATATTGACAAAAGGCAGATAGCTAATAAAACTACCCTCACAGGCAAAAACTTTTTCAATAACAGCTTTCCAATATGCGGAAAAAGAGGCCACAACATTATATTGATCCCATGTTCCAACCCATCCTCCGGCAACTAAAGCGACCGTTGTACCCAATATTGTAAGGATCGGAGCTGCAATCAATGCTGCTATGCCTGCCGGTATCAAACTCCACAAACGATCATTTTTTCCAAGAGTTCTTAATAAATAATTTTGATTCGTAGCCTGCATCATGCCAACTTCACCGGCATAACTTCCCCCTATTCTACCGGCTAATAACAACCCGGTAAGTAAGGGGCCCAATTCTACAACAAAACCTCGTGTCATACTTGAAATATAAACCTTTTCTCTAACAATAGGTAGATACCTTGATGCCACCTTATCTATTTCACTGCTGAAAAGTTTCATAAGAAATGTCGAATGACCATTTCCAAGTTCACCAATAATTGAATGAGCCGTTGTGTTTTTTAACATTTGAGCAAACAGCATGCTAGTTGCCAAGCCGGCAGCAAAAAAAGCACACAATATTAACGGAATCGAAATGCCCAAGTAATCACCTATTCTCAAAGCAGTTCGTATAATCTGACTCCAATGGGGGGTTCGCCTAAGATGTTCTTTGCTTTTTTCCGGCTTACGAGAAGTTAGCTTTATTTCCTTTCCGGGGGTCACTATTTTTGAACAGTACTCTTCCTGATGTGAGATTAGAATAAAAGCTATTCCCTTGTCTTTTAGAACCTTTATAACATTGACAACATCTTGTATTGTAGTTTTATCAAGGCCGACAAAGGGTTCGTCTAATACAATTAATTTTTTTTGTTGAGCCAAAATTTGGGCCAAAGCCGCTCTTCGTAACATTCCGCCACTTAATTCTCCCGGCATTTTAAATAAGTCGGATGAATCTAGATCAACCTCTTTAATCTGCTTTAAAATACTCTCTTTATTATGAGGTTGATTTGAAGATTCACAGCTCAAGGCTATGTTTTCTTCAAGATTTAATGAATCAATTAATACTCCTTGTTGAAAAAGCAAACCTATCAAATGTTTGCTTTCTTCAAGCTTCACTCCCCCCCACTCAACCCGAACATCCGCACCGGTTAGTTGTCCTAATTCAGTCAAATGTCGAGCTATAGAAGTTTTGCCTGATCCGGAAGGCCCCCTTAACCACAGGCATTCCCCTTTATCTATTTGAAAATGGATTTCCCTATTAGAAAAAGGGCAATCTTCTTCTATTTTTTTTATTGTAACTTCAAGCAACATCTTAAAAAGCGCGTTATCTTTAGATCTATCTCTATCTTATTTAAATTTAATAAAATAGCCATTTCAATCAAGATATATTTTAAATTATTTTTTATATTTAAAATAATATCGGGCTTTATCATTTTTCGATCTTGTTGATAAAAAGATATTTTATCTCGCCTCCTTCGCTTAAATTTGTGTAACCAAGCATAAAATAATAAACTGCTATTTTCCAACGAATCTGCATGATTTTTTCAATGTCATTACGACTAGGTTCTTCAATATGGGTAACCACATAATCAATGCAAGTGAATGCTTGGTCCTTCATACGGAATATCCAAACCTTCCAAACTTATATTTCGATTAACTTTTCTATTTTTACGCAAACCGGTGACAAAATTTAATCCTATATCCCTGATTTTTTAAACCGGAATATCATGCATCCGGAACGACTACTTGGGAATTAAAACCTCGATTGTGAATCGGTTTAAGCACTTCTACACAATGAGCATTCTTTGTTTTGCCGTCACCATCCTTATCATACATTCTATCATCCACAATCACGACATCCGGCTCTTCCCTATTGTCATCATGTTTTACGGTTTCAAAAATTTCTTTAAGTTGATTCCCTTCAACAAAAGAAAAAAATAATACCTTGATTGAAAAAATTATTTGAGCAATTATTTTAATAACGCGTTTCTGTTGCACGAAACTCCTGTTTTTATCTCATTTTATCTTGACGATTAAGCCTTAAACCAGCGTAAATAATATTCGATTCTTAAATACAATTAAAGGTTTGCATCTTATGTCTGATTCAACAGATTCATCAAAAAAGAAAGCTTTAGAACTTGCTATTTCGCATATTGTAAAACAGTTCGGCGACGGTGCCATTATGACTCTTGGTAAACATTCGACGACTCAAAAGATCAGCACTATAAAAACCGGAAGTATTGCTATCGACATAGCGCTTGGCATAGGCGGTGTACCAAGAGGAAGAATCGTAGAAATCTATGGTCCTGAATCATCGGGAAAATCTACACTTGCAACTCATATTGTAGCAGGTGCCCAACAGAATGGTGGTCTCGCAGCCTATATCGATGCTGAACACGCATTAGATCCGGGATACGCCTCTAAAATTGGTGTAAACGTTAATGATCTTATGATCTCTCAACCCGATTGTGGCGAAGATGCTTTAAATATCGCTGAAATGCTGGCTAGATCTAATGCAATTGATGTTATTGTTATTGATTCAGTAGCTGCCCTTGTTCCCAGATCTGAATTAGAGGGTGAGATAGGAGATACGCATGTTGGACTTCAAGCTCGTATGATGTCTCAAGCTTTAAGAAAGCTAACATCTACTCTAGCCAAGACAAATACCTGTGCCGTTTTTATTAACCAAATTCGAGAAAAAATTGGTGTTATGTTCGGGAGTCCGGAAACTACAACGGGAGGAAGAGCTTTAAAATTCTATTCGTCTATTAGAATAGATATACGCCGTATTGCAGCGATTAAAGGACAGGATAATCAGGATACGGGAAACCGTGTAAGAGTGAAGGTTGTTAAAAATAAAATGGCTCCCCCTTTCCGTACTGCAGAGTTTGATATTATATTTAATGAAGGAATTTCAGGTGTTGGTTCAATTATTGACATGGGGGTTGAATATAATATCATCGATAAAAAAGGAGCTTGGTTTAGCTATAAAACCGAGCGTTTAGGACAGGGAAGGGAAGCGGTTCGTCAATATCTAAAAAAAGCCCCTAAGCTATTACAAGAAATTGAATCCTTAATTTTGGAAAAAGCCGGATTTAAATCGCCTGAAAGCTTATCTGATACAATGAAATATCAAGCTGATGCCGTAAAAGTATTGGCTGACGCCCAATCGTAACAAGATGATTTTTGCATTTGTCACTTTAGTCTTTAATTTGAGACTAAAGTGATATTCGCTTCATTAGATGCCACGTCTATTAGATAATAAATTAAGCTGCTCATTTCCTGAGAATGTATCCCCAGTTCTACAGTAACCTTGTTAAATAAGTTAAGCTCTTGTTGCAAAATTTCTATAGCACTTTCATTACCTAAAATCACCGGAAAATTAGCACAAGATACCTTCTGTAAATCCTGCTGAAGGTCGCAAAAATCATCAACAATTTGAAATACCAAGCCAAAATGGTAAGCGGCTTTTTTTACATTAGCAAGTTTTGCAATATCACCTCCGCCGAACAACCAACCGAATACAAAGGCAATTTCAAAAAGTGTTACTGTTTTTTTGTATAAAATCTCTTCAAGAACCTTACGATTCATTACCTTTGGGGGGAAAACATCTAAATACTGACCACCGGGAGCGCCATCAATACAGGTATTGTGAGCAACAATTTTTAAGGCTTCAATAGAGATTTGATCGCATAATTGAGGGGGATGAATTTTTTCGGATTTCAACAACTCTCCATTTTTTAAAATAGATTCATAACCGGCACCAATTAAAGCATAGCTCGCTAATAAGGCGACATTTTCTCCGTACTTCTTGTGCAAAGAAGGCATATTTCTTCTAAAATCATCATTGTCCATGCAGGGCAAATCATCAGCAATTAAAGAAGAAGTATGAAAATACTCAACAGCCAAAGCTGCATCCCATACGTCTATTTGTGTATTAAAAGTTTTTGCTATCATTAAAACAATGCTTGGTCGAAAACGCTTCCCTCCATTTGTTAGAGCATACTCACAAGCATCTCTAAGAGAATTTTTAGAACTGAGTAAATGAATGCTGTCTCTAACTTTTTTATCGAAACAATCTTTATAATATTTCAATGTATCTTCAAAGGAACTATGTAAATCTTTATTTTCGAATATCATAATAACTTAAGTCCTCAATGTGCTTTATCTCATTATTTTTATTAGATACGACTGAGCAACTTTCCGGAACATAACCACCAAAATTTGTACAAGGATAGGCAAAAGACCCTTTGCTCATTAGCGTCCCGGGGTTAGTTACACAATTACATCCAAGTTGAACGTTATCTCCAAGAATAGCCCCAAGCTTTCTTAAACCCGTATCAATTCTTTGATCTTCCAATAAAAAAGAAACCAAACCTTGATTAAACTTTAGATTAGCAAGCTTCACACCCGCTCCTAAATTAACATTTGAGCCGAGAATGGAATTTCCCACATAAGCAAAATGAGCAGCATGAGCTTTATTGATCAAAATAGATTGCTTGATTTCCGTAGCATGCCCAATAACACAAGAATCTCCCGTAAGAACAAAACCTCTGATATAAGCGCCATGCCTGATAGTACATTGTCTTCCAATAATGCAAGGGCCTTGTATATAAGCCCCGGGTTCAACGATCGTGCCTTCTCCAATTGATATTAACTCCTTGTTTTCTAAATGCGCTGAAGGAGATATATGACCTTTTATAACACCAAGTTTATGATTGTTCAAATAATTGTTTAAATTAGCTAAAGCTTCCCAAGGATATAAACAATTTTCAAACAATGCTTTGTGGGAAAACTCAGAAAGAGCAAAGAGTTTTTTTGGATAAAATAGATTTTGCATAATTAAATATATGAGTTTAGTAGGCACTTTATTTCATATAGATTAGCATTGTGTAAAGTGTGTTTGCAAGGTTCTTTTTTTAGAAAGAAAAAGAAAGAATAAAATAGTATATAAAGAATTCTTCTTCTTCATAAGCTGTGGAAGAGTTCATAAGTAGGCTAATTTTCATGAGAATATTCCTTGTTTATAAATTGTCAAATAAATGTTTATAAATGGGCACTTTTGAACAATTTTAGGTTATGAACAAAACGATCGTCAACATCTGAACAGTTATTTGACATTAATTAAACAAGTTTTCCATATGTGAAAATGATAAAATTTAGCATATTGAAAAATGGTCTGGGTGAGAGGATTCGAACCTCCGCCCCCTTGCACCCCATGCAAGTGCGCTGGCCAAGCTGCGCTACACCCAGAAAAAATGAAGAAAGGGGTCAATAAACTTTACAATTTTAAGCTGCATATTCTTTAGAGTCAATTCTAAAACCTAAAGGGCCTGTTGAAAGGGTGGCCGGCATTAGGATAGACCCTGATCCAACATTGGATCAGGGTGACAAAGGGAGAACACCGGAAAGATTGTCAAAAGAATCAAATATTTCACATGGCACACTCCACAAAATAGAAAAAATCCAAGAGAAAGCCTCTTGCGACATAAAAGAAGCTCTCTCAATGGCATCTAATTTTGCATCTAACAGTGACCTCTAGTGGTGGAAATTATATCACAACTGTCCACTTCTTGCTCGGAAGACAATGTTTCCGGGTTCCTTGTATCTATTATTTCTTCATCTGATGATGAGATCGAAGGATACCTTATTGCTTTTTCATATGATAAATGGCGTCGGATTTTAGTCTCTGTTTTGATTACAGTGGCTTCTGTTGGGTGAACGAGCGCCGGTCCTGATGAATGTGGTTGGGCTTCAGTTTCTATTGTGATTACAGTGGCTTCTGTTCTTCGAGCATGCAAGTGTGGTCTTGTTTTGTGACTAGCTTCTTCTTCCTTCCTTAGCTCATTAAAGCGAAGATGTCTTAATGCGATTGATTCGACTCTATAATCTTTCTTGTCTTTTCCATATTGCTTACAAGCTTTATAAGCATTAGAAATCAAGGCTCCGGCAGGACTTCCTATCACAGCTCCAATAGAAGAACTTAGGGCAGTCGCAACGGTATATAAGAAAGACCGAATCCGGCAGCACCTCCAATAACGGCCCCAACACAACCGGTTACCCAATTATTTATAGTGTCTGCGGGGAGGCTACTAGTTTTTTTAAAGGCGGATGAAAGGCTTGGAGGGGTAGTGCGATTAATATGTGATCCTGATGCTATACTTGTCATGATAAAATCCTTTTTTTTAGAAGTTTATTAAAATATTTATATTATAACTTGTGTTATAGTTTAAATTATAATATATGCATGAATATAATTCATGCTATAAACTGTTTTGTTTGCTTTGTTTTTTTTAGTAGATGTTTTAATCTACTAATAACAAATAGTATAAGGTGTATAAATAAAAAGATAACATTCGATTAACAGAAAATTAGAATCCGTCAATTCAAATTGTCTTTTAATTAGATGAAGAGTCTGATCTAGTTAATATAGGTGATTATATAGAATCTGCTAAACAAGACAGAGATGTTTTTATTAGCATTTCTTTCTTAAAAGAACTCGTTAAAAAACTTTTGGAATCCCGACTCCAAAGCTTTAAGCGTATTGCATAAATTTGTTGCGGAAACCTTTTTAAGAAATGTCTTTTCTTTTTTTAACTGTGTGAGTTCTCTTCTAAGACCAATCCAATTGATAGATTTCTTTTCTTCTTGATACAAAGAGCTTCTTCGTTTTAAAGCCCAATTTTATACAAATTTAGAACAACCAAACTCATGGGCCAATTGCCGTCTCTGTTTGAGGGTTGGATAGAATCTTAATTTGACAGCTTTCATCATAAACTCTTTATTTTAATCAATTAGTGTACCGTCCAAGCACTACCACCGTCAATAATTAATGCGCTTTTCGTTCCTCTGCTTCGCAATCGTCACTCGCGGGCCGACTGCATCCGTGCAGTCTTCAATGGAATTTTACAGGTTCCTCCCACAGGGAAGGGCACTGTCAAAGTCCTAATCTGAACCTTATTGAATGCTTGTGGAAACTTGCAAATCCAATCAATAGCTATTCTGATCTTTTAACAAGGCGAATAACAGATCATTTTAGAATGATTAGTTCAACTCAATTTGTCAATTCTTCAACTTAAATCAGTATAATTGCAATTCTTTTTGATTGGTGATGAGCGTTTTTGAGCTTCCGGGATGTAGATGATTATAAAAAGGGATTATTTTCGAAAACACTTTCAAGTTTTAGAATTTTAAAATTGGAATAGACTTTAGAAACAGAGCCATTTTTATTAAGGAGTGTTACAGGTTTATGTTGGAAAAAAATAAACTTCAATTCTTTAAAAGTGTTTACCTCTTTAAAAATTTGATTAATTGGATGCTCTATCATTTTCCCCCACCCATTTCCATAGCCTCTTGATTCAATAATGGTATTTTTTTCTAAATTACTCACTACCATGACGTGTCCTTTCATCCAAATCAAATCCCCTTCTTGTAAAGTATCCGATTTTTTTAAAGGCTGTAGTTCCTTTACAAGAGTAGTTGTATTTTTAAAAAAATAGGGTATGCCACAAATTTGAGCTGCTCGACCAATCATACCTGAACAATCTAATCCGGTTTTAGGAGTGCCTTTCCATTCTTTTCTAGAGTAATAGTATACAGGCTTGTTTTTTGAATCTTTTTCCCTATTACTTCCAAAGCTATCTTGTGTGCATGGGATTGTCCAGCTACATCCTCCTAGAACATATGGAATAAATCCGATTTTTGCGTTTGACCAATTTCTCAGGATACGAACAAACATTTTTATTTTTTCATTATTATTTTTATATGTGGTTTTAACGCAGCTAAATCGAGGGATTTTGGTTGTTCTGAATTGAACCCTATTTTTATCAAATATATAAACTTTAACAAACGAATCATTAACACTACTTGAGTGTGTGATGAATCGAGTTCCAACTGAATAGTGCTTTTTAGTTATTGGGTCGTAAAAGGGTTTTTTCAAGGTGACCGTATTTCGATTTATATCGTCAAAAGAATTTAGATTATACTGAATCGGTTTTGGAAATTTAGAAGTATCAATTTTTCTGTCTTTGAGTTGCTTAAAAGTGATTACATTGCGCTTTAGTGTCCAAAATATTGTTTGTGGAGTAGCATCATTACCAAGAAGATAGTAAAAGCTCGAAATTTTAATTTTAACTTCTCGATCTCTTTCATCTAAAATTTGGACTTGTTCATTGAACAAAGCTTGATGTAGACGTAGGCATCCCTTAGAATTTCCGCTAAATGGAATGTTATTATATTTCTCATCTATTTGAGTAGCTGTATAATGATTAGCAAATGCGTGCCCAATTAAATCAGCAACAGGTACAATGATGATACCGTTTTCATCTTTCTTATCTGCTAGGAGATGAAATGAAATAGCGACTAAAAATAAAAGGAAAGAAAAGTGAAGTTTTTGAGTCATAGTTTTTAGCTTTTGATGACGATAGGCCTATAGTTTTGGATAAATTTAACGAATATTTAATTGATGTCTAAATGTTTAAATCTCAGAATTATATTCTAATGATGGATGATACTACCTGAAATTGAAAATTCAAATCGATAAAATTTTTTTTAGGCCTCGTTTATTTAGATTATAGCAAAAAAAGTTACTGTGTATTTATTTTTTATATTAAAGTGATTATGTGTGATTATGAATAAAGTATTAAAAAAAGATTTTTTTCTTGAATCTTCTTGGTGTTCTGTATTGAAAAATGAACTGGAAAGTAATGATTTTCAAAAAATTTTAGCATTTCTAAAAGCAGAGAAATCAAAGAATCTTGTCATTTATCCTCCGGAATCATTAATTTTTAATGCATTTAATAGAACTCCATTTTCAAATGTCAGAGTTGTTATTATGGGACAGGACCCCTATCATGGTCCCGGTCAAGCTCATGGCTTATGTTTTAGTGTTAATCAAGGAGTTAAGCCTCCACCATCACTACAAAATATATTTAAAGAGTTACGCTCAGACGTTCAGATCTCTAACCCTGAGCACGGCTCATTACTATCTTGGGCAAATCAAGGCATACTTTTATTGAATGCTACCTTAACAGTGCGGGCTAATCAGCCAAAATCACATTATGGTCAAGGTTGGGAGCGTTTTACTGATGCGGTCATAATGAAGATTATTGAAAAAAAGGATCCTATTATCTTTGTTTTATGGGGAAAATCAGCTCAAGAAAAATGTCAGCATATTTTATCAAATCAAAAATCTAATCATGTAATTTTAAAAGCATCTCACCCTTCCCCTTTTTCTGCATATACGGGTTTTCTCGGTTGTAAGCATTTTTCTAAAATAAATGAATTATTAATTAAGTGGAATAAAAAAGAAATAAATTGGAATGTTTTATAGACTAACATTAAAACAATCTTAATTTAACCTTAATGAAATTCTGCTATCTTTTACAAGTCATAGGATATCGGTGTCGTAGTATTTTTTTCTTTGTCTAATTTTTTACATTTAAGGAGGCTCAGAGTATGTCTTCAACAAATTGTTTAAGAGATGTGTTTTACCGGTTGGTAATGCATAAAAGTATACAAGAAAATATTGGAGGTACTTTATTTTTTATTGAATTGTCTCCTTGTCACAATAAAATTGTGATTTTATCTCCTATATATTCCGGGGTAGGATTAATACCTCAAAGCATAAGGAGTTACCTTGAAGGACACAACGCTCGTTATCAAATCGATGATCTTGACATTGCAATTGGTTTAGATGAAAAAACGAGTGAAATTTTAGCCTCTTGTTTTTTTGGATTTAATGATATGGGACCTGATGCATTTGCCAAGTCAATGAAAAAATTTATTTCTATTGCTAAGATATGGCAAATGAAATTGAGTGAATACGAACAAAAAGATTTGGTTTACGTCAAAGGTAACTAGTTAGTTAAAGTATACATTGTTATAGCTTGAGCAGCTGCTAATTTTTAGTAGCTGCTTTTTTTGTTCCACGTGGAACATCAAACCAAATAGGTTTCTAAATCTTTAAGTAATCGATCAATTCTTCTGTCTGCATCTTTAATTCCTGCAGGAATAGAGGTGAAGGTTTTATTGACAACACCGCAATAAAGTTTAATTTTAGGCTCTGTACCTGAAGGGCGAATAACAAGTTTACTTTCATCATCCAACCAAAATAACAAAACATTTGATTGAGGTAATGTAAGCCTTTCCTTGTTATTTGTTTGAAAATCAAATTTCATGGAAGTTTGATAATCTTCAACTGAGCGTATTGGAATATTTGCAAAAGCTTTAGGTGGAGATGTTCTGAGGTTTTCGATAATCTTTTGAATTTTATCCTTTGTTTCCTTACTTTCTTCATACACTTTTGAATAAAGTCTTTCTTGGTAAATACCATATTCTTCATAAATTTCATAAAGAAAATCTAAAAGAGTCAGTCCTTTTAATTTAGCTTGTAAAGCGATTTCGCAGATTAGCGGGGCCATAACAACGGCATCTTTATCTCGAGCATGAGTACCTAAAAGATAGCCATAAGATTCTTCGCCACCAAAAAGAAATTGTTTTCCATCTGATGAGTCTTCCCAATTTTTAATAAGCTGCCCAATATATTTAAACCCGGTAAGGACATTACCACAAACTTTACCATACGCTTTGGCAATGCTTGGTAGTAATTCAGATGTAACAATGGTTTTAGCAAAGCCGGCATCTTTAGGAAGGTTATTCTGTTTAGTCATAGCTTTACAAATATGATTAAGACAAAGGCAGGCCGTTTCATTTCCGGAAAGTAAAGTGGCTTTACCTTCATGCATAATAGCGACACCGATTCGATCACTATCAGGATCAGTTCCTAATAGTATATCTGCCCTATTCTTTATCATCAGATCAATACCCATTTGAAGAGCTTCCTGTTCTTCAGGATTTGGCTTTTTAACAGTGGGAAAGTTTCCATCCGGTATAGCCTGTTTTTCAACTAATTTGAAGGTTGTAAATCCCCATAAAGGAAGAGCTTTAGGCACCATTGTTAATCCGGCTCCATGTAATGGAGTATAAATGATATTTAAATTGGGCCCATCAGCTCTATTTGCATCAGGGTAATGCTGAAGATTATGGATAGCTGCGAGGTAAGCTTTATCAATTTCATCATAAACAATTTCGATTAAAGGATGAGAAAACTGATCAACCTGCTTGATCAGTTTAATATCAGTAATAAGTTTTACTTCGTTGATGATTCCAATATCATTGGGAGGGAGTACTTGTGCTCCATCACTCCAATAGACTTTATAGCCGTTGTATTCAGGAGGGTTATGAGATGCAGTAATCATAATGGCAGAAGTGCAATGCTTATAGCGACAACCAAAAGACACTAGTGGAACGGGACGCATTTCATTATACATGTAAACTTTAATGTCATTGGCGGCAAAAATTTTAGCGGCAATTTCAGAAAAGAAGCGAGAATTATTTCGACTGTCATAGCCGACTAATACGGAATGATGAGCATAAGTTTTGGGTTGTTTGTTGATATAATTAGCGAGGCCTTGTGTCGCTGATCCAACGGTATATTGATTCATTCGGTTAGTGCCTATACCCATAAGACCACGGAGACCGCCTGTTCCAAAGGAAAGATGTGTATAAAATGCATCAATGATGCTTTGAGGATTCACCTTAAGAAGTTTTTTGATCTCATTCTTTGAATCGTCATCATAATCGCCTGCAAGCCAGGAACTCACATTTTTTTGAGTGGTATCATCTAAATGCACTTCTGAGTCAACCATTTCAGCCTCAATTGTTGGGTTCAATGTATATTATGTTTATTAACAGAATTTTGAATTTTTTCGAAAGATACAAGATCTCCATCAATATGATTAATTCCCTCCCAGTGATTTTTTACATCGTTAAAGTTATCTGAACTTTCAAGGAAATGAGGCCACCACGGGAAAGTTTTACATTGGATTGGTCTTACTTCGTAAATACTGCACTTTTTATCTTTTAGGAAAATGTAATCAAAGTTTTTGTGCTCTTTCAGAGAATATTTGCTGCCTATTTTCTTCAAATAGTTTCTATAAAAGACCACAATATCTATACCAAGGTGTTTAGAAATTTGCATACAATCTTCTTTAGAAACCCAAACATAACCCGGTCCCCCGGTACAACATTTTCCACATTGGGTACATTTGAACTTAATGCCATTTTTGTACCATGGATTAGGTGGTGAATCTTTGAGTACTTTTAATTTTTCTGTCATGAGTTTAATACAAATAAAATGTTTAAATAAAAAAATAGAATAATCGAAGAAGTCAGAGTCCTTTATAAGGGTTATGGTTCTCCAATTTCTTTAGCCTTTTTTCTACTAGAGTTAAAAGACCAAGTTTGATCGAATTTACGGTAATAATGCGTTGCGGGAATTAAATTTTCTAAACTTATCATCTCTACTTGCTGCATCGTAGTTTTCTTATTAAAAAAATGCTGATACACATTAAATTATCCGGGGAAATTTAACCGGATCGCAATATGCCCATAGTGGATGAATTTAATGAAATCATACCGGACTATCTTATTCAAAATACATTACTAGAGATATTCATTCTGTAGCTGCAAAGCAAGACAAAACGGATTTAATGTCAATATGGGCAGGACAGGGGGGCAAATTTATCTACGATAAAACCTACCGGTCTGATTTTAGCAAGTGTTATGGAAGAAACAACTCAAATTCTGAAAAGAAAATTAATTTCTTAATCCTCAATGGATGTAATGAGATTATCAATTTGATTTGATATGAATTCTAATTGTCTTTTCATATCATATTGAGTATTTTTATCAACTTTTAGAGATGCTATTTCCTTTATCTTATCTAGAAAGTGTTGCATTAGCTGTAAAGTCGTACCCGGGTCAGTTGCAAATTCATATTCTAGGCCATCAATTCTTCGTATACGATTGAAAAAAGTCACATTTTGTTGACGGTTGAGTGTATCTGAAGTGATAAAATTAACAAATTCACCTTTTTCATGAATATTTTTGGCAACTTGGATTTGAATTGAAAAATCAGAGATTAACTGTTTAAATGGATTAAACCCTTTTCCTGCGAATTTTATACCGGAGGTTGACTCATCTAAGAATGCGGTCAGTACCTGTTGGGCTAATGTTTCTTTGAATTTAACGGCAATATTAATTTCATTTTGAATTTCACGAAATGTGGATCTTGTGATTCTCATTGAAAAAATGCGTTTTAAACCATTTCGAATGGAATCAATGTTTGATAATTCAAGCATAGGTTTGACCTCATTAAACAGGGATTTCCTCTAAAGGGACCCTTATATGTTCATACTTTTCTAATATAGGTCTTACCTCATCTTGTAAAAATTCTTCAACCTGTTGTGGTGCTCTACCAATAAAATTATCAATATTTAGTAGGTTTTCAAGTTCTTTCTTGGAAATTGATATCGATGCATCATTAATTATCCTTTCAAGAAGGTCATTTCCCCGGTCAGATTCTTTTATTCGTCTTTGCGCATTGCGGGCATGTTGCCTTAAGCGTTCATGAATGAGTTGACGGTCTCCGCCTTTTTTCACTGCCGCCATTAGAATATTTTCCGTAGCTATGAAAGGAAGTTCTTTACTCAGATGTCGTTCAATTACTCCCGGATATACCGATACATCCGAAATGACACGCATGAGTAAATTTAAAATCGAGTCAGTTGCTAAAAAGCTTTCTGACATACAAAGTCTTTGATTGGCTGAATCATCTAGAGTGCGCTCAAACCATTGGTTTGCTGCTGTATATTTGGGGTTTTCGGATAGACTGATGATAAAACGGCCTAGTGAACATATACGTTCTGTTCTAATAGGATTGTTTTTATATGGCATGGCTGAGGAACCTATTTGTTTATCTTCGGCGGATTCATCCATTTCATTTAAGTGTGCCATTAATCTAAAATCAGTTGAAAATTTGTGTGCACTAACTGAGATTCCACTTAAAAGCTCGAGAATTTGTACATCAATCTTTCGAGGGTATGTTTGTCCTGAAATTCTTAAAAGCTTAGAAAAATTAAAGGCTTTGGCTACTTCTCTATCTAAATTTTTTACTTTAGCATGGTTGTTTTCAAAAAGGGATAGAAAAGCGGCTTGGGTACCGGTTGTGCCTTTTACACCTAAAAAAGGAAGAGATTCTATTCTTTGATTTAGATCATTCAAATCCATTAAAAAATCTTGAAGCCACATACAAGCTCTTTTCCCCAGTGTTGTGGGTTGAGCCGGCTGGAAATGTGTATATGCTAAACAAGGTTGTCGAGCATATTTTCGTATGAAATGGACTAAGTAGCGAATCACTTGAATTAATTTTGCTTGAATAAGGATTAAGGCTTCTTTGAATTGAATAAGGTTTCCATTATCAGTGACATAACAAGAGGTTGCTCCAAGATGAATAATAGGCCTTGCTAAGGGGCATAGATCCCCATAAGCATGTATATGAGCCATTACTTCATGCCTTAATTCCTTCTCATATTTTCTAACGAGGTCAAAATCAATATCCTCAATGTGATTTTCGAGTTCTTGAATTTGTTCATTTGATATTTTTAAACCGGTATTTCGCTGACTAGTAGCTAGAGCAATCCATAATTTTCTCCATGTCGAATATTTGTATTGAGGAGAAAATAAATACAACATTGATTGACCGGCGTAACGATTAACTAGTGGACTAATATAAGATTGTTGTTCCATGAGCCTTTATGAAAGTAATGATTCTAATTGCTTGAGTTGGTCTAATATCATTGATTTTTGCTTTTCAGTAATAAAATGATTTTTTTTACTCAATGTTTCGATTAAACGGTTCAAAATGCTAAACGCATTTTGTCCAATATCCTGCCTACGTTTATCTTTTTCTGATAAAGGAAAGGTATCTCTAATAAGAGCGATTAATTCTTTTTTAGATTCACCACCATAATTTTTAACAAGGGTCTCTTTTTGTTCCAAAGCACCATCTCTACTTGCCAAAGTATAAATAGCCTGTTTAGGCATAGATTCTAGAAGAGGCCTTAGAATAGGGGGAATTAACATATAAAATTCATAATACTGTAGAAAGTTATAGGGGGTTTGCCGATTGCCATATGTGTTTATTAACCACGCTGTAAAAGCACCGTCCTTGTATCGTTTTAAGATTTCTTGGACACGTTTGATTCGTTCTCCATGAAGAATAATAGCCTGATTGTTGATAGCTTTTACTTCTGAAGTAAGTGTTATTAAGGATCTTAAGTCACTGTCGATATTTTTATCTTCATCCGCAAATTCTTTTAGCATTAAAGATAGCGACTTTTTTTCTTCTTGATTTAGTTCGGCAATTCCAAATATTCCGGAAAAACTCGTTAAATTTCCATTAGCAGATTGAGTTGCCAAAGCTGTCATTTTTGAAGTTTTTTCAGCTCTTTTTAATCTTTGAGCTAAGAATTTATTCACTTTATTCATCACGATTAATACCCCCCTTCAAGACTCTCTATTCAAAGTAATGCAATACATTATGTTAATATTTTAAAATATACAAGGCATATTCAAAATAGGAAAGAAATAAAAAAATAATGTAAAAGTGCTTTACATTCGATTCAAAAATTCTTCGATTAAAGCATGATAATCTTGGGCGGCTCTGCTATTTGGAGATGTTTCGAATACCGGCTTACCATAAATGGTTGCTTCAGAGATGGCGATATCTCTTCGTATTTTAGAGTTCAGTAATTTCCCCGGAAAGGTACTATTAATGATGTCTATAAATGCGTTATTACTTTTTCCTCTGATATTCCAGAATGATAAAGCTACTCCTAAAACATTTAATGGGTGTCTTTTACTGATGTTGTTTATAAAATATGCAAGCCGTTCCAGTCCTTTTATACTATAAAATTCAGGAGTAGCGCAGATCAGAGAGCTTTGAGCTGCAATTAAAGCAGATTCAGTTAGCCAGCAAAGTGATGGAGGAGTATCAATTAAGATAAAGTCATAGCTACTTTGAATTTGTTCGATCAGGTCTCTTAATTTTTCATGAGAATATCGGTCAGATGCAAGCGATCCGGTAACTTCTACTCTTTCCAGCCACGTATCGGCCGGAATAATATCCAGATTCGGAAGAAAGGTGGGTTTAATAACTTCGTGAATTTGTTTGGTTTTCAGTAAAACCGGAGCTAAGCTATCATGCTCATCCGGATCAAGGCCAAAGCCTGTTGTTAGATTTGCTTGTGAATCAAAATCAATTAGTAAGACTTTTTTGTTGTAAATTTTACA
>CBDBKM010000008.1:0-189329 GCA_965206695.1 Chlamydiales bacterium | reverse complement strand
TGTGCGCTTCTATTGACAGTAATAGCATTTTTGGGTTAAATTCTCCCCTTGCAAAACCAATACTTTCAAACGATTTAAATTAAAGAACAACCTTATACAAATATAGGAGAAATGCAAGATGACTGATGTGAAGCCTTTAGGTATGCGTGTATTAGTTAAACGGTCAAATGCAGTAAAAACTCAAGGCGAGATTTATCTTCCGGAAACTGCTCAGGAAAAGCCTAAGCAAGGAGAAATAATTGCTGTAGGACCCGGTAAAATGGATGATAAAGGGAAGCTTATTCCTTTAGAAGTTAATACAGGAGATAAAATATATTTTTCTTCTTATGCAGGCACTGAAATAAAAATTAAAGAAGAAGAGGGTTATCTGATCATGTCACAAGATGATATCCTTTGTGTTGGTCAGTAATAAATTTAAATAATAGGAGTTTGCAACATGACGAAAATGCTGAAGTTTAGAACAGATGCCCTAAAATCCATTCAAAAAGGGATTAAAACCCTAGCTAGAGCCGTAACGGTTACCTTAGGTCCTAAAGGACGTAACGTGGTCATTAATAAAGGATTGGGGAGCCCTCTTTCTACAAAGGATGGGGTTACGGTAGCTAAGGAAATAACTTTAAAAGATAAATTTGAAAATATGGGGGCACAGCTTGTGAAAGAAGTTGCCTCTAAAACTTCTGAGACTGCCGGAGATGGAACAACCACCGCTATTGTATTAGCTGAGGCTCTTTATTCTCTAGGTGTGAAAAATGTGATTGCAGGTTCCAATCCTATGAGTTTAAAGCGAGGTATTGACAAAGGTGTTAAAACACTTATTGCATCTCTTAATTCTTTAGCTACAAAGATAAGTAAACCTGAAGAAGTAAAGCAAATTGCGACGATCTCTTCTAATAATGATTCTGATATTGGTTCGATCATCGCACAGGCTATGGAAAAAGTCGGTAAAGATGGAACGATTACTGTAGATGAAGCTAAAGGCATTGAAACAACTTTAGATGTCGTTGAAGGTATGCAGTTTGATAAGGGATATATATCTCCCTTATTTTGTTACGAATCCGGAAAATATGATAGTAGAGTTAGAGAATGCTAATGTTTTAATTCTTGATAAGAAATTGACTGCAGCTAAGGAAATCGTTCCTATTTTAGAAAAGATTATGGAAAAAGAACAACATCCTCTTTTAATTATTACAGAAGACATTGAAGGAGAAGCGTTAGCTACTTTAGTTGTCAATAAACTAAAAGGCGGTTTACCAATTTGCGCAGTCAAAGCTCCCGGATTTGGAGATAGACGTGCGGCGATGTTACAAGATATCGCTATTTTAACAGGAGCTACCTTCGTAACAGAAGATGTAGGATTAGACATTAAAGATGTCGGTCCTGAGGTTCTTGGTAGGATAAAAAAGATAAAGGTAAGTAAAGAAGAAACTACTTTAGTCGACGGTGCAGGAGACCCTGAACAAATCAAACAGCGCATCGTTCAATTAAGAAGAGAAATGGAATTATCTACTTCTGACTATGAAAGAGAGAAAATAGAAGAACGTTTAGCTAAACTAGTTGGTGGTGTCGCTATCATTCATGTAGGTGCTGCAACCGAGACTGAATTAAAAGAGAAAAAGGCAAGAGTAGAAGATGCTCTACATGCTACAAGAGCTGCTGTAGCTGATGGTATTGTTCCCGGTGGAGGGGTAGCTCTTATTCGAGCCGTAAAAGCTTTAGATAATCTAAAGTTGGGAAAAAGACGAGGCTATTGGTGTCAATATTTTGAAGCAAGTCTGTTTTGCTCCGGCCACAGCAATAGCAAGAAACTGTGGGCAAGAAGGTCGATTAGTTGCTGAGAAAATTTTTGAAAAAGAAGGAGCTTATGGTTACAATGGCTTGATAGATGAATTTACCGACCTGGTTAAGGCCGGAGTGATCGATCCTGTTTTTGTAACAAAAAATGCTCTTACTAACGCGGCTTCAGTTGCAGGATTGTTGTTGACTACTGCTGCAATTATTACTGATAAGCCTAAACCAAATCAAGCCCCTCCAATGGGCGGCGACATGCCCGGTATGGGTGGCATGGGCGGAATGCCCGGTATGGGTGGCATGGGCGGAATGCACGGTATGGGTGGCATGGGCGGAATGCCCGGTATGATGTAACAACTAATCTTAATTTGAGGATGTTTTAGAAAGGAGCATCCTCAGTGCTATTTTAAGGAAAAATTCATGCCTACATATCAATATCAATGCCAAGCCTGCGAACATGTTCTAGAAGATCTACAAAATATTAATGACGAACCCTTAACTTTGTGTCCCAAGTGTGCCCATCATACACTAAAGCGGGAAATCGGTGGTCAGATGGCGTCTTTTAGATTTAAAGGGTCGGGTTTTTATATTACAGATTACGTGAAAAAGAACCGGACATCAGATTCTGATAATACATCAGGTTCAAACAAAGAAAATTCTAAGTAACTTTTTCCTTAATTAAGTATATTATGAGTACAACAGTTTACAATCATCCCTATCCCATAAATCCGAATTATCAATCGAATATTTATGGTTCAAGTAATCCGGGATATTTCGAACCTTCAGCACCTCTTTTAATACCACCTTATAATCCGGAATGGTTACTTCAAGATGAAGCTATAAAAGCAGGAAATTTAGATCCTTCTCGTGTTACTTATATTCCTACCCGGCCCATATATTCGCATGAATATTTGAATAGAAATACCTCTTTTGAAAAAACAGATTGGGTTTTAGATGCGACTCTACCGCAAGATTCTATTATTTCGAGTTATCTTCATAAAGTTGTCAATTACGTCAGTAGTTTTTTCGTTTCTGAAGATGAAACTACAAGAACTAAACATGAAGATGCTGACTTATGGATACAAGCAGGACTATTTCGCTATCAACAAAACATGAAAGAAATGATTGCCGATAGTGAGGAAATCTCTTTGGAATTGAGAAACTTTCTAATGGTTGTAGGGGATGCAAACGATTTAGAATGTTTTAATATGGCTTGTAGCATAGAAAGTAAGAATCCTATTCCCTTCTTTTTTAAAGCGAAAGCTCATTTTTTAAGAGAACAATATAATGATGCTGTATTGGCTTTTAGCTATGCCTTGGAAAAACATGACTTTTTAAATAATAGTAGTGACACGATTGCAAGGATATCGGGTCTTTTCCTTGCTTGTAGAGGTTCCGCTTATGAAAGAATGGGATTATATAAAGAAGCATTACAAGATTATAAAGAAGCTTATATAAAAGATAATTCTGATCCCAATCATGTAACAGGTATTGAGCGTGTTTATAGGGGACTGTTGGATAAGTCTGATAAGACGATCGATGATATTCAAGCTTGTATCGATTTTGAACCGGATAACCCATCCAACCGGTTGGATATGGCAGAGTGGTATTTATCATGTAATGATATGCCTAGAGCTGTTCCTTATTTAAATCATGCTAGTGAATTATCCTTACAGAATCCCTCTCAATTATATCGTTTAGCAGAGATATACTATCAGTTAGGTTGGTTATTTATTGGATAGATTATTTATCTTTCCAAAATGCAGGAACAAAAAGTATTAGGATGGCAAAAAACTCTAACCTTCCTAATACCATCCAGAAAGCGGATAGTACTTTGGAAAAGGGGTGCATAAAAGCGCACGATTGGGCCGGGCCTGCAGCACCGAATGACATTCCGATATTATTGATCATACACCCTGTTAGTCCAAGAGCTGTTGAGGGGTCTATATCATCAAAAATATATAATAATGTGCTTACTACTGATAATGAGATGATGATAAAGAAAAAAACTCCAAATGGTTCCGGCAATTTTATAATCAACTTCTCGATTAGCAATTCTAAAAGAGCGTATAGCATCCGGTCTAAAAATGGATTCGATCTTATGGACAGCTAAACGAAATAAAATATAATGCCTGACTATCTTAATACCACCGGCAGTTGAACCGGACATGCCTCCCAAAAACATAGCTGTAAATATAATAGATTGGCTTAAGTAGGGCCATAAATTGTAGTTGGCACTAGTAAAACCGGTAGAGGTCTGAGCCGATATATATTGGAAGGTTCCATAACGGATAGCATTTGCAAATGTAAACTCTTCTTTTTCGCCTGTCAGAAGTAGATTCTCCCTTCCCAATAAATCCCATATAACAAGAGAGCACCCTACAATAAGTACAACAATATAAGTGACAAATTCGGGTTCTAGTACACGATAAAATTTTCCGCGAAGACCATAAAAATATAAAGTAAAGTTAATACTAGCTAAAATCATAAAGACAATGACAATGATCTCAGTCCATAAATTATTATAGGACTCAATACTGGCATTACGAACACAGAAGCCTCCGGTTGATAAATTACTAAAGGTAATGGTTGTAGCATCGAATAACTTCATTTCTTTATTAGTAACCATTAGAAGAATGATTTCTATAATTGTAAAAAACAAATACAATTTCCAAAGAATGCTGGCAGCATCTTTAATGCGGGGGGTTACACTTTCTTTCGTGGGCCCGGGCATTTCGGTTTGAACTAAAACTTTACCACCCACACCAAAGGCAGGAAGAATTGCTACAAAGAGAACAACGATACCCATTCCGCCCAACCATTGCATAAAACTTCTCCAAAAGAGGAGCCCTTTACTAACGGCTTCAATTCCAAAAAGAACAACTTCTCCTGTTTTGGGGTTTCTTATTGGAGTTATAGTGCCATAATAATGATAGGAAATAGGAGGATGCTCTGAGACAACTTCTAAGATGGGTACTTCTTCTCCCGTTAGATTATCATATTGTTTTCCTACTAATACTGAGGATCCTGTTGTTGTAAGTGCTGACATACCTTCAAAATAAGCATCGATAGGCTTCTCTAGAGTATGGGAAAAATAAAATGGAAGACCCCCGATAACGGCAGAGATAAACCATATTAGAACAACAACCGTTAACCCTTCTCTCCTATAGAAAACACCCGTGGATTTTCTTCCGATAAGTAATAAAATAGCAGCTATACCTACACAGACAGCAAAAGTATAAATAAAAGCGAAAGTACAATGATTTTGAGGATGTAAGGCGGGATCTACAATAAATTCATAATAAGCTGATATACCTAGTGGAATGCATAATGCTAATGCAAAAAAAAAGAGGTAAGAACCAAGTATTTTACTAATTTCTCTTATTAACATCAGAATAGTTTTTGTAATTCATTTGTATGATCCGGGTGTGTTATTATTATAACGGTATCACTTGGGCAAAGTACTCGAGATCCATTCGCAATCATAATCCTTCCTCTATTTTGGATAGCTGCAAATAAGAAATTTTTGGGTAGAAAAGGTCCAAGTTCTGAAATAGGAATGCCTGCTAAAGGAGAGTTGACTGATACTTTTATTTCCATAATTTTTGCCTGATTATCATAAAGAGAGGCTACCGCGGTCACTTTTTCTCTTTGGGTGATAGAGAGGATACGATTAGTCATAGCAATTCTTGGGGAGACATGTTGATCGATGTTTAACTGTTCCAATAATGGTGCATAGCTGATATTTGAAATGGAAACTATGGATCTCTGACAGCCGATTTTTTTTCCTAAAGAACATGCTAAGATATTGACTTCATCGTTTTGGGTGCAGCCGATGAAAGCATCACTATTTCCAACTTGCTCGGAACGTAAAAAATCTAAATTTGTTCCATCTTGGTTTAAAATAGTAGCTTCCGGAAGGTTATCAGCTAAAAGGACACATTTTTGATAGTTCCGTTCTATAATGGTCGTATTTATTTTTCGTTTTTGTAAGATTTTTGCAAGATTATAACCTATTAGCGATCCCCCTACTATAATAACTGAATTGGCGTATTTTTGAGGAAGATCGAAGAAAAGATGAATCTCATTGATCGCATCGGTCTCTCCAATAAAGGTTACATCATCATCGGGCCGGAGGGTGTCATGTCCGTGGGGGAAAATGATTTCATGATTATTTATTTCATTTTCATTCGGTTGTATTTTTCTGCGGATAACGGCTACCATAATTCCCGGAGGCAGGTCAAGTGCTATTAGAGGTTTGTCCTTAAAATGCCATTTTTTAGGGATTTTTAAGGTATGCATTTGGATAGCTCCATGAGCAAATCCTTCTGTTCCGCTTAATTGTGGAGTAATAATAAATTTAAAAATATCTTGAGCTACAAGAAGTTCCGGAGCAATAAAATGATCCAGAGAAAAAATATGAGAAAAATCCAGACGAGAACAATTTAAATATCTTATACCCCTAATTCTGGCAATGGTTTGTGGATAATGTAAGTTTTTTGCAATAGAACAGATAACAAGGTTAATCTCGTCACTACCTGTTAAAGCTATAATTAAATCAGGTCCGACTTCTGTTAATTCTTCTAGAAGTTGCCAATCAGTTCCATCTCCTTCTATTATAGCGGCATCCAAGTCATGAGAGATTTTTTCTAATATATGGGGGTTTATGTCTACTAAAGTAATGTTGTGCCCTTCTGCTGATAGCAAAGAAGTAATGTGTGAACCGATATCTCCGGCACCAATAATAACTATGTTCATAATAACAAATTTTCGAGTACACTTATTTAATTATTCCTTTGATTCGTTTTACGATATAGGGGAATTATTATAAATTTATATTTTATTTTGGCTAATAGGCTTCTACTTAAAAGTATTCTATTCTCGGTAAAGAAAAAAAACTTGCTGAAAAAGCATTAGTAGAGCATCATTTTTGCTCTGGCAAATGGTTTTTAGGCACCGGTAGCTTAATTGGATAGAGTACCCGGCTACGAACCGGGCGGTTAGAGGTTCGAGTCCTCTCCGGTGCATTTTTTTTATCTTATATCCTATATATTATGTTGATTGAAAGTTTCATATGCGGCCCGCTTTTCACCAATGCTTATGTTCTCGCTTGCCGAAGGACACGAAAGGCAGTTATTATTGATCCGGCTTATGAAAGTACTTCACTTATTGTTGAATATGTAAAAAGAAATAACTTAATACCTGAGAAAATTTTATTAACTCATTCTCATTGGGATCATCTGGCTGATCTTCCTAACTTATTAGAAGTAATTCCTTTACCGGTTTATGTGCATAAAGAAGACGCCGAAAATGTTAAACAACCCGGATCGGATAATTTACCTCTATTATTTCCAATAAAAGGGGTTGGGCCTACTCATTTCTTTGAAGATGGTGACAAGATTACAGTGGGAGAACTCATTTTACAGGTGATCCATACACCGGGTCATTCTCCGGGTGGCGTTTGTTTTTATTGTGATGAATATAAAGTGTTAATTTCGGGTGATACTCTTTTTAAAGGGTCGATAGGAAATATTAACTTACCAACTTCTAAAGCTAAAGATCTATGGTGTTCTTTAGGCAAGTTGTCATGTTTGCCAAAAGAGACTAAAGTTTATCCGGGTCATGGAGAGAGTACTACTTTGGAAGGAGAGAGTTGGTTGGTTAATGCAAAAAATATTTTTGGTTCTTAAAAGCTAAAGAAAGAGGAGAATTTAAGATGGGTGTTTTAGTCGGGAGAGAAGCTCCACATTTTGTAGCAAAAGCTGTTCAGAAAGATACAGTAATAGAGAAATTTTCTTTGCAAGACTTACAAGGAAAATATGTTGTTTTGTTTTTTTATCCTTTAGATTTTACCTTTGTCTGTCCTACAGAACTACATGCTTTTGAAGAGAAGTTAAGTGAGTTTCAAAAGCGGCATACGCAAGTTCTCGGGTGTTCTATTGATAGTCATTTTTCTCATTTGGCTTGGCTTGCAATTCCTAAGAAGAAAGGCGGGATTGAAGGCGTCTCTTATCCTATTATTGCCGACTTGAATAAAAGCATTGCCAGAGCTTACGATGTTCTAAAAGAAGATGAAGGTATCGCATATAGAGGTCTTTTCTTAATTGATAAAGAAGGTATCGTGCGACATCAATTAGTGAATGATCTTCCTTTAGGCCGCTCGGTAGATGAAGCGCTTCGCACATTAGATTCACTTATCTTGTTCGAAGAAAATGGTGAAGTATGCCCTGCAAATTGGGTTAAAGGCGATAAAGGCATGATACCTGATAAAGAAGGTCTAGAAACACATTTTAAATAAAAATATTCGATATAGGAGTGAGAATATTCGCTCCTATTCTTCTGTTGTCAACACACTTGTTAGATAATCATAAAGATCTGATTCGGTTGTAAGAATCAATACATTATATTCATTGCAAATAGCATTAGTGGCTTCAATGATTTTTTTATCACCTACTCCCGGGAGACCGATAGCCCCTATTTCTGCTAGAAACTGATGTTGTTCTAATAAAGAAAGTCCATGTAGATAATCTTGGTTGCTAAAACCTTCCTCCTCAACTCGAAAAAAGAGCAGCTTTTTTTTAAAAAGAAGCGTTTGGATAGCCAGATGTAATCCTAAGCTTTCTTGAGGTGGGTTGCCTAGATTGTTTTCTAATTCAGCGAGAGTTTGACAAAAATAGGCGGTTTGAAACTGTCCCTTTTCTGCCTCTCCAAACATAGCCACTGTTTGATGCCTCATATTATTTCAAATCCCTTGATTTGGATTGATATTTTGCTTCCTTATTCTCCTTATAGTACATAAAAATTATTTTTCAACAGAAAGATTGAATTTTCTATTTTATTAATTAATCGTCTTAATATTAGATAGTTAATAAATAGAATATCATGAATAGCTAACGTACTATAGTGATTGCTTAAAAACAGCGCAGTTTTTGAGCTCTTTAGAGATCTTCAAAAGACGATTGTATTTGGCGATTCTATCTGTGCGAGAGGCTGATCCTGTCTTGATCTGACCTGCATTTACAGCGACGGCTAAATCTGCAATGAAAGTATCCTCTGTTTCTCCGGAACGATGGGAAATAACTGTGGAATACGCATGGGTTTGGGCTAATCGAATGGTTTCAAGTGTTTCTGTCACTGTGCCAATTTGATTAAGCTTTATCAATATAGAGTTGGCAACACCCATATCAAGACCCTTATTGAGAAAGTTTTTATTTGTAACGAAGATATCATCTCCTACGATTTGTATTTTATCTTTTAACAAATTGGTTAAATATTGCCAGCCTTCCCAGTCATTTTCATCTAGCCCGTCTTCAATACTAATAATAGGATATTTTTCTACAAGGCTTCCTAAGTAATCACTCATTTCTTCTTTAGTTTGAGTCTTAAAAGCCTCATTCTTTAGCTTCTTCTTTTTATCGATATAGACTTTTCCTTTTTTGTCATAAAATTCAGAAGCAGCACAATCTAACGCGATACTTACTTGTTCTTTCGGTTTATAACCTGCGGTTTCAATTGCTTTTACAATTAATTCGATGGCCTCTTCATCAGAAGAAAGATTCGGGGCAAACCCTCCTTCATCTCCAACGTTAGTTGAATAATTAGCTTCTTTTAAAATCTTTTTTAAATGATGGAATATTTCTACTCCCCATCTAAGAGCTTCATTAAAGCCGGGGGCTCCATTTGGATAAATCATAAATTCTTGGAATTCTAAAGAATTGTCTGCATGGGCTCCTCCATTGATGATATTCATCATTGGGCAGGGAAGAAGAAAGGTATTTGTGCCTCCAAGATAGCGATACAAAGGTAGATGGATCGCTTGTGCTGCTGCTCGAGCGATAGCCATTGAAGTACCTAAAATGGCATTCGCCCCAAACTTGGACTTGGTTGGCGTGCCATCTGCTTTTATCATTATTAAGTCTAAAGCTTGCTGGTCAATAACATGTTGCCCTATGAGAAGTTCTTGAATAGGGCCGTTCACATTCTCACAAGCAATGGTAACTCCCTTACCTAAAAATCGATCTCTATCATTATCTCTTAATTCTAAAGCTTCATTTTCACCGGTAGAAGCACCTGAAGGGACACAAGCCGAGGCTGTAATATGGGTATCCGTTGTAACAGCCACTTCCAGCGTTGGGTTTCCTCTAGAATCTAGAATTTCAATAGCGTTAACAGATTTGATGCGACACATGATTTTTACTATTGCTCCTCAACATACTTGATTTAGAAATCGTATCATTTATTTAACTTTCTGAATTAATGTTTGCATGATAGTTGCATATGAAGAAATATTATGAAAGTCTTGATAAGATTTTTGAATTTTTTTCATTTTGGATTTAATACGATCACTTTTTGCAATTTCGATTAATTTTTGAATGAGATTGTGATCATACCAATCCATAATGAGCTCTTCTAAATCATATTTCTTTAACTCACGTGTCATCCAGTTTCCCCTTACGAGGGGTATTTTACCCATGCATATTGCTTCAACAAAAATACCGGAACTAGCATTTTGATAAGCCTTAATGTCATAAGGTAATAATACAAGATCACACAAAGCCATCCATTTAGCATATTCTTCTGTGCCAAGATTATTTTCTAAAAGCTTGACTAAAGGGCCTTCAGGGTGAGGGGTAAGGAAAGAATTTTTAGCTGCTATAATTTGAATAGACTTGGCGCCTTTATTAGTCAACGTTGAGAGATACTCTATGCGGTCTAAACCCTTAGCAGGCCTGGCTTCACCCGGCCACCAACAAATAATAGGGTCATTATGGTTCTTATGATATTTTATTTGGGGATATTCGGTATGGGGGATAGGCATAATAGTAAATGATTGTTGAAAAAAGAGCGATAAAGAATCAGCTAAAAGATCAGTATCTGTTAATAAATGGAAATGATTGCCTAAATATTTTGCGATTCTTTTATGCTGAGGAATGTAACGCACAGCTTCTTTACCTATTTTCTTGGGATTGTGTCGATACAAGATGCAGACATGCAAACCCTTTTTAGGTAAAAATTTGATACAGTTGGCAAGAGCTAGTAATTGGGCAAATTGAAATTCTTCTAGGAAAATAACTTTATTATCAGATTTTTGTTTCAAAGCATTTTTTAAAAATCGAAATAGAGTGATTGTATACAGAGCATGTACAGCATAACGAACCCAGCGTTTTTTTCGTATGTAAGGCATTCTGTTATTAGGATCGTTTAAAAAATAAGGAAGGTCGATATGCAAACATTTTTTCCACGCTTTTGGAAGGTGATCAACACAACTTTTTTTAGGCAATGCGGCTAAGTGATCCCAGTGATTTTGCTTAGCAATTTTTGACATAGCTAAATTATAGGGAAGAAAATGCCCAATGTTAAAAAAAAGAAAAGGAATTAAAGATATTAATGTTGCCGAAGTTTGATGTTCATCAAATGCTTTTTTTAAAATTTTGGCAAAGGTTTTAGGATGATGATAGGTCAAATAGTGAGCTTGCATCTTTTTTATTTTTTTATGGAGATGCTTATTTTGTACTATGCGTATAAGTTTTTCAGGAACATTCTTTTTATGCCAATGGATAATTAATTCATGTATATCGTGTTTGTTTAATTCATCAGCCATCCAAGTATTTTCAGGAACAGCACAAGGTTTACCTGCTATAATAGCTTCTAAAAAAATTCCTGATGTTGAGCTTTCATAAGTTGAACAGATATAAGGCAGAAGAATAATATCGCATCGAGATAACCAATAAAGATAGTGCTCGCGCTCTATATTGTCGTCTAGGAGTTCAATTTGTGGAGAATAATCACTTTTTCTAACTAAATGGCTACTTTTAGCAGCAATAATTTTTAGTTTTTTTGCATTTGCAGAGGATACGCGGCACAAATCTTCGATTCTTCCTAAACCTTTACTTCTCCGGACAGAACCGGGCCACCAACAAGAAATTAAATCGTTAGAAGAAGATTGTTTAATAGATAAAGGGATATCTTCAACATGAGGAATAGGAAGCGTGATTAGGGTTAATCCAAAATATGAGGTAAGGCGATGATTTATCTTTGTACTATCGGTAAAAAGCTTAAGATGAGTCTTTCCCAATAAGGAGATCAGTTTTTGATTTAAGACTTTTACTTCGGCGTGAGCAGGGGTTCGGTATTGATCCTCACGGTATAAAAGCGCTATATACGTGTTTTTTTTAGGAAGAAATCGTAGGCAGTGAAGGAGTGGTCGTATATCATTTTCATGGGCATGCTCTAACAGAACAATCGTTTGATGGGTTGATTTATTTTTCAGAAAGTGTTTAAGCAAGTAGCAAAAAATTGAAAAAGGGTACAGAAATTTTCTTGCAAAGCGCTGATATTTTCTGGGCCCTTTATAAGCTTTCATTTGATCGGGGTTCTGAATATGACGATTTGGAAATGTATGTAGAGTTTTAGACCAGTTAGCCGGGAGTTTTTCTAGAACAGATACTTTAGGAATCGCGACTTTAAACGACCAATTATTAGCACCTGCAATGTTTTGAAGAGACAAATGGTAGGGTTTACCATGACCACCTTCGAAAAACATGAATGGGGCTATGGATATCAAAGTTGTTTTTTTCATGATAAAGCTATTTATATAAGTAGTTTATAATAATCAACCATTTTTAATAGCCATTCTTGAAATCAGGTACAACCACGGATTTTTTAAATATTTTATGGGCTATTATTTTGTAGATCATAATTTTAAGCAAATCAATGAAATGTTATGACAATTAAACGAGAAAACCCACCTTTTTAAGGGTGGGATGAAAGTGTCTATTTGTTTTTTTGATTCCGTATATACTTTCTGATTGTATATTCATTTAATTTTCCAACACTATCAACATAATAAGACCGTGTCCACAGTGTGGGTAACCTAGATCTTAAGCTTGAAAATTCTTGCCTTAATATTCGGCTTGTATATCCCTTAAGTTGTCCTATGAAAAATTGTGGCGAATATATAGGCTTGGTATTTAAAAAAATATGTACGTGATCAGGCATAATATTCAGTTCGTGAATCTCTATATTTAGTTGTAGAGCTTTTAATTCTAATAATTCCTTTAAACGAACAACAATATCACCTTCAAGAACCTTTCTCCTATATTTAGGACACCAAATAACATGGTAACTAAGGTTAAAAACTGCTGTTTTAGAGGTTTTCCGTCTTTCCGGATAGACAATATATATGTACCGGACATATAATGCAATACATGATGATCAAAAAAGCATATAAATTTAGATTCTATCCAACGAAAAAACAAAAGGAGTTGCTTGCAAAAAGCTTTGGATGTTCTAGAGTTGTATATAATCAAGCTTTAAATTTTAAGATCAAGAAATATCAGGAATACAAAGAGAATGTAAGTTATTCTAAAACATCGGCATTCTTGACAAGTCTTAAGCAAAACAAAGAGTTTCGTTGGTTAAACGAAGTTTCTTCTGTTTGTCTGCAACAAAGTCTTAGAGATCTTGATAGAGCTTTTTTAAACTTTTTTAAAAAAAGGTCAAATTTCCCTCGCTTTAAAAACAAACACAGTACGCAGGCAATACGATTAACTAAGTCAGCATTTAGTTGGGATGGGGTTAATCTTAAGATTGCAAAATCTAAAGACAGATTAAAAATACATTGGTCAAGGTGTTTTTTAGGTACACCAACAGGTATAACAATCACAAAAGACTCTTGTGACAGGTATTTTGTGAGCGTATTAGTAGAAGAAGAAGTGATCCCTTTTGAGAAGAGAAATAATTCTGTCGGTATAGATTTAGGATTAACGACATTCGCAACTCTTTCTACAGGGAAAAAGATTACGGCACCTAAACCTTTTAGATTTCATAAGAAAAGACTAAAAAGAAAACAACGTTCTCTTAGCAAAGCTAAAGTCAAAGGTAAAAACAGACTCAAAAAAAGAAGATCGGTGGCTTCGATACATTCGAAGATAAAAAATATAAGGCAGGACTTTCATCATAAACTTTCTACAAAGTTGGCTCGTGAAAACCAAACGATCACGATAGAAGGGTTAAATATTAATAAGATGTTAAAAAATAAAAAACTTTCCAAGCATATATCGGATGCAGGATGGAGCCGGTTTTTAACATTTTTAAAGTATAAGTGTGAATGGTACGGAAGAAATATAGTGGAATTAGATCAATTTTTTGCTAGTTCAAAACTATGCTCTGCCTGCCGGTACCAAATAGAAATTTTAGATTTAAGTGTGAGAAGTTGGCAGTGTCCAAACTGCAAAGTAACACACGATAGAGATCTTAATGCATCTATTAATCTCGATACCGCAGGGCAGTCGGTAATTTAAGCCTTTGGAGATCATGTTAGACTAGCTTGTTTGTTAGCAGTGGTCGATGAATTAGGAATCCCTTCCCTTTAGGGTTGGGAGCTGTCAAGTTAGATATGATAAAAGAGATATCTGCGGATAGTTTCGCGCGTAAATGTTAACACATGGCCAACATATTTTTCATATTTGAAGTAATAGCGGGCTTTATCATTTCCCGGTCTTGTTGATAAAAAGATATTTTATCTCCCCTCCTTTGCTTAAATTTGTGTAACCAAGCATAAATAGACATAAAAATATGATTTCGTTGCGCTCGTGCATTACGATACTGCCGGCGCTTAAGGCCACAAGTTTGTTTCAATTCCCTATGATAAACTTCTGTTTTCCAACAAATCTTCATGATTTTTTCAACGTCATTACGACTAGGTTCTTCAATATTGGTAACCGCATAATCAATGCGGCCATTTTTAACCACACACTTGCAAGCCGTAATAACACCATAACCGCGCAAGTGAATGCTCCGTTCTTTATACGGAATATCCAAATCTTCCAAACTTATTTGAACTAGACGATTTAACCGAAGCCGAGGCAAGAGTTCGAGTTTAATTAGTGACGAAAAAAGGAAAGATGCATGATGACTTTGGTGTCATACATGCAACCAATACTATTCAAATTCTGAATGCTCCCTCACCGGGAGCAAGGGCTTTTCTAGCTATCGGCAGTCATATTACAGAACTTACTTCTAAGAGGTTGAACCTATGTTAAACATTACTAAACTGTGATAATTTTAAGATTTTATAAGCGCCGATTAATTCTTTTATACCATCATCTAAGCTATATTGTGGCTGCCAACCTAATGATTCAAGTTTTTCGTTGCTGACAATATAATTGCGCCTATCCGGATCCTCTCCGATAGGAGCAGAATGGATATAAAAATCAGGAAGAAAGCTTTTAATTTTTTCACAAAGCTCGTGCTTACTTAAATTAGCAGAAGTCAGTCCGACATTATAGGCTTGGCCTTTCATCGTATCAAAATTTTTAATACCAAAAACAAATGCTAAAGCAACATCTTTGACATGGATATAATTTCGTTTGAAGTGTTCTTCGAATAAAACAACGAAGCGATCATATAAAGCCCTATAAGTAAAATCGTTAACTAGTAAATCTGTTCGCATTCTAGGGGAAGCTCCAAATACTGTAGCTAATCGAAAAGAAGTGGCTTGATTTTGATTTAATAGCTCATCTTCGATTTGGACCTTTAATTTTCCATATAAAGATACCGGCTTTAAAGGTGAATTTTCTGTGCAATAAACACCTTCTTTTCCAACGCCATATCCACTATTTGTAGTAGGAAAAATCACTTTTTGTTCTTTCGAAAGAGTATTCATGATGAGCTTAATAGCATCAAAATTAGTCATCTGAGTTAGAAGAGGGCTTTTTTTACAAGCAGGCGCCCCTACAATAGCGGCTAATGGGATAATAATATCAGCCTTCTCAATAAGAGGAATCATCAGTTCTGTATGATTGACATCGCCTTGAATAAAGTGAAATTTAGGATAAGAAAAGCAATCGATTAAAGAGGTTTGACGGTAGATCAAATTATCGACGACGGTTACCCGGTAGTTCTTAGCTAAGAGGATAGGTACTAAGATAGAACCGATGTATCCTGCTCCTCCTGTTACCAAAATATGTTGATTTTGATTCATATATATACAATTTTTTTAAAGTTAATTTCTAAAATAAAGAATAGATGTTCCCGTTCTATCGAAACGACATTCAACTTCAAGCAAATCAGGTAAAGCAGAGCGAACATCTTCTTTCTTTTCATTCGGTACTAAAAGGAGTAAAAAACCTCCTGCTCCTGCTCCGCATAATTTCCCTCCAAACGCTCCTGCTGACTTTGCTTTTTCATAGAGTTGATCGATTTTGGTATTCGAGACTTGAGTGGATAATTGTTTTTTCAATTGCCAACCCTCATCCATTAAATTACCGACTTCTTTGAGCATCTCTTCTTTTGAGGCATGAGATATAATATCTTCAGCTTGAAAGACCATCTGATACAATTTTTTTAGGTCGCTATCCTTTTTCCCCTGCCGGGTATTTTCTACCTGTTCTTTTAAAATTTCAGTGGCAAAGCGGGAAATACCGGTATAAAAAATCATAATATTGGATTCGAAATATTGAAGCTTTTCATTTGAGATGATGACAGGCCTAACATTAATATTTTGGGAATCAAATTCAATTATATTGAGTCCACCGAACGCTGCATGAAATTGATCTTGAGATCCGACATTCTCAGCGATAAGGCTTTGTTCAATATGACAAGCCTCTTTTGCCAGTCTCATTTTAGATACTTTTTGTCCTTCCAATGCATAAAGAGAATTAAGAAAACCAACAGTAAAAGCTGACGAGGATCCTAGTCCGGTTTTAGCAGGAAGATCAGCAAAAATATGAATATCAAGGTAGCCATCGACGTTTTTGAATTTTAGACATTCCCTTACGCTCGGATGTTCAATATCTGCTAATGTTTGAGCTAATTCGGATTTAGAATATCCGACACGAATTTTATAATCGAAGAACTTACTTAGTTTATTGATGCTTAAATAAATATATTTGTCGATCGTCGTTCCCATAACAGCACCTTTGTGATGCATATAATAGTCCGGGTAATCTGTTCCGCCACCAAAAAAACTAATACGTACGGGAGTTTTGGATATAATCATATGATTTTCCGAAAAACATTACGATTTATAAGAGTTATAATAAAATAATATAACAGGTATTGAGATTGTTGTTGTTACTATGATTTTATCTTAGCAAAAATCAAGAGTTTGTTGTATCTTATCTTTTTTGTCATTCAATTTTCTAAATTTAGGGGCAATTCAGGTGGAGTGTAGAGTTTGTGATTCCAACGATCTTGAGCTAGCAATAGACTTAGGTAAACAGCCTTGGGGCAATCATTTTTTGAATAACCAAGAATTAGGTAAAGAACCTTTTTATCCTTTGAAAGTCGTTTATTGTCATAATTGTCATACAGCGCAAATTAATTATACCGTAAAAAAAGAGATTATGTTTTCCGATCATACGTATTTATCGGGTACAACAACCTCTTTAAGTCATCATTTTAAGGAAGTAGCTAAGGATATTGACACTCAATTTTTTTCCGGTAAAGAGAAAAAAAATGTTTTGGATATTGGATCGAATGATGGGACTCAACTGAAACATTATAATAATTTAGGGTTTGATGTTTTAGGTGTTGAGTCATCACGAACGATTGCTCGAATGGCTAATGAAGCCGGTATAGAAACAATAAATAACTTTTTTAATTTAGAACTTGTTAAACGACTAGCTCGAAAATTTGATGTTATTAATGCTTCAGGTGTTTTTTTCCATTTAGAAGAACTACATTCAGTATGTGAAGGTATTCGCCATGCTTTGAAAGAAGACGGCGTATTTGTTGTACAGTTCCTTTACATGAAAAGCATCATGGAGAATTGCGCTTTTGATCAAATTTACCATGAACACTTACTTTTTTATAATTTAAAGACAATTGAGACGCTATTAAATCGTCACGATCTTTCTTTGTTTGATGCTAGGTTTTCTCCTATCCATGGAGGATCTATTATTGCTTACGTAAGTCATAAAGATAAACGTTCATCGACCGGACGACTGCTGAGATTGTGGGAAGAAGAACAACAATCCGGATGTAATGAGTTTTCTGCTTATTTGAACTTTGCCGATCGGATTAAAGAAATGAAGGAAAAGAATTTAGCACTCTTAAAGGCTGCCAAAGAAAAAGGGAAAACAATTTTTGGTTTCGGCGCTCCTGTTAAAGGAAATACCCTACTAAATTACTTCGGCATTTCGACTAATTTTTTAGATTGTTTGGTAGAAAAAAACACCTTGCGTAAAGGGTTATATTCTCCCGGAATGCATATTCCTATCTTGATAGAAGAAGAGTTGAATCAGCTGCCTGATATTTATTTTGTTTTGGCTTGGAATTTCAAAAATGAGATTCTTGCAAATAACCAACACCTACTTGATAAGGGGATAGAGTTTTACTTCCCCGTTAACCCAAAGGAGTTTTAGTAAGCTATGCAAATACTCGTTACCGGCGCTACAGGTTTTTTAGGTAAATTTTTAACCGAAGCTCTCGAACAACTTGGGCATAATATAACTCAGGTTAATTCAAAGAATTGTGATTTAACAGATTCAAAAGCACTCACTCAATTTGACTCAATTAAATTTGATAGAATATATCATTTAGCCGCCTGGACCCAAGCGGGGGATTTTTGTTTACGTTATCCCGGAGATCAATGGTTGATTAATCAAAAGATTAATACCAATATGTTAACGTGGTTTAAAGAATCCCAATCCCAAGCAAAACTTATTTGTATGGGGACTAGTTGTGCCTATTCTCCTGATGAAGAGTTAAAAGAAATCAATTATTTAAAAGGATTACCCATTGATTCTCTTTTCACTTATGCTATGACTAAGAAAATGTTATATTCCGGCCTTTTAGCCTTAAATAAACAATATAAGCTGAAATATCTTTATTTAGTTCCTTCTACCCTCTACGGCCCTAGTTACCATACGGATGGTCGGCAGATGCATTTTATTTTTGATCTTATTCGTAAGATTTTAAATGGAAAAACATCTGATAAACTTGTTTCTTTATGGGGAGACGGTTATCAAAAACGAGAACTTGTCTTAGTGAATGATTTCGTCAAAGTAATGATCGAGCTATCAGATACCTTAGATAATGATATTGTTAATATAGGAACAGGTAAGGAATATACGATACGTTCTTTTGCGCAGAAAATATGTCATCAAATTGATTATGATTTTAATGAAATTGAATTTGATACAAGTAAGTATGTAGGGGCCAAATCGAAATGTTTGGAGATCTCTAAAATGCGGTCATTACTGCCTAATACAATCTTTTCTTCTTTAGATGAGGGATTGAAGCTGACCATTGAATGGTTCCAAAAACAAATTTCCAATAAGACGCTCATAAATTAAGACAGGTTTTTTGTGTCTTTTTTTTAACAATGATTTTCTCTTTTATCCTTAATGACTCTTTTTGCTTTAATAGAATCTTCTGCAAGATGAAGGTTTCATCATACAAGGCTCTTTTTTGCATCGTATGCTAGAGAGTGTGGGGACAGATCCAAATGGGAAAAGTGTAGTGGTTTTTTTAAGCATAGCTTTTTTATTTCCATCCACCTAAGGATTTAGAAATACGAATAGTTAAAAATTTTTGTTTTTTAATCTCTTTAAAAACATGTTGTAAAAGTTTTGGATCGTTTTCTGATTGATTACCATGGCCATTAAGATATTGATCACAAAAAGCTTGAAGATTCTGTAGTAAGCTCAATTTGTTTTGTATGGCATTGAAATGGAGGTTATTTTCACTTGATTGACGGCTCCCAATCCAAAAGGGAAGCGATTCCTAATTCAACGATCACTGCCCGGGGAATAAAGCTTGGTTTTTGCAATAAAAATTTCCACTATATATTTCTAAAATCCGGGCCCTATCAAGAATACCGGCTATTTGCTTATAAACTGCCCGCATTTGCAGAGAGTGCTTGACCAAGTAATTGTATTTCACCGTTATTATTTAGACTGGTTTGAGCCGCTTCTAATACTCTTAAGACTCTTAAACCTTCTCTACCATCGGTATAAGGAGTACTCCGTCTTAGACAACAGGAAAGAAAATGAGAACATTCTTCCCTTAGCGGTTCGGCTTTTGGAACAATAATTTTTTCGGGAACAGATTTGTTAGGAATGGGCAGGTTGTGCTGCCACTTGACCGGTTCGTGATACACAACCAATTTTTCATCCCAAGGTTTGGTATCATCAAATACAGCCATACCTTGAGTTCCGATAACAGTTAGTCTTTGTTCTTTGAAGGGGTATAGCCAACTAGTATGAATTTGAGCAGTTAAGCCTCCGGGGAAATGCAGAATAGTTAAAGCGGTGTCATGCACATCTTTAGCTAAATAAGACTCCCCCGTACAGCGGACTTCATCCGGTTGTTGATTATTACAAAGAGATAACACTAAAGAAACATCATGAGGAGCAAAATTCCATAGAACATTTTCTTCTGTTCGCATGATGCCTAAGCTTAGTCTATTCGAAACAATATAAAGAGGATTTCCAAGAGATCGATTAGCCAGTAAGTCCTTTAAATATTCGACACAAGGATGGTAATGCAAAATGTGTCCGACCATAAGAATAAGATTTCTTGACTCTGCGATAGCAAGTAGTTCTTCTGCTTGGATGCAGTTAAGACAAATAGGTTTTTCTACAAAAACATCTTTTCCTGCTAAAAGCGCTTTTTTTGCTATCGGATAATGTAACGTGGTAGGTGTAGCTATAGCAACACAATTAATGTCAGGGTTATTTAAAAGACTATCGACATCGGTAGAAAAATTTAAATCAGGGTAAAGCTTTTTCTGCGTTTCCAGAGCTTCAATATTGGAATCACATATAGTATTCAAAACATTTAATTCGTAGAAGTTGCGAGCAAGGTTCTTTCCCCAATAGCCCGATCCGATCAGGGCAAGAGATGGCTTGGCTGTATCTTTTGTCATAGAGAGACTGTATCCTTTTAATGTTTCAAAAGTTACTGATAATGGTTTCTATAATATGGTCTTGTTCCTTTATCGTAAGCCACGGGTGCATTGGCAAACTCAATACTTCTTGTGATGCCTGTTCCGATTTCGGGAAAGAGCCATAAGTATATCCCAAGTATTTAAATATCGGTTGTTCATGTAAGCATTTTGGATAATAAATTGCATGTGGAATGTTATTCTTTTTCAATGATTCTATAATTAAATCTCTTTCGGATACTCGTAAAGTATATTGGCCGTAAACATGTTGATAACCATTCCTAACGATAGGTGTTGTGAGATATTTGTGCAATTTTTTAGTGTAATAATTTCCTATCCGAACTCGACCTTCTATTTCTTTTTCAAAAAAAGGAAACTTAGCCAGCAAAATAGCAGCTTGGATTGTGTCAAAGCGACCATTGATGCCTAATAGGTTATGATGATGCTTTTTTAATCCACCGTGTACACGGATAGCACGCATTTTTTCTGCTAGGTTATCATTATTGGTAAATAAAGCTCCGCCGTCTCCATAACAACCAAAGGTCTTCGAGGGAAAAAAACTAGTAGACCCGATAGTTGTCATACTCATGCTTTTTCTTTGACGGTAGCTAGCACCAAAACTTTGCGCTCCGTCTTCAATGACAGGTAAGTTATATCTAGAAGCGATGGCATTAATGACAGTATACTCGGCCATTAAACCAAATAAGCTAACAGGCATGATCGCTTTTGTTTTATCTGTAATAGTTGCTTCCAGTAGAGTCGGATCCATATTAAATGTGTCCAATTCTATATCCACAAATACAGGCTTAGCGCCTAAAAAAGTAATTACTTCAGATGTGCTTATCCATGTAAAAGGAGTTGTGATGACTTCATCTTCCGGCTTTAGATCTAAAGCCAGAAGAGCGATAAGTAAACTATCTGTACCACTAGATACCGTGATACAATGTTTAACATCAACAAATTTACTTAAAGTTTGTTCGATTTCAGTAACTTCAGGACCTAATATATATTGGCTACTATCTAATACTTTTTGTATTGCTTGGTCTATTGCAGGTTTGTACTCTCTATATTGTTTTTTGAGATCTAAGAATTGAATAGATTGTGATTTAAGCACAGAATATCAGCTTATGTTTAGGTATAATGATTTCGAGTATGTACTATGGGCATATTATTAGGATAACATTTTTTTGAATTCAAAAACAGAGTGGTTTGTCACAAGAACGAAACAATCATATTGATCACTTGGTTCTATACTTTTTTTATGTTCTAACTGAGAAAACCGATGAGTGGGAGGTATGTTTAGAACTCAAGGATCGTGATAATTAACTTGAGCACCCTTACTTCATTAAAAGGTCTATTATTTTTAAACCGGGACTTTCTCGAATATCATCAACATCGGGTTTATAGCGGACCCCCCATATTAAAATGCAGCTGTTTTTTGCAGGGTTTTCTTTTTCCGGGCTAAAGTAGATAAATAAATTTTCCCCTAACCTAAGAAATGTTTCTTTTTCTAAAAATAGGTAAGAGAATGTCGGTTGTCGTTCCGGGCCAAGTGGTGTTTTTCAAAATAACTAACGTATTTTCTTTGATATATGGCGCGATATTGAGATGCTTTCGGTTCAATAAAATTTTCTATTGCATCTCGGAAACTTTTATTACGCCCATAGATTTATTAAATCATGTGTATGAATTTAGATTTGGAGGAAATACGGGTGCAAATGTTTATACCAATACAGGTTCAACTTCCGGTCTTAGGCGAACAAAATGTATAGCAGTTATGCAGGAATTAATTATAACTACGTAAAAAATATCCAAAATCTATATAGTATCAACTCTCCATAAATTGGCTCCTCCTCTTGTCCCGGCTCTTTCCAATTTGAGACCGGACTCCGGACGACCACATATTTTTTGCATGTATTTCCCCATTTTTAAAATAGAATGTTCACCGACTTCTTCAAAAAAATCCACCATCCAAGCTTTATATTCAATCGTAACAATTGCTTCTCCATAAACTTCTTGACTAGCAAATAGAAGAACTTCTTTAAGAGTTTTTTTATCATTGTGGAATAACATATACCATGTTTTTAATAAGTTGATCAGTCGAACTCTTTCGTCATCGCTTTCTTCAATTTTTTTTCTGGTTTCGCATGGGTCAGCAAGACCCAACCACATAACGCATCCTCGGATCCATGTGTCCCACTCATCAAAACGACCAAAAGCTTTTATACCGGGAGGCTTCGGCAAACCATGGTTGTGATAAGCTTTTAAGATTGTTATGCAACATTTTATTATTTCCAATCTATGTAATGGAATGTACTTAAGTAAATTGCAGTCGAATTCTCTTTCTTCGGGTCGATCAATATTCGGATCTAATGTTGCCATAACTATCCTGGTTGAAATATCGCCTTTAAAGGATAGGTTATTTCCGTTCACAATAAAAAATGCTTTTGTGGGATACTTCACGACTAGTGTTTGCCTTCGAATTCGACCCTCATAAATTCCCGAAGTTAAAATAGAGCATAGAGAGTTAGATCCAAAGTTATCACTGACATTGAAGACTGCACGGATGCAGTCGACCCGCGAGTGACGGTTGCGTATCGAAGAGAAGCAGAGGAACGAAAAGCGCATTAATTATTGACGGTGGCGGTGCTAGTTTGATATACTAGCTGCTTAAAATAAAGAGTTTACAGTGAAAGCAGTCAAACTAAGATTTTATCCGACACTCAAGCAGAGGCGGCAACTTAAAGAAGAATTTAGATCTTCTAAGTTTGTTTATAATTGGTCTTTAGCACATAGATCAAAGCTTTATGAAGAAAAGAAATTTTCCATTAATTGGATTGGTCTATCTCGTGAAATAACTAAACTTAAAAAAGAAAAACCCTTCTTAAGGAAGACAACGGGAACGGTTCATTGTAATACTTTAAAGAGTTTGGAGTCCGGATATCAACGGTTTTTTCGCAAACAAGGAAAGTTTCCAAGGTTCAAAAGGTTCAAAAGATCTTGTACCTATACACTTGACAAACGACAAAGTAAAAATATTTTTAAAGATAAAACGATATTAAAGCTTCCAAAACTTGGAAAAATTAATGTTATATGGTCTCAAGAAGTACCTATATTTCCAAATAGTGCAACAGTATCGACAGATTCCGCAGATAGATGGTTTGTATCCTTACAGGTTGATTGTAAATGCAAAAAAGAGATTCCCTATACAATGTCTGCTGTTGGAATCGATCTTGGTCTTCATTGTTATATCGCAACAAGTGAAGGTGAAAAAATAAAATCGCCTAAAATATTAAGAAAAAACTTAAGGAAACTGAAAAAGAAAAGTAAATTTCTTTCTAAAAAAAAGAAGAGATCTAACAATAGATTAAAGGCACGTAAAAGGCTTGGAAAGCTTCATGCGCGAATAGCCGATAAGAGGCGAGACTTTTTGCACAAATTGAGTACGACTATTGTTAAGAAGCACCAAACGGTGGCAGTAGAAGACCTTTCTGTGCGTAGAATGATGTCTAACAAAAAGTTAAGTCGATCGATCGGGGACGCGTCTTGGAGTGAGTTCCGCCGACAACTTGAGTATAAATCTAATTGGTATAAAAGAGATTTTATGCTTGCTAATCCAAGGAATACGAGTAAAACGTGTTCGAGGTGTGGGTTTGTACTCAATGAGTTGAGTCTTAATGTGCGACGTTGGTGTTGTATAAGTTGTGGTGAAGAGCATGACAGAGATATCAATGCCGCGAGAAATATATTAGCCACTGCAAGGAGTGCAGGTAGTGCCTGTGGAACGTCAAACAAGCCGAAAGTAGCCGCTTAGCGGTAATGATAGGGACGTATTGAAACAGGAAAAGCGCAATGAGAAAACCCGCACGATGCGGGTAGTTGAGTTAATCAACGATTTCGAATGTTAGCCGCCGTCTCCGAAACTATTTTCATTTATAATGCTTGTTACAAAAATAACATCACACTTGATAAGAATATATGTTGGAGGAGAACCCATTTCAAATTTATAGCTCGATATTTTGACTAAATCATTAATACGTTTAAACACTCCAATCCTATAATCACTTAACAGATTATTTAAAAACTCAAAAATTTTCAAGTTATCGTCTTCTTTGTCAATAAAAAATGAATGCATTAATTTCATATGAGAGCAATATGCTTTATTCGCTCTATAAGCTTCTATTCGCAATTCTAAAAATTTGCTGAATTGATGCTGTGCCAGATTTGCCGGGTCATAATCTTTGACATTATCAACGTTAAGAGAACTAGTTATTGTATTTAATGAGTTAGAGATATCTTGTTTTTTTTTAATAATCTCTTGAAGCATAGTGTTTAATTGTGCATGATACTCGTATGGAATGAGTTGCAAAGGTTTTATAAAAGAAGGTATTTTTAAATTCATTTTATTTACATACGTTAAGTTAAAAATTGTCTTCTATTTCTGAAGAAGGGATAAATTTTTTTTCTTCAACAGTAGTTTTAATTTTTAAGTCGGGAACGTGTTTAATATAAGATAGGCTATTTTTAAAAGACCGGATTTTATTGCGATCTAAGTCGAAGCCGGAGGTTTTAATGCGAGCTTGGGCTGCGGCTAAAGCTAAAAGGATACCAACATATCCTAGGCCAATCATACCTAAGGCTATATCGTTAGTCTCATCTGACTGAATGATGGATGTCTTAGCTGACATTATTAACAATATGTTTTTATTAAAAGAAAAACGCTAACATATTACCTAACATCAAGACAAGAAAACAATAGACCAAACGATTTTTTTATAGTCATCAATATATAGTACTTTAATTTTTATTTGATAACATGTTATCCTTCTCTTTTTATACAAATAGTCAGGATAAAACAATGCCTAGAGCCTATCCGGTAGATCTTCGAGAGAAAGTATGACAATATATAGAAAAGCATCATAACAAAAAGGCAGCCGGCCATATTTTTCAAGTAGGTATTACAACAGTATATCGATGGGTATTGCAAAAAAAAACAAAAAGGACATTTAAAACCAATCCGTAGAAAGTCTGCTTATAAGAAATTAGATGATGAGTTGTTATCTAAATATGTAGAACAACATCCGGATTATTTTTTATCGGAAATTGCTAATTATTTTTCAGTCACTCTGCAAACGATTTTTTATGCCCTTAAAAGATTAAAAATTACACGAAAAAAAACTACTCGCTATAAGGAAAGAGATGAAAAGAAACGGGAAGCTTTTATGAAAGATTTAAACAATATTCCCTTTGACAGGAGGATTTATCTCGATGCAACCGGGATCCATCAATTTTTATTTCGTGAGCCCGGAAGAAGCTTACGCGGCAAAAAAGTTTTTGGAGCGGTTTCAGGAAACCGCTTTGTAAGGCAAAATATTATTTCAGTCCTGTCTAAAGGGCAGTTTTTGTCTCCAATGTATTTTGAAGGTACTTGTAATACCGGGTTATTCGATATTTGGCTTAAGGAGGTTTTGACTCCTCAGCTTACACCCGGTAGTGTTCTTACTCTTGACAATGCCGGTTTTCACAAGTTAGCGGAAAGCAGGAAAATAGTAGAATCCGCCGGTTGTAAGCTTATGTTTCTTCCGCCCTATTTTTAAATTCGCCATTGATCAAGCAATTTTATTAATGTAAAATTAAACAACTATAAGGTTTAAGTATTAGAAAAATTGTTTCTTTGAAATTCTTGAAGCAACGCTATTGCTACAGGGCTACCTTCGTTAAGTAGATAAGTAGTGAGTACTTGTTTTACTTCCTCGGATATCTTAGGTTTGTATTGGTCAAAAGAATAACCAAAGAGGGGGGCTACAGCACTCCAGATCTGAGTTTGTATGTTTATAGTTTGTTGCTTAATAGCTTTACAATCGTTTCTTAGACGTTGTTCTTTTTGCCTAACAAGATTAATTTGTTGGGCGTTTAAATTAGCATTTAAATTTATCACCAAAAACCTCTTATTTAACATTCGATAAAAAAACAAAATAATAATAAAAACAATGATAATAAAAAGCAACTAAAGACATTTTTAGAAAAATAAATGTAAATAAATAGTTTTTTATTGACATAACACGCCATGAATTGTTATAGTTATATGCAACAAGCGTTTGATTTCCAATAATATAAAGAAACAGTACCGTTCTGAGGTCGAAGGCCGGTATGCCTTAAGTTTAAGTAGTGTTACATTCCTGTGTGAGGCTGTGTATTTCGCTTTTTAACAAATGTGGTTAAATTCGAGTTGCTACCCAAAAGAAAAATCACCTAATTATGACAGAGACTTTAGGAAGTCCTTATGTACATATTGTGTTGAGTTGTTAAATCTTATGTTCGACCAAATTAGTGATGAATGTGCGTATCGATCTTTTTGAAATATTCACAAAGTGCGTCGAAATATGGCTTTGTCGAATGTGTTAAAGTATACTCTAATAACCTGAATTCTGGGTTTAATTCTTAGTATTTCATGAAGTTAGAATTTTTTAATGCAAAAAGACCTTTTGTTTTTGTAGAATATTTTTGACAAAAAAATAAACAAAAACAAAAGGTCTAAAAATGAAAAATTTAACTGCTCTATATTGCGCTATCGATGATTTTTGGAAAGTTTTCAAAAGAGACCGGGTGAAACACCTTATTGAAAATAAATAGACGAGGACCGGCACCTCTATTGTCAATTCCGGAACTGATGACTATTATAGTTATGTTTCAGCAATCTAATTTTAAAACTTTCAAACATTTTTATTCTTATATTCACCAATATTATTACCGTGAATTTTCCAATTTAATCAGTTATTCAATGTATGAAAAATATATTTCTTCCTCTATACGCTTATATGTGGAGCCTTCAAGGCAATATCACAGGCATTGCTTTCATCGATGCAACTTCACTAAAAGTATGCCATAATAAACGTATTTCAAGAAATAAAGTTTTTAAAGGAGTAGCAAAAAAAGGTAAAACAACATCCGAATGGTTTTATGGCTTTAAATTTCATTTAATTATTAACGATAAAGGAGAGATTGTAGCTTTTCATATCACCCGGAGAAATGTTTCCGATGTCTCTGTTGTAGAAAAATTGGCTGATACAATCACAGGAAAACTTTTTGGTGATAAAGGATACATCTCTTCTCCTCTTTATAAAAAACTTCTTAATAAAGGTTTGCAGCTTATAGTCGTTTAATTTTAATTTGATAAAATCGCTTGATCAATAGCGATTTTATCAAATTAAAATTAAACGACTATAACAGTTACGGGAATGCCCTTGTCCTTTATGTCCGGTTATATGCAGCTGTGGTGTTTTCTTGAATGATAAAAATCATGAAAAAAGGACCGGCGATCTAAATTAGACGTATTTGCCCAACTTTCCTCTTCTATAATCTTTTATTCCTCTTAAAATCATAGATAGCTTTTTAGCTTTATATTTTTCAAAAAAGATTATTTTTAAAATACTGAAGAAAAAACTCCTTAAGTCTTGATAACAATGACTTCGAAATTTCTTTCGGTACTCTTTGGCAACAAATAATCTATTACGGGTTATATAATACTGTCTTAGAGCAGAGTGATTAGTTGTTAGCAAACGTTTGAAGAAAAATCGACGGGAAGTTCCTTCGCCTAATTGATGTTTTAATATGGCTCTGTTGACTCTTAAAACCTTAAAACCTTTGGAGTTCAACCTCAAACAGTATTCATGATCGATATAATCCATAAAGAAATCTTCTTTAAAAGGCCCTGCCTCTTGAAAAGCTTGCAGATTTAAAAGATTTCCACTGGTCATGACAGACATGACTTCTTGGGTCGATTTGTTTTTTGGTGCGTGATCTCTTAAATTAGTATGAAAAGGGGAAATAATGCCTATCGGTGATAAATCTTTTTTTTGAGTCTCTACCAGTAATTTACGAACCATTCCGGGAGTGGCTCGGCTATCTTGATCCATGGTTAGAATATACTCAAAGCCTTCACCTACAGCTTTTTGAGCCCCCATATTTAACACTTTACCAATACCTAAATTGTCATTGTTATAATAGTAACTTATTCTAGGCAGAGCGTTCACTTTTTTGGCTAAATCCTCATTTTGTGCTTCTGAATTATCGTATACAAATATATTGTCGACTTGGTTGATATAGGACTCAATATTATTGATGATTCGATCATCATAATTATACATAACTACAACAGCTGCAATTTTATAGGACTTAGACACCGGTTACCGCCTTCTAGCTTCGGTATTGCATAAAATGAATTTATAAGTAAAATAAAAATCTTTTATTCTATAAAGATTTGAATATTAACTCTAAATTAAACCGGATGAAAATTTTAATAATTACCGAATTTTTTCCTCCTTTGAATTCGATCGCATCGCATAGGCCTTATTCTTGGGCAAAATATTGGAGCTCTCAAGGATATAAAGTTACCGTATTAACCACTAAAAAGCAGGTAGATAATGCGGATAAAATGATTAAGAATAACGATGGTTTTGAGCTAATAGAAATAGCTGTTCCTTTTAAGCGTTACAGCAAAAAAAAAGAGTCTAAAAGAATAGCGTCTAAAAAAAAAGGCGGTTTTTTATCTCCTATAAAGAGGCTTGTGCGACACCTTGCTAAGAAATATGGAATCTTAAGTAGTTGTCGAATGCCGGATTTAACCGACCTATGGATCAAACCGGCGTTAAAGGAAGTGGTTTTAAAGCCCTGGGATTTAGTGTTCAGTACTTCAGGGCCCTATACGACTCATTTACTGGCTATGAAATTAAGAGAAAATGGAGTCGTTCATAAATGGGTGGCAGATTTCCAAGATCTTTGGGTCAAAAATCCGGTTTATCCCGGTTTCTTCCCATTTACTATATTCGAATGGTTTTTAGAGAAAAAGGTGATAGCTAAAGCTGATAAAGCGGTGACCGTTTCTCTGCATTTTGCCAAAATTTTAGAAAAGCGCCATCATCTAAAAAAAGTAGACGTGATTATGAATGGTTTTGAACCAACGGATCGTCAAGGTTTAAATTCGGAATATTTCTTTGAAAAGGCAGACAAATGGCGAATCGCATATACAGGCGCTATTTATGCAGGGAAACAAAATATCGAGCCCTTATTTCAAGCTGTTAGCGATTTAAAGAGTTATAACCATTCTTTTATCCAAAGGCTGGAATTAGTCTTTGCGGGTCCGACAAAAGAGTATATCACTCAATTAGCGCAAAAATACGATATTTTAGAATATGTGAATCATCATGGTATGCTTTCTCATGAGGAAGCTTTAAGGATTCAAAGAGATGTCCATATGTTATGCTTTTTGGAATGGACAAGTGATGGGGTACCCACAGGCCAAGTTTTCGAGTATATTTCTTCTAAAACACCTATTATGATACTAGGTGATGGGATAAGAGATGGGGGTAAAATTATCTTAGAAGCTCAGGCAGGGCATCTCTTTTCTGACTTTAATGAGATTAGCACCTTTTTGTCTCACGAAATTAAAGGCTTAGAGAAAGAGTCACTGTGTCCCAATGATGCCATATTGAAAAAATATGAACGGAAGCATCTAGCTGAAGAGTTTTTAAATAGTGTACTTAGATCAGTTGACAGCTCCTAAGGGAGCTGTCAACTTGTGATCTTAAGATAGAAGGTAATAGCGAAGAAGAAATTAGGCGGTAAGTACATATGAGTTTTTTTGATGGTTTTTTTAAGGATCTATCTGAAAAATTAATACACATTTTAGAAAAAGATTTAGTATCCGTTTGTGAGTTAATTCAAACCTCTCAAAAGAAAGAGAATGGTATTTATATTGCCGGAAATGGGGGAAGCGCAGCGATTGCAAGTCATGTAGCGGTGGATCTTTTAAAAAATGCCAAGGTTAAAGCCAGGTGTTTTAATGAAGCTAGTTTGATCACCTGTTTTGCTAATGATTTTGGATATGATAAGTGGTTATCGGAAGCTATTGATCGATATGGGGAAAAAGATGACTTGGCCATCTTGATAAGTAGCAGCGGGAAATCACAAAATATGGTAAATGCAGCTATTTCTTCGAAAGAAAAAGGATTAAAGGTGGTGACGTTGACCGGTTTTAAAATGGATAATCCTTTAAAAAACCTTGGGGATATTAATCTTTTTGTGGATAGTCAATCATATAACATTGTTGAAATGGTTCATCAAGTTTGGTTGTTGGCTATCGTTGATTATGTTATTGAAAAACAGACGAATCAAAAGTTTAAAATCTCTTATCCCATTTCTCAAGAAATTAAAATTTCTTATAAAAAACCTCTTCCCTCTACTCCTTAAGGCAAAAAGTAAAGTTTTTTGATTATGGATATACTTCCTAATTAAGACCTCTGCATAACTGATTTCCGGCAGCGATGCTTTGCGCCTATAATAAAAAAACTGCTTATTATAAAACTTATCAAAATAAATGAAAAATAAATTTAGACAATCAGTGGGTTTTAAAAAATATTATCAAGTCAGTTATGCAGAGGTCTTTTTTATGGAATTGGTATTAGATTTTGATTACGGTTGTTGTTAGCCGAAATGTATGCCCGGGATCACGAATGTACAAGTAATCAAAGCTTAAATAGGGTAGAAATGTTAGTTGTTAATAAAATAGAAGTAATGGATTTAAAAATTCCGGATGTTAAACTGATCAAACCACGTTTTTTTTCCCGACCATCGAGGCTATTTTGTTGAAAGTTACAATAAAGAATCTCTTAGAGAATGTGGTATTGATTATGATTTTATTCAGGACAATCAATCTCTTTCCATTCCTAAATCAACCGTTAGAGGTTTGCATTTTCAAACCAAACCTTTTGAATTAGTTAAATTGATTCGTGTGTTAAAAGGTTCTATTTTTGATGTTGCAGTAGATATTCGTTTGGACTCTCCCGGCTTTGGAAAGCATGTATCCATTCAGCTGAATGCTGAAGATGGTTATCAAGTTCTTATTCCAATAGGATTCGCTCATGGTTTTTGTACCTTGGAACCTAATACTGAAGTGTTATATAAAGTAACAAATTATTATGTTCCATCTCATGATAAGGGGATTTTATGGAACGATCCTCAACTTGGTATTGAATGGCCGATTATGGAAGATCAAGCCATTTTATCAGATAAAGATAAGTTGCAGCCGCGATTACATGAGATGCAACAAATATTTTGATTGAATCAACTATAAGGATAGTTAATGAGTACTGTACTTGTAACAGGTGCCGGAGGGTATATAGGTACCACTTTAATTCCTTTGTTATTAAAAGATAATTTTAATGTTATGGCATTAGATAGATTTTTTTTCGGGATGGACCTTTTGCCTCCAAAAGATGGACTTGTTTGTATTCGTGAAGATGTTAGAAAATTAGGAGAAAAACATTTTGAAGGAATAGATTATGTTATTGATCTAGTAGCACTTTCTAATGATTCAAGTGGTGAGTTATTTCAAAATGCAACGAATGAAATCAATTTTAAATCGCGTGTCAATACAGCTATTCTTGCTAAAAAAATGGGAGTAAAGCGCTATATTTTACCTTCATCTTGTAGTGTATACGGTTATCAAAAAGAAGATGTGATTGTAAATGAGACATCACCTGTTAATCCTTTGACGACTTATTCCAAAGCTAATTATAAAGCAGAACAAGAAATATTGCCTTTAAAAGATAAAGATTTTTGTGTTTGTGTCTTAAGACAAGCGACAGTATATGGTTATTCCAAAAGAATGCGTTTTGATTTAGCTATTAATGGTATGACTTATGGTGCTTGGAAAGACGGTCGTTTGCCATTAATGCGTGATGGTAAGCAATGGCGACCGATGATACATGTACAAGATGCCGCTAGGGCTTTATTATTTATGCTTGAGATCGAAGCTGAAAAAATTAATGGTCGGATTTTTAATACGGGATCGGAAAACAATAATTATCAAATAGGGCCTCTTGGTGAAATGATTGCCGGTATCTTGCCTAATGATATTGAAATTGAGTGGTATGGAGATCCGGATAAACGTTCTTATCGCGTATCTTTTGATAAAATTTACTCTTTAGGCTATCGGGCTTTATTTACTGCTATCGAGGGAACTTTAGAAATTGTTGATGCGCTCCAAACAGAAAAAATAGCTAAAAATACTCGAACAATTACTTTGGATTGGTATAAAGAATTAGCTAAATGGCATCGTATTATTAAGGATGTTGAGATGTATGGCGGAGTAGTTGAAATATGAAAATTGTTATCTTAGGCTCTAATGGCCAATTAGGCTCAGATCTTCTTACCTCACAACTTATAAATGGCAATGAAATGATACCACTTCGAAGAGGTGAATGCGATATTTCTGCTCTTGATGAAATAGACCGTGTATTAGGCAATATGGATTTTGATGTCTTAATGAATTGCACCGGCTATCACAAGACAGATGAGGTTGAAGACCATCCTTTAAAAGCGTATCTTATCAATGCTCGTGCAGTAGAAAAGATGGCCGGAATATGTGAGGAAAAAGGGGCTCGGTTCATTCATATTAGCACCGATTATGTTTTTGAAGGTAATCATACCCATCCTTATAACGAAATGGACTTGGTCTCTCCGATTAATGTATATGGTGTTTCAAAAGCCCTTGGAGAGGATCTGGCTCTTTCAGCTTGCTCTAATACGTATGTTTTACGCGTTGCCTCTCTTTTTGGTCTTGCCGGATCGAGTGGAAAAGGCGGAAACTTTATTGAGACAATAAAACGTCTGGGCACCGAAAAGGGGCAAGTAAAAGCGGTAGATGATGTGATCATGTCGCCAACTTCAACTAAAGATGTCGCTTATATGATTACGATCTTATTAAAAAAGCTGCCTAAATCCGGAATATATCATGCCGTGAATACCGGGGCTGTTTCTTGGTATACTTTTGCTAAAAAAATTCTGCAGTTAAATCAAATCCCTGCTTCAGTAAAAGCAATTTCACAAAAAACGGTTAAAGCTAGAGCTAAAAGACCTTGTTTTAGTGCCTTGGATAATAATAAATTATCTAAAGTGATCGGGCATATTCCCGGCTGGGAAGAAGCTCTAGAGCATTATTGTATAGATAAGGCGCGTCAAGGGTCAATATAATACAGATTGTTTGGAAGTTAGGGTCTTTGTGTGTGTTGAAGCGGATTCGGTAGTGGCTAATTTCATGATGTATTTACCATATTCGCTCTTAGATAGTCTCTTACCTATGGAATAAAGTTGCTCTTTGTCAATAAAACCTTGACGATAGGCAATTTCTTCTAGGCATGCAATATAAAGACCCTGTCTTTCTTCGTAGACTTGAATAAAATGGCCGGCTTGCATTAAAGCATCATGAGTACCTGTATCCAGCCAAGCCAAACCTCTCCCCATTATATGAACATCAGCGATGCCTTTTTCCACATACAGTCTATTGAGATCTGTTATTTCTAATTCTCCTCGAACGGAAGGATTTAATTTAGCAACTAAGGAAACGACTTGATTATCATAAAAATAAAGACCGGTCAGAGCAATATTAGATTTAGGGTAGGCGGGTTTTTCTTCTATGGAAATAAGGTAATTATCTGAATTGTATTCCACAACACCATAGCGGCTAGGATCTTTAACTTCATAGCCAAAAAAAGTAGCTCCTCGTTGTTTTTGAGAAGCTTTTATTAACAAGGGTTCCAGCCCATTTCCATAGAAAATATTATCGCCTAAAATAAGGCAGACATTTTGATTCGCGATAAAGTCTTTAGCTATCAGAAAGGCATCAGCTAGTCCTCTCGGGTGTGTCTGTATAGCATAGGAGAGAGTGATACCAAGGTCAGATCCATCTCCTAACAATTGTTTAAAAAGTGGTTGATTATTAGGAGTAGATATAATCAAAATGTCCTTAATCCCTCCTAGAAGTAAGACTGAAAGGGGATAATAAATCATGGGTTTATTATATACCGGTAATAGCTGTTTAGAGATGCCAAGTGTTATCGGGTATAATCGTGTTCCTTTTCCGGCTGCTAATACAATACCTTTCATATTTGTTCTTTTGAGTGGGTTGAAGAAATATATTAAACTATAAAGAGCGAATATATCAATAAATTTTTTTATAAAGGTAATTTTTTAAATAAATAAAAACTTTTTTTATAAGAGAGTTGTAGTATACTACATTGGTAAATTTAATAATTATATCTTTGAGGGTGAATCATGACGCTTGATAAGTCTAATAAAACTATTAGAGAATATGCTAAAGAAGTAAATCGTAAAGATCATATTGAGCTTTCGAATCGTTTAGAGTACCCCTGGGGAGTACATACGACTTTAGTAAATTATAATTGTTATAAAATAAGAGAGCTGGAAATCATTCCGGGTGGTAAATTAGGCACGAAGCTTCATTATCACCGAAATGAATATTGGGTTGTTATTAAAGGAACGGCCCGGATTGTACTAGGGGATAAGGAACACTATCTTAATGAAAATGATTTTCTTAATATTCCTAAGTGTATGAAGTATAGATTAGAAAATCCGGGAAAAATACCTCTTAAAATTATTGAAGTTCAAACAGGTGATTTTATTGATGATTCTGATGAGGTTCGTTTTGGTGACGCCTATCCTCAATACTATTAGGGCGTTTTAAGAGTAATAAGCGTCCCGTTTCTTCCGCAAATTCTATCTCTTCTAAAAGAAAAAAAATCTTGCTCGGATCCACAAGTATTTATTCCGGCTATTTCAATATGGTGAGGTAAAATGCTTGCTTCTATTAATTGTGAATAGCTGATTTGCCAAAAATCAAAATGGTTTGGTTTTATTTCTTTCTTCAAAAAAGATGAGGGTAATTCTTTTTTATAGTGGATGAATTCACTGGAGTGAGGTCCTAAAGAAGGTGAGATTGAAACAAGTATGTTTTCTTCTTTGCATAAGAACTCTTTTTTTAACCTCCGGATGGTTTTATGATAAATATTCGATACGCTGCCTCTCCAACCACAATGGACATTAGCGATAACCTTTTTAATAGGATCATAAAAAAGAGCCACTTGACAATCAGCCATACGCATAAGAAGTGCTGTGTCAGTCTGTTTTGTTATTAATGCATCGCAGGAGGGTAATTCTTCAGGTGATTTGGTAGTAACGACAGTTATTTCATCTTGATGAACCTGTCTGGTGAAGTGCATTTTTTTTATTTGAAATAAAGATTTTATCTCTTTGAAATGTTGTTGTACGAGCCTGTTGTCATCACCAATACCTAAACCCAGGTTGAAAGAGGCAAAGGGGCCTTGGCTATTACCCCCTCGTCGTAAAAAAATAGCATGTGTTAAATGTGGAATATCTTGTAGTTGTTCAAATTCTAACCACTCAAGATTCTGAAATTTTTTCCTAATCATTTACTTTCCTATTGTTTTACAATGGCACAAGCAAAACCACCATCCTGCCCTTCTTTATTTGGTAAGATAGTAAAAGGACCTTTAGAAATCTTCAAAGACGGATTTTTTAGAAGCGAATGGATCACAGCTTCATTTTCTTTTTTCAGAATACTACAAGTTAGGTACCATAATTCGCCTCCGGTAGATAATAGCTTAAGAGCATGTTTAGCTAAATTTAATTGAATATGGTGTAACTCGTCCAATTTTTTCTCGCTCAACCGAAAACGAGCTTCATGTCGTTTATTTAAAACGCCACTATTACTGCAGGGGGTATCCAGTAGAACAAGATCAAAAGGTTTTGTCGAGCGATATAAAGAGGCCTCAGAGCATCTGATAGAAGCTTTTATATCATATTTACCAAGATTTTCTTCTAGTATTTTGATGCGTTGAGGTGAAGAGTCATTAGCGCATATAGTAGTCTCTTGAAACATATCATGTAGCAAAATGGTCTTACCTCCGGGAGCAGCGCAGATATCTAAGACGCTTGAAAAAGTTTTCTTCTCATGAAAAAGCTTTTCCATGAGAAGAACGGGGGTAATATTTTGAATGTAATATTCCGAAGGCTTAAAAGATTGAGGTATGGCTACAATACCGGGCAAGTGAGCCATCTGAAAAAGATTGGTTTTTATGATATTTAATTCGGAAAATGAAGGCTCTAGCCCTTTTCGGATCCTAAGCATTGTTATAGGCGGTTTATTTAAACAGCCCATAATATCTATAGCCTTTTTAAGATCATAATCCTGAATAAGATTTTGAACCAGATCAGTAGGATAAGAATAAAAAGAGCTTAGATCTTGTATAGTATTGCCAAGTGGCAATGAGATGGGGTGTATAATCAGCTTACGAAGAAGAGCATTTAAAAATTTTGAAAAAATATTCCCGGTATATTGTTTTGCCAGTTTCACCATTTCATTGACAACAGCATAATGGGGAATTCGATTCATAAAAAAAAGTTGATAAATGGCTAAGTGTAGTAGAATTCTTTCTTTGGTTTTTAATTTCAGTTTTCCTTTTGAAGCAGCATGAGACGCGATATATTCTAAAGAAAGCGTTCTTCTTAAAGTGCCATACGTTAATTCTTGAGCTAAAGAGAAATCGTTATAATTGGGTTGAACGTCTTTTTGCCAATTATTTAGAGATTCATGGGCATATTTCTCTTCTTTTTTTGAAGACAAGAGAGATAAAAAAGCAATCTGACGAGGATTGATAGTTTTTATTTGGGATATTTTGTTAGCCATCCTTGAAGGGTCCAATTTTGGAACCAAGTAGAAATATTATCTTTAATTATTTGAAAAGCATTCTCATCAAATTGAAGCAAATGATCACAAGCATCTCCTATGCTTGAGCCCGATTTTAATTGTGATAAAATATAATATTCAATCTCATTTAAATCCTTATAATATATCAAATTATCCGGGTTGCGATAAAGGATAAAGCGATGTTTTTGATTCGCCTCTGATCCGGATAAAATTATTTTTTTACAATCGGGCACTTCTTTTTGTAATAATTTTTCTCTGAAAGAAAAAAGATCAGAATTAAATTCAAATAAATGGATATAGGGTTGAAGATAAAGTGTTTGAGTTAAAAATTTTTCTATAGCATCTAAAGACAGGTCTTTTTCTTCGATAGCAGGGTTTTCTTTAATAAAAAAACTGATGCAAAAAGCCCAATCAAGAGCAGCTAGTTGCTGAATGAGTTCAGCATTTTCTTTCTTATAATGAGATATAAGCCATTCGGCCAGGTTAGCGCTAATTAAATCAATATTCCAATGAGTAGGAGGATGGTCCAAGAGGTAAGGTTCAGCTATTGCTTTATTAAATATTCGGTAGCCTAAAATTCGAAGAAGACAGGGGAAGGCGCTTTGCAAAATACCTATTAGGCGCCACCAATATTGTTGATTATATATTTGGATGCGTTCATGTGGTTTAAGAGTCGGACTTGGATTGAGATATAAAGCCGCTTCTTCTTTTATGCTATTACCGTTAGGAGTTAAAGGAGAGATGGTCCGGTCATCTTGAAGGGGATTACAAATAATAGAACCAAACCATTTCTGAAGATCTATCAGTGATTGAGGAACGGTAGTTTTATCCTTCATAATACATCAGCTTCTACTATATTTTGTTGAAATTTTTTTGCTTTTAGAGCTTCTTTCCATGTCGCATCAAAGCTTATGAGATTATCATCCCATTCCAATAGTGTGGAGACTCCTTTTGTTTTAGGATAGACTTTTGCATATAGTTGCCATACTTCATCACATACGTAATTATCATGGGTATCAATGATGTAGTTGCCATAATCTTTATGGCCGGCTAAATGAACTTGCAGAACACGATCGTAAGGGATTGCTTGGATGTAGGTTTCAGGGTCAAATCCATGGTTTTTAGAAGAGACATAGATATTGTTCACATCTAGCATCATGAAAATATCAGCTTTTTCTACTACTTCAGTGTAAAACTCCCATTCATGCATTTCATCCTCACAATAGCTGAGGTAAGAAGAGAGATTTTCTAAAGCAAAAGGGATTTCTAAAAAATCTTGTACAATTCGGGCTCGTTCAACAACATAATCAATGACTTTTTTTGTATAAGGCAAAGGTAAAAGGTCATGAAAATTTCTTCCCGGTAATCGACCCCAGCATAGATGATCGGATATCCACGGAGTTTTAGTTTTTACAGCTAATGCTTTTAATCGTTTTAAATAATCAAAGTCTAAAGGTGTCGGGCTGCCAATTGCTAGAGATACACCATGTTGCACTACAGGATATTTTTCTAAAATACGTTCAAGGTTTTCTATGGAACCCCCGCCTTCTACCATAAAGTTTTCACTGATGATTTCGAACCAGTCGATTTCCGGCCAAGTGGCGAAAATTTCCTCATAATGATCGGGGCGTAGTCCAATTCCTATCCCAAGATTAGAAATGGTGATATTTTTCATAGAGAATAAAACCCTGACATTAAAAAAAGGCAATAAGAGAGTATTGTACTCTTATTGCCAAAATTAAAAAATATAAAATGTTAAGGAACCTTTTTAATGGTTGTTCGCAGGGTTATAGCCGCAGCAGGCTTTGCTTTGAGAATCTTCTTCTCCATTCGAAGAATATCTATAAAGGCGTACCGGCTTTCTTATCGGGCTTCGAAGAATCAGAACTACAACCCGTAACTACAAGGCCCGATATCATGCCTAACAATACTAGTTTTACTAATTTCCTTTTTTTCATAAAATAGTCTTTTAACTCTTTTTTGTTATCAATGATTTAGCTTTAGTTACAGTGGTTATTAATGTTCATTGCATGGGCTATTATCATTACAACTATTTCCTTTTTTACTTGCACCACAGCCGGAAGTGCCACTACAAGAGCCTTGGCCTTGTTGCGAACGGCTCTGCCCGCGTTGATCCATACCGTCTTTTCCTTCTTGTTTGCTGTGAGTGGTTTGAGGATTACATCCTGTTAAAGCAAGTCCGGATGCGACACCTAATAACGCGAGTTTCGCTAGAATATTTTTTTTCATAATTCTCTCCTAAGATTAGAAAGTTAACCGAATTGATTTTTTTAAAAAAACATGACTATGTCTACACTATTATTTTTTTTTTGTCTATTTTAAGAGAGGTTTAAAAAAAAATAAATTTTGAGTATAAAAATAGAGTTTTTTCGACTAAGTGATATTGAGAAAAAGGAGACGTTATGTTAACTTGTCAAAATTTACAATATATTTTCCGGAGCTAGCGAGACATGAAAAAAGTAATCACTTTATTTATATTTTCTATAATTTCTTTAGGTTCAATTGTTTTTGCTGATGCAGAACCTTCTTCTTCACAAATAGAGTTTGAAGAGATAACGCCAGCTGCGGTTATGCCGAAAATGCGCCAACCAAATTGGATACCGCAAGTGATTAGTTATTATCCTGATGGCAATACTGAAGTCGCTATTTTCTATGAACCGGTTATTAGTGGTGCGGATGTTCCTGTAAAAAAAGCGGAGTTTTACCCACAAGGGCAAATACGTAGTGAAGAAGACTTAATGGTTTTAGAAAAAAATGAAAGTCTTGATGTAGAACAAGAAGAACCTCAAGTTGTCTTGCATGGATTGAGTCTCGGTTACTTTGAAAGTGGTAGTATTGAAAAGATTCTAAATTATACTAAAGGGCAGTTACATGGCGAAGCTAAAGTACTGTACCCTGATGGAAAAATACATCTATTGCTGACAATGAAACAAGGCAAACGCTACGGTAAGGCTGAGTCCTTTTTTCAAAGCGGAGAGAAACAAGAGGAAGCTTATTATAAAGATGATCAATTAGTAGGTGAATATAAGTATTTTCATGACAATGGAAATTGTTCAGCCCTACATCATTATGATGCAGGAGCCCTTATAGGCATTTCAAAAGAGTGGTATGAAAATGGAATCTTAAAATCAACGAAGAGTTATCAAAAAGGAATACTACATGGAGATGGCTCGAATCCTGCAGTCGTTATCTATGATGACATACAAACAGTTATAGAAATGCAGGATTTTTCTGAAGGGTTACCTGTTGGCATGCATGTCAAATATCATTCAAATGGAACAGAAAGCTATCGAGTGAATTATCTATTAGGGGAAAAACAAGGTAAAGAAGAATTTTTCTCAGAATCCGGAAAATCACTTGGTGGAGGTGAATGGATTGATAACATTTCATTAGGAGATCATAGTTTATACTATCCGAATGGTCAGATAGCTCGTAAAGCTAAATATGACAAGAATGGAGAGTTAATAGGCGCTCTTGAGGAATCCTATGAAAATGGAGTTAACAAACTCTGTTATACTCAAGATTTGGCAACATATACGGAAACAAACACGGAATGGTATCCAAATGGGGAGCTTTTATCAGAATATACTTATAGAAATGGATATTTCGATGGTGAGCAAAAAGAATATTATGATTCCGGACAATTAAAGATCCGAGCTACTTTTGTTGATCAAAAGAAAGATGGATTATATGAAGAATGGTATCCAACCGGTCTTCCTGCTTTTCATGTTAATATGAAAGAAGGTGAAAAAAATGGGGTATTGACCGAGTGGTATGAAAATGCCGTTATGAAGCTACAAGAGCACTATGATAATGGAAAATTAAATGGTCCGGTTTCAGAATGGTATGAGAGTGGTGTACTAAAAGGCATGACTGAATATCAGGACGGATTGCATCATGGATCGGAGAAAAAATATGATGAATTCGGTACATTGGTTTTCGAGGTTAACTATGAAAAGGACCTCCCTTGTGGTCTTCTTGAAATGCACTATCCTGATGGGAGTTTAAAACAGCAGACACACTTTTCTGCCGGTAAGCGTGATGGAAGAGAAGAAGCTTTTTTTAATAATGGACAACAGCAGTGCGTAGCAAACTATCGGGATGATAAAATTGATGGAGAGGCTATCGGCTGGTTTGAAGATGGTCAAATTTGTTTGATCGGGACTTATAATGAAGGCATGCCGGTTGGAGAACATATCGAATATTATCCTAAACAAGTCAACAGTGAAGATTTTCAGTTATTACGTACAGCTCGTTATGATAACGAAGGAAAATTAGACGGTGATCAAGAAATATTTTATTTAAATTGTCAATGCAAAGCAGTCATTTCTTATAAATCGGGTGTGTTACATGGTCAAAAGAATATATGGAATGAATCCGGTCAATTAATTGAAGAAGCTGAATATAAAAACGGTAAGTTAGTCGGTCGATTTTATCAAATGGGTAAGGATGAAACAGAGGTTATCTATCAATATAAAGACAATTTACGTAATGGCTTGCATCAAGTGTTTTATCCTTGGCATGAAGCTTTAGGTAAAGTTAAAGCATTAGAAGCTTATTATGTGAATGATAAATTAGAAGGCGATGTATCTGAATATAGTGCTGATGGTGTAAGGATATCTTCTCTTCATTATCACAACGGCCTTCAAGATGGCGTATCTTCTTCTTTTTCTTTGGATGGAAAGCTCATCATGGCCGGAGAATATAAAGAAGGGAAGCGCCATGGAGCTTGGAAAGAATATTATCCAAATGGCTCAGTCTACAAAGAGGTGTTTTATATAGATGATTTAAAAGAAGGTGAAGAGAGAACTTTTCACAGCGAAAATAGGCTTGCAAAATCAAATATATATATAAATGATCAGTTAGATGGATATTGTATTCATTACAGTGATGATGGAATTGTCATTTTTGAAGCGGAATACAAGGCCGGAAAGCGCAATGGCAAATTCAATAAATATTATGAAGATGGTTCTCCTAAAGTGGTTCAAATCTATCAGAATGATTTATTGAATGGGATCAAAGAAACCTACGATGAAAAAGGTCATGTAACCAAACAAAAGTATGAATCGGGTAACCGTATTTATAGCTAAGGATATATGTACTGTTGGAAATGTAGCCAATTATCGGAACAAGTAGATAAGCTCTTATTTAGAGTTGTCTGTGATCATTGCGGTTCTTGGCTTCATTGTTGTAAGGGGTGTCAAAATTATTGTCCCGGCAAACCGAATGATTGTCTTATGCCGGGAATAGATGTGATAGTAGATAGAGAAGCCGGCAATTTTTGTGAAGAATTTCAAATCCCGGTTAAGATAATAAAAACTAACCAAACTTCAATAGATGATGTTGCCAAAAATCTTTTTGGTAAAGATGCTGCAGATGAAATTAGAAAAAAATCTGATAACGATGACTTTGATTCTCTATTTAAGTGATTGTAAGAGGTCAAAAACTTCTTTTTCGATTTCTTTTGGGATAAGATTGTCTAGGCGTTTACCCCCTTTAATAATTTCTTTGATATAAGCCGCATGAATGTAGCTATAACGAGGATCTGACACCAAGAAGATAGTTTCTATGGATCCTATTGTTTTATTCATATAAGCCATTGATTTTTCCATTTCCAGATCAACTATTGTTCTTAGACTTCGAATAAGAAAAGTAGCTTTTTTTTCTTTTGCAAAATCGATAGCAAGAGTTGAAAATATTTCAACTTCAACATTTAAAAAGCTTTTGGTTATCTTTGAAAGTTGAGCGTATCTTTTATCGGGGGCGAAGTCATGCTTTTTTTGAGGGTTATTACCTATGCCGATTATCAGCTTATCGCATAAGCTCAAGCTGCGTTTGATAATATCGAGATGACCTAAAGTCGGAGGGTCAAAAGAGCCACAATATAAACCGATTTTCATATGAAACTATACCTCTTTTAAAAATTGATATTTAAAAAGAAAACTATCTCCAATTTTTCTCTTATCATGACTAAAAAGAGATTGCAAGCTATCAGAATAATTGGGGACAAATCCATTTGTTTCCAAAAATAAGACCCCTGATTTTTTTAATAGAAAACTTGTGTCAATTAGCTGCAAAATATCTAATAACAATGAGGAGTGCTGTGCCTTATCGTAAGGAGGATCAGCAAATATAATGTCAAAAGAGGATTTAAGTTTTATAAGCTTGTTTAAACCGGAGAGTGCATTTAGTATATAGAGCTCAGTTTGGTTTTGAACAGCTAGTAGTTCGATATTATTTTTAATGATTTTTGCAGAAGACCTATTTTTTTCAATAAAAATAGCCTTATCTGCTCCTCGGCTAATAGCTTCTAGACCTATAGCGCCCGAACCTGCAAAAATGTCCAGAAACTCGACCCCTTGAATATAAGGGTTCACAATATTGAAGAAAGTTTCTCTAAGTAAACCTGAAGTTGGTCTTGTAATACTTGCCGATGGGGCTTCAATTTTTCGACTTTTAAATTTCCCACCTATAATACGTAATGCCATTCAAAAAGCTATGGGTATATTCATGGGTTCTAAGAGATTTTTTACAGATTGTATATCTGATTGATTGCCGGTTTCAATAAACGATTCATATTTGGCATACGCTTGTTGAAGTGATACAGACTTTTCTAAGGTATCAACCACAGAAGAAATATTTTCTTTTAAGGTAATAGTCTTTTTAATATCTACCCATCCATCATCTCCTTGTCCTTGAATAAAGAGAGTGAACTGACAGGCTTTGTTTGTGGTTCCCAAAATAGTATAGCCATTTTTTTCAAAAAAATCGGGAGCATACTTTAAAGAGGGGTAGGAGGTAATAGAAGCTTCTTTGTCGTTTGTTATTAATGAGATGGATAGATCTTTAAGTATTGGTGTGCTGACTGCGTTCATCAATTGAAGAAGTTTTGATTCAATATCTTTTATATCTGAGGCGATGAGCAGGGAGCCTTTATTAAAAACACTGAATAGATCTAACAGCGGAACATGCTTGTTATCTTTTGTAGTAATAGAAAATAATGAAAGTCTACCCTGATTATCATCCGTCCATGTTTTAAGTTGCATACGCTGTTCATCTTTCGAAAGATCTATATTTCCGTTAAATAGAAAAATGGCAATCGTTATTGTATCATTAGGTATTGGTTGGGGAATGATCTTATTTAAGTGTGCAAAAAGATTACTTGAAGTGATTTTTCTTCCATGCCTTTGATTCTTTAAAAAAGTTTTAGTTAAAGCAGGGCTCCTTTTATCATTTTTATAATAGGCTTCAGAACAATATAGATTACGTTCATCACAAATGGCAATGGAGTAAGAATCAGTAGCTTGTAGAGTTGCAATAGCTTGATACACAGCCTTTTTGGAAATTTTGCAGTAATCTTTTGAGGCGTTTGAGCAGTCGATAAGAAAAGATACATGTTTTTTTAATGCGGGAAGTATTTGATCTGTTTGAGGAGAAAAACTAATTTGAAAATAATAGCCTTCTCCGGCCTGTTTGGGCAAACAGCTCGTAAAAATCTCAAAATTTTCTCCTAAAGGCTGAATGTAATTATCCGTTAGGTTATCGAGTGCATGTACTTGATAGGCCAGTGGATACTCTTTTGAAGTTAAGTCATTTAATCCTTCTATATAATAAAGGTAGTCATCTTCATCGTCTATTATTGCATGCGAAAAGATCTTATCGCATGCAATTATTGGATATATGACGGGTTGATCTTGAAGAATAGTCGATGGTATTTCAATAGTGTTAGTTATTTGTTTTAGAAGAGAAGTGATATCTATTTTTTCAACAAGGTATTTAGTATTGTCAAATATATAAGGATTATTTAAGCGACTAAAGATATTAGCCAATTCTTGATTATTTTGTTTAACAAGCAATCGATTTTGTAAGTCTTGTTTATCTAATGGAGATAAAGAAATCTTTTGTGGATTCTTATATTGAAAATGCAATCCTTGCAAAAGATACAGACCACATATATGTAAAAAAAATGCAATCAAACCTGAAAGAACTAAAACTTGCCACTTGGGTTTATTATTTAAAAACATATCACAAAATAGCCGGTGGTCTTGTAGCTTAATAGTGTATCGCTCTTCCGAGACGGCGGCTAACGCTTAGAATCGCTGACTACGTCCGGCTACTTGCGTCCTGTAAGTTTCTTCGCTGCGCTTTTCCTGTTTCAACACGTCCCTATCATTACCGCTAAGCGGCTACTTTCGGCTTGTTTGACGCTCCACAGGCACTTCCCGTACTCGTTGCGGTGATTAATATATTTCTTGCAGCATTGATATCTCTGTCATGCTCGATTCCACATTTTTCGCACTGCCGCGAGCACACACTTAAGACAAGATCTTTCTTGATATGAGAGCATGCGTGACAAGTCTTACTTGTCGGCTCATATCTCCCTATGATATGCAAATCCCTGCGATACCACTTGGACTTATACTCGATCTGTCTCCTAAAAATGCTCCAACCGGCGTCCCCGATCGATCGACTCAATCTACTATTGGCCATCATGCCACACACATGCAGGTCTTCCGGCGCTATTACTTGGTTTTCGCGTACGATAGAAGTACTCAACTTGTGCAAGTAGTCTTGCCTCTTATCGGCTATTCGCCGGTGGAGCTTACCTAATTTTTTGCGTGCTTTTCTTCTGTTTTCAGAAAACTTTATTTTTTTAGAAAGCTTTCTTGATTTATACTTTAGTCTCTTTAAAAATCTTCCTAAACCTTTGAGAGGTTTATGTTTTTCCCCGTTACTGTCAGTGGCAAAAGTCTTTAGTCCAAGGTCAAGCCCGATACGACTATTTGTCTTGGGAGCTTCTTTTGTACAGTCTACATCAACCTGCAAAGATACATACTACTCATTCTCGCAGTTTTGCGATATCGTTGCACTGTTTGGGAATGCAGGCACATTATCATGCCAATTAACTCTAAGCCTACCTAATTTTGGAAGCCTTAATCCGGTTCCGTTGATAAAAATATGTGTGCCTTGGCGTTTATCTAATGTGTAAACACAAGAACTTTTTCGCTTTTTAATCCTTGGATATTTGCCCTGCTTCTTAAAAAACTGTTGAAATCCTGATTCCAAAGCCTTAAGGGTATTACACAAATTTGTAGCAGATACATTTTTTAAGAATAGCTTCTCTTTTTTTAGTTGTGTTAACTCTCTACTAAGACCAATCCAATTAATCGATTTTTTCTTTTCTTTGTATTAAGGTGCTTCTTTGATTCAAAGCCCGGTTATATACAAATTTAGAACAACCAAACTCATAGGCCAATTGCCGCCTCTGTTTAAGGGTTGGATAGAATCTTAACTTGACAGCCTTCATCATAAACTCTTTATTTTAATCAACTAGTATAACATTCAAGCGCCACCGCCGTCAATAATTAATGCGCTTTTCGTTCCTCTGCTTCGTAACCGTCACTCGCGGGTCCACTGTGTTCGTGCAGTCTTCAAGGGGATTTTTGGATACAGGTATATACTGCTCGTAGCTGAATCAGAGAAATTTTGTTGAAAAATTAATTATAGTCATTTAATTTTATATTGATAAGATTGCTTGATCAATGGCGAATTTAAAATTCGTAACTTTTCGTAATATCTCTCTAACTTTATTTTTCATATTAGCCCAATATTTTTCTATAGGATTTAAGTCCGGAGAATATGGAGGAAGAAACATAAGCTTACAACCGGCAGATTCTACTGTTTTCCTGCTTTCCGCTGACTTGTGAAAACCGGCATTGTCAAGAATAAGAACACTACCGGGTGTAAGCTGAGGAGTCAAAACTTCCTTAAGCCAAATATTGAATAACCCGGTATTACAAGTACCTTCAAAACACATTGGAGATAAAAACTGCCCTTTAGATAGGGCTGAAATAATATTTTGCCTTATAAAGCGGTTTCCTGAAACCGCTCCAAAAACTTTTTTGCCGCGTAAGCTTCTTCCGGACTCACGAAATAAAAATTGATGAATCCCGGTTTCATCGAGATAAATTCTCTTGTCAAAGGGAATATTTTTTAAATCTTTCATAAAAGCTTCCCGTTTCTTTTCATCTCTTTCCTTATAGCGAGTAGTTTTTTTTTTCGTGTAATTTTTAATCTTTTAAGGGCATAAAAAATCGTTTGCGGAGTGACTGAAAAATAATCAGCAATTTCCGATAAAAAATAATCCGGATGTTTTTCTACATATTTAGATAACAACTCATCATCTAATTTCTTATAAGCATATTTTCTGCGGATTGGCTTTAAATGTCCTTTTTGCTTTTTTTGCAAGATCCATCGATATATTGTTGCGATACCTACTTGAAAAATATGGCCGGCTGTTTTTTTATCATGATGTTTTTCTATATGTTGTAATACTTTCTCTCGAAGATCTACTGAATAGGCTCTAGGCATTGTTTTGTCCTTACTGTTTGTATAAAAAAAGAAGGATAACATATTATCAAATAAAAATTAAAATACTATACATCAAAGATGACAATCCATTACTTGCCTCTATATTCACCCAATTTGAATCCAATAGAGAGGTTCCGGAAGGTGATGAGGGAGAAAAAAACTTACAATAAGTGCTACGAGAAATTGATTGATTTCAGTGACGCTATCCGAACGTTCTGTTTTGAAGAAATTCCAAAAATGAAAAAGCAATTAGGTCAAAGAATTAACGATAATTTTCAAAAAATTATTATTAATCATATTCATTGTCCTTCAAGATGAATTCTCTGATTCAGCTGCGAGCAGTATATACTTCATTTAATTGATTTAGCTCATTTTCGACCTGTTTAAAAAGATATTCCGAAGCTCGAGAGGACTTATGCAATTTGCTATATAAATTTCTAGCAAGCTTTTCTTTTGCTTTTGCTTCCTCGATATTACCCGCTTCAAAACATAAACGGGCTTCTAATTGGCTAATCCTTGCATCAATTAAAAGCATAAAAGCTTGATATAGATGTTCTTTATTTGGCATGTCTTTGCGCATATCCGAATATTGTCGGGAAGGGATATCTTCTTTTGAAATAAAGAAGCTCTTAATAGCTTTTAATGAGTATAATAAATGTTCGTCTCGCTCTCCTTTCGGAACAGAGAGAGCAGAGATATTGGCATAGTCAATAGCAGCTTCTAAATGAATGGGTTCATCCGGTAAATATCTACTTAATGTTAAGTCATTTAAGGTATTTAAAATGTTTAGATAGGATGGATTATCATTACTTATCTCTTCTTTGTTTATATCAGCAAACCGAATTCTGGCTAATTGTAATTTAGCTTTATTACGAATGTCTCGTTTAGATAGAACTTTTGGAGAAAGGATCTGCTGATAGATTTGAACAGCTCGATCTTTATTACCCATAGATTCTTGGCATGCGGCAATATTGAGTAAAACTTGAGTATAAAAAGGATCGTTAGTATTCGGATCGAAATTTTTGCATGCAAGTAAAGTATTTAAAATTCTATTTTCTTCCACATAATCTTTTTTCCACTCATTTAGTTGAGCTAATTTTAAAATTTCATATTTGAATTTTACAATGTCTTTTTCATCGAATAAGTTAAGGGCGTTATAAAACATATTCTGAGCACGTGCTGCAAATTCATCGGTATTCTTTTGTATCGTATTTAGGCCATTTTCTTCGAAGAAGGCCTCTACTTTTTGGTAATAAAAATTAGCTAACCAAAGTTTACCCGTCTTACTAATGTCTTTTCCTAATAGGATAGACTGATAGAGATAATGCGCGGCTTTTTCATTACAGTCTTCTTTGCCACAGGCGTCAAAATATTTATAGGCATCGAATAGCACAAGACTGATATCTCCATTTTGCTGCATTAAAAGAGCTTTTTCTAAATATTCGGTGAATTTAAGATCTTGATGCAGCTGTTTAAAAGAAATAGCTGTTAGTAAGTAGGCTTGGTAATGATTCGGATTCTCTGCATAACCATCTAAATATTTTTTCAATGTAGCAATAGCATAAGTATATTGTTTTTCTTCATATTGCGCTTGTGCAAGCTTAATGAGGAAGAGAGGTTTTTCATCCTCTTTAAGACAATGAACCGTGAGTGCTTGTTGAATATCTTCGATGAGTTGTTTTCTAAGTTCCGGTGTAAGGTCATTTTTTTCAATGATATGTTCTGTAGAGTCTAAAACATAGCGCATAGCTGTCGGTACGTGTTCGTTTTTAGGGAAATTTCGAATAAAACTTTTTAAGGTAGGGTGACTTTTCCCCCAGTATTTCTGAGAGTAGCAATTTAAGGCATATTCGTATTGGATGGTGTCCATTTCCTCGAAATTAGGATAAAGGGACATAATTTTAGACAGAATTTGTTGAGAGGCTACAAATTGATTAGCATTTTGATATAATTTAGACTTCAGGTAAAGGGCTTTCACATGATCTTCACTTGTACTAAATCTATCTTCGAAAACATCAAAATATTGGCAGAACAAATCAACCTGATTTTGTTTAAAAGTACTTTCCATAAGTGAAAAAAGAGCCTTCTTCTGTTCCTGTGTGTTCCCACCGGATGAATCAATAAAAGAAGATAAATGCGAAATAGCAAGGTCATATTCATTCGATATAAAATAACTTTGCCCCAAAATATAATGGAGATGAGGTTGTTTATCTTTCGGAATAAGCCCGGCTAATTCTTTTTCTTGATGGAGGATTTTAGCATATTGATTAGAGCTATAAGCTAAAAGCATCCAGTTATAGCTAGCTGCATTGCCCCAATGCTGATTAGCTGAGATACTTTCCAATGTACTTAGTGCTAAATTTCTATCATATTCAGCTTGAAGGTTTGCAGCACAAAATAGAAAAAAATCATTTTTTTCAGGTAGCATCTTTGCAAGTTCAAGGTAGGTTTTTACGGCTAACTCTGTTTGATTCAATTCAGAATAGATCATACCTAAGGCAAGTTTGGTTTTGCTTTTATATGGGCTGTATAGAAGCGTTTCATAATAATCCTTAGCCTCTTCCAAAAGAGATTTTTGCTTATTCATATCAACAGTATTTTGGAATTCCTTTAAAAGTGCTTCAGCATAATAAAATGTTAATGTCATAAATTGATCATCAGTAAAGTCATCTATTTTCTTTAACAGAGGAAACACTTCATTTTTTAGAGCCGTATATTCATTGAGTTTATGGTAGCAATAGAGCTTTTCAAAGAATGCTTCTTTTTGGATAGAGGGATCTTTTAAAAGCTCATACAGGCTCAAAGCTTCTTGTATTTGATTGTCATGTAAATAAACATCCGCTAGTAAGACATATAGTTGCTCATGATAGGAACTATTGGGAAAGGAATTTAAAAAAGCTTCTATTTGAGTTTTGACAAGAGGGTAATCTTTTTCCTGATAACAGGTCGTAATACGACGAATAAATAGAATTTCTTGGTAAGAAGTATCGTGTATCGGTTTTGAATAAAGAATATTAAAAGAAAATTGAGATAATAAAATAAATAAAAATGAAAAAGCTCTCATATTAAATTCCAAGATATTAAATCAGCATTTTTTCTTACGCTACGCTAACAGCAGCATTATTTCAATGTAAAAAGCCCGGATAAAGGACTTATAGATAAAGAGGGTTCTAGAGATTAATTCGTTTTGTCAAATTCGAAAAAAATTGATTACGATCTTTTGCCGGTAAAGTTATGAATTTTAGTGTTATGATAATCAAGCGAGAAAACCTTTTGCCTTTAGCGTTGGGATGATAGCGCTTTATCTCTTGTATTAAACAGTTTTTTTTGTTTAAATTCCTTTGTTTTTCAAAATTACCGTAAGGCATACGGGAAGGGTTTCGTAAAAACCCATAGCCTTGGAAACTGATACTACTACAAAACAAGAGTAATCCTATTTTAACTTAAAGTGGGTTGGTAGAGGATTAAAGGAATCTCCTAACCATGAGGGATAGAAATCCAACGGCTTTAGTCGTTGGAGGAAGTCAAAGGTATGCTTATGGCCATTATATTTGTTTTATCAGGAGCTATTTTATGTACATTTTCGAATTTATTCTTAAGGCGTAGCATCGATGCAGGAGGAACCGGTAAAGCATTTTTGATTATTCAACAGCTGCTTTCCATAGTAGTAGCTATCATGTTAAATCCCGTTAGAACAGGGCATTATACTTGGGATACATCTATTGCAATGATTGGAATAGTCGCGGGGATTATTTTAGGTTTGATGATGTGGTCATTAGGTAGAGCTTTGGAAAAAGGACCTCCCGGATTAACGATTGCGATCTTAAATGCTTCTTCTGTCGTTCCCGCTATTGTTATGGTTTTACTATTTGGGTTTGCATTTGGGCATGAGTATCATTCATGGAATGCCATTGGTTCGATATTGGTTATTATTGGTCTCTTTTGGGCCGCTTATCAGCATTCTTCAATGGGCTCTTTCAATAAGTTTTCTTGGCTACTATTTGCTTTATCTGCTTTTTGTTTACATGTCTTTTTCTTGGTGATTATTGAGTGGCGGGCTTTATTGATTACCCCCGAGCTTCCTACAACGCGTCTTTTGCCTTTTCTTTTAGAGAGCAGCCAAACACAGTGGTTTATGCCAATGATATTTTTAGCATCTACTGTTCTTTTAACAACGATGTTTTGGCTTCAGGATAGGCGATATCCTAATATAACAGAAACCGTTTATGGTATATTCGGGGGTGTTTGTTATGGTGCTTGTACGTTTTTCTTAATACAAGCAGCTGTTGTGGCAAATGCTTGGGAAAGTGCTATGATATTTCCGATTTTCTCTGTGGTTTTAGTCGTTGGCTGTAACATATGGGGAATCTTGCTTTACAAGGAGAAGGTTAATTGGAAAGCAAATACCATTTGTTTAGCCGGGCTATTTATAGGAACTATGAACTGGAGCCGTTTAGCCATTTAGGTTAATCTCCTCCTCATCTAAATAGTCATCGTTAGCAGGGCGATAAGCGCCATAGTAAGAAATCAGATTATCCGCTTTTTCAGGGTTCATGTGTATAAGGTGTTCGTAAATTTTTAAACCCTTAGCGTTGAGTCCTTGCTCAAAATATAATAATCCTAATTTATATAGATTATCTTCATCTTTTGGGCGTAATGTTAAGATGATTTCGTATTCAGCAATTTCTTCTTTAGGCATTTGCAGATCGTGATAGCTATAAGCTAATTGAGCATGTACCCAAGGGTCATCAGGTGCATAATGATTTAAAATCTTAAATTCTTCGATAGCACGTTGAGCTGTTTGCCGGAATTTGTAATGCATATTTTCAGAAAGCCTAGCAAGTGGATACCATCTCTCTTCATCAAAATCATCCCCTTTTAGGGGATTGGCATAAATTTCTGATAAGAGGACATAGGTATTGGCTAAAGTAGCGTGTAATTGCAAATTGGTAGGTTCTAATTTAATCAGAGTGATATGTTCTTCAATAGCCTGTTGTAATAATACCTCTTTTACCAAGTATAAATCTTTAAAATGCCACCAGCAACTAAATTTTTCCATAGTTGGTGATAAAACAGTGAGCCAGTCAGGTGGCTTATAAAAGGTATATTCAAGATCATGTAGCTGATGAGCGAAACGGCAAGCGGTATTAGCAATAGAAATGTGGTGATCAAAATTTTGATTCTGAAAAGAGAGTAGTTTTTTTATGTATATAAAGTAATCAGTACATAAACATTGTAATTGTTCGGGTTTTTGTGCTTTAAGGTAGATACGCAAAATACAATAACTAAATATAGTTAATAGCATGATTGCTAATGTGAAAGATAGGATAGAGGACCTGGTTAGCAAGTTAAAACATAAAAGAAATAAAATACATTCGGTTATGCCTAATACTAAAAAAGACATATTGAAAACAACATAGGATTTGGTGATGCGAATCAAGCGATCTAAAATTGAATCCTCTACTTGCTCGAATCTTTTTTTAAAGGCATGATCAAAAGAAGTAGATGTGTGTATGCCGGTTGTTGCCATTATATATCCCTTATTGTTTACTTGATTAATATACCGGGTAGAGCCTCGTGTTTTTTTCAATATAGCTTTTGATTTTATACGGTTTTATCCTTCGAAAGAAGGGATGGCTATACGATAAGTTTGAAAAAGGGTTTCTAAAGCCGGTAACGTTTGTGTCTCTTCATTGGCATGGGCATATTCATAATCTTTAATAAGGCGAGCTTCCAGAAAATGTTGCATCTCATCGCGTTGATCTAAAAAAGGAATACGAATAGCTAACGATATTAATTGTAGGGCTTTAGATTGATCGGTTTTAACAAGATGAAAAGCTTTTGAGATCAACTCTTTAGTAAAGTAAAGGCGAGAAGTTGCGTCTTTTTCTAAATCATCGAAAAGCAACAAATAGGGTGATATTTCAGATAAGGAGTCTACTTCGCTATCAATAGATTGTCTGATTTTTTCTTGAGCAGTATGAATAAACAAAGGTTTACTCAGATTCGAATGATTGCTGAGAATTTCGGCAATAGTCCAATAACTATCTATTGGTAATCTTCCATTGGTATTTTCTACTAAGGCTTCCAATTTTTGATAGAGTACAGATCGTAAAGGCTCAATACATTTTATTGCTTTTAACATATTGCATAATTGTAAAAAATATTCTTTATCTTCGATAAGATTTTCAATCTTATTACTAATATTAAGAGTCTCCGGGGAGGCCAAAGAATCGAATGCATGTAAGGCTAAAATAAAAGGGGAAGCGTCTTTAAACAAATTATGATCGAGTAAACTTTTTGAAAAGTTTATCAGGTGAAGAGCAATTGTATTTTTCTCATTTTGAAGACCCGGTTGTTTCAAAGGCAAATACGAAAAATAAGATAATGCAATATGATAATACGGAATCGCTACGTTCACAGGCTTTTCATTCGCTTCTTTTAAATAACTAAGACCTATTAAAAAAAATACCTTATCTTGAAATGCTTTATCACTATTCTTTTTTAATTGTTCCAGTAGGTTTCTGGCTTGGACATATTTTCCTAGTTCTATATTGCAATGCGCGATATGTGTTTGTTGCCAATTTGAGGAAAAAGCATGTGAAAAGGCTTTTTCAAACCATAAAGAGGGGGCATCAGATGTTTTTACGGATAAAAGCTTCAAGGCCTTTTTATAATCATTTGATAGGTACGCTTGCAGTCCTAAAAAGAATGATACATAAGATTGGTAGCGTGATATTTGTGGTAATTGCTTGATCTTTTGTGTGAAAAGCTCATAATCAGATGATAGGTAAGCGTTCATCACATGATTGAGGTCTAATTCAACATTTAAATCATCGTTATGTTCTTTAGTTGCAAGATTCAAGTGTCTATCAGATGCATCTAATCTCCCTTCTTCACGGAATATATAGGCTCGATATAGATGATACTCACTCTGACTTAGCCCCTTTGATAGATCGGTTAGTTTCTCATGCGATTGTTGATACTCTTGTTGCAGCCACAAATGATACACTTTATCGATAGCATAAGTTATATCGTAGGAAAAATAACTATACCCTACAAGACTTAAGAAAAGAATCAGTGTAATAAAAATAGCTGTCTTTAAGTTTGTCATAAACTTAATTTTATACAAAAAAATCTTAATGTCTATCCCATAATAGATTTGCTTCGGTCAAAAAGATTTTACAGAATTTTCGTGCATAAATGCTAACGCATAGCCATAATATTTTTTATATTTCAAAGTAATAGCGGGCTTTATAATTTCCCGGTCTTGTTGAGAAAAAAGTATTTGATTTTGCCTCCTTCACTTAAATGTGTGTAGCCAAGCATAAATAAACATAAATATGATTTCGTTGCGCTCGTGCGTTACGAGACTGACTGTGCTCAAGGCCATAAGTTTGTTTTAATTCTCTATGATAAACTTCTATTTTCCAACAAATCTTCATGATTTTTTCAACGTCATTAGGACTCGGTTCTTCAATATTGGTAACCACATAATCAATGCGGTCATTTTTAGCCACAAACTTAAAAGCCGTAACAAAACCATAGCCGCGCAAGTGAATGCTTGGTCCTTTAACCACCGGCTAATGCTGTCATGTGATAATGTATCAGGGCAAACTTTTGACATCGCAAGGCTAGAATATCTCATACTGCTTGCTTGAGTGAAGGTGCTATATCATTTCTTTGTGCATTATTATGTAATGGCATTTTCCCTTAACAAAAAAGAAAAATAATACCCTGATTTAAACAATTATTTTAATAACACAGTTCTGTTGCGTGAAACTTCTGTTTTATTTAAAAAATGATTAAGAACGCTGTTAAAAAAACATACGTTTTGATATTAACAAATGCTTAAACATTTTTTTTATTCTAGCTTAAGATTTTTATCGCAATCATTCCAGTCTTTTAAGGGGAGATGTAAATGAGCCAAAAAAAAAGAATCATATTAATTGAAGATGAGGGAGATATAGCTGCTTTGATCAAATTGCAAGCTGATATCTCAGGTTATAAACTTCATGTAGAGGTTGATGGGATTAATGGTCTTAGAGCGATAGAAAGAGAAAAACCTGATTTAGTCATTTTAGATATTATGCTTCCCGGACAAAATGGATTTGATGTTTGTCGTAAAATGAAAAGCAATCCGGAATTAAAAAATATCCCCATCATCATTATTTCTGCTAAAAGTGATGAATTGGATGTGGTATTGGGATTGGAGTTAGGCGCCGATGATTATGTCACTAAACCCTTTTCTCCGAAGGTGCTGTTTTCACGTATCAAAGCTGTTTTACGAAGAGGTAAAGATACTCAAAAAGCCTCTAAGATATTAAATTTCGGAAATTTCGTTTTAGAGATCGATCGCTACCTGCTTCGCAAAGGAGAGAAGTATATCACGTTAACTTTATCCGAATTCGGCATTTTGAAGCGTCTATTAGCGAATCAAGGTAAGGTATTAACTCGTAATCAGTTACTCGATGATATTCAAAATGACGATGCTTTTATTGTCGATCGAAATATCGATGTCCATATTGCTTCTTTAAGAAAAAAACTAGGCCCCAATTTTCGCTGGATCGAGACAGTCAGAGGGGTTGGTTATCGCCTTAAAGAAGAGCTCTCAGATTAAAAAAATATAAGTCCTTAATAACAAGAGAACTAAAAACCATTTTATTGATTTTTAGTTATTTTTTATTAGTATAATTATTCCCATGCTCGCTCATAAAACTGACCGGAAAAATTAGTAAATAAATATAAGATTACGAATATTTCTAAATTGTTATTTTATTAGTTAACTGATAGCAGTTGTATTATATGTTTAATGTTGCGCGTGTTATGTATTATAACGCGATTCTGTATAGTATAAGTTATTTGACAATAAATAAATAATTTGCTATAATAAACACATAAGTCAATGCATATACAACTAAAATAAATAACACTCTTAACGTAACTATAATCTTAAAATAAATAAAATATTTAAAATAAGTAGTTTATATCATTTTTTATAAATTTAGGTCTTAATTATATGGATATGTCCAAAGGTTTAAGATTTAAAATTCAAAAACATGGAGTTTGTTTATGTCAGTAGTTGATCAAGAACAATATGATTCAACCAATGCCAAAATCAATAATGATTGGGCAAAAATCAATAAAGGTGATGCTAATCAAGGTAGCACTAATGCTGCTCTAGTCGATGCAGCGAAGTTATTACAAGTCTCTCATAGCTTGAAGCAGCTACAAAAGCATTTAACTTTAGAACATGAGGTAGAGGCTCCAAACGCCGAACAGAGAAAAGTGGAAGCTTTAGGCTCTAATAAGTCATTAGATCAAGCTAATCCTAATGTACCGGCTAAAGTGTCCGGTACTGAGGGATCTGATAATACATCAGCTACTACTAACGGATCAGATGTGAAAGGATCTACTTCAACTAAAGTAACGACTCAAACGGATGTCGCTAAGCTAGCCGGAAAGGATACGGGAGGAACCCTATACTATCATGATATGGCAGGAGCCGGTCCTTTTCCGAATATTAATGATAATATTCCACCAATTAATCCGGGGCATGGTTTACCTAAGGAACCTGTAGACCCTAAAACAGGTAAACCCGATAGAGGTTCTAGCAAGTGGTGGAAATGGTACCAAACAGTCCTTCAGGCATTCATGCAAAATCCTAATTGGGATATTAAAGGTTTAGGTAACGGGGTTCAATCTTATATGACACTCTTACAACTTGGTTTTGAGTATAGTAACAATTTGGATAACGTATTTAAAAATAATCCGGGATTAGCTGCAAAATACAAAGAGCTTTTAGGTGATGCTTTGAAAGGATTTGAGAAAGGTCCTGATTATCCGAGTATGTCGCCGAAGGATCCGAGTAATCCGGATCCGACTCCTTCCCCATGGGCAAATAAATTTGATCCTGCTTATGACAACTTTAAAAAATTTATGAATGACATTTTGCAAAAAGAATACATCTCTGATTACAACCAATACATAGCTCAAGGGATGACACCAACGGCTGCAAAGGCTGCAGCTGAAAAAGCGGCTATGGGTCAAATCAATAATATGCTCAAAGGGATGAAAGCTTGTATTGGGATTCAAACACCGGATATGCAAAAGGATCTGGCAGGCTTATTGAAAGATTTAAATGATATGATTGGAGACGGGAGTACAAATACAACATTCTTTGATAATTTCCGTGTCACAGATGTTAATGCATTAGGAACCGGTCCGGACGAACTGCCGACTCAAAATAAGGGAGATCCGGCACAAAAATATTTAGATAGATTTAATAATGAACTGGGTAGCTGGATGACCGGAACATCTTCAGGGAAATTTGGTGAAAACATCGCACATGCCATGGCAGATGTATTTTGGCTATACAACTGTAATGACAATATTTTTGTCCTGCTTTGCAAAATTATGATGCAATACCAATCAAAGAATCAACTTGGCCAAGAAGCTGTATATGCGCTCCAGGAAAAGCTTTTATCGCAAGCTTCGGGAGATATTGGTGCTATACAAAATGATTTAAATCAAATCATGGAAGACCCGACTAATCAAGGAGCTGCCCGGGATCTTAAAAAGAGAATGGAAGATCTTAAAGATCTAATGAACAGAGCAGGCCCGGCATTCGGGGGACCTACCGGTACCGCCGGCTCAGTTAATAATACCTTACAAAAAATGTTAGACGGGATTGATAATTGTGATACGGCCGGAGATAAAAGCGGCAATAATATTAAACACTTTTTAGATGAACTGGCCACCGATCCGGCGGCCGCTACAGCAGGCATAAATGCAATTTTAACAGACAATTCAGGATCTCAGCCAAGTCCAAGTTATTCAGGAATGATGACAGGAAATACCAATGCAATGACCACCGTTAATAGTACTAACTCATCAACGTCATTGTCAATTTCGGATTTTAACAAGCAAGTAGAATCTTTTGAATCTATGGTTACAAAGGCTGTGAGTACATATTGGAGTGCATTGATCCAAGCTTTCGCACAAATGTCAGGATAAATTGAATAATAGAAAATAATTGAGGAAATAATAATGACAAATATATCGGGAACACAGCAACAAATCGATCAGTTGAATTCAGGTGCCGGTTCATCAGATAAGCAACTAAGTCCATTTATATCATCACTAAAAGAATCTTCGTTACCGGGACGGGCAGATGGTTTCTCATCAAAAGCAAAGATGAAAGGACAAAGAGATAACGGTAATGCCAATTCGGGTGTTTCAACAAACGATAGCAAAACGACTCAAAGTACTAATGACACTGATGCAATTAGCCCATTTATACAAAATACGATTATAGCAGATGTGCTTACAGCCTGTATTAAAGGCCTGATAGAAATACTACATGCATCTCAAAATATGATTAGTGTGGCTTCTGTATTTGCTAAAGATGTACTGACCAATCAGGTGCAAGCTAAGGCGGCTTTGCAGCAAAAATATCTGAGTGAATTAAGCTCAGCGGTTTCCCACTTAAACCCCAGTAAGTCTGATCCGAAGGCACAGGGGCACGTACAGACACTTCAAGAAGAGATATCTCAAGCTAAAAGTGCGGGCGATAACTATAGATCTGCATCTGAGACCTTTACAACAGCCGGACAGAATATATCACAAGCACAATCTTCGCTGACATCAAGTTGTAGTGGGTGGTTAGAAACCATCATTAAGGCAGTAGGTAGTTAATAGTTGCAGAATTAGAAAATAGTTTAGAGCAGATACAAGGAAGTCCCCGATTGATAGGTTCTACACCTTAAAAAAATGGAAATTAGAAGGAAGGAGCCAAAAAGCTTTATATAAGGGGGAGGGGAGATAAAACAGAATATTAATTTGTATACCGATTCCCTAGGGAGGTAATAATAATGACACAGCTACAATCAAATTTACACACGAAACCTGAACATGTTGTAAGCGCGACAATAGCATCGACAGAAGACACAAAAGAACAATTAAAAAAAACAGAAAAACAGTCACAAGTAATTGTACCAAAGAAAGGTAAAGTAACTCCTTCTGCTAAAAGCTTAGCTCAAAAAGCTCATTTAGCAGAATTTAAAGAGAAACAAGAAAAAATAGAGAAAGACGGAAAATTATTTCCGGAAAAAACAGTTTTTGCATCTCATGCCGGAAAGCCGGTTTCAGTAAATGGAAAAGCTCTAAGCCAAATTAAAGAAGAATATACCCAAGCACTTGAAAAAGACATTCAGAGATTAGGTCCTCAATCAGCAAAAGGAAAAAACTTAGCAACATTTCTTCTTAAAGACGCTTCAGAAGAGACCATTTTAGCTGAGATGATTGAAAAGCAATTTAGAAAGGGTAGAGTTTTACAAAACCAAATGAATAGGCCTGAATTGCAAGCTTTAATTAATGATGCTAAGAAGGATCCTGTTAAACATCAAGAATTGGTACAAAAAGCGGTTATTGCATTTCAAGAGCTTCTTGAAGTCCTTATAAGCAAACCGGGAGTTGATGTTTCTAAGTTTCAGCCTGTAACCGATAAAGATATTGCTCATTTATTTCCATTAGTGGACATCGATGCAGTATCTGATGTAGGAGAGCCTAAACATCCTATAACATTACCGGCAAATACATCACCGGAGCTGGCGGCGTTATTACCGGATATCCCGGTTGCCGGAAGCACACCCAATACTAGCGGTAATGGACTTGGTGCTACAACTTCTAATGATAAGTCCGGCAAATCAACCCCTAGAATACCAAGTAATCAAAATTATGGTGATGCTGCTAAGCAACAGATAGAGACATATAAAATACTTCAGAAGCTATTATTGCTACTTGGTAGTATTTCCAATAAAAGTGACATCGCGGGTATGCACTATGCAGATATTCTAGGTAAGGAAAACTTATCGAAAATTGAAAAAAATACTCAAAAAGAAATAGATCAAGCAAATAAACAAGCGCATCAAAGCACGTGTCATAAAATAATCCAGGCATTCGAATTTATCGGCGCTATTATAGCAGTTCTTTGTGATATGCCGATGTTGGCAGTGATGTTACTTGTGGCAGCTACCGGGCTTTTAGACAAAGCTACAGCTGCATTAGCTAAGGCAACAGGTTCAAAGGTTTTAGCCGACGTTATTATGACAGCTATTATGCTAATTGCTACAATGGGAGCAGGAGTACTGGAAGCCGCTTTAGAGATAGGTGAAGAAGTTGCTGAACAAACTATTGTATCAATTATTAAGGCTGTTATGAAGACAGCGTTTGAAAATCTAATGAAAGATGGTCTTGCTGCAGCTGCAAAAACCGTACTTTCGACACTTGTTATGGATATGTCAATGTCCGGACTAATGTCAGATATCGTTTGTATGATAGGCTCCGGATCAACTGATCCTAAAGTTTGGGCAAAAAATAAAAGTCTTATGATATGGGCAGCTGTTATATCAGCCGGCTGCATGTTACTGGCTTCTATAGCTTCTATATCAAATTTATCAGAACAAGTATCTAAGCTGGGTAGAGCTTTAAAGAATGCATTTAATTCAATTGCTGATGGTACTAAAGTCGTTTTAGGGGCAATAGGAGGGCTCTTATCAGCTATGAAAACAGCGATTAATCAAATGATTTTTAAAGGAACTAAAGAAGAGCAAGAGTTAGCAAAAGAACTGCAACTCGAACTGGTTGAGATGGAGAAGCAAGTTGAGCCTACATTAGCTGAGGTAATAGAAAACGGTGCAGATGTTTCCCGAAATGCAAGCCGTTCCGGAAGTGAAAATGCGGATGAACAAGGCGATGGAGGAGAAGGCACCGGACCGGATGGTTCCAATGTAAAAAATATGACTAACTTCGATGCGGAAATAGATGCACAAAATGCAGCAAGAAAGAATCTTAAGGCGATAAAAAAAGCAGAAGCCGAACACGCTGCGCTAGTCGAAACTGAAGCAACAGGAAAAGCGGCGAAAACTGCAGGAAGGAGACTTTCAATACTTGATAAGATTGATAGCCCATTGGTCAGAGGTGGTTTATACGCTTCTTTAGCTGTCAGTCAAGGGGTACAAGGAGCGGCACAAATAACGTCGGGTATTATCCAAGTACAAATAGCTGACATTCAGACGGAGATTGCTAAAATCGAAGCAAGTATAGAAGAAATTAAAGCATCGCAAGCAATTTCGCAGAGCTTCACAAAAGTTATGGAAGGTCAATACCGGAAAGAAATGGAAGCATTGGGAGATGAAGGACAAAAAGTGGCGGCAGCGATAGCAGCGCAAATGAGAGCGATTAATTTACTTATTCGATAATAAACTATAACACTGAGAGCGCAAGCTAATTAAGCTTTCGCCTCATATTAAAAGATAGGGAGACATCACCATATGTCAGGACAATTAACACCACAACAACTCAGTCAAGTGAAGGGGCATCTAGTTACTTCACTAGAAGCTTTAAAATCGGACGAGACTACTTCTACCGGTAAAAAGGACACGACAACTGAAACGAGTCATACTTATTCGGGCCGGACACGCAGAGTGGCTGATGCAAAAACACTCACAAAACAAGAATTATCTGCTATTAAATTTGATCCTCAAGCTTTTCAAGAATATGAAGGAGCTATTTCAAATGCTGTAAAAAGCGTTTTCAATTATCTATTAAATGAAAAAAATAGCCACCTCACTCAAGAGCAACTAAAGGCTTTAAAAGCCTTACTTCAAAAAGACAGCTCAGGAAAAACATTGATTGAGAGAACAGTTCATAGTTTAATGGAAGCAAGTTTAAAACTTCTTCGTACATCAGATGACCCAAAAGCAGTTGAAGCAGTTTTAAAGCAAACTGTACAGAATACGGATCAAGCTCAAATTTTATCACATTTGATGCAAAAGGATCCATCTACAGGAAGAATAAAATTACAAATATTATTAGGGAATACTAGCCCGGCTTCTGCAGGTTCATCGGAAACCGGTGGCGTAAATTCCGCTTATGAAGACGGCAGTGCGTCCGGCTCAGGCAGTAGTGCTCAAATACCGGATTCTTGGACGGCCTCATTAGTCAGTTCTTTGGGTGTTAGTATGGGACCCGAAATGCTTATTTTAGTTATGAAATTGGTTTCAATGGCTGTTGATACATTAATTGTTTTATTAAAAGGATCGTGGGTAGTAGCGCAAGATTATGCTTCAGCTGCTATCGAACTCTCACAGATACAGTCAAACGGTATGTATGCTTCAGCAGCAGGCCAAATCATTGGCGGAAGTTTTACGATTGCTTCTGCAGCCATGCAGGGTCGAATCGATGACCAGGAAAAAACATACCTTAATGATGGTAATGAATTATCAGAAATGGATCGTACTATCGCTGAGACACCGGCGGCAGAAGCAGTAATGGAAGGTGGAGGAGCAGCGAACGGTCGGATTGCACCTCAAGATCTTGAAGGTGGCGCTCCAATGCCTCCGGAAGAGCAAGCGCAACGAGATAAAGAGATTCAGCAATTAGAAGATAAGAAAACAAATAATACGATTACTGAAACTGAGACAAAGCAACTCGATGAATGGAAAAGAGAGAACACGAAACAAGCACGATTTAAAGAACAGACAGAGATTGAGGATCTTCAAGCAAGGATTTATAGCGGTGATCGAATGATTACCCCGGAGGAAGAAGGGCGAGTTAAAGATTATAACAGTTCGGAAACCGTATCCCTAAGAAAAGTAGAACAGCGAACCGATTTTGTTAGTGATGCCAAAGCCAAGGTTGATGATTTACAGAATAAAGTTAAGGCGGCAAAAAAAAGAGAGCGTGAGAGACTAAGAGACGAAGGTAAGCTGGTTGAAGTTCAGCGTGATGAATCGACATTTACTCTTAGAACACGAACTAAGGGTTCTAGACAAGCCTTTGCCAAAGAGCGTCAAGAGATGGAGATTAGAAAGAAAGCAAATGCAGAGGTATTCAATGAGAATACTCCGAAAGGACGTGCAAATATAGAAACTTTACAAGAGCCTGCTGTTGCCAGGGGCTATATAGATCAAGCCGGCGTAAGGCGAGGTGCTCCTAGTGCCTTTAAAGATGACGATAGTGGTCAATTTAAAGATAGAGTGGAGCCGGCTCCGGAAAGATCCGAAGCACTTCAAGAATTACCTGAAAATATTCGGAATAAAGTGGTTGGAAGTGCAAAAAGGATTCAACAAGGCGATCCTATTCAGGATCAAGTTAATAATGATCCCGGAAGTTATGTGGCTGAAAAATATTTACATCCCGATAATCGAGCTAACCTAAACGAAAAACGAACAAAGGGAAGAGTAGCAACGGATGAAGCTAGACAATTCAGAGATCGCATGGGCCAATTAGGTCAAAGTTTTAACATGTTGAGTATGGGAGTAACCGGATGTATTTCAGCTGCTTATAAAGTAGATGAAGGTGAACAAGAAGGCTTGAAGCAAACTGATCAGGCATCAGGACAAGTTTACAATTCAGGATCTAGTGTTTCTTCAACGAATTTATCGAACGACTCGGCACTATACGGATCTTGGTTACAGAAACTGTCAGCAGTGGCTCAAGCAGAATCACAAGCAGCAACTTCAGCGTAAGCAAGATACTTTAGGAACATCTGATTAATAAGGTTTTTTTAAAGAGCAGAGTTTAAAAAAGAAGGATTTGGTATTTAACAAGATTTTCTTGGTCAAATATTGGGTTTTTGCCGAATTTAAAATAATTATTTGATTCTTATTAACAATAAGGGTCCGGTTAGACAGAATTTAGAATCATTTTTTTCCTGACTTGAAAGAAGTGATAGAGGGTGCATAACATAAAAATCTGTGAGGTGTTTTTTCTTAATCGCTTATAACGAGCTTGATAATAGCCCTATTGATGCTTAATCACTTGGAATAAGGAACGTCACTTGAGCTTGTATCTTTGCCTAACGTCGGTTGCGAATAGGTTGTTTATGCGATAAGGGATGATCAGGCTTTGCTTTATCGAATACACTCCCCAATAAACACCGGTATCTCTAGCCTCTAGCCTCTAGCCTCTAGCCTCTTGTTATTATTATTCGCATAAGCTTTATCTCTAAAGACAGATATTTCCTTACCGGGTAATAGAGAGGGAAAGGATTGTGAGTCATGTTCTTTGACAGAGGATGTTTCTAGATTGTGAATAAAGCCGGCGTCTACTCATGTACCTTCGGTCATTAGACTTCTTTCGAAATTAAATTTTTGATTATAGTAACCTATTTTAAAAGTAGATTTGTATCATGAAATTTGAAAAAATTTGTACTTTGAATGATGAACAATTTTATCGTTTAACAGGTATAAAAAATTAATATTCGATAGAATGATATTCATATTAAATACATCGATTAAACACAGAAAAATTCTGAGTGGAAGAAAAAAGAAACGAAGTTTAGACGATATACTGATTAAACACCCTGATTTTTCCCGCTTGAACTATTAATTGCCCGGTTCTTGATTGTTTAGTAAATAATGATTTTTAATACAAACTTAACAAATAAAGCGCATAATAACTATATAATTATAAGGGTATATTATGAGTATTTTTAACAGTGGGCGCTCGCCATCTTCGCCACTTCTTCCTCATAATGAGGAAGCAGGTCCAATACCTGTACTCCGTGATCAAGAGGTCGTTGCTTCGGTATTGCATCGCGTTGTAGCAATGGGGCAAGAGGCATACGCAAGAAGGAATGAAACAATAAGGGCTGAAGTAAGGGAAACGGATGCAGTAAGAGCTGCGGTAAGGGCAACCGGTGCAAGACCGAACGTGCGTGCAAGGAGGGCTCGACCGGGAAGGCTTGGAAATATAATATCTATCACAAGCACGTATTTCGTGCGTCAGTCTTAACGCATATTCAAAATATTTTTCATATTTAAAATAATAGTGGGCTTTATCTTAATTGACAGCTCTCACCACTAAATTAATGAGGTTTGTTTTAAGACTTCTGCATAACTGAATTGATAATATTTTTTAAAACTCACTTTAAAACTCACTGATTGTCTAAACTTATTTTTCATTTATTTTGATAAGTTTTATAATAAGAGACTGTTTTGATCTAACAAGTTTTTAGGATTGAGAAATGCAAAAGGTTGGATTGGATTTTAATTGTATGTTTTTAGGAGGTTCTGAGGCTATTTATAACGTTTAGACTCAGTTAAAATAGATAATCCTTTTGATAAAGACTTTATAGGTCCTCTATTACAAAGTTCATTTGGTAATCCAATAATATCCACTCAAGAAAATGTATTACCTATTTCAACGAATAGTGCTCTAGATAACTTCAAAAATCCTTTTAAAGATTCTGCTATTTCAGAAGCTTTACCAATGGATGAGTTTAATAAACGGTTAGATGGTATAGAGGTAGAATCTAATCAAAATATATTACTTGGAAATTCCTCATTATTTGATCCTACCTTATCTTTAAATGAGAACGTTTGGGATAAAAGGCCAACTGAACTACAACAGGTATTTACTGATTGCTCACCATATCCTCAACTTATTTATGAAACGGTTGAAAGGATGTAAGAGTTAACTATTGTACAGAAGTTTGATAGTGAAGAAAACTTTCGGAATCATTCAAGTGATTGGCATGCCAAAAATGCTCACGCATGTTCTTGGAAAAGATAGGACAAGAGAAAACTTTGTCATGTCTTCAGTATATAAGGTAGGGGATAAAGAATTAAAAAATGGTAAGATCATTTATATTAATGGCATGAAAAATTCTTTAAAAAATTCAAAAGAGGCTTCTGAAAAGATATCTCTATATGCTGATGGTGCAAATGTCACAGGGGTTCATAATGCCTCTCATAACTTTGTGAATGACACATTAGAATGGAACAAAAATAGGAGGGGTATAGCGGCGAGACCTACACAAATCTTAGTAGAAGAAGTCAGAACTTACTGCAATGCTCATCCTGACAATTCAAAAGTGTTAATTATTTGTCATAGCCAAGGGACAGCACATACTAATAACGCATTATACCTACTTCCCAAAGAGATGAGAAAAAGAGTTGAGGTGGCAGCTGTCGCTCCCGGTAAGTACATTTGTAAATTTTTGTGCGATTTTATCACACATTTTCTTAGTAATAATGATAAGTTTATTCCTAATCTTGATAAAAAAGGGTCATTGCCGAAAAACAAGGGACCGTACACGTATTAAAACCCGCAATATATGCTCTAAAATTTTTCGATCATTCATTTTTAAATGAAACATATCAAGATATGCCAGAGAAAGTCATCATAGGTTTTGTAAAAAGAAATGGAGGATTATAGTATTTTAATTTTTATTTGATAATATGTTATCCTTCTTTTTTTATACAAACAGTAAGGACAAAACAATGCCTAGAGCCTATTCAGTAGATCTTCGAGAGAAAGTATTACAACATATAGAAAAACATCATGATAAAAAAACAGCCGGCCATATTTTTCAAGTAGGTATCGCAACAATATATCGATGGATCTTGCAAAAAAAGCAAAAAGGACATTTAAAGCCAATCCGCAGAAAATATGCTTATAAGAAATTAGATGATGAGTTGTTATCTAAATATGTAGAAAAACATCCGGATTATTTTTTATCGGAAATTGCTGATTATTTTTCAGTCACTCCGCAAACGATTTTTTATGCCCTTAAAAGATTAAAAATTACACGAAAAAAAAAACTACTCGCTATAAGGAAAGAGATGAAAAGAAACGGGAAGCTTTTATGAAAGATTTAAAAAATATTCCCTTTGACAAGAGAATTTATCTCGATGAAACCGGGATTCATCAATTTTTATTTCGTGAGTCCGGAAGAAGCTTACGCGGCAAAAAAGTTTTTGGAGCGGTTTCAGGAAACCGCTTTATAAGGCAAAATATTATTTCAGCCCTATCTAAAGGGCAGTTTTTATCTCCAATGTGTTTTGAAGGTACTTGTAATACCGGGTTATTCAATATTTGGCTTAAGGAAGTTTTGACTCCTCAGCTTACACCCGGTAGTGTTCTTATTCTTGACAATGCCGGTTTTCACAAGTCAGCGGAAAGCAGGAAAACAGTAGAATCTGCCGGTTGTAAGCTTATGTTTCTTCCTCCCTATTCTCCGGACTTAAATCCTATAGAAAAATATTGGGCTAATATGAAAAATAAAGTTAGAGAGATATTACGAAAAGTTACGAATTTTAAATTCGCCATTGATCAAGCAATCTTATCAATATAAAATTAAATGACTATAGACCTAAAATTTTTTCTCTGAATAGTTCCGGAAAACGATTTGATTTGTTATTTTAAGGAAAGGGTAGTGTTTTCATTTAAAAATAGGTCTTTCAAGTGAATAGCGATGAGATTATACGAGGCTTTAAAGCTAAAGCAATCGAATATCTTCAAAAAAAACGAATTGGAGAAGTCACTTTTTCTTCTCAAACCTATCAAATTCAAATACTTGACTTACAAAATGATAAAGAATTTTGGCCTTTTATCCAATTTAATGAAGAAAATTCTGAAATTTCTGACTGCTTTTGTACTTGTATCCAAGAAGATGAGAGCCCCTATTGTGAACATTTAGCCGCAGCTATTCTATATATTTTCCGGGGAAATAAAAAACCTTTACATATTCGATTTAATCATTCCTTATGGAATAAATTAGCTTCTATTTTTGCCAAAAGTCAAGGCTATGAAACCGATATACTCCAAAAAGAGGAAGATCAGACATACACTTGCTATTCTAATACAAATAAAAAGCTCCTCTATATCAAAGCACTGTCAGATAAATCTCAAGAATTCTTAAGTAGTATTATTGAAAACAGACAAGTAGAAACAGAACAAACATCTCTTAAATTTTCCAATTTACCCCAAGAAGAACTCACTCTTTGGAGAGAAGGTCGGCCAAGTGAATCATTAAGATATGAGCTCTCCTTTTGGTCAGATCTAGCTAAGTATCTTATGCTTAAACAAGAAAATAAAGATCCTTATTCCATTTCTTTCTCTTTTGCCGAAAATAAACTCCCAAATTATATTCATATTACTTTTACACATGAATTAAATCTTGGATTTTACCTTTCTAGTGCTAACTTACCGTTTATTATTCCCTCTCTGGCAAATCTTGATTCTCCATTACCCCTTCATTTAGATGGTGATGATGATATTGAATCTATTTCTTATGATAAAAAAAAACGGTGCCTTCACCTCCATATGAATGATGATAGTAAATCTAAGAAACCTACTCCTATTAGAAACTCTGATGCAAATGAATCTTATCAAATAGGTGATTGGATTTTTGTCTCGGATACAGGTTTTTTCCCGATAAAAAGACCTTGTTTTTCTTCGAAAGAACATATCCCCTATAATGAAATCGATCAGGCTTTAGAAGCACACCGAGATCTTTTTCAAAAATACTTGAAAAATAATCCTATCCATCCTTTTCCGGTAAAACCGTCCTATCATATTGCATTTGATGAAAAGTGGAACCTGCATTTAAATTGTTATATCTTCACACCCGGCGATTTACAAAGTTTATATTCAAGTCATTTCGGACATTGGGTGTACTTAGAAGATGATGGTTTCTATCGCCTGGAAAACCCTATATTTGATTTCTCTGAAAAGACAATTGGAAAAGATCGCGTCTCAGAATTCATCAACCAATACCGATTTTGGTTAAATGCTCAAAAAGGGTTTGAAACATACCTGATGCATATCGAATCTCATTTATCTTATAGCTTAGATGAAAATGATACCCTATCCTTTACCAGCTATACGGATTTATCATCCGAATCAACATTAACATGCGATTTTGGTGAATGGATTTATGTAGAAGGACAAGGATTTTATTCTAAATTCCATGGAAAATCCGGACTTCCCGTTCGTGCCGGAGTAAAAGTTAAAAAAAATGAAATCCCTATTTTTATCAAAATAAATTATGATGATTTAGAACAAGTCCCTGATTTCTTTAGCAACAAATGCCCCATTTCTAAAACAGGCCTCAGAATTATCTTAGATGATAAAGAGCAAGTGATCATTACCCCGGAGTATGCCTTTTTCCCGGAATATGAAGTTAAGAAAGTTAAAATTTTTGAAGATTATATTTATATTCAAAAAAATGGTTTTTATGAACTGCCTCCGGAAATTCGCTTACCTGCACAATATCGAAAAACGACTCTCATAAGCAAAGCAAATCTACATAATTTCATTAATTATGAATTAAGTAATCTTGCCGGATATACCTCCTATATTGACCCTTGTTTAAAAAAACCTCACTATATGCACCTTGTTATGAAAGGTATCAAGGAAGAAAACCTCTCTGATTACCACTATTTAAGTTTACACCTGGAATATAAAACAAATAACGGCAGCATTGACATTATCGAATTGTATGAAGCTTTAAAACAAAATAAGCCCTTCCTCTTTTCAGATGGTGGACTCATCTCCCTTGCCACCCCTCATTTTGATTGGCTAAGGCAATTGAAACCACCGCAATTAGATTATGAGAATCATCGTGTACGCCTTTCAACTTTAGAACTAATCCGTTTAGATGCTCTAGAAGGTTTAAGAGGAGATAGCATTGGTTCCGGCCAAAATCTCTTAGCTGCTCTTCGTAATTTTCAGACCCCTACCCCGCCTATTACAAAAGGGCTAAAAGGAAAACTCCGTCCTTATCAACATATAGGCCTTAGCTGGTTATGGTTTCTTTATAACTATGGTCTCTCCGGAATATTATGCGATGATATGGGACTTGGTAAAACCCATCAAACCATGGCTCTTATGGCAGCTATTAAACAAGACACACAAACCCAAAAAGTCTCTTCTGATGAGACACCACGATCGAAAAGAATCAAAAAAAAGTTTCTGATTGTCTGCCCAACTTCTGTGATTTATCATTGGCAAGATAAACTGGAACGCTTTTTTCCTAAAATGCGCATTTTAGTCTATCATGGTTTGAACCGTAGCTTAAAACCTTTTGCCCAAAAATACGATGTCCTTCTGACTTCATACGGTATTTTGAGATTAGATCAAAAATCTATTATTCCCTTATCTTTTACTTTAGCCATTCTTGATGAAATTCAAGTAGCTAAAAATCATCGTAGTCAAACCTTTATGGCCTTGTCTAAGGTAAAAGCGAAAATGCGATTAGGACTAACCGGTACACCGATTGAAAATTCTCTAAGAGAACTTAAAACGCTATTTGACCTTACCCTTCCCGGCTATATGCCTAGTGATGAAAATTTTCGTAAACTTTTTGTTCTGCCTATCGAAAGAGAGAATGACCCTAATCAAAAAGAATTACTCAAACGCTTTATAAAGCCCTTTATTTTGAGAAGAAAGAAAACAGAAGTATTAGAAGAATTACCGGAAAAAACCATTGAAATTTCTCATTGTGAACTATCTCAAGAGCAGCGACATCTCTATCATGATCACCTCAACCAATCTCGTGAAAAACTCATCCACGAATTAGAAGATGAGAAAAAATCTATCCCTTTTATTCATATTTTTGCCCTGCTATCTCTGTTAAAACAAATCTGTAATCATCCTGCTTGTTTAAATAAAGATATTGATAACTATCAGAAATACCAATCAGGAAAATGGGATCTGTTTATCGAACTTCTTAATGAAGCTAGAGAAAGCCAACAAAAAATCGTCGTCTTTTCTCAGTATCTATCTATGTTAGATATCATTGAACGGTATCTAAGGGAAAAAAATATAGGATTTGCTTCAATTAGAGGTAATACTACCAACCGAGCAGAACAACTCAAGCGATTTAATAAAGATCCCAATTGTGAGGTATTCGTAGGCTCTTTAAAAGCTGTCGGCCTAGGAGTTGATTTAACAGCAGCCTCTATCGTTATTCATTATGATCGTTGGTGGAATGCTGCCAGAGAAAATCAGGCGACTGACCGTGTACATCGGATGGGTCAAAAACGAGGGGTTCAAGTCTTTAAATTGGTGACAAAAGGTACATTAGAAGAACGCATCCATAAGATTATAGAAAGCAAAGGGGAATTGATGGAAGCAATCGTAACAACTGAGGGACATGAACAAATGAAAGTCTTTAGTCGTGGGGATCTGATCCAACTTTTGCAGTTTGTGCATGTCGAGCCGACTCAGTAAGTCTCTTCTTCTCACTAAGTAGACTTCTTGCCTTTTAGAATAAACTTAACAGGATTCCCTATAAAACCAAAAGTTAGACGAAACTGATTATATAAATATTTCAAGTACGTTTTGGTCATATTGTCTTTTTTATTCAAAAATAAAAGAAATTGCGGTGGCTGTGTTTGGAACTGAGTCATATAGTAAATTCTAAGACGCCTACCCTTTAACATCGGTGGATGATGTTTTATCTGTGCATCCACAAGAAATTGATTAAGTTTAGCAGTATTAACAGTACGATTTCCTTCTCTATATACCACTTCAATCTGAGTAAAGATCTTATCTAAATGTTTTCCCTGCAAAGCAGAAATAATTAAGATAGGGCAATGGTTGACAAAAGGGCACTCTTGTCTAACAGCTTGCAGAAGATGCTCCATGCGATGTTCTTTGATGAGATCCCACTTATTAAAGATGATAATACAGCCCTTTCCGGCTTCTTCTATCATATTTAATATTTTTTTATCCTGATGACTAACACCGCTTATCGCATCCAACATCATCAAACAAACATCTGCTCTTTCAATGGCTTTTGCCGTACGTATAGTAGCGAACTTATCCACAACTTCTAATTCACTATGCTTGCGTCTAATACCTGCTGTATCAATAAAGGTATAAGGAACTCCATCAGCTTCAATACTGACATCAATACTATCTCTTGTTGTACCGGGAATTGGGCTGACAATACATCTTGTGTCATCTAACAACTTATTAATCAAGGTCGACTTACCCACATTCGTTTTTCCAACGATAGCTACCTTCGCATGATCTACGGTATCATACCCTTCTTCTATTACCGGGGTTTTATCCAAGATAATTTGGATTAAAGTAGCCATATTTAATCCATGTGCTGCTGATACAGGTACCATATCTTGAATACCTAATTGATAGAACTGATGTACTAAGACTTCTTTACTTGGATCATCTACTTTATTAACCGCTACACAAAGAGGCTTCTTTGCTTTCAAAAGCATGCGTCCAACTTCTAAATCCGGATCCGTTAGTCCAACAATCGCATCGACAACTAAAATACAAGCATCTGCTTCAGCAATAGCTAATTCCGCTTGTTCTTTTATTTCTTGATTAAAGACCGCTTTTGATTGAGCATTAACACCACCTGTGTCAATCAACTGACAGGGTCTATCCATTAAGACAACTTCTTTATATAAACGATCTCGGGTCACACCTTCGGCCTCATCAACGATGGCAATACGTCTTCCGCAGATACGATTAAAGAGAGCCGATTTGCCTACATTAGGCCTACCTACAATAGCTAATTTAAGATGCTTAGACATAATTTTTCAAAATTTATTTTACTAAAAATTATAATAAAAAAACCATTAAAAGCAAACCGATTAATGAAATAGATAAGACCTAAAAAGAATATATATACTTTTTTGTTAACTATTCTAGTTTAAATCACATACATTTATATTTAATTTTAATATTCCGCCTAACTTATAATAATTCAAACATGTAAAGAACATGAATGGAAAAGACGCACCTGACTATGTAGATTGATATAGAGAACTAAAAGGTAAACAACATCGCCCAAATATTTAACTTTGAAAAATGGAGATATCCCCAATCATATTAACCGATTTTCTAGGTTCTGAAGCAATCGATTGGTCAAATGAAACAGATCTCTGATTTAATCAAAACAAGATTGATAACCGAAAAAGACTTGATTGATATGAATGAAAGAAACTTAGTTATATTTCGAGATAAGCCGTTCTATATAGACAGGAGTTTCGCGCGTAAGCGTTAACATATAGCCAAAATATGATTCATATTTAAAATAATAGCGGGCTTTATCATTTCCCGATCTTCTTGATAAAACGAGATTTTATCTCGCCTCCTTCGCTTAAATTTGTGTAACCAAGTATAAATAGACATAAAAATATGATTTCGTTGCGCTCGTGCGTTACGAGACTGCCGGCGCTTAAGGCCACAAGTTTGTTTCAATTCTCTATGATAAACTTCTATTTTTCAACGAATCTTCATGATTTTTTCAACATCATGACAACTAGGTTCTTTAATATTAGTGACCACATAATCAATGCGACCGTTTTTGGTCACAAACTTGAAAGCCGTAATAAAACCATAACCACGCAAGTGAATGCTTAGCCCTTCATACGGAATATCCAAATCTTCCAAACTTACATTTCGATTAACTTTTCTATTTTTACGCAAACCGGTAACAAAATGTAACCCTATATCTCTGATAGATTTTAACTTTTTTAAAATATAAAAGCGAGTGGTACGGGAGAAATATAGTAGAATTAGACCACTATTTTCCCGGTACACAAAAGTGTTCTGCATGCAGTCATAAACAAGGGAAAATATCCCCCGACATAAGAACTTGGGAGTGCTCAAATTGTAAAATTAAGCATGACAGAGATTTTAATGCAGCCTATAATATATACCGAAGGGCAGTCGGTAATTTAAGCCTTTGGAGATCATGTTAGACTAACTCTTTTGTTAGCTGTGGTCTGTGAATGAGGAACCCCTTCCCCTTTAGGGTTGGGAGCTGTCAATATGCGATTTACCCTCTACTTCATCTTCCTGCCGAAAGTTTAAGGCGGATCCCATTTCATTTTATGGGATTTTCCCACAGGTATCGTAAGATAAAACCATTCTTCATCATTTTCTCGCATAAGCCTATCACAGCCCATAATCCATCCTTTAATAAACCCATACTTCTGCATAGCTCGAAGGGTATAAAGTGAACTGGAGGGTGCGTAGTGACTTTTAGGACCATTAGCGGGAGAGATTACATTCTGATAAAAATGAATGAGGTGAATACCTACCCGATTGACAGGTGTTATTTTTTGGGGCTGTTCAATGGGTTTTTTTTCAGATGCTAAATCAGCATCTATTCCCCAAGGGCCAAAATCGGAAAAAAGCGTCGTGCTCAAGTATAAAAGGACAAACAAAAACTTAAAAGACATAGTTCAATTTCCCAATCGGAAAGCATTTTTCTTGAGACATAATTTTTTGCCCATATTTGCTGTATAACACATTGTTATAATGCCTTGCACCTTCTCCTGCTCCATATATCCCTCCCACATACCAACCAATCTCTAAAGCTGTTGTAAAGGCTCCTGCTGCATAATAATGATTAAGAAAGAATTGTGTGGCTGCTGTGATAAAAAGGCCATTCAATAAAAAGGAAGTGATAGCAGACTTGGGCTGGCCGATATATGCATAACCACTACCGGGTAATAGAGCACTAAAGGTTTGAGCTTTCTCTATTGATTTTTTTTTTCGACTATAACCTTGCATGAGAATTTGAATATATTCCCCATTCTCGATTTTAGAGCCCAGCTCTTCAACCATTTCGGCCTTGCCGCCGGCAATAGCACTCGCTAAAAATAAATCTTTAGCCTCTTCAGGCGAGGTATGTTCGATAATTTGTTTAATTTGATTTGCTCTATCAAGCTTATCATTTTTTTCATAACTGTCATAAAGAATGATTAAAAGATCATGATAAGCAACAAAATTAGAATGGGCATAGACTAGATGTCCATTTTCAAAACTGCGAATGACTTCCGGATATTTCTGAGCTAAATAATAACTTAAGACAATGGCATATTCTATTTCATCTCTTCTGTTTTCATTTTCATCGGACAAGAGAACAAGAGCACGTTTAAAAGTTGTGATAGCGCGGTAGTAATCCCCTTCACGAACAAACGCAATGCCTATACGGTATTCTTTAGTCCAATCCTGAGCATACTCACCCTCATTCAATATTGGAAAAGGAGAATGAGTCGTTGCTATGTTTAAAGGAACAGAAGGAGCTACCAGGACAGGCTCAATGGTTCTTTGCACCCGGTAACAAGAGCTCAGTATAAGGGAGAAAAAAGCAATAAAAAGGAAACAAGGCCTTATCATTTTTTCATATTCCATAGCTTTACTGAATTTTCAAGAAAGCTATCCGTTTTGCTCTTTTCGCTGAAAAACTTTTCTTCACGATCCGTAACTTTTTTGATTTGTTCTGATGTATTAATAATATGAGGACGTAAGAAGATAATTAAATTATCTCTATTCATACTATTCGTTTTACTACCTAAGAAATTACCTAAAATCGGAATACCACCAAGACAAGGAATAGCACTCTTACTTCTAGAAGCATCTTCTTCTACCATACCACTTAAAATCAAGAAATGCTCATTCGGCACATGGACTCTTGTAGCTGTTTTCGAATTACTTGTAATAGGCACCAAAGTAAAATTCGAACTACCGGCGGAACCACCGCCTGAAGAAGCGGTTGCATTTGAATCGAAGGAACTAAGTTCTTGTACTATTTCCATAGTAATCATATCTGAATCGCCAAGATAAGGAGTTACATTCAATGTCATCCCTAATTCTCTATATTCAATACTTGCCGTTACAAAATTATTAGAGCTACCCGATCCTCCGGCTTGAAGAATAGAATTAGTCTGATAAGGTCTGGTAGAACCTACAAATAAGGTAGCCGGAATGGTATCTTGAGTCACTATTTTGGGATTCATTAGGATATCGGTATCTGTATCCGTTTGCAAAGCGCTGACAAGAGCCGCTATATCAAAAAACAGGTTACCACCGGCACTAATAGCATTACCAATCACACCGGTGTTGAGGCCTAACGTATTTTCAAAAGCAGCAACCGGAACTGATCCTCCTGTTGTCGTCGCTAAGGCGTGTAAAATATTAGGAATCTGCGCATTGCCTGAATTGGGATCGGAAGTTGTGATTAAAGATCCTGTACCGGAAACATCATCAAAACGTCTACCTCTTGCACCATATTGAACACCAAAGTTAATAGAGTTATTTATCGTCGTTTTGATAATCAAAGCTTCTATAAACACTTGCTTTAAAGGAGCATCTAAAGCGGCTAATAATTCTTTAACTTTTTCTAACGACTCTTTATCTCCTATGAATAATAAAGAGTTAGTCGCTTCTATCCATTGAGCGCTATTTATCGTATACATCAGGTTCATATTCATAGCACCGGTCTTAGCAAGATCAGCACCTATATCTTCCAAAGCCGTTTTAATTGTATCCCCTTTATGAAACTGTAATTTATACACGTAAAAATGTGTTTTTTCGATATGTCCGTCCGGTAATTCAAAAGGACTGTGGCTTCCTATATCCAGCATCTTTAAAAGATCTATTGCCCTCTCTACTAAACTAGGACTAGATACGATATAAATGGTATCCGATGCCTCTTGAGGAACCATAATCATCGGCTGCCCCTCTAGCATGGGAGATAAGATCTTCTCGGCTAATGGGACTAATGTGTTAATAAAAGTATGTTTGGGTTGGAAAGTCCCCACTTCAAAGGCCGCATTGGGATTATCCAAGCTCTTAAGTAATTCACCTATCCTCTCAACGTTACTCGTGACATCTGTGACAACAAGATGGTGTGTCTCAGGAGAAACTTCTACTATAGCACCCTTTGAAACCATTGGAGATATAATAGTAGCCAGACGCATAGGATTGATATTTTTGAGTCTAAAAACGCGCGTAATTAAAGCTTCGGTACCATCGCAAATATTATCTAACTCATCACTTATGACTTTAGCTACTGTAGCGACTTCAGGATTTCTATGTATGATAACATTATTGCCTTCTTCTGCTAAAGCAAGTCCATTCACACGAAGAACCTGCAAAAGTGCTGATCGGATATCATCAATACTAGTCGGTTCTTCAGCAACTATTGTAACATTAAAATTAAGATCTGCCTCTTCAAAAACGAAGTTAGCATTCGTAACCTTACTTAAAAAACGAATATATTCAATGACACTCACATCATTGAAATTGATAATATATCCTTCTTGAAGAGGGTCTTTAGAACAAGGTCCTGATTGCGCTTTAGATTGCACTAAGGAACGGTTTGCTTTTTCTAAAGCATCAGCTTGTTCTTTTCTCTGACTTTGAGGAACAGCATGAGAAGCGTCTGATGGCTTTTTTTGAATATTAGGATTTCTTTGAGGCAGCGATTGTCTATACCCTACAGGAATATATGGATTTTCAAAAGAACTTGACGGCTGATTTTGAGCCATTTCAGCATTAGCTCCCGCAAAAAAGACTTCCACAGCAACTTCAGGATAATACTCAGACTCATTTCCACTCTTTTCGTCAACTTGAGAAAAAGTTGCAAGAAGATTATCTTTTTCATCAGCTAAAAGCAAGTGACTACTTAGGTTAGTAATGAAAGCCAAAAATACAAAGATGGATATCGCCGATTGCTTGTTCAACATGTCGATCATTTATTATATGTGCATCTTAATTAAAACTAAGCCCCTTTTCTTCTTCATCGTGTCGTAAAATGGACTAAAACAATAGTCATTGTTTGATACAGAGAGAGTATATTTAAAGGTACAGAAAAAAACAATATATTAGAACAAAACTTTTTCATGTTTTTTCTTCAAATTTTTTATTGTTAACCCTTTCTCTGTAAGCTCATCAAAGTTAGAATTCTATCTTTATTTTTTGATGTAGTTTGTAAGTTCAATTTGTGTAAAATCAGTTCCGGCTGTCTTTTGGGCGGAATAAGTAAAACATCATTAATAGCCTGCTCGAAATATTTATCTTCTATCTTTTTTTCTTCACTATAGGCAATTAAAACCAGGGAATCCCCTATATTCCAATTATGAGTAGCTTCAAAAAAATCCGTTGTTCTTGATGACCCTAAAAAAGGATTTAAAGCTTCTAACTTTCTTAATTGATTAGCCTCATTTGGAATAAGCCAAAGAACCCCTTTGCCACAAGTAATATATTGTAATTGATCTAAAGTTGGATGAAGTAAAAGAAGAGAAACCGTAAATAATTCTGATGGGAAATGCTGCATAAGCAGTTGATTCAAATCACTTAAAAAATCTTGAGCCTGACTCGTATTCTCTTCTTGAAAGGAGTGAAAATGAAAGGCTAGGGCTCGTATCATTCCTTGAAAGGAAACGCTTAATAAAAGTCCTTCAGCCTCCTTGTTATTTGGCCAAGCAAAAATAATACCTAAGGTATTATTTTTAAATGTTATGAACTCATAAAAATTACCGGACACGGTAGCCGGATTATAAGGAATGATATTTAATTCAACTGCTTTCCAATGAGGGTATTTTAACGGCAAAAGAAAGCTTGTGGCATTTTGAATGAAATCAGGCATTCCCGACAATGCTGATTCGCTACTATTTCCCTCTTCATTTAAATAAGATGAAATGGCCGTCACAAATTCATTTATATTTTGATAACGCTCACTAATATCTAGTCTTAAAGCTTTTTCAAGAATTTGTTTCAACCCATTTGGCATTAATGAAAGCTGAATAACACCATGAGATAATTTACCTAAAATTAATTCGTAGGTGATAATTGCAAGAGAATAAATATCTGATTGATACGAAACTGTTTGAGGGTTCTCCTTTTGCTCGGGACTCATATAAGTTGGAGTTCCCATCAAACGTTGATGTTGTGTTAGTCTGTGTCCATTAGAATCCATTTGTAATTGCGCTATTCCAAAATCAATAACTTTGATTCCGCCTTCTTCTGTAAGAAGAATATTTTCCGGTTTTAAATCTCGATGTATAACCCCATGTGTATGTAAATGACCAAGAGCCTGAGCTGTCTCAAGGATAATTTCTAACGATCGCTTAATTGAAATGGAATTCTGAAGAATCAATTGCCTTAGAGAAATTCCCTGAATAAACTCCATAGAAATATAGAGTCCACCTTCCCATCGTCCATGACCATAGAGTTTGACGATATTAGGATGTTTCGCCATCTCTATGATTTCCGCCTCTTTAAGAAAGCGACTGACTATTTCAGGATAAAAGAGAAATTTTTGGGACAAAACTTTTATAACTAACGGTTCTTTAGTGATCGGATGAGTTCCTAAATAAAGTAAACTCATCCCTCCTCGATCAAAAAGGCTCTCCACTTTATAGGGGCCAATTGACTCAGGAATATTAGTAATAGGATTTTGCCTATCTTTATTAAGCATCACAGCCGGTTCGGTTAGCGCTTTGTGAAACTGGTCCTCCGTCATAGCTTTAGCTCAAGTAGAATTTTTAATTATATTTCTATCGAATGACTCTTGTTAGAATGGGAGAGATATTTAATAGGATTACCTAACCAATTTCTTTAATAGGATTACCTAACCAATTTCTTTAATAGGATTACCTAACCAATTTCTTTAATAGGATTACCTAACCAATTTCTTTAATAGGATTACCTAACCAATTTCTAAAATACGAACACCTAAGACTTCTCCTACTCGAATAAGCTCCCCTCTAGCAATTGATTTACCATTGGTAACTAACGATATGGGACTATCGGGATGCACATCCAATTCTAATAGGTTGCCGGGACGTAACTCTAATAATTTCCTGGCTGACATTCGAATCCTTTTAACTTCCACTGAAATTGTCAAAGAAATCTCATCAGGAGAAATCAGCTGTCTGTCTTCCTCTACGGCCAGGTCCTGTATTAGACCTTCTCCTTCTTGTTGTTCATCATTCTCTTTTTCTTCTTCAGATATATCCTCAAAAAGCTCATCTTTTAATTCTTCTTCTTCTGAAAAGCCTTCTTCATTATTTTCATTATTTTCCATGACATTTTCTTCCTCATAATAAAAAGGGTATTCAACAAGCTTCACTGCTCCGGGTTTAACCTGGGCTCGCATGATAGGTTTTCCTCCTACAGTAAGAACCGGGCGTCCTTTCTTAAGGATGGGATCATAAAAATGTGTATCTAAAGGAACAAAGTCGCCTTCTGTCACATCTGCCCATTGAGCGAGTGTCAGATCAATCTTGCCTACCTCCAAATGAGTGATAATTTCTAAGCCGTCTTTTAATTCTTCTGAAAAAACTGCCGGTTTTTGCTTAAAGTGTTGTACCCATGCTTGTCGAAAAGCAGGGGAAATAATTAACCGACAGCTAGCCGTTTGATCATAAGCTTGCAAAGTAATATCCATGCCTAAAGAAGGCTCACTTATTCGTCTATTATCTGAACATAACCGAGGCGATAATTCTTCCAAAAAGCCTAAGGAATCAATTAGACTAAAACATTCCGCTGCTAAGAATTTACTCAAGCCTTCTCTTAAAGAAGGCTGATCTAAATGAATGGGTTTTTGTTGTTTGCTTAACATCCAGGCAGACACTCTATTGAGATCTTCTGCTGCTATCGCCAGAGTTAATTTTCCTTCTATAGGGGAGATGATAAAATTAACATAGCTGATATCTTCTCCTAAACCTGACCATAACTCATCAATAGAACGCCATCTAATGGCTTCAGCATTTACTTGTAATTCTTCAATATGAAAACGCTGCCTTAATTTTATAGCAAATTCTCCTAATGGAAAAGATGGTGTATTACCGAGCAAAGGAATACCGTCTTGTTCGATGATAATCTTCTCAATGTAATTAAGCCAATCGTAGTGTTGTTTAGTCGTCACAATATCTTTTCCAGCTTTCAATGGTAATATTTCTATTTACTAACCCGCTTCGTCTTCTCTTGCAACTGTTCTGTTATAAATTTCAGTATCAGGTTCCATTTTAACCTGATGAACAGTTATAGAACGAGCCCCTAACATCTTAGGAAACATATCTCTGTTTTCTATAAGAAATGTCCTGGCCCGGGGAGTTAGGTTACTAAAAGTTAAATTCATTTGAAAAGGATTCAACGCTTCTGTTGTCATTGTCACCGTTACATTATGCAAGGGAGTATTCGGTGCATTAAATGTTAGACTCATCTGTGATTCTTTATTAGCACTAGTTAGAGCTTCAGTTTGATAATTCGTTGCTAAGTCGGTTATTTGAGCGCCATAAGCACCTTTTAAGCCTTCAACATCAGCTGATGATGCCGCCATGCTTCCTGCTCCTGCCGCGATAGCTTGAGACATTGAAGCTTGATCAGTTTTTTTCTCTTTAGTCTCCACTTGTTCTCCCGAAACCACCGTTTTTTTTGTCTCTAAGGCTTTATCTTTGCCTTTCTCAACATTAAGATCAGTTTCTTGAGCCTGCTTACTATGAACCGTCTCTTCCGATGTCCCTTTAGCCCCTGCTACTGTTTTATCCTCAGCACCCACAGCCTGTTTATTACCGGCAAGACTCGATTTTTGTTCTGAGTTAACAGAAGAGGCAGGAAATCCGGCTTGCTCAACATCAGTTGTAGTAGCGGCTTTAGTTGGTTCCTGTGCTTCCCTGTTAGCTTGCCCTGCTTGACCCGGCTCCTTAGAATCCGGTTGTTGTTGAGAAGATGTTGCGATTCCTTGAGATTTATCATCAACTGACCGGTTATCATAAGTCTTATTAGTTTCAGCCTCTGTTTTGGAGTTAGCAGTATCTGTATCTGCTACTCCGCTGAGTTTATTTTTCTCTGTAGCAACATTCATCTCTTTTTCTTTATCAGCATAGACATCTAAAGGCCCTTTTAACGGAGTTTTAGAAGCACCTCCCACATCATCAAATCGCTTTATTTCATTCTGAACAGACAAAGTATCATCTTCTTTAGTACCGGATATCTCTTGAGATCTTTGACTTCCTACCCCCTGTCCGGACAGCTCATTAATTTGATTTTGTAATTTTTCTTTTTCTTCTCTTAATTTGGTTAATTTTATTGCTAATTCTTGAGATGCTTCCTGAAATTTATGACCACTGCTGTTTTCTGATGTAGATGGTTGTTTAGCCTGATTCAAAGCACGTGCTATTTCATTTTCTATTGCACTAAGACGTTGGTGATGTCTTGCTAATTGTTCTTTTCTCTCTTCAAATTCTTTACCACCGGCACTAGTTGAATCTACTTTTGCAATCTCATTCTTAACTTGCTCTTCCTTACTTTTTTCTGCCTTTAAGCGACGCTCAAAATCACTCGTATCTGAGCGTTTTCTCTTTTTTCTCTTATTTCTATCGTTATCGTCCGGAATATTCGAACTATTTAATGGTGATATAGGTCCGGGATACATAATGCCTCTAATAATCTTCTAAGTTATTTTTTTCTTTTTAGAACTCTTATCTTGCAGTTCCTTATTTTTTTTCTTATTACTCAAATACATAGTCGAACCAATTTCATCTTGCGTCTTTGCTTCTTTTTTTTTCAATTCTTTAAGCATCTTTTTTTCCCATTCTTCTTGATGCATATTGAGTTTATCGACTTCTTGCCGTCTATCACGTAAAATCTGCTTGGCTGCTTCAAGGTTTTTCTCAGCAAGCTCTACTTGCGCTGTCTGGGCCTCTACTTTTTTATCTTCTCTTATTAAATCTTCTTTAACAACTTTCAAATAGGTTTTCATCTGTTGAATTTTAATAGTCGATACCCCTTCATCTAAACCGTCTCTTAGCTGAGCTAATTTATCATCATAATGTTTTGCTACAGCATCTCTTTTTGCTTGTACTTTAGCTAAAATTTCGTTTTCTTTTTCTAGAATCCGTGTTTTTTCTTTTACAACCTTCTCTGCATCATCAACACGTTTTTTTTTAATTTCCAGTACTTGTATCAAAGGGTAAACAGGTTTTGCCATATGCTCTTTTCTTTCAGATCCCTTGGTTTCCTCTTTATCATTAACGAAATAGAGATCGTAATTGAAATAACGTCTCTTCAAAGCTCGATTTCTCATCAACTTTTTGCTTCAAAAAGTTATTCACCTTATCAATATAATTAATAGCAAAATCGGCTTCTTTATCTGAACCCGGTTTGTATTCACCAATCCTTATTAACATTTCATTTTTTTGGTAATTTGATAATACTTGCCGAATTTTAGCTATAAGCTCTAAATGTTCTTTACTGACAATGGCGGGAAGGATTCGACTAACGGACCCTAAAACATCAATAGCAGGATAATGAAACGCTTGAGCTAAGTCCTGAGAAAGCACGATATGTCCATCTAATATTGATTTCGTTTCATCGGCAACAGGTTCACTCATATCGTTTCCTTCTACTAAAATAGTATATAACCCTGTAATTGATCCTTTATCTGAATTACCTGAACGTTCCAAAAGCTTCGGCAGCGTCGCAAACACTGAAGGAGTAAAACCTGCTCTGGCAGGAGGCTCACCTTTTGCAAGGCCCACCTCTCTTAAAGCTCTGGCAAAACGTGTCACCGAATCCATCATTAAGATAACCGATTTACCTTGATCGCGAAAATATTCGGCAATTGTTGTTCCAACATAAGCCGCATTCAACCTCACTTGTGAAGGTTGATCCGAAGTGGAAACAACTACAACTGATCTTTTGATTCCTTCTTCTCCAAGATCGTGCTCGATAAACTCTCTTAACTCTCTTCCCCTCTCTCCAATCAAAGAAATAACGTTAACATCAGCTTTAGCATTACGGGCAATCATTCCGAGTAACGTGGATTTACCCACTCCGGCCCCGGCAAAAATACCAATACGCTGACCTTCGCCTGTAGATAAAACTCCATCGATACAACGTACACCTACAGATATAGGCTTTTTAATAAGCTTTCTCTTTAAAGGATCCGGAGGCGCTCGCACAATCGATGCTATTTCATCTAATTCTAAAGGACCTTTAGTATCGGTATCAATAGGCTCACCAAGTCCATTTAATACTCGGCCTAATAAATTTTCCCCCACTTTAATATGAAGGGGAAGTCTTGTAGGAATGACTTCGGAAGAGGGGCCTACTCCTGTTAAATCACCTAAAGGCGATAAAAACACCTCATCTTGAGTAAAACCAACCACTTCTGTTCTTAAAGGCTCTAAATTTTCACGCTTAATTAAGCAAACTTCCCCAATTTTAACTTGAGGAATGACAGCCTTGATCAACATCCCTACCACTTCGGTAATACGACCATGAACTGTCGTAAGATCTATGTCTTCTAAGCCACTGAGCAATTTATCAAAATCTTTTCCAAAGTCCATACTATATTATTTCCTGACGGTGATTCAGATCCTTCACTACAATTGTACACTCATTAGGGTCTTAATATCATCAATTGATTTCTGAACAACTGCTGTTGAAAATTCAATTTCAACTTGGGCTCGATACAGTTTTACCTGCATCGCAAAAATCTTAGTCATCATAATACCGGGATCTTTACTATATATATTTTTGGCATCTTCCATCGCACCTTGCAGTTGGTCTTGCCCATCGGCTAAATATCCGACAAATTTTTTCACCACATCTTTATGATCATCTTTGCTATCGACGTCAGGTACTGTTGCTCTCTTACGAGATCCTTCTCTATCCGGATCTGTATCCAAATGTGTACTAATGTAGTCGATATTCTCTTGAGTGCGTGATAATTTCGCTTTTAGAAGTTTTCTGGTACGCTGATTTAATTTCAAGCCGGGATTATTGAGAGTCGATTGTAAAGAGTTCATTTGAGCAATAGCATTGTTTAAGTTACTTATAAACTCTGACGGGGATACTTTGCCCGATTGCATACCGGCTTGAGAGTTCTCAGCCATTTTCATTGGAGTGATTTGATCCGGCCGGTTTACCTGAGTGCCGTCAGTATCCATGGCTGAACTAAATGACTGCCCTGAAGGGGCCTGACTGCCCCCAACGCCGGGGAAATTTTCGGGTATCGACTTTAGAGGATTAGCATCCCCCTTGCCACTAATTGGGCTTCCTTCAGCCATATTAATATCCTTTTATCGTATGATCAAAATATGAAGCTTACTTCATATCCTCCAACTTTTGTTGCGGACTTTTTTTTCTTCCTGATTCTAAAGGATGTAAATCCTTCATTTTTTCATTAATCTCATCTCTAAGTTTAACCGCATTTTTAGCAAGTAAAAGAACAGTCGGATCATCGCTCTTTTTCAGAACTTGCTCGATCAATGCTCCACCATCATCAATGGATTTATCATTCAACTTAAATAGTTTAGATACTCCAAGCATAGCTTTTGCCATCTCATTATCAGGCTCTAAATTAAGAACAAATGCAAACAAGCGAGATGCTTCTTCAAGTTCTAAATTCAACATAAAAACCATCCCTAATCCAATAACCGGCATACTCTCTCTGGCATTTGCAATTAGAGCTGCATAAAAGCACTTCTTAGCAGCGTCTTCATCGATTTGCTTGATAGCAACGAATCCCAACTCCGTTAACAAAGCACAATCTTTTTCAAATTCCTTTATTACTTGTTCTATATCCATACTTAAAACCTCTTCACTTTTATAAGGATAGTATTAATGACAGAGATGACTTAAAACTAAAAGCTTAAAAGTCCTCAATATAAATTATCTATTCATATTACCGATCGCATTTTTAGCTGTTGATAAGCACCCCTCAGTCACGTTTGAAGATGCCTGTAATACCTGCTGCATTATAGCCATTTTCCATTGTAGACTGGCAGTAGCCTCTAACTTCATAGAACTGGTAGCACTTTGTACGGCTGATAATTCTTTTGATACAGCACTTACTGTTTGCTTAATAGCATCAGCCATAGGACGCCAATATATACTCATAATCAAAACTCCTTGATGTTAATTCAGAGCTTAAAGCTTATTTCCCATTCGCTTTCTTCTTCATTCTTGCAATAATTCTAAGACCGGACCAATATCCATGTAAAAGAGTACCTAAACCTTCGAATTCGCCTTTAGAGTGTCCTTCTCTTAAATACGACTTTAGTTTACTAATTCGTTGTTTTAGCATTTTTTGCATTTCATTACATTTTTTAGGGTTGCTTAACTGTTCTTCAAGTTCAAAAACGGTTTCCTCCATCTTATCACCATCGCCCTGTTCATTTTTTAAACCGAACATACTTTAACCTCATTATGTTGCATTGGCTTTTTTCCATTTTAAGTTATCTATTATAATCAATTTTATATTTCAAGCCATTTTTCTCTAAATAAATCTCATCATTTTCAATTGCGATAATTACCATTTCATTCAATTGAGAACCTACTGTTAGGATTTGACCATTGATAACAATGCTCATATTCAGATCATCATGAGCTGCATAACCTGTAATTTGATAGCCTTGAAGGGTCCGAGCATTTGAGTAACCCTCCTCAGAAGTAATAATGACATAATCATTAACCTGTCTAACACCGGGGGCCTTCTTCAATTGTCTTAAGACTTTATAAAACGTATCTTTTTGTGACACCCCTATATAGCCGGTTAATGTAACAAGACCATTTGAAAGCTCAATGTTAACATTATTCAATGCTTGATTTTGAAGTTGAGAAAGTATGTCTTGATAAAGATTTTCTTCAATTACGACATGGTTAATTAGTCGATCAATATAAGGAAAATTGATACTGACATAATCTGATAATTCTGCTCCCTGCTCTCTAGTAGCAAGATAGCCACTTAAAACAAAACGACCGGGAACAGGAGCGTGAATACTTACCCCCCTCCAAGCTATATGTCTTGCAAGCACCTGATTCATTTCTCGCCAAACATACTCATCAACCACTACATTATCATCTATTTTCTTAATAAACTTTAAAGCATTCAGATAATAAAGAAGTTGTTCTTTATCAACAGAGGTTGATACATGTCCCAAGATAAAGAGAATCCCCGTCTGAGAATTATAGGTATACTGAATATCAGGAAAATCTTTTATAACCTCTTGGATGTTTTTTCCTGAATCGAGATGAGTTACAGCTGAGGGTTCCTTACTAGAGAATAGTGTAACAATACCAATACCTATAACCAATATAACAGCTGCTAAAATACCGGTAATAATAAAGTTTCCCGGAGAGACTTGATATTTTCCAATCCGAATAGTCTCTTCTTCTACCTCTTGTTCCTTTTTATCGACTACTTTTTCATGAACCGGAGCTTCTTCTGTCGATTTTTTTTCTACTTTTGATTCTATAGGATGGGGTATAGAAACTATCGTTTCCGATTGAGCCTCTCTATCTATCACGACAAAAGTTGTCGTACCTAATGTGACTAAGTTTTGAGAAGTAAGTTCCCGTCTATCAGGAACGGGCAATCCATCTATGATAATGCCATTTCTAGATCCCAAATCTTCAATGGCAACCACTCCATCAGAACTAATAGTCAATTTGGCATGGTTGCGGGAAACACTTAAATCATGAAATAAAATATCACATGAGGCAACGTCTTTACCTATCACATAGGATTTGCCACCGGCCATGGCAAATTCAGCTCCTGTGTTAGGACCCGCAAGAACTTTTAAAACCCAGCGTGCCCCTTCAGCAAAATCTTCATTAATATTCGTAAATCCGTCAAAAGCATCTTCGGAGTCATTAAAGATTGTGTCATACTGAGTATCAACTTCTTCTTCGTCTGCTTTCAAAGCCTCTTCATCAGATAAGCCTTCTTTAGCTTCCTTAGCAGCTTGAAACTCTTCTTCTGTTTCTTCTTCACCCTTATGAGACTCTTCATCATCAAAAATATCATCATATTGATCTTTTGCTCGAGTTTCGGCCTCCTTTTCTATGACAAAACGAAACCATGAATCACCGACTTTTACTCGATCACCTTCTCTTAAGGAGTGAGATTCTACGACTTGATCTTCATTTACGAAAACAGGATTAGTCTCGCTTAAGTTCTGAAGCACATATTCTTCTTGAACTTTACGACAGATGAAATGCTTTCGGCTTACTTTGGAATCGTCGAGAATAATATCACACTCACTTGGATCTCTTCCGACGATCCAAGCATCCCCATCATCCAAAGTAAGGACCAAACCCGTTAGAGGTCCTTCTTCTGCAATGAACTTAGCGACCATGTAAAACTTCTTCCCCTATATCCAAATATATCTCTAATATTATGAAAGAGTAAATTATAAAGAGATAAACACAGCTTCTAAACACTACAAGCCAAGCCTATTCTAAGGCAATAAAATACTGGCCCGACCCTCTTGAATATTAACTGCTTCTCTTCGCCAGAAATCCACATAATTTGTGAAATCTTCTAACTGATTCCTAAATTCTTGGAAAGTAAACCTATACGGTAAAGCAAACGAGAGTGTCAACATATTACTTTCTTGATCAATAGCAATAACACTTCCTCCCGTTCCTTGTCCGAAGAGATTCCCTAACATTAATGCCATAAAAATATTTTCCGGATTTTCTTCCGGCACAGGCATTAATTGACAAAGAAAATAAAAACCGGGATTGAGATCCTTTACAAATATTACAAGATTATCCTCTAAAGTAAGATGATAAATCTTTTTCTCATCTGCATAAATTTTATCGTCAAGATTCAACTCTTGTAATAACGCTTTTAAATAGTCTTCTATTGCCATAACGTTTTGCTTGACTTGTTATTTCGCAAACTATGTTTTTATACAAATAATCTTTTTTTGTAATAGATAAGATACTAAAAAGCAAAAGGAATGAAAAAATAAAAAAAATTACCCCCTTTCCATTCTTTGCCACATACGATCTCAAATCATTGATTATAAAATAAATAAAACCGGTTTAACAGTCCATATAGAAATGAAAAATTTCATGTGTTTGTTTAGAAAAAAACTTTGATATAAATAGTGTCGTCTTAAAACTTTAAATTTGATCATCTGCTTAATAACTCACCTTACGCAAAATCAAGGAGCAGGTAATTTTTTCAGTTCATAAAGGGTTACCTGATTTGCCTTGATTAACAATTTATGATTAAGCAACATCTTTTTTTCCTTAATTGTTTTTGTTTATAAATTTTTCACATTTTTTTCGTAAAAGAGAGTGTTGCGATCCGGCTAAATTTCCAAGTATAGCTATGCCTATATTTTTATGTCTATTTATGTTTGGTTACACAAATTTAAGCGAAGGAAGCGAGATAAAATACCTTTTTATCCACAAGATTTGGGGTATTATAAAGCCCGCTATTGATTTAAATATGCAAAATAGTTTGGCTATGTGTTAACAATTACACGCGAAACTCCTGACTATAACAAATCTGAATTGGCTGATAACTCAATAAAACCAACTTTATTGATTTAGGGTTGAGAGTTGTACAATCAAGTCGTTTTGTTTTAATATAAACCTTAACTAAGGTAGGCACTATCATCCCGGTGCTCAAGCAAAGGGTTTTCTCGCTTGATTGTCATAAATATAGCCCATCGAGAGGAAATAGGGGCCGTTTTTTAAAGGTAACGATTACACTTCCGGGTGATCTTCTTGGAAAACTGAAATTGTTTGGCATCGATAAAAAAGTAAAAGGAATTAAAAACAGCGATTCAAGCTCTATTATTCGAGAAGCGTTTGAATCTTTTTTTGATTAAAAAGACCTCTGCATAACTGACTTGATATTGATAATATTTAAAGAAAAAGATATCAATCAGCACAATATTAATGGGCATAAATTGCTGCAACTTTTAATACAAGAAGCTTGATTAGATAGTCGAACAAAATTAGCTCTTGTAAAAACATCTATAAATTATGGAGTAAAGGTTGATACTGTAGATGCAAGTGGCTTAACGCCTTTTCAGGTCGCTGTAAAAAAAAGAGAAAAAACGATTGCGGATTTTCTTTTGAATAAGGGAGCTCGTAATAAAGTCCCCATAGATATGTACGCAGATTATTATAATTTATATTTGCGGATTTCTATTTAATTCAGTTCTATTCTGGTCCAATGTATGGGGGCGATTGGACGCATTCAGAACTTTTTATTGTAAAAGAATAGCCCCATTGTTGGCTGCTTTGCGGATGTGATGAAACTCTTTAGGTATTTTTTTTCTACGACTTATTTTTGGCTAACTTTTTGATTTTTTCACTTGCCGCTACCCACTTTTCATGAGCTAAATAGCCACTGTTAACCAATAAGAAATATAAGGCAACATTGGGGAAGTGCAAAAGGATTTCTAATCGTTTTAAAATTTCAACGCCTCCTCTTCGACCCCTTTCAAGAGCATTTAATGAATTTTGAGAAAATTCAAAAACAGCTGCAAATTCACGAGTAGTAAGCCCCAGCATATGTCTGAATTCAACAATGTCTTTGAGAGGTATATCTCGCTTAAAAATAGGATAAAAAATAAAAGAAGAAGGCCCCTTACTTCCAATTGTAGACAAGAGAATAAATGGATCTTGTTCATCAGGATCAATTCCCATAGCTAGACAATATTCCGGATAGGCCGGATTTTGAACAGAAGGAATACGATCTTCAAGAGACGGGAATAGTTTATCCGAAGAAAATTCTTTTTGAGTTAGAGGGAATTCGGGGCCTAGAGCAATACTATTTTTAGCATTGAAATAAGAATCTTCGTAAATAAAAACTAATTTTTGATCGATTTGGTATAATCTTCCCACAAGTGTTTGGGTTTTTCTTTTTTTTAGAAACACAAATATACCGATGGTTTTTAATGATCGCATAGTTCCTCATTTCTTTTTACAATTAGCCGTAACAAAGCTTGTTGTCTTTTTTCGCTTAAATGACTTCCCTTTATCAAGTTTTTGATTGTTTTAAGGCACAGTTTTTTCTTAAAACGCTGAACAACGTCGCCATAACCCAAACGGTTCCATTCTAAAACATAATCTTTCATTGTTGGTTTATCTGAATCTTTTGTGAAAATCGATCCTCTTGGTTGTAAATCCGCTCCTAATATTGATGAGTCCTCTAAAGCAAGTGCAGATGGATTATCATAGAAAGGAGAAAGCCGGATGCCTTTAGTGGATCGAATAAAAGCTAAATTGCGGCCATGGCGATCATGGTTTCCTATTAGACTATCTGCTAGAGTAAGGAGGACAAATTTTTCCTGTTCTCTTCTTCTTTGTGTTTTTTCTCCAATAATTTCAATCAGACTTTTGCAATCGTATTTTTTCTCTTATTATAAAGTTGATGCATTATTGCGTCAATATAAAGTTGACGCAATAATGCATCAACTTTATGTAAGAGTAAGAATAAGTATTTGATAATTAACTTATTGAGATCGATTTTTTAGAAAGAATACAAAATTCTAGCTATATTGGGGGTTGGATTCGGATCAACGTATCCATTACAGAGATGGAGTTACAGGACAGTGTATTACAACACTAACCAATAATATTCAATCACAATGACCACTGGTATAGAGAGGAAATCAATAAAGGTCTATTGGTTTGTTTTGGTTAATAATGGTTATTTATCAAGTTCACTGCACCCGTTTTTGCAGCATTTTTCAAGTTTCTATTTTTCCTGAGTGATAGAAGTATCTTCATAGGCAATCTGAGTATTATCCTGCGTTCTACTTTTATTCTCTTCTTCTAAAATAGAAAGAGCTTCTTGGAAGGTTTCGTATTCTGTAGCAATATAACCATATTTCTTTTCAGGTGATTTGTAATAATAAAATATATCTCCTTCAGTAGATCCAAAAACGCAGGTATTTGGATAATAAATTCGTTCATTATTAGAATCTTTTAAAAAGATATCTAACCGAATATTTTTTTCTGTAAAAAGTAAGCCATCCAGATAAGGTCTTAATGCTTCATTAGAGTTGACAGTAGAAATAAATTCTTGCATGCAGTCAACAAGCATAGCTCTTGCTTCTTGTTTATCGACCTTTCTATAGATCGCGAATGACAATCCTAATTTTTTAGTTCCCGCCCATCCTCCACCGAAACCGGCGCATTGCATATTATAGCGTTGACATAGAGTCGAGGCTACTTCTTGGGAGGCAGCATTTGTCGTACTGTCTAAAGTAGATACTCCTTGTTCATTTTTTGGAAAAAGAGAGGGGGGCTATTAGTATATCCGACATTCCTAGACCGTAAGATATTTTTTTTGAATTAGAATTATAGATTGCCTATCCTGTTACTTTTTATTTGATACAAGGAGAAAAGTTATGCCGGAAGTTGCAGGAGATAATATTCAAACAGTGAACATGGATCACCATGGATTAATTGCAGCACTTTGCAGCGATCTAAAAGTAGCAGAAAGGATTGATACCGGATTAAAAAATCATCCACAAAGAAAAGTAAGTGCGGGACAGGCAGTAATTGCAATGATTCTGAATGGATTAGGGTTTACTAATAGACGTCTCTACCTAACACATCAATTTTTTGCTTCTAAATCGATAGAGAATTTACTTGGCAACGATCTTCGAGCAGAAGATCTCACAGATTATACTTTAGGTCATGCTTTGGATGATATTGCGAAATATGGGAGCAGTAAATTATTTGCTGAAGTTTCTTTTGGAATAGCCCTAGACCATGATTTACTACAAAAAACGCATCATCTAGATACAACAAGCTTTTCCGTTCATGGGTCGTATGAAGTGAAAGATGATCCGCAAGTGATTGAGATTAAGCAGGGTTATTCTAAAGATCATAGACCTGATTTGAAACAAGTTGTACTTTCTCTCGTTACCAATGGTCCGAGTTCTATGCCTCTATGGATGGAAGCCTTAGACGGCAATAGTTCTGATAAAGCAAGTTTTCATGAGACGCTCAAAAAAATCAGTGAATTTCAACAACAGATTGATGTAAAAACAAAGTTGAAGTGGGTTGCCGATTCAGCGTTATACACAAAAGAAAAGCTCTTAAAAAATAATGATTATAAATGGCTCACCCGAGTTCCCGAGATAATAGGAGAAGCAAAAAGATTAGTAGAAAAACCGGAAGAAGAAATTGATTGGATTGATCAGGAGAAAGGATATAAAACATGCAGCTTCACCTCTTTTTATGGAGGGATTAAACAAAGATGGCTTTTGGTTTTTTCAGAGCAAGCCTATCAGAGAGAGATAAAATCATTAGAAAAAAAATTGACCAAGGCAGAAGAAAAGCTCAAGAAACAACTTTGGCATTTGGGTAATGAGGAATTTAAATGCGAAAGTGATGCTAAAAAAGCTTGGGGCAGATTGACTAAAAAAAATCATTTATATTCCATGAATAGTGAGATATTGCCGATTCTAAAATATGGTAAATTAGGCAAACCTAAACAAGGAGAGGAAAAACAAGTTGTTGGATACAAGATTCATGCTAGCTTTGAAAGGGAAGAAGAAGAAATTAATAAACTGATGAATAGAAAAGGACGGTTTATTTTAGCTGCGAATGACACCGATAGAGAAAATTATAAAGATGAGATGATGTTAGAAGAATATAAAGAACAGCAAAAGGTTGAAGGAGGGTTTCGCTTTTTAAAAGATCCTTGGTTTATGGTTGATTCTATTTTTTTAAAAACCCCTCGACGCATTGAAGCATTAATGATGGTTATGACATTGTGTTTAATGGTTTATAATATCGGACAATATCAACTTCGACAAAAATTGATAGAAACAGAAGAGACATTACCCAACCAATTAGGAAAGGAAGTCAAAAATCCAACATTAAGATGGATTTTCCAAATTATGGAAGGTATCGGAATAATCCGTTTTTTTCAGAAGACTTCCCGGAGAATTTGTAAAGAAATGATCACAAATTTAACCCGTCTTCGGAAAAAGATTATTGTTTTGTTTGGAAAGACTGCAATGAGGATGTATGGCTTAATTAGAAAAACTTGTTTAGAGGTCTAGGAATGTCGGGTATATGAACAAGAAGAAGATCCTAAGCAAAAAAATAAACAATTCATTAGAATGAGTAATTGTTGAAACTTACTCCACATGTATAGTCATTTAATTTTATATTGATAAGATTGCTTGATCAATGGCGAATTTAAAATTCGTAACTTTTCGTAATATCTCTCTAACTTTATTTTTCATATTAGCCCAATATTTTTCTATAGGATTTAAGTCCGGAGAATAGGGAGGAAGAAACATAAGCTTACAACCGGCAGATTCTACTGTTTTCCTGCTTTCCGCTGACTTGTGAAAACCGGCATTGTCAAGAATAAGAACACTACCGGGTGTAAGCTGAGGAGTCAAAACTTCCTTAAGCCAAATATTGAATAACCCGGTATTACAAGTACCTTCAAAACACATTGGAGATAAAAACTGCCCTTTAGATAGGGCTGAAATAATATTTTGCCTTATAAAGCGGTTTCCTGAAACCGCTCCAAAAACTCTTTTGCCGCGTAAGCTTCTTCCGGACTCACGAAATAAAAATTGATGAATCCCGGTTTCATCGAGATAAATTCTCTTGTCAAAGGGAATATTTTTTAAATCTTTCATAAAAGCTTCCCGTTTCTTTTCATCTCTTTCCTTATAGCGAGTAGTTTTTTTTTTCGTGTAATTTTTAATCTTTTAAGGGCATAAAAAATCGTTTGCGGAGTGACTGAAAAATAATCAGCAATTTCCGATAAAAAATAATCCGGATGTTTTTCTACATATTTAGATAACAACTCATCATCTAATTTCTTATAAGCATATTTTCTGCGGATTGGCTTTAAATGTCCTTTTTGCTTTTTTTGCAAGATCCATCGATATATTGTTGCGATACCTACTTGAAAAATATGGCCGGCTGTTTTTTTATCATGATGTTTTTCTATATGTTGTAATACTTTCTCTCGAAGATCTACTGAATAGGCTCTAGGCATTGTTTTGTCCTTACTGTTTGTATAAAAAAAGAAGGATAACATATTATCAAATAAAAATTAAAATACTATAGACCTTGCAGAAGAATCAATGATGGTAGCATCTACTAAAGCCGTTTTCGCATAACGCACCTTAATCCCATGCTCCTCAAGCCGGGCATTAATTTCTGCAAAAAGCAATCCATGTAGATTTTTTTTTATAAGATGGTTTCTAAAGCGGCATAAAGTGGTTTCATCAGGGAATTTATCGACGATCTCAAATCCGGTAAATAGCATGAAATCTAGACGTAAACTCAGAGCCTCTTCTAGTCCGGAATCACTGAGGCTATGCCACTGTCCTAAAAGAATAGCCTTAAACATTGAAAGGTTATTGTAGGCTTTAGGCCCTCCTTTAGGATTTACTTCGTTGATATGAATACCTCTGAGCTTTCTATCCGGTGCTTTCCAATTGATAAGGTTATCTATTTTTATCAAATAATGCTCTTTACTGATTCTATCTTTAGCTACAACTGTGAAAAAACTCATCTCTATACCCTAATTTAAAATATGGAAATATTATTGCAAATTTTTAAAAAATATGGAACTTATGCAGGGGTCTTTTCGATGCGATAATGGTCCGGAATATATCAGCCGGCAGCTTTTTGATTGGGCAAACCATCAAAGTATTCTTCTGTCGTTTATCCAACCCGGGAAACCGCAGCAAAATGCTTATCTTGAACCTTACAATCGTACGGTGCGTCATGAATGGTTAGATATGCGGTTGTTTATCTCCATTCAACAAGCACAAGAAGAAGCCACAAGGTGGTTATGGCATTATAATAATGAACGCCCTAATATCGCTTTAGGTGGTATAACACCCATTATGAAAATGGCACAATATGCCAACTATAACAAAACCTCTAATCCTAATGCCGCTTAATTATGGGGGGATTACCTTTTAAAACCAATTTTCTCTATATCAACCTATTACTAACTAAAATTCATGGGTTGGCAAAAGTTATGCAGAGATCTTTACTATAATAAATCTGAATTGGCAGATAACCCAACAAAACAAGCCTCTTTGATTTAATTTAGTATATGTTAATAAGTATTATATTGCTGAGTATGTTTAATTGTTTATTAAACCTTTATTCTTAATAAATAATTAATAGGAATGTGTTGTAATTATTTATAAACATTAAATAAAGGTGTTGTATGAGCATTTTTAACAATAAACAACCCCAAGACGTTTTCAATTGGGTTAATAAGATAGCATTATATCAACAAGCACCTGTAATCAGTGAACCAAACCAATCTATCTCTAGTTATGCCATAACTTCTATTACACAAACAAACAACAACAATGTCTCTCCACATCCAAGCAAGAAACGTAAAGTTACTGATGCAACTAAAGATAAAATGTCTAAATCACATCAAGGGCATACTGTATCTGATGAAACTAAAAGGAAAATATCTGAAGCACAGAAAAAGCGATATACAGGACCTAAAGGTGAAGACGCTAGAAAACAACTATCTGAGGCACATAAAGGGCATACTGTATCTGATGCAACTAGAGAGAAGATGTCTAAAGCACAGAAAGAGCGACGTAGAAAATCTAGAGGTGAAGAAACTAAAAAGAACCCGGATGATATAATACATAGTGTATTGCCGGATAAAACTTCATCAGACCGTGAGATTCTGTCGATAAAGGAAGAGCCGAATTTAAATAACAAAGATTCGGACTGTGCTATTTTGGACTCGTCTACAGTTACTCGTAAAATAGACGACACCTTACCCGTCTTGCAAAAACCGGAGGATAAAACACAGAGTCTTCTGTATCAAGCTGAAGGAGACATAGAAAATATCAAAGTTTCAAAGTGGGGTTACCTCAATAAAAGATACCTGAACGGAACTACCTCAGAAAAAAAGAAAATTCATGATACAATAAAGAACAGCATGCGTGAATGGTTAATACTAAGCGAAGAGAAGAGAACAGAATATACAAATCGTTTGCGTGATATTTATAAGATTAGCACTCCTATAGATATAGGGCCGTTCAGAGGAGAATCTGCCTTTGCAAAAAGAGATATTAAAGCATTCGAAGTTTTAGGCCCTTATTCAGGGGTCCTTCATGACGGAGAAGAAACTTTCTCGCAAGTAAAAAGACAGCATGGCCCGAGAAATATTTCAGCATATCTATTTGAAACGTCCTCGTCCCATCGTTTTGTTGATGGATTCAATTCGGGAAATCAACTTAGCTTGGTAAATACCGCTCAGTTAGGAGATGATATAAAAATAGGAGCAAATAATATATCTGTAGTTCTTTTTGGTAAAAATATAAATTTTTATGTAGCTAATAAAAATATCCCTGAGGGGGAAGAGTTCTTTATAAACTATGGCCCTCATTATAACTTTACAATAAAAAACGAATAAGAAGAGTAGATTCTATTTATTTTTTAAGAATAATATTCGTTAGTCAAAAAGACATTGACATACCTTGGTAAGACACGGAAGATGTAGTGCTTTAAATTTTATTTTTCATATAGAATATCCGGATGACATATTCACTTGATTTAAGAAAACAAGCATTAAAATATATTAAAAAGTTGGGGACACGAAAAGAGGTAAGTGTCATTTTTTCACTTACAGCCCGCACTTTATCGAACCGGATTTCTTGAGAAAGACTGTAGATCTTAGCACCTAACAAAAGACGTCCCGGTTCGAGTAAAATTGATAGTAATAAACTTAAACAATATCTTCAAAAATATCCGGATACCTATCTTACAGGAGTTTCGCATTGAAGAAATGAGAGGTTGAATTTTTTATTTATAGTACTTTAATTTTTATTTGATAATATGTTATCCTTCTTTTTTTATACAAACAATAAGGACAAAACAATGCCTAGAGCCTATTCAGTAGATCTTCGAGAGAAAGTATTACAACATATAGAAAAACATCATGATAAAAAAACAGCCGGCCATATTTTTCAAGTAGGTATCGCAACAATATATCGATGGATCTTGCAAAAAAAAGCAAAAAGGACATTTAAAGCCAATCCGCAGAAAATATGCTTATAAGAAATTAGATGATGAGTTGTTATCTAAATATGTAGAAAAACATCCGGATTATTTTTTATCGGAAATTGCTGATTATTTTTCAGTCACTCCGCAAACGATTTTTTATGCCCTTAAAAGATTAAAAATTACACGAAAAAAAAAACTACTCGCTATAAGGAAAGAGATGAAAAGAAACGGGAAGCTTTTATGAAAGATTTAAAAAATATTCCCTTTGACAAGAGGATTTATCTCGATGAAACCGGGATTCATCAATTTTTATTTCGTGAGTCCGGAAGAAGCTTACGCGGCAAAAAAGTTTTTGGAGCGGTTTCAGGAAACCGCTTTATAAGGCAAAATATTATTTCAGCCCTATCTAAAGGGCAGTTTTTATCTCCAATGGGTTTTGAAGGTACTTGTAATACCGGGTTATTCAATATTTGGCTTAAGGAAGTTTTGACTCCTCAGCTTACACCCGGTAGTGTTCTTATTCTTGACAATGCCGGTTTTCACAAGTCAGCGGAAAGCAGGAAAACAGTAGAATCTGCCGGTTGTAAGCTTATGTTTCTTCCTCCATATTCTCCGGACTTAAATCCTATAGAAAAATATTGGGCTAATATGAAAAATAAAGTTAGAGAGATATTACGAAAAGTTACGAATTTTAAATTCGCCATTGATCAAGCAATCTTATCAATGTAAAATTAAACGACTATAATAAGTTTCGAAAGTGTAAGAGTTATGGTTTTAAAACCTTAAGAGTAATGAGTTGAAGTTGATCAGAGGCTTCATAATGTCCCATGAGATATAACTTAAAATGGGTACATGGCACCAATATATTTTAAAAGCTCTTGAATAACACTAAAAATGAGAGTTACGTGAATTATTAATCTTATTTTGAAGCATGCCAATATCTCAAACAATTTTCAATATCAATTGGTTTATAAGAGAGTGATTAGTGTTTGAATAAAGGAACGAAGGGTATCTATAAGATCGCCTTTATATTGGGTGTCATGTTAAATAGGGCCGGTTAAGATAAGAAGAATGGAATCCATAGGATTTAAAACACATTTTTTAGAAGAGTGTAATGCATTGTTGAATGTGTCTGCTAATTGTATAATATCATGTTGTGAGATAGAGGAGTTGTTTTTCAGAATTACCATAGGACATACGGGAAGGGTTTCGTAAAAACCCATAGCCTTGGAAATGGATACTACTACAAAACGAGAGTAATCCTACTTTAATTTAAAGTAAGTTGGTAGAGGATTAAAGGAATCTCCTAACTGTAAAGGATGGGAATCCATCGGCTTTAGTCGTTGGAGGAAGTCAATAACCTTTGACAACTTCTAATTCTCAAGGGAACAAGGCTTTAATCGAGAAAACCCTTAGCTTATATGCTCTTTTGAATACCATTTAATGATCTTATGGCATCTTCTTTACCTTCTCTTGGATTACCTCCATTACCCGCCATCTCATCTACTCCTTTGAACAGTAGCTTCTTAAAAGTTTCAATCATAAACACTTTATTAACAGGAAAATCAGTTAAATTAAGATCAGACATAATCGATTCGATATACTCTTTCACTTGTTTCAAATAACCTGATTTTAAAGGCAACTTAATCTCTTTAATAAATTTTATAAGCTTCTGAATACCAATGTCTTGTTGATAAGTTAATTTATTCATTATTCTGTTTTTATATGTTAGTTTAATAGAGGGATGAAAACAATATAAACTAAATTATAACAGATATTAAGATTTTAATCAAATATTAAATATAAATAGCTTGTTTCCGGTAGTTTTAATAATTTATTTAAATCTTAATAGTTAAAAAATTGCAAAAATAAATTAATTAAACTAAATGTTTAATTGCCAATCATTTATATTTTTTTTGTAATCCTAAACAAGTAATGCTTATGAAAAATTTTAGTTGACATGGATCATTTTTAGAGTTTTCCTTGTCTCTCTATTTTTGTTTTTAAGGGAGATTTTCATGAAATCAACCTGTCCGTCTTGTGATTCAAAGAGTATCAAAAAAAATGGTTATATTCATAATGGCAAACAAAATTACTACTGTCTTGTATGCACTAGACAATTTGTATTAAAACCGAAAAATAAAATAATCGATCAACGCACTCGTCATGAAGTTCAACAGGCTCTTTTAGAACGAGTTTCTCTTGAAGGTATATGTAGGATTTTTTCTATCAGTATACCTTGGTTGTTATGATTTATGGAGGAAATAATATTCGAATTACCGGAACATTTAAATGCAATATTAACTACTAAAAATGAATAATTTGAAGTAGCGATTTGTGCGCCGGATGAACAGTGGAGCTTTGTACAAAAAAAAGGAAATCAACAATGGCTATGGCTTGTCTTTCATTCAAAACAAGACAGGTTGTAGCGATGCACGTTGGCAAACGAAGCCGTGAATCGGGAGAAATGCTTTTAAAAAAACTACCTGAAGATTTAAAAAAAAAGCCCTTTTTTATACAGATAAGTTTCCTGTATACTATGAAATCATTCCATGGAAACAACATCGTCCTGTTGGAAAAGAATCCGGAAAAACAAGTTACATTGAAAGATTTAATAATACCTTACGACAAAGATGTTCAAGACTTGTGAGAAAAACATTATCATTTTCAAAGAAAACGGCAAACCATATTGGAATGATTCAATATTTTATCTGTGATTATAATAGAAAAAAAGCATTACTTGTTTAGGACTACCGTTTATTTTATTAATAATGTATAACTTCGTGCATTGACACTTCTCTTTCATTCAAAAATTTAAAGCATCAGATTAGTAATCCTCCGAGACGGCGGCTAACTCTTAGAATCGCTGACTACGTCTAGCTACTTGCGTCCTGCAAGTGTTTCTTCGCTGCGCTTTTCCTGTTTCAACACGTCCCCATCATTACCGTTAAGCGGCTACTTTCGGCTGATGTGTTTTGGAATAGGATAAGATTAGTTGATTGCGACAGCTTTAGATTGAGGGTTGACTTCTTTTTCTGTTTTGAACTTTAACGGTATGATTTGTGATACCCCTCTTTCTTGCATAGATACGCCAAAAAGTATGTCTGCAATTGCCATGGTTCTTTTATTATGTGTAATTATAATTAATTGATTCTTTTTCATAAATTGTTTTAATACATTAGTAAATCTATCGATATTAGCGTCATCTAATGGCGCATCAATCTCATCCAAAATACAAAAAGGGATAGGCCGGGTTTCAAAAAGAGCAAAAAGAAGAGCGATCGCTGTTAAGCACTTTTCTCCACCTGATAATAATTGAATAGAACGCATTTGTTTACCGGGAGGTTTTGCAACGATTTCTATACCCGCTTCTAGAATATCTGCGTTTTCGGTAAGTTTTAGGTCCGCTTCTCCTCCATTGAAAAGAGTTAAATAGTTCTTTTTAAAATTGGTTCGTATTGTTGCGAACGTTTCTTTAAATGTTTTTTTAGATGTTTTGTCTAATGTGGTGATGATATCGACAAGTTCGGTTTTAGCATTATTAAGATCCAGAAGCTGTTTATCTAAAAAATCAGATCGAGTGCGATGTTCTTCACACTCTGCTATTGCAGCTAAATTAATTTCAGGATGTTTTTCTAACTCATTTTGTAAAAACGGAATTCTTTTTTCAGCTTCTCTAATAGACGCTATAAAGGAGATATCAAATGAATCAATTTCATCTATATTGAGTCCGTATGATTGATCTAAGTCATTTAAAGTGGTGTTGTAATTAGTCTCTAATTGCGATATTGCGATCCTTAATTCCATTTCTGTGTGTTTTAAAAGCTCTTGTTGTGTGCGTGCTTCATTTATATGTTTTTCAAAGGATTCGATTTGAGCATTTAAAGTTTGTAATTCGAGTTGATGTTGTTGATAGGAGTCATTGGCAATATTTAATTGTACTTCATAATCTTTAATCACTTTCTCAAAATCAGCTGCTTGGTTCATTAAAAGATTTTTTTTCTCGGTATTCTTGTGAATTTCTTCATGATAAAAAGAAATTTGACGTAAGTATTCTTGATGTTGATGATCTATGAGTTGGTTTTTATGAGTCAATTTTTGAATCTCATTAGTTAGGTCACGATATCGTTCCTCAACTTCTGATTGTTTGTTTCGCTTTTCTTTTAATAAAGCAAAAGATTCTTCAAAACTTGAATCAATCGCAGAAAAATCTTTATGATAGTTTTCTTTTTCTTTATTTAAGGTTGTCAATTGCTTTGTTAAGTCCTCTAAAGCCACTTCAATTTGTTGAAGTGCTTTGGTATCATCGGGATGTTTTTCAATACAATTTTGGAATTGTTTTTCAACCCGGGCGTGTGCTTCTTTGTTCCTATGATAGGAAAAATTAATCTCTAATAAGGACAGTTCCTGCTGACGCATTTCTTTATCTTTTTCTTTGTATTTTTCAAGTAAAGAAAGGGATGCGGCTGTTGCTTGTTCATAGCTTTTATTAAGTTCGGTATTTTTGGCCTTAAGTTTCTTTATGGTATAAGAGATTTTTTTAAGTTCGGCTTCTCGATGGAAAAGATTTTGTGAACCTAAAGAAACGTGAAAAAGAACACCTTTAGCATCTATAAAAAAATCTTTTCCATAAATGGTTACAGATTTAAGAGACTCAGATGCTATCAAAGGCAAAGCATCTTGATAATCGATTTTATTTAAGAAATGCTTGGCGACTTCATTATCTTCGGCAAAGGAACTCAGCTGATTTATATTAGCGTTAGCATTTATTTTAGATTTTGCAATAAGAGAGAAATTTTTTAGATTATGTTGATCTGCATAATCGATAACTTGCTGCATATCCTCGATATTATCGATAACCAGTGTTTGTAAGTAGGGATGCATTGCATTAGCAATAATGCTCTCATATCCCGGTAAGGGAATAATTATCTCGGCTAAAGGAGTTAGTTTTTGATAGAAGGAACATTTAGGATCCGAAGAAGCTTTCAGTAACTTTTTAGTGCTTATCGAGCAGCCTTCCATATCTTCTTGTAGCTTATTTAAAGTGGTTCCCTTAACTTTTAAGCCTTGAATTTCACTTGCAGAGAAGTTTAAGTCTTTTTTTAGTGATTTAGTTCTTTCGTCTGCTTGTTGGATTTGAGCTTCAAGATTTTTAAAAATGGCTTTTTCTTTGTCGATTTTCTGTGAAAGTGAATCGATATGTTTTTTCTGATCAACAGACTCTTTATCTAATTGTGACTTTTGATCTAAAAGAGATGTTTTTTTCTCTTGAAAATCTTTTAACTGTTGATTGCTGTTTTCTAGACGAAGATCTTTTTCTTTTATTGCGGCCTGTAGCTGATTCTCTTCTTGCAGAGCATTGAGATATTTGGCTTGCGTTTGTTTATGTTGGTTTTTTTCTGAATGCACTTTTTCTTCAAGAGCTTTAAGATCTTGTGTCAAGGTATCTAATGCTTTTTTGATTTCTTTTTGATATCTTACATTTTCTTGAAAGTAGACTACCTGCGTCTCTTTTTCCTTTTGATCAGCTTCTAACTTTTCGTTGATACTAACTAAAGATGTTTTGATCTCACTCGCTCTTTCAGCAAGTTGGGCTATTTGCATTTGATGATTTTGCAACTCAGTGATCTTAACTTCTCTGCGACTTCTTTTTTCAAAAAGCTCTTCGGATTCAACGCGCAATTTCTCAACAAGTTGTTGGTTAAGATTCTTTTTTGTCTGAAATGCTTGTTCAGTCTGTATGAAGGTATCTTGATCTGTTTTTAAAGTTTGGTTTAATTCATTAACTTCTTTTACTTTTACTTTTAAATGATTACGATATTTTTTGGACTTGAGAATAAGCATTCCTTTTTTAAGCTTGGCCAGTTCATTCTTGTGTTCATTGAAAATACGAGCTTCTTCGGCTTGCTTTTGTAGCCGTATAATTTGTTGGTTGACTTCGTTGTGAATGTCTTGAACTCGCGTTAGATTAGCATCAGTATGTTCAAGTTTTCTTAAGGCTTCTTTTTTCCTCTCTTTAAAGCGCACAACCTTAGCCGCCGATTCAAAAACAAAACGACGTTCTATTGGATTGGAATTAATAATGGTATCCATCTTGCCTTGCTCAAAAATACAAAAAGCATCTTTACCCAGTCCGGTATCCCAAAAAAGACTATGAATGTCTTTGAGTCTGACAGGATTTTTGTTGATATACCACTCAGATTCTCCGGAACGGAATAATCGTCTTGAAATACAGATTTCATCAAAATCAACAGGTAAAAGGCTGTTGATCTCAGTAAAAGTAATAGAGACTTCTGCAAAATTTAGGACTTTACGTTTACCGGATCCGGAGAAAATCACATCCACCATTGTATCTCCACGCATGGATTTGGCAGACTGCTCTCCCATTACCCAACGAAAAGCATCGACAATATTTGATTTTCCACAGCCGTTAGGGCCCACAATTGAAGTAACCGGTTTATCAAATGTTATAATGGTTCGATCGGCAAATGATTTGAAGCCAACAAGCTCAATTTTATCTAGCCGCATAATAAATAATTAATGGTATTTCATAATTCATAATCATATGCCATTCCTGAATACTTAGATACAAGCAGAAAATATCGTTATCTTGTTTAGCAGGTTCTATATAATCACTTATATTAACTAGATCTGATTCTTCATCTATATAAACGACAATTTGAATTTATGGATTCTAATTTGTTGTTAATCGAATATTGTATTATTATTTACATGCTTTATACTATTGATTATTAGTAAATTAAACTATCTATTTAAAAAATAAAGTGAATATAAATATTTTAATAAACTTCTAAAAAAAGGATTTTATCATGACAAGTATAGCATCAGGATCAAATATGAACCATCCTAACCCTCCAAGCTTTTTATCCGCGTTTAAAAAAACTAGTAGTTGCGGTCCAGACCTTATAAATAATTGTGTAGGTGGTGGTATTGGAGCTCTTATAGGGGGTTGTATTGGAGCCAATGCTTCTAATGTTTGTAAAGCTTGTAGACAAAAAAGATAAGAAAGCTTATACGGTCGAATCAACCGCATTAAGACAGATTCAAGCTCCAAGAACAGAAGCCCCTGTAATCACAAGACGGCCTCAAAGCAATCCCATACATCCATGCAACCCATCGAACAAGCAATAAAGTCTCCTTCGATCACATCATCAGATGAAGAAGTAATAGATATAAGGAACCTAGAGGCATTGTCTTCCACACAAGAAGTGGGCAGTTGTGATGTATAGTATTTTAATTTTTATTTGATAATATGTTATCCTTCTTTTTTTATACAAACAGTAAGGATAAAACAATGCCTAGAGCCTATTCAGTAGATCTTCGAGAGACAGTATGACAACATATAGAAAAACATCATGATAAAAAAACAGCCGGCCATATTTTTCAAGTAGGTATCGCAACAATATATCGATGGATCTTGCAAAAAAAGCAAAAAGGACATTTAAAGCCAATCCGCAGAAAATATGCTTATAAGAAATTAGATGATGAGTTGTTATCTAAATATGTAGAAAAACATCCGGATTATTTTTTATCGGAAATTGCTGATTATTTTTCAGTCACTCCGCAAACGATTTTTTATGCCCTTAAAAGATTAAAAATTACACGAAAAAAAAACTACTCGCTATAAGGAAAGAGATGAAAAGAAACGGGAAGCTTTTATGAAAGATTTAAAAAATATTCCCTTTGACAAGAGAATTTATCTCGATGAAACCGGGATTCATCAATTTTTATTTCGTGAGTCCGGAAGAAGCTTACGCGGCAAAAAAGTTTTTGGAGCGGTTTCAGGAAACCGCTTTATAAGGCAAAATATTATTTCAGCCCTATCTAAAGGGCAGTTTTTATCTCCAATGTGTTTTGAAGGTACTTGTAATACCGGGTTATTCAATATTTGGCTTAAGGAAGTTTTGACTCCTCAGCTTACACCCGGTAGTGTTCTTATTCTTGACAATGCCGGTTTTTACAAGTCAGCGGAAAGCAGGAAAATAGTAGACTCTGCCGGTTGTAAGCTTATGTTTCTTCCTCCATATTCTCCGGACTTAAATCCTATAGAAAAATATTGGGCTAATATGAAAAATAAAGTTAGAGAGATATTACGAAAAGTTACGAATTTTAAATTCGCCATTGATCAAGCAATCTTATCAATATAAAATTAAATGACTATAATCCCTATTTCTAGAGTTCTCGCGTAGTGTTGCAAAAACTGATTTTTGATGATTTATCACTTTAAAATCCCATGCAGCCTTCACGGTAAATTTTTTCTGCTAAAAAAATATTACCCACGAATCTGCCCGTGAAAGCAACGTCTGTATCAAATCTCATGTAGTCGTAAATCCGCCGGCAATTCCCGTTAAATAATTTTTCGCAATGATGTATACTTTTTTTTCATTATTTTTTTTAAAATGGAGAAAAAAATACGGCAGTGCATTCTATTGAGAAAAACCGGCTTTCGGTTAAAGGGATGTTGTTAAAGGTTCGTTCCGTATTTAATAAGATTCCCAATAAAGACCGAGATGCAAGAGGTTTAAAAGCAACAATTGCATTATCTGATTGTTTGATGTCCGGTTTAGTTTCCTTCACTTCTACAATTCGATGAAGGACGTCAAGATGAGATCATTCAACATAATTTAAGCACTTTTTACAATATTACAAATATTCCTTCCGATACTTGTATGAGAGAACGACTTGACCAAGTTGATTCTCGATGGATTAGACCTGCTTTTACTGCCGTATTCTCTCTTCTTCAAAGAGGAAAAGTTTTTGAAGATTACACATTTTTGAATAAGTATTTTTTAATTACGTGTGACGGAACGGGTATGTTTTCTTCACCATCTGTTCATTGTGATAATTGTTGTGAAAAACATTCTAGAGACGGTCGTATGACTTATTATCATCAGATATTAGGTGCAGTAGTTATTCATCCCGACCGGAAAGAAGTGTTTCCTTTATGCCCCGAACCGATCTCTAAATTAGACGGTAGTACTAAAAACGATTTTCAAAAAGAACATTCCCGTTTGGAAGTCATTTTTACGGAAGATGCATTGTCTGCAAAAGGCCCTTATCTACAAAAAATTTTGGCAATAGAAGCTCACTTTATCGTAGGAGCTAAACCGCCGGGTAATCCCGGTTTATTCGCTTGGTAAAAGGAGCCCTCTTAAGAAAAAAACGATAACAACAGACAAGGAAGTCGTCGAACTTAGTTTTTATAACGGTGTTCCTCTTAATGATAAACATCATGATTTAGAATTAAATTTTATTGATTGTATGATAACAGATAAAAAAGGCAAAAAAAGGCATTTTTCTTGGATGACTGATATTACGGTAACGACAGAGAATGTATATCAATTAGCAAAAGGAGGTAGAGCAAGCCGGAAAATAGAAAATGAAACGTTTAATACTCTTAAGAATCAAGGCTATCAATTTGAACATAATTTTGGGCATGGTTGTAAACACCTCAGTCATGTTTTAGGGTTACTTATGTTTTTGGCATTTTTATTGGGTCAAGTACAGCAAAGATGTTGCGGATTATTTCAAAACGCATTAAAGAAAATGAAAAGAAAGATTGTATTATGGTCTCGTCTAAGATCTTTATTTTTAATTTTTTATATTGATTCACGGGTAGATTTGTTTATGTATAGCACATAAAAAAGGAGCGAAGTTAAAAGATCTATTCGATACTTCATAATGAGCCGAGTGCAAAAAAATGTCTTGATTCTAAAGGGTGTACTTTTTTTTATCGAGGGTGAGCCGAGATGACTTTATCGGTAGGATGTTTTTTATTCCAAAAATTATCGATCTTTATTTTTAGAAGTCATTTTATAAAAATATCTTTTTAACGGGAGGATCTGAAATTCAAGCGTTGAAATTGACTTTTAAACACAAACTAATCATCATCGGACGTACCATTTTTTTTTGTATCATTATTTCATAGTAATTTGAATTTTTAAAGGATGATTCATGTTCGATATTAAATTGATTCGCGAAGATGCTGTTGGAATTGCAAAGAAACTCAAGACAAAAGATCCGGAAGTCGATTTATCTAAGGTTATTCAATTAGATAAACAATATAGAGATCTTAAAATGAAGGTAGAGGCTTTAAAAGCTGAGCGCAATGCCATTTCGAAAATGATAGGTGAATTAAAGCGAAAGAATGAAGATGCCGGCGAAAAGATGCAGCAAGTAACCGGAAAAGGTGATGACATCGCTCGTCTGGAAGAAGAATTGAGTCCAATAAAAGAGAAGCTGAATTTTGAACTCGCTTGTTTACCTAATCTACCAACAGAAGAGATTAAGGATTCAACAAATGTTGCAGATAATATCTGTTTAAAAGACGAAGGGATTAAACCTTCATTTGATTTCCCTTTTAAGAATCATTTGGAATTAAATGAGATACATCGCTTATTTGATTTTGAGCGTGCGGCTAAAGTGTCCGGTGGGGGGTGGCCGGCTTATAGATCTTTGGGGGCCGGATTAGAATGGGCTCTTATTTGCTTCATGATAGATATACATGTTAAAAATGGATTTATTCAGTGGATCCCTCCCTTATTAGTGCGTAAAAAGATGATGTTCGCTTCGGGTCAGCTACCTAAGTTTGAAGGTCAAGCCTATTGTGTAGAAGAAAAAGGTAATCCTCTTTATCTTATTCCAACAGCAGAGGTTGCTTTAAATGCCCTACATTTTGATGAAATTTTATCTGCTGAAGAATTACCTTTAAAATATGTGGCTTATACCCCTTGCTTTAGAAGAGAAGCCGGAGCTGCCGGAAAACAAGAAAGAGGATTAATTCGTACGCATCAATTTAATAAAGTTGAAATGTTTGCTTTTACTAAGCCGGATCAAAGCAATCAAGTTTTTGATTCTTTTATTAATAGTGCAGAAGAGATTTTGAAGTTATTGGAGCTTCACTATCGTGTTATGTTATTGGTAACAGGGGATATGTCTTTTTCTGCTGCTAAAACAGTCGATTTAGAGGTTTGGTTGCCCGGACAAGATCGGTATTATGAAGTCTCTTCGGTTTCTAACTGTACCGATTTTCAAGCTCGCAGATCAAATGTGCGCCATCGTGAAAAAGGAGAGAAACCCCGGCTTGTTCATACATTAAATGGTTCGGGCTTGGCTACTTCCAGATTAATGGTAGCTCTTTTAGAAAACAATCAGAATGCGGACGGATCGATTACCTTACCTAAGGCTTTAATCCCTTATTTGGGAGGTGTTGAGGTACTTAAGCCGCCGGAAGAGAGTTGTTGACTTAGGAATCTTGACAGCTCCCGACAAAAAAAAGAAGACCAATGGAAATCTACAATGATGTGCCAACTTTTTTAGCCTTTAAGGGTAAAATGGTTGATGTTAGAAGTCCTTTAGAATTTCAAAAGGCTCATATTCCTGATGCTTTGAATATTCCCTTATTTTCAAACGAAGAGAGATCCGGAGTAGGCACTATTTATAAACAACAATCAAGAGAGCTCGCAATTGAAGAAGGGCTTGGCTTAGTCGGGCCTAAAATGAAAATGCTGGCTCAAGAAGCCAAGTTGACTTTAGGCAATCAAGTAGGTAAAATTTATTGTTTTAGAGGCGGGCTACGGAGTCGTGCAATGGCATGGTTGTTCGATTTTATTGGGCTTTCAGTTATCACGTTAAAGGGAGGATATAAAGAATTTCGACGATGGGGTATGCAGTTATTTGAAAGAGAATGGCCACTTATTTGCCTCAGTGGTTTTACCGGCAGTGGAAAGACAGATATTTTAAAGCAAATGGCTCTATTAGGTGAACAGATTATTGATCTGGAAGAACTGGCCAATCACAGAGGGAGCAGCTATGGTATGATTGGTAGAGTTCAGCAGCCCGGTACTGAGCATTTTGAAAATCAACTGGCTTGTTTACTCAACTCTTTTGATCCGGATAAACCCATATGGATAGAAGATGAGAGCAAGTTAATCGGAACTTGCCATATTCCGGATTCATTTTATAAAAGCATGCAAAAAGCTTATCATCTATTTATTCATCGTCCTATTAAAGAGAGATGCTCGAAAATCTATACTCAGTACGGCTTATATGATAAAGAGGAATTAATCAGAGCAACAACGCGTATTCAAAAAAAGTTGGGAGGTCAAAGGACTAAGGAAGCAGTGCGAGCTATTGAACAAGGTCAATTCGAACAAGCTATCTATTTGATTCTTGCCTATTATGATTCAGCCTACCTTCATATGTTGAAAAAAAAGCAGCCAATGATCCTGGAATTTAAAAAAGAGCGACTAAAAGATAAAGAGTGGGCTCTTTACTTGCTCGAAAAAGCAGCAAAGATTATGTAATTGAATATGTCTGAAAAAATAAAAAAACTCTTTACTTTCTTAAAACGCTCTCCTACTGCATGGCATGCGAGTAGCGAAATGCAAGCACTGTTAAAAAATGAAGGCTTTGAAGAGCTTAAAGAAAAAGATAATTGGAAATTAAAGCCTAAGGGAAAATATTTTGTTCTTCGTAATGATTCTAGCTTAATAGCCTTTATTCTCCCTGAAAAAGGGATTCGTTCGACAACGTTACTGGCTAGCCATATCGATAGCCCCTTATTGCGTCTTAAACCAACTCCCGAAATTCAAAAGGAGAATATGACTCTCTTTGGAGTAGAAGTCTATGGGGGGCCTTTATACTCTTCCTGGTTAAATAGAGATCTGGGTATTGCAGGTAGGGTTGTTTACTTAGATAAGAATAAAGGGTTAAAAGAAAAGCTGGTGCATATCGAAGATAGTCCATTAGTGATTCCTCAACTGGCGATTCATTTAGATAATAAGGTGAATCAAAAAGGGCTTATCCTAAATCCTCAAGACCATCTTAATGCGATTGCAGCTATTGGATTTAACAAAAAAGGTTCTTATCTTGAATATTTGTTAAAAAAAAAGCTTGCATTTTCAAAAATCTTGAGCCACGAATTATTTTTATACCCCTTAGAGGAACCGAAGCTAATAGGTTATAATCAAGAGCTGTTTGCCTCCGGACGTATAGATAATTTACTGAGCGCTTTTGCCGGTATACAAGCTCTTGTTCGAGCAAAGAAGTCCGGCTCTCATCATTTAAAAATGGCTGTGTTTTGGGATAATGAAGAAATAGGGTCATCCACCGGCCAGGGAGCCGCCTCTCCTTTTGCTTCTCATTGCCTTGAGCGCATTATTCTTTCAACCGGTGAAGGGCGAGAGGATTATTTTAAAGTATTAGCCAATGCTTTTGGGGTATCAATCGACGGTGCTCATGGCTTACATCCAAATTATGCCTCAGCTACAGAACCGAATCACTCGCCTCTTTTAGGTGAAGGTATTGTTGTGAAAGCAGATGCTCAGCATGCCTATGCAAGTAATGCGATAACTGCCGGAGAAGTGGTAAGAATTTGTGAGGCTAATAAACTCAAATATCAGCATTATGTTAGACGAACGGATTTAAGAGCCGGGGCTTCTTTGGGTCCCGTTTTTGAAACACAGTCCGGTATTCAACTAGTGGATATAGGGTGTGCGCAATTATCTATGCATTCTACTAGAGAGCTTGCTGCTTGCTCAGATTATACCGATTTGATTACCCTGTTAGAAAAAATATTAGTGAGATAGTAAATCGATGAATGCTGAAGCCAATCAAAGCCATTTTGAAGGTCAAACACCTTATGATCATATTCAAAATAAACGGGCCCAAATAGCATCTGAAATTCATGGAGAAGAGATATCGGATAGTTTTTTAGCAGCTTTTGATGCTGCTAGAGAAACAGCTATTGCGTTGATGATTATTGGCGTGATAATTTCTCAAATGTTATTGCCCTTTTATCAACAGGTGCTGCTTTTGGGCATTTTTTCCCTTGGCTTTTTGATTTGGAAAATATCACGGAGTATCTGGGCCGGTTGGTCCGGATTGGAAAGATTGCACCGGCTAGTCGAAGAGGAAAAATACGAAATAGAACATCATAGAGAACAAGAACGTGAAGAGTTGGCCGCTCTTTATGCTGCGAAGGGTTTTGAAGGGAAGTTATTACATGATGTTGTCGATGTATTAATGGCCGATGACGAACGCCTTTTACGTGTTATGGTTGAAGAAGAATTAGGACTTAATGTGGGTGTCTATGAACATCCTGTCAAACAAGGTATTGCTGCAGGTATAGGGGTTCTTTTTTCTGTTGTTATCCTTGCTATCGGCTTGTTCTTTATTCCCGATTTTGGTATAGAAATAGCTGCCGGCGCAGTTATTGCCTTTACCGGGACAATTATCTCGAAATTACAAAAAAATGCGCTCTTACCTTCATTTATTTGGAATATAGCTATTACTATATTAGCCTTTGGTATTGTCTATTTTTTGATGAATTGGGTATTATACTTAATTCTATCGTAATTACTTAATTCTCTTAATAAAATTTAGTTGTCATGTCCAAACTCTTCTATCAAAAGTTAATAGCCCCGGAGCACCCCTTTCAATTTAACGAGTTCTTTGCCGCGGGCAAAGAGGAGAGTATTAGTCCCTTTTTGACCTCATCATCCAGATCCTGGGCAAAAAATCTTTCTTTGAAAATATCGTTATTGTCTGCCTGTCTATTAATTTTTTCATTTGTCTTGTCATTCTATTCAAGCCTGCTCCCTCTTTCTAATATCGCTTTAATCTTCGTGTATTGCTTTGTTGGTATTCCGGCTTTTATTCATGCTATTCAAGATATTTTAAAGTTAGAAATTAATATAGATGTGTTGATGGTATTAGCTGCTTTTTTATCGATTGTTATTGATAGCAGTATGGAAGGAGCTCTTTTATTGGTTTTATTTGCTTTTTCGGGAGCCATGGAAGAATCGGTAATGAGTAAAGTAAGAGGTACTCTAAATAGTTTACATAAACTCTCCCCTACCAAGGCTTGGGTGGTTAACCCTGATGGAACCTTAATTCAATATTCGGTAAAAGATATCCAATTAGGCACCGACATTATGATTAAATCCGGAGAAATTATTCCTCTGGATGGAGACGTTATTAAGGGGGCTTCTTCTTTGGATTTGGCTCATTTAACAGGGGAACATGTACCGGTACTAAAAAAGGTAGGGGATGCTGTTCCTGCAGGAGCACATAACTTGGAAGGGGCTTTAGTCGTAAAAATTACTTGTAAAAGTAACGATTCGACTATATCTCGAATTATCCGTTTAATTAGGGAAGCTCAGTCTAAAAAACCGAAGTTACAACGTTGGTTTGATAAAGTTAGTAGAGCCTATGCTATTACGATTATTTTATTAGCTTTCTTTTTTGGTGTTAGTCTTCCTTATTTTATATCCGTAGATTTTTTAGGTTCGGAAGGCTCTATTTATCGAGCTTTAGCTTTTCTAATAGCGGCATCGCCATGTGCTTTAATTATTGCAGTCCCTATTGCTTATCTCAGTGCTATTAGCGCTTGTGCCAGGCAGGGGATATTATTAAAAGGGGGCCTTACTTTAGATTCTTTAGCCGGTTGTCAAGCAATCGCTTTTGATAAAACCGGAACGCTTACAACAGGAAGTTTAACCTGTATTGATATCAAAGGTTTGGATAATCAATCTCCGGAAGAGATCGATACGGCAATCGCTATTGCGGCGGCCTTAGAAAGGCATGCGATGCACCCGATTGCTACTGCTATTATAGATTACGCTTCTCAAAAGAAGATAGAGCCAATTGAAATAGAAGCTTTTAAAGCTCAATCAGGTTATGGCTTAGAGGCTAAGGTAATGATTAATGATAAGAATGTTCCGGTAGCTATTGGTCAAATCGATTTTATTATTCAAAAACTATCAGGTCAAAGAAAAAGTCAGTTATCTGATCAAGCTCAACTATCTATGCAAGACGGTCATATTTTAGCAGCTCTCTTGGTTGAAAATAAAATTGTAATATTTCATTTTCAGGATGTTGCCAGGCCTGAAGCGAATGAGATGCTAAAGAACTTAGAAAAAGCTAATTATTCGTCTTATATCTTAAGTGGAGATCATAAAACAAGTGTTCAAAAAGTAGCTGAAGAATTAGCTATTGGCAATTACCATTCTGATTTAAAGCCGGAAGATAAGCTGAGAATGGTAGCTGACCTAGCTAAAAATAGTGGGTTAGTCATGGTAGGTGATGGTGTTAACGATGCTCCTGCTTTGGCTAGAGCTACTGTGGGAATTGCAATGGGTAAGTTGGGGAGTACAACAGCTATCGATGCCTCGGATGTTGTCCTTCTTCAGGATAAGCTTACTATTATTCCTTGGTTACTGAAAAAGGCTAAGTCCACTCAACAGATTGTAAAAGAAAACGTTTTTTTAGCAGCCGGTATTATTGTTTTTATTTCTACACCGGCTCTCTTAGGCTGGATCCCTCTTTGGCTAGCTGTGGTGCTTCATGAAGGAGGAACCGTTTTAGTTGGGTTAAATAGTTTGCGATTATTAAAAAATAAAGCACTATAAATTAATGAGTTAGCCGAATTTAAAGAGGTATTTTTAAAGTCGATCATTCTATAGGTGTTTATCTTGAAATTAATCGACTTTTGAGGCTATTAGTAAAATAATGGCATAACAATCGCTCTATGAAGGAAAAGTTGAATGGAATCCAGGGATGAGCTAATTCATTCTCGTGCGCAATTGATGATTGCAATACAGAATGAGGCTCAGAGATTTAAGGAGTATCATCTCTGGCTTGAAGAGGCTATGCCGGAATTGTTCTTCTCGGAGATCAAACCGGAAAATGTCATGTTAATTGCCCATAGTCTTATGGGGTTTCACCTTGAAAATTATTATTCTCAAATCAATCTAACCGGGGGGGCTATTGTTCTCTGCTTAGATAGTAATAATGCCGATATGAAGATTTTGAAAAATTTCAGCCATTATGGCATGAGTTATTACTGTTCTTACATCTCTACAAAACCTCCTCCTATTCAAGGGATTATTCAAAATATTCGTATTGTTACAATGAGTTTTACGGTTAATGTGGATGTCGATGTTTTTCTGGTTGCTGATGAGGATAAATCAAGATTGAAAAATCTAGTCCGGGAGAGAAATCCAAAGGTATCAGAAGGTACTTTCGATAATTTATTCTCAGATATGAACACGCGGTTTTTAAAAACGGTTAATGAAAATTATCTTATTTTAGCTCTAGATATGTATTTTAGAGCCCGAACAAGAGATCAGTGCCAATATGAGGTTCGCTACAATGAAGATTGGAAGACTACGGGTGGCGCTTCTATGTACATTGTGTTAGCGTGGCGCAATACTTCTAAAGCTAATTTTCTATATCATTTATCGCGGAGTATTTTCAGGCATGGATTGGTTATGAAGCGGGTCAATGCGACTTATATTGACCCTTATGCAAACCAAAACATATTAATGATGGTCATGGCATTACATGGAAGTAATGGTGAAGCTGCTTGGAATTTAGTGAATCTTCCGGATTTTCTAAAAGAACTCGTTACGGTTAAATATTTTGCTCAGATAGACGATATTGAAAAAACCTTCGTTGATACGCAGCTATTAAGAGGAAATATGGGTAACTTCTTAAGAGCTTTATGTGATTTTGTTCATCAAGTATTGGTCCATATTGATCCTTATTTTTATTCTTTAGCTCATATCCAAGAAGCGCTATGTCGCCATCCGGAATTAATCGTTCGTTTATGCAAAGCTTTTGAATATAAATTCCATCCGGAGAAACATGATATTAGAGAATATCGAACGCTAAGGGATCAATATTTTGTATTAGTAGACAATTTAGACACAGGTAAAGTCGATATAGATAGAAGACGAAAAAATGTATTAAAACAATCAATGAATTTTGTTGAGTATACGTTGAAGACAAATTTCTATCGCAACAATAAAGCCGCGTTTAGTTTTCATTTAGATCCTAGATATCTCGATCATGCTCCATTCAAAAGAGAGGAATTTTTCTCTGAATTGCCTTATGCGATCTTTTTTATTACAGGGATGTATTTTATTGGATTTCATATTCGCTTCAAAGACCTTTCTAGAGGAGGGCTTCGAACTGTTTTTCCTAAGAGGCTAGAATTTGCGCAGTTAGAGCGTAATGAAGTTTTTATGGAAAACTATTCCTTAGCCTATACGCAACATAAAAAAAATAAAGATATTCCTGAAGGAGGTTCTAAAGGGGTTATTTTTGTAGAAGCTTTGGAGAGATTAAATATAGAAGCTAATATATTAGCAAAAGAGTTGAAGGCTACTGACATCAAAAAAGAAGAGATAGAAGCACAAGTTCAAGATTTTATCACTTTGCAGCGAACAGAATATCTTAAACAAGCACAAAGAGCATTCATAGCCGCCTTGTTAACACTTATTAATTGCGAAAATGATGGTGTTTTAAGAGCGAAGGATATTGTCGATTACCTCCAAAAACCCGAGTACGTTTATTTGGGACCTGATGAAAATATGCAAACGGATATTATTGATTGGATTGCTAATTTAAGTAAAAAATTTGGTTATAAACCGGGCACTTCTTTTATTTCGAGTAAACCAAATATAGGTATTAACCATAAAGAGCATGGGGTAACCTCTCTCGGTGTGAATGTTTATATGCATGAAGTGTTATCGTATATTGGTATCGATCCTGAAAAGGATACCTTTACAATCAAAATATCAGGAGGGCCTGATGGAGATGTGGCCGGCAATCAAATAAAAAACTTGCATCACCTGTATCCCAATACAGCTAAGCTTATTGCTTTGACAGATATTTCAGGTACAATTCACGATCCTGAAGGGTTGGATCTTGATATTTTAGTGGGTCTTTTTAATGAAGAAAAGTCGATAAAATTTTATCCACCGGAGAAATTATCAGAAGGCAGCTTTTTACTTGATATGCACGTCAAGCGAGATCAAACAGCTTACGCACAACAGACGTTATGTTGGCATAAGAAAAATAATAAGTTAATGCAAGATTGGCTCTCCGGTAGTGAAATGAATGCTTTATTTCGAAATAACGTTCATCAAACACCGGTAGATATTTTTATTCCTTGTGGAGGGCGGCCCGGATCTTTAAATAGTTCGAATTATCAAAGCTATCTCGATAGCACAGGTGCACCGACTTCAAAAGCTATAGTAGAAGGTGCCAATCTATACCTAACCCCTCGAGCTAGAAGGCAATTAGAAGATTTAGGTGTTTTAATTATCAAAGATAGTTCAGCCAATAAATGTGGTGTTATTGCCTCTTCTTATGAAGTTCTTTGTGGCTTAACCATGAGTGATCAGGAAATGGTCGCTCATCATTCTACCATAGTAAAAGAGGTGTTAGAGGTTTTAGAAAAAAGAGCCCTGGAAGAAGCGACTCTTCTTCTTACTAATCATAAAGAGAAAGGGGCATATCTTAGCGATCTTTCTGATCTGGTATCGGAAAAAATCAATCTATATACGTATCAGTTACTTGATTATCTTAATGGAGTGGAGTTAGCAACGGATCCGAATCATCCGCTGGTTCGTTGTTTTTTGTCATACTGCCTTCCCATATTGCAGGAGCACTTTCAAGAGAAACTCATGACAGAAATCCCCGAAAGTCATAAAAAGGCGATTATTGCTTGTCACTTAGCCTCTCGTATGGTCTATAAGAAAGGTCTTGACTGGTCTCCAACGGTAGTTGAAATTTTACCACTTTTATTATCTGATAATAATATTATTATTTTTTAATATTTAATATCATTAACTACGAAATAGGTTAGGATATAGAGTAAAATCAACCCTGATTATATGTTCTCATGCACGATTATGTTGTAACATATAGTTAACTCTTCTTTAAAAAACGCATAAGTTATTGATAAATAGATAGATAAAAAATATCGCTTAGCTGACTTTTAACTTAAGTGTAAGGAAAGAATCCATGAATAAGACCTCTGCATAACTGATTTTCGGCAACGATCCTTGGCGCCTATGCGATGCTTTGCACCTATAATAAAAAAACTGCTTATTATAAAATTTATCAAAATAAATGAAAAATAAGTTTAGACAATCAGTGGGTGTTAAAAAATATTATCAAGTCAGTTATGCAGAAGTCTTTCGATGGAGGGAAATACCATACATCCGAGTATCGTCAACAATTTAAAACCAACCCTGAGATAGGCTCTGAAGAATAACGTATCAATGGATGGTTAAGGATGTTGGTAGGGTTCTGCATTCTTTTTGACCCCAAAGAATAAAATAAGAGCTGATAAAGAAGCTATCACACCACCTACTAAAATAGGTGTGTTGATCAAAATACCTGCGATATATCCTCCAATTAAGCTAGTTAAGATTTCACTTAAAAGGCGCATGGAATACGTGACACCCAGAATTTCACCATGAATATCATGATGAACGGATTCTGAGACTAACATTTGGATATTCGTTGTGCTAAGGCCTACAAATATGGATAAAATAGGCATGGTAATCCAAAGAGAGTGAGGCCAATCTTGAAAACCAATGATGATCAGAATAGGTCCTAATATAAAAGCTCCTATAACGGTAGCCGTTTTAGCGTGCATCCATCCGGCTAGGGGATGAACGATTAGGAGTTGGCTTAAGATAAGTGTAACTGCAAAATAAGCACAGACATTGGCGATAATACTAGGGGTGAATTCATATTCACTCACTAGAAAAGAGGGGAAAAATTGATAAAAGAAATAGAGTCCGAAGAAAAATAAAAAATTAATCAGGTATAATCTTCTTAAGCGATGAGACCTAAAGCTTTTCAGCAATCGGACAACACCTGTTATAATGTGATAGTCCATTCTATCGATATTTTCATGTATCGTTTCAACAAATTGCCAAGTAATTAAAACGATAGTGAGTAGAGAAAAGATGGCTGAAAACCAGAAGGGAATAGCATAATCAAACCAACTAACGAGATTAGGATCGGCTAATTTTCCTCCTATAACAGGGCCGACGATAAACCCCAAACTAGCAGCTATATTGATTAATCCAAAATTTCTGGTTCTTTCATGTCCACAGCTAATGTCTGCAGCCGCAGCTTGTGCTATGGAAAAATTTCCTTCTGAACATCCGCAGACAAGGCGACTGACAATTAAAAGCCAAAGGGAATGCATATAGATAGCAATCGCACTGACTACATAAGCAAGCATGGTGCCTATTAAAGAAAAAATAAGAATCTTTCTTCTACCATAACGATCAGATAATTGTCCTAGAACGGGGGCTCCAAAAAATTGTCCGAAGGGGTACGAGGCTAATAAGACACCTAACATAGTGGTTCGAAATTCTATAGAAGCATTGGTAAAAAGGATATTTCTAGCCGGATCTAAAAACATGGGAGCGAATATCGGAAAGGGAAGGCTAAATCCAATAAATCCAAAAAAGACCACAATAAATATAGGGAACATCGGATGCTTTTTAAAGCGTCTTATCATAGAAATTATAGATAATTTGGTTAATATCTAAAAATTAGACACTAGTAATAATGCTCTTTTGATTCAAGAAAAGTTTGCTTGCAAACAGCAAAAATATTTAGTTAATAATATTGCATTATTTTAAATTAAAAAGTATTTAAAAACCGGTTTTTTTTGCGATATCATTTAATATGTAAAATATATTTAATATAAATTTATTGTAGTATCGATTTAAGATAGTGACCCGTATATGATTTTGTTTCTTTAGCTACTTTTTCAGGTGTGCCTTCTACTATTATTTGCCCTCCTTTATCTCCTCCGTTAGGGCCTAGATCAATAATATGATCTGAGACTTTAATCACATCTAAATTATGTTCGATAACGATAATGGTATTTCCTTTATCGATTAACCGATTGAGGACCCCCAGTAGTTTGGCTATATCAGCAAAATGAAGCCCTGTAGTGGGTTCATCAAGGATATAAAGGGTTTTCCCTGTGCCCGGTTTACTAAGCTCTTTAGCGAGCTTTATTCTCTGTGCTTCACCACCCGATAGGGTGGTAGCTGATTGGCTCAACTGAATATAAGATAAGCCTACTTGGCATAAGGTCTCTAATTTGGTTTTAATCGAAGGGATATTTTCAAAGAAAATAAAAGCTTCTTCTACGGTCATATTCAAGACATCAGAAATATTTTTGCCTTTGAATAAGATGTCTAATGTCTCTTTATTAAAACGTGTGCCCTTACATTCATCACAAGTGATATAAATATCAGGCATAAAATGCATTTCGATTTTTAATCGACCACTACCTTCACAGGACTCACATCTACCGCCTTTAACATTAAAAGAAAAGCGACCCGGTGAATACCCGCGCATCTGAGCAGCAGGCAGGCGTGCAAAAAGGTCACGAATATAATTAAAAAAGCCGGCATAAGTAGCAGGATTTGATCTGGGCGTTCGACCAATGGGCGCTTGATTAATAACGATCATTTTATCAATGTTCTCTACGCCCTCAAAACCATCACAGAGGCTGACTTTTATTTTTTTGCGATTAAGGTGTGCATTTAATCCTTCGTATAAAACATTGTTTATTAAAGAGCTTTTCCCGGAGCCGGATACACCTGTAATGCAGATAAATTTACCTAAAGGAAAGGCGACGTCAAGATTTTTTAAATTATTGAGTCTTGCATTTTTTATACTAAGAAATAAGTCATTTCCAACTCGTCTTTTTTTAGGAATAGAGATGCATTCCTTGCCACTTAGATATTGACCTGTTAACGACTGTTTACATTTTAAAATGTCTTGGTAAGAGCCTGAAAAGATAAGCTTGCCACCATGGATACCCGCTTTTGGCCCTAAGTCGATGATTTGATCGGCTCGTTTCATTGTGTCTTCATCATGTTCTATGATCACGAGGGTATTACCGGCGTTACGTAAGTTTTCAAGCGTCAGTAAAAGGCGGTCGTTATCTTTTTGATGCAGACCGATACTCGGTTCATCCAATACATAGAGAACGTTAACCAGGCCCGATCCAATTTGTGTGGCTAGGCGAATACGTTGAGATTCACCACCGGATAGCGTTCCGGCAGTGCGAGAAAGGCTTAAATAACCTAAACCAACATCAATTAAAAAATTGATACGTGCTAAAATTTCCCGTTTGATTTTTTCTGCAATGACGGATTCTTGTTTATTAAGCTTTAACGACTCAAAGAAGTATTTTAGATCTTCAATAGAAAGAGTGGATACGTTGTCAATATTTTTTTTATTTAAGAATACGGATAAAGCTTCTTTATTAAGACGGGAGCCTGAGCAAGAAGGGCAAGTAACTTCACTCATAGTCTCTTCGATTTTTTCTTTTATTCTTAACGATTGAGTTTTTTGATAACGATACATCAATCTAGGCAGTTGTCTGATATGTGTCGGACAGCTACCTAAGCCATCACATTTAGGACAGGCGCCGTAAGGGCTATTAAAAGAAAAAAGACGTGGAGACAATTCCTTATAACTATATCCACAAGCTGTGCAGGCGAATTTTTCAGAAAAGACCTCATCAGTATCTTCAGAATGGATGATAAGTGATCCTTTGCCCATTTTCATAGCTGTTTCAATAGAATCAGCCAGACGGGATCGAACGCCTTCTTTGATCATAAGGCGATCGATGACAACTTCTATTGTGTGCATCTGATAACGTTGAAGCTCTAAGTCATTTTCTAAGCTTGTTATCTCTCCATCAATTCTGGCTCTTAAAAATCCTTCTTTAGTGAGCGAGCGCATGATTTCTTTGTGCTCGCCTTTAATTCCTTTGATAATGGGAGATAAAATAATAAGTTTTTTATTGTTATATTTCTTCTCTATCCGGTCGATAATGGAGCTAATGGATTGTTTCGAGATAGGGGTACGGCATTTTGGGCAATGGGGCTGTCCAATACGAGCAAAGGCTAAGCGTAAGTAATCATAGATTTCAGTGATAGTGCCGACTGTAGAACGGGGGTTTTTGGTGCCGGATTTTTGGTCGATAGCAATAGCAGGTGATAGCCCTTCTATATGATCCACATCAGGTTTTTCCATCAAACCAAGAAATTGTCTGGCATAAGATGAAAGGGATTCAACATAGCGTCTCTGTCCTTCGGCATATAACGTATCCATAACTAAGGAAGACTTACCTGAGCCGCTAAGTCCTGTTACGACGACTATTTTATATCTTTGAATCTCAACATCAATATTTTTTAGGTTATGCTCTTTAGCCCCTTTTATAAAAATATTTGCCATAAAATTAATTCCTTATCCCATCACGGATTTCCAAGTACAACTTTGCCAGAACATGATTAACCGTGCGTTTTATAATGGTTCTTCTATCTCCTTTTGCGATAAAGCCCCAGGCTAGCGGGGGCTTATCGGCACTCCTAATAGCTGCCCAAATAGTTCCAACAGGTTGTTCTTGAGAACCACCACCGGGACCTGCTATGCCTGAAACAGCGATAGAATAATCAGCTTTTAAAATTTCCCCGGCTCCAATTGCCATTTCTGTAACGGTTTCTTGGCTAACAGCTCCAAAGGTATCGAGTGTTTTTTGATTAACATTTAGAATGTTTTTTTTAGCGGCATTAGTATAAGAAACGATAGAGCCTAAAAAGTATTGAGAGGCATCCGGAATTTTGGTTAACCCGGAAGCTATAGCGCCTCCCGTACAAGATTCAGCGAGTGCTAACGTTTGATTATTTTGAATAAAATGCATATGAATGGCGTCTTCAATGTAACCTGTTAACGATTCAAAAATGTTATGCTTAAATTCTTGATGTAAATCCCTTATACAAGGGTTTAAAAGCTCTTCTGATTCCTCTTTAGAAAAGGCTACGCACATGATATGCACGTCTAATAAACTTTGCTTAAAATAAATACCAAAATGTATATGAGGATATTTTATTTTGAGTGTACGTAAAAATCGGTCGACAACGGATTCTGAGAGCAAACACAAATGAATGATTTTTCTAAAAAGAGTGTCTGTTGGAGGAAAGACATGAATCAGATAAGGTATGACATCAGCATTTAACATCTGTTTCATTTCTTGTGGTACACCGGGTAATAAGATAAGGGCTTTATCGTCTTGCTTAAAAATAAACCCCGGCGCTGTGCCAATGATGTTTTTTATAACACGAGCTTTTGCAGGTGCCGTTGCTTGATCTTCTAATGTTATGAGTTGTTTTCCATCTCGTTTTTCCAAATCTTTACGAATATCATCATAATGAAACTCAGAATCAAAAAGTTCAGCAGCGACTTTTCTTGAAACATCCTCATGGGTAGGGCCTAATCCTCCCGTGCAAATAACAATATCCGATCTTTCAAGAGCAAATTGAATGTCTTGTTTAAGACGCGATTTATCATTAGGCAAGGTGCTGTGCCGGATAACTTTAAAGCCATTAAGTGCTAATGTATGAGCAATAAATGCAGCATTAGTATTAACAATAAATCCTGAAAGGACTTCATCACTAATTGCAATAATTTCAATCGTTATCATTTTTTTGCACCTGTATTACCGACAATCCTTTGGCTTTCAGTTGAGGGTGTTCATTTATCCATGAGAAACATGATTTACCTAAGCGAGCCGGTATATTGATTCTTTTACCGTTTATTTCCAAAGGGGTTGCGACTGTATAAGTTCTAATCCATTTTCGTAAGAGATTAAAAAGCTTACTATTTACAAGATCGGGGTTATTATTCGTAGAAACACATTCTTTTGTTTTGCTGTTCTGAAATATTTGAGGATAAGACAATGTTAGTCCCCATAAAATTCCATTTTTGTTTTCCGTTACAGAGCGAATAGTTTGATCATACAAAGCAAGAGATAAAGTATGTGGTTTTAATTGTATGACGGGTTGAGTCGCTTTGATTAATTGTTTATCCCCCTTTAAAGGGATAGCATAGAAGATATGAGGATCAACTGTCAATGAGCTGTAGAATAGCGTGCGGTTTATAGTAGGCTCTGCACCGTTTTTTAAAGCAGTTATATAACTTTGATAATAATTTAAAAATGTATCTTTTTTTATTAATTCGGATCCCTTTTTTACAATACCATTTGCAGATAAGAGATAACAGGGCTGAAGAGCTACAAGGAGACTAATCATTTCATCGGCATCGATTAATAACGATTGATCAATGTGCTTAGATAGATGTAATAATCCCTCTACATCTAAAGTACTTTCTCTTAAAGGAATCATAATAAAAACGGTTTTATTTTTTATGAAAAGATTCAATTGAATCATGATCTATTTTATCACGTTTATGAAATAGACACAAAATAGATAAAGAAACGATGCCTAAAAAAATGCAGGTATCAGCGACATTGAATATGGGAAAAGAATACTGTCCAAATTGAAAATATAACATGTCAATGACATGTCCGTAATAGAATGAATCAAAAATATTGCCAAGAGCGCCGAAGGTAATCAAAATAAGAGGGAAATCAAATAATCGGTTTCGATTAAAAAAGAAAATATATAGTAGCAGCCCTGAAATGATGCCTATACGGATCAATAGGAGAATGAAGTGAAAATCAGCAAACATTCCCCAAGCTGCACCGAGATTCGTTGCATGATTAATAGAAAACTGAATACCCCAAAAAGTTTTGAAAATACCAATTCCACCGTAGGGGAATGATAAATCTGTTGTATAAATTAGCGGCAAATAACTGTGGGTTAACCATTTAGTGATAAAATCAACACAAAAGACAAACCCACCTACTAAAAATAATTTTAAAACAGGTCTTTTTTTAGTCACAATAGCCCTTTTTCAAATTTATTTTGCGCATCTACCGTCATGGTAGCGTAAGGAACAGCTTCTAGGCGTTTTTTAGGAATACTATTACCTGTGATATCACAGGTGCCATAAGTATTTTCGTCAATTTTTTCTAGAGCTCTCTCTATTTGTTTTAATATTCCGAATTCTTTATCTGTTACTTCTATATTGATTGTTCTATCAAAATCATCTGTTCCTTGGTCTGCTTGATGTTGAGAGTAGCCTGTGGCTTCATCAGGTTGTTTTACTTCTTTGGTTGAATCAATTAGTGAATGAGTCAATTGATTCCGTAGTTTTTCCAATTCTGCTTTGAATATTGAAATTTCACTTTTTGTTAATGCCATGGTTTTCTCCTATAGTCTTTGAAAAATAATATGGTAAATAGAGTTTATTTTTTCATGCGTTCTTTAGGTGTCAATGTAGCTATTGCATTCATTAATTCGTCCATATCTTTAAAGCGACGGTATACACATGCAAAACGAATATAAGCAATATTATCTAAGTCTCGAAGGTTTCGCATAACAATTTCACCGAGTTCTTTTGTCGTAACTTCTCGTACTTGACGCTCCAATAAGTCACCGGTGATTTGACCGGCTAAAGTTCGCACTTGATCGCGACTGATATTGGTATGTCTACAAGCAGCGTCTAAACCATTAAGCAGTTTGGTTTCCTGAAAATCTTCATAACGACCGTCTCGTTTATGTACTTGTAAACCTACTTCAAGAGTCTCAAAAGTTGTAAATCGACGAGTGCATTTCAAGCATTCGCGTCGCCGTCTGATAGCATTTGCTTCTATAGCATTACGTGAATCGGTTACCTTGAGTTCCTCATGACGGCAAAAAGGGCATTGCATTGCTTCAATTACTTCCTTAACTTTTGACCCGTGTATTTAATTACTACGGAGTTTATTTAACATAAAGTATAAAAGTATATTTCTTATTATAAGGGATTTTAGAATTTGGAAAAAGAGAGAAAGAACCTATATATTTCAATAAATTATAGAAATATATTTTTTGATTGTGTTTTTTTAAAAAAAGAGGGGGTAAAAAGAAAAGGATGGAAGAAAATACTCTTCCATCCTGAAAAATTTTATAAGACGTCTTCTTTAATTTTTTATTTGCCTATACCGGACAATTGTGCGGTGCTGCCTGTAGTTCCTGTTGTAGTATTAGTAGAGGTTGATGTTAGAGGGATAGTTGTTATTTCCGGTCCGTTTGTCGTTGTATTTTTAGAATTTTTGCCGGCTGATTGTTGTGCTTCTGATCTTTGTAGTTTCGCTTCCGCTTCAATTTTATGATAATTTGCTGATACTTCGTTTAAGTATTTAGTCACACCTGTAAGATATGACATCAATGCTGCAATGTAAGTTAAGTTGACTTGCGGTTTCAGTTTCGTTGGTATGGCGTCGTTATTGGAGATTACGTTGATATCTAGTTGCGTAAATAAAGAATTGTTCGTCTCAACTTGGCTTTGATTACTCATTATTTTTAATAACTCCTAAGTTATTACACTGTTTTCGCTACAGTTACATTATAACATAATATTTATTTAAAATCAAGTACGAATGGTTCAAGTAGTTTAAATTAAAATCTTTAAAAGATTAATTTCATGCATACTCTTCATTATTAATTGGTTATAGAAAAAACAAGCAAATGAATGGTTCGAGTGCTAAGAAAATTGACTTAAAATAAAGAGAGATGTTACAATGTAGGATAGAAATTAGCCAATGTAGAAGGTACATGCTACTGTGAAAACAATAACGGGTAAAAGATTAGATAAAAAAGAAAAGGAACGCAGAATTCTAATAGGCGTTGTGGATCTATATCTTAAATCAGGGAAACCGGTCGGATCTAACACATTAAGAAAGAATGAGTTCAGCGATATAAGCTCAGCTACCATTCGTAATTATTTTGTTAAATTAGAACAAGAAGGCTACTTAACCCAACACCACTCTTCCGGAGGCCGTAGCCCCACGGAACGAGCTTATCAGGTCTATGCCGATACGTATGTTGATCAGGGTGTCATTGAGGAACAGCAAGAAAAACGATTAAAGAGCTTATGCGAAGACGAGACACATGAAGTAGTCGGTTATCTTCAAAAAGCGATCGAGCTATTAAGTGATGTTACGGGCTATGCTGTTTTTTTATCTACCCCACGATTTGACCATGATTTTATCCTTAATATGAAACTAATATCCATTGACTCAAGCCGGTGTCTTTGTATTTTAATTACGGACTTTGGGCTGATTTACACAGAAGTACTTTATATTAACCATCCCTTAAAGGCTTTTGCTTTGAAGCGAGTAGAAGATTATATTTGCTGGAGGCTTAACGGGGGAGCTAAACCTTCTAATTTGGATGAAAAAGAAGACCAATTAGCTCAAAAGATTTATAATGAGATAATGGTTCGCTATATTGTTGGTTATACCAACTTTAGCAATGAAGATATTTATACAACCGGTTTATCACGTTTATTAAGCTGTCCGGATCTCAGCACCCCGGAAGCTTTTGCTAATAGCTTAGCTCTTTTTGAAAACACTAATAATATGCGCGTCTTATTACGCGATAGTTGTTCTCAGAAGATACTAAAGTATTGGATTGGAGATGAAATTATGAGTTATTCACCTCAGACTTCGAGTTGTAGTGTTGTCACTATTCCTTATTATATTGGAGGAAAAGAAGTAGGTGCCGTGGGTGTTTTAGGCCCGATGCGTATGCCTTATCGTTCCTTATTTGGAGTTTTAAGAGTCTTTTCTGATTATGTTAGTAAAACTCTGACAAGGAATATTATGAGATATAAAATTGATTTTCGTAATCCTGAAAGTGATGTTTTGTCAATTGCCCAAGCACAAAACCTTTTACGGGATGATACGAAGAGAGTGTTACTTGAAGATAATAGTCAATAATTTAGGAGAGGCAAGACCATGTCTAAAAAGAAGATAAACAAACGACAGGAAACAGATGCAGCTCAGGATCAACAGAAGGATCCCAAGTCTACGATAGTAGAAGAAGGTAAAGAGCAAGAGCTCATGGTGCAGGTCTCTAAAAAAGAATTAGATCATCTAAAGCAGGAAGCTAAAGATTTTAAAGATAAGTATCTAAGGACGCTGGCCGATTCGGAAAATGCTCGAAAAAGATTGCAAAATGAGAGACAGGATATTTTCAAGCATGCAAGAGAAAGTATCATCGTTGAATTTTTGTATCCCTTGGATCACTTTGAAAATGCAGTTGGTTTTAGTCAGAATATGAGCGAAGAAGTCAAGAATTGGGCAAAAGGTTTTGAAATGATTCTGACTCAGTTTAAAGATGTTTTAAGCCAAAACGGCGTTAAGGCAATGGAATCAGAAGGGAAATTATTTGACCCGCATTTTCATGAAGCTGTTGAATCAGTTGAAACGGATGAAAATCCACCGGGTATTATTGTGAAAGAATTTGTAAGAGGATACCAAATGGGCGATCGTACGATTCGCCCGGCAAGAGTGAAAGTTACTAAATCCCCTTCTCAGTCCAATAAGGAATCTAGTGGGGAAGAAGAAATAGTGAATAAAGAAACAAAAGAAACCATTAATTAAAATTTAAAGGAATGTATCATGGCCGAAAAACGTAAGAGTAAAATAATCGGTATTGACTTAGGAACTACTAATTCATGTGTTTCTATCATGGAAGGTAGCTCTGCAAAAGTCATTGCTTCCGCAGAAGGCGGCAGAACAACTCCTTCAGTTGTTTCCTATAAAGGAAGCGAACGTTTAGTAGGAGTACCGGCCAAACGTCAAGCCGTAACTAATCCGGAAAGAACCTTATCTTCTACCAAGCGATTTATAGGTAGAAAGTATGATGAGGTCCAAGGTGAGATTAAGACAGTGCCCTACACCGTTGCTAAAAACAGTAATGGTGATGTTGTATTCGAAGTAAATAATGAAAAGCTTACTCCGGAAGAGGTGGGAGCTCAGATTTTATTAAAAATGAAAGAAACGGCAGAGGCTTATCTTGGAGAGAAAGTTACTGAGGCAGTGATTACAGTCCCTGCTTATTTTAACGATTCACAAAGACAATCAACTAAAGATGCCGGTAAAATTGCAGGTCTGGAAGTTAAAAGAATTATTCCGGAGCCAACGGCTGCAGCTTTAGCTTATGGCTTAGAAAAGCAAAGCGATAAAAAAGTGGCTGTCTTTGATCTTGGAGGAGGAACTTTTGATATTTCTATTCTTGAGATAGGGGATGGTGTATTTGAAGTATTAGCTACTAATGGGGATACTCATTTGGGTGGTGATGATTTTGATAATGCGATCATTCATTGGATGATTGATGAATTTAAAAAAGAAAACAGCATTGATTTAAGCCGGGATAAAATGGCGCTGCAACGTTTGCGAGATGCAGCAGAGAAAGCTAAAGTCGAATTATCCGGTGTTCCGAATACTGAAATAAACCAGCCATTCATTACAATGGATGCAACCGGTCCTAAACACTTAGCTTTGACATTGTCACGATCTAAGTTAGAGCTGTTAACAGCTGATCTTATACAGCGCACTAAAGAACCTTGCTTAAAGGCTTTAAAAGATGCAGGGTTAAGCCCCGGCGATATCGGAGAGGTTATTTTAGTCGGTGGTATGTCACGTATGCCTGCTGTACAAGCGCTTGTAAAAGAGCTTTTCCAAAGAGAGCCCCATAAAGGAGTTAATCCTGATGAAGTGGTTGCGTTAGGGGCAGCTATTCAAGGAGGAGTTTTAGGTGGAGAGGTTAAGGATGTCCTTTTATTAGATGTGATACCTCTTACCTTAGGGATTGAGACTTTAGGTGGTGTTTTTACTCCTTTAGTGGAGCGTAATACAACGATTCCTACTCAAAAGAAGCAAGTGTTCTCGACAGCTGCCGATAATCAACCTGCTGTTACTATTAGAGTTTTGCAAGGAGAGCGCAAAATGGCTAATGATAATAAAGAGGTTGGTCGATTTGATTTAACTGAGATACCACCTGCGCCAAGGGGATTGCCTCAAATTGAGGTGGCTTTCGATATTGATGCTGATGGGATTCTCCATGTTTCTGCTAAAGATATCCAGTCGGGCAAGGAACAAAAGATTCGTATCGAAGCAAAATCCGGATTAGATGAAAACGAAATAGAGAAAATGGTCAAGGATGCCGAGCTTTATGCTGAAGAAGATAAAAAATATAAAGAAGAAATCGAAGTTAAGAATGAAGCTGATGCAACGGTATTTAGAGCTGAAAAAGCTTTAGCTGAATATAAGGATAAAGTTCCTCAAGAGATTGCAACGGAGATTCAAGGTAAAATCGATCAATTAAAAACGGCTTTAAAAGGAGGAGATATTTCAGCTATTAAATCTTCTCAAGAAGAGCTGAGTCAATGTATGCAAAAAATCGGAGAAGCGATGCAACAGGCAGCAGGAGCAAATCCTCAAGCTAACCCTGTTGATACTGCTCAATCAAGAGATCAACCAAAAGCTGCAGGTTCTAATGATGAGAATATAGAAGATGCTGAGGTTGAAATCGTTGATAACGAAGACAACAAAAAGAAGTAATGTAATCAATTAAGTAATAAAAAAGCCGATAGGGTAAATTCCCATCGGCTGTTTTTATTCTGTAATATATAGAAAGTTAAATGGGTAAATTACTATTTTCTTTACCATTATCATATTTAACTAAGAGGGAGTAATCTTTCTTTAGATCACTTTCTTTTTTTAATTTGGCGGTTAACCAATCATCTTTACCTTCTTACTCCGACAATTGAAGTACAAAGTCCGGCGTCGCTATAAGCAGAGGCTAAGACTAATAAAAATTTTCTCAGAGATTTTATAAAGAATGTAAGCTCTTTATTTTATAGTTCTGTATTAAAAATTTTAATAAAAACTAATGGTTTAATAAAGTGGTTGTTTGAATTTAATTACTGTATAATACACTAAATTACAGTTATTTGTAAACTATGAATATTATCATAAGTATGAAGCTTTCTTTTCTTTAATAACCGGTTGTTATATAATTGATGTTTTTAAATAAGAGTTGGATCAAAAATGTTGGATTATCATTTAATAGACACCGGTTTAGGGAAAAAGCTGGAACAAGTAGGTCCTTATTTAATCATACGTCCTTGTGCTCAAGCTATTTGGAAACCCACCTTGCCTGAAGATGCTTGGTTAAAGGCTTCGGCTGAGTTTACAAGAGAGTTGAAAAATCAATGGAAATTCAGATCTCACTTACCAAATGAATGGGAGATCAAGCACCGGGACTTGATCTTTAAAATTCAAGCCACAGATTTCGGGCATATCGGTTTATTTGCTGAACATGGCCTATTTTGGCCTTGGATGAAACAGGAGATAGAAAAGAGGAAAGATAAACAAGTTAGAGTATTGAATCTTTTTGCTTATACCGGAGGAGCTACTTTAGCAATAGCAGCAACAAACACTTATGTTTGCCATGTAGACGCGTCTAAAGGTATTGTTGAGTGGGCTAAGGAAAATGCTAAATTAAATCGTTTAGATCATGCCCCTATTCGGTGGATTGTGGATGATGTCATGCAATTTTTAAAAAAAGAGATCAAGCGGAAGAGCTTTTATGATGCTATTATATTAGATCCTCCTTCTTTTGGAAGAGGAAATAAGGGACAGGTATTTAAAATAGAGAATGATTTGAGTCCTCTTTTAAATCTATGTAAGCAAGTTTTGTCTGACGATCCTATCTTTATTTTAATGACTTGTCATACACCGGAATATACACCTCTCATATTACAATCTTTATCGAAACAGATATTTGATAACGGGAATTTAAAGCCGGGTGAAATAGTATTAAAAGATAAAAATCAAAACCCTCTACCCTGCGGTAGTTACATAAAGTGGTATGTATAAATCTGTAATTGAAATTAACAGTTTTCAAAATCAACGCATTAAGCAAGTTATCAAATTGCGAAATAGGCGTGATCGTAATGTTGCAAAACGTTTCATTATCGAAGGGTATCGAGAATTATTGCATGCTAATAAAGGCACTTGTTTAATAGACAGCCTGTTTGTTTGTAAGGATTTATTTTTAGGTGAAAATGAAGAGAGTTTGATCGCTTCGATTCAAGAAAAGGGAGCGCAGATTTTTTACTGCTCACCTCAAATTTTTAAAAAAATCTCATATAGAGATCGTCCGGATGGCCTTTTAGGTATTGCTCCGCATATGGATACAAAACTCGATATTTTAAAGCCGATTATTGAAAAAAAACAAGCTCCTTTTTTTGTTATAGCCGAAGCTATCGAAAAGCCCGGTAATTTAGGAACGATCATTCGTTCTTGTGATGCGGCTAAAGTAGACGGCATTATTGTAACAGATCCTGTAACGGATATTCATAACCCGAATGTTGTCAGAGCAAGTATTGGTACTCTATTTACCCAGCCTATTATAGAGGCTAGTAATCAACAGACATTAGGTTTTCTAAAAGAAAACAATATTGCAATCGTATCAGCGACTCCCGGTGCCAAAATGCAATTTACAGAAGTTGATTTAACAATGCCTCTAGCTATTTTAGTAGGAGCTGAACAATACGGCTTATCAAGCTTGTGGTTTGATGAAGCCGGCGTACAAGTCAAAATACCGATGCATGGAATAGCTGACTCTTTAAATGTAGCTACGGCTACGACTCTTATGATTTATGAAGTTTTAAGGCAAAGAAGTGCATCCTAAGGTCCTTTTTCTAGATAATCACCTATAGTCATTTAATTTTACATTGATAAGATTGCTTGATCAATGGCGAATTTAAAATTCGTAACTTTTCGTAATATCTCTCTAACTTTATTTTTCATATTAGCCCAATATTTTTCTATAGGATTTAAGTCCGGAGAATAGGGAGGAAGAAACATAAGCTTACAACCGGCAGATTCTACTGTTTTCCTGCTTTCCGCTGACTTGTGAAAACCGGCATTGTCAAGAATAAGAACACTACCGGGTGTAAGCTGAGGAGTCAAAACTTCCTTAAGCCAAATATTGAATAACCCGGTATTACAAGTACCTTCAAAACACATTGGAGATAAAAACTGCCCTTTAGATAGGGCTGAAATAATATTTTGCCTTATAAAGCGGTTTCCTGAAACCGCTCCAAAAACTCTTTTGCCGCGTAAGCTTCTTCCGGACTCACGAAATAAAAATTGATGAATCCCGGTTTCATCGAGATAAATTCTCTTGTCAAAGGGAATATTTTTTAAATCTTTCATAAAAGCTTCCCGTTGCTTTTCATCTCTTTCCTTATAGCGAGTAGTTTTTTTTTTCGTGTAATTTTTAATCTTTTAAGAGCATAAAAAATCGTTTGCGGAGTGACTGAAAAATAATCAGCAATTTCCGATAAAAAATAATCCGGATGTTTTTCTACATATTTAGATAACAACTCATCATCTAATTTCTTATAAGCATATTTTCTGCGGATTGGCTTTAAATGTCCTTTTTGCTTTTTTTGCAAGATCCATCGATATATTGTTGCGATACCTACTTGAAAAATATGGCCGGCTGTTTTTTTATCATGATGTTTTTCTATATGTTGTCATACTTTCTCTCGAAGATCTACTGAATAGGCTCTAGGCATTGTTTTGTCCTTACTGTTTGTATAAAAAAAAAAGGATAACATATTATCAAATAAAAATTAAAATACTATAATCACCTTCTTATTGTTAATAAGCCGGCAGGGTTATTGACTCAAGAGGATGATTGCCAATCGGACTCATTAGACAATCAATGTAAAAAATGGCTAAAAAAACATTTTAATAAAAAGGGAAATATTTTTCTTACGCCTATCCATCGTTTAGATAAGCAGGTCGGGGGTCCGGTTCTATTTGCAAGAACGAGTAAAGCGTTAACTAGATTAAATCAATCCATGCGGATGCGTTTAATAAATAAATATTATCGTACTGTTGTAAGCGGGTTTATTGATAAAAAGGAGGGATTATTAAAACATTATTTAACGAAAAAGGCATATAAGAGCTCCGTTAGTCATCAAAAAAAAGAAGGGGCTAAAGAAGCTTGATTGTATTATAAAATTATTGATAAGAGAGATGGTTTGATCTTATTAGAGCTTGAATTAGTAACCGGGCGGTATCATCAAATTCGAGCGCAATTAGCGGCAATTGGTTGTCCACTTGTAGGGGATAGTAAATATGGAAGTTCTTTAACTTTTAACCCATATAATCATGTGGCTCTTCAACATTATAAGATGTCGTTTGTGCATCCTGTGCTGAAGGATCCAATGGAAATTGAAACAGGTTCAATATCATTTTCTGATATAAAAATTAACCGCTAAGTTTTTCGGTTTCCTTAACAAGTCTTTTAAAATTCGTAAGAACTTTAGAAACGCTTACCAGACGTTTCCAATAGCGTTCTTTAAGCTTTCGACCCGGAAGATGAAGCCCCGGAAGTATAACTTTACCGGCATAGAAATTAGGCCTCCAGCGCCTTGCAACGCCGGGGCGAATAAATAATGAAACAGTGGGGATGCCTACATTAGACGCTAAATGAGCAATACCGGAATCATTACCGATCATATAGCCGGATTCATAAATAAACGCTGCCAGATCTGATAAAGAAGCAAAGATCGATAATTCAAAACCTTGATCTATCAACCAATTCCAACTAGGTTTTTCCTCAGGACTTACGATAAAAATAGGTTGGTAACCCATGTCTTTTAGAGATTTAGCGAGGGCAGTAAATTTTTCTGCAGGCCAATTTTTTTCCTTTCGAAGGCTTGTCGGATGTAAAATAATGCGTTTATTAACCTTACGGAAAGTTAAATTTTTAGGAATTACTATACCGTTAGAACGATCCAATTGCGGTAATTCGAGGGTTTGCCGGCAAACATCCATATAGACATCGATTAAAGATTTTCTTTGCATATAAAATCGCGTACCATACAACACTTCAACTGTTTGGTGGGGGCAAGAGGGTTGTTTAGATAAATGATTGGGATGTTGATGTATGATTAGATCATATGGCTGAAAAGTGTTTTTACCTTCTTCTACTCCGGGAAGAGGGTGAAGGTTTGTATTAGGAAACCAACTTTGCATTTGTAATAAAATATTGCTAAAAGTGGTTGCGTAATAGCCATTTTTTTTAAGATTATAAGTGAGAACTGAGAATAATAAACTGTCTCCTAATCTATTTCCCGGAACAACGGCAACTTTTGCTTTTGAAGATAGAATAGACATAAAATTTAACTACGTTTAGGGATGAGATCGCATGCTTCTTCAGGCATCCAATATTTAGGTTTACCTTCCCATTTAATATTACACCCAATGGGATTGGTTATAGGGTATGAAATAGATTTGCCCGCTAAAAATTCTTCTAAAGCATCAAGTAACTCATGAGTGGTTGCTTGATCAGTGTGAAGAGGATTATCAAATCCTCGTCCAGTATAGATCAAAGAGCGGTCTTTATCAAACAGAAAAAAATGTGGTGTTCTAAGAGCTCCATAATCGGTAGCGGTTTTTTGGGTGGAATCATGCAGATAAATCCATGGGAAGGACAATTTTTTCATTCTAGTAACCATATGATCGAAAGAGTCTTCTTCTTTTGTATTAGAGCTATTGGAATTAATGCCTATAAATCCAATGTTTTGAGGTATAAATTGGTCTGCTATTTTTCTCGTATATTCATCCGAATTTTTAACATAAGGGCAATGGTTACAAGTAAAGAAAACGACTAAAGCATCTTTTTTTGTAAAATCAGACAGAGAGTATACTTGATTGTCCGTTCCTTTTAATGAGAAATCGGGGGCTTTGGCCTTTAATTGAAGAGTGAAATTCATACCATTTTAAATTATATGAAATTATTTAAATAAATTTTTTATAAAATTACCCAAATCGCAAGAAAAATAAATAAAATCTTTTACTTAATATTTTCTAAATTATCTTAATAAGATAGAGTGTTTGATTTTTGTGAATTCTTGTCCACAAATTTAGCTGTTTAACAAAGAATTTAAAGCGATTTTAAAAGCCGGATATGTTAATTTGATTAGAATTCGTCTCTCAATTGAGATTAAAGAGAAAAGGGTTATGGAAACGGATATTTCAAATGCAATAGAAGATAGCATTCAGGTAATTCAGCAATTAAAGGAACCTAAATCCTTGGCGTTTATTTCTCAGGCTGCTGAAATGATAGCGACCTGTTATAGGCAAGGTAAGAAGCTTATCATAGCGGGTAATGGTGGTAGCCTTTGCGATGCCAATCATTTTGCAGAAGAATTAACAGGGCAATTTAGAAAACCAAGAGCTGCTCTTCCGGCTATTCCACTCTCCGAACCCGGTTTTATTACTTGTACCGGTAATGATATGGGATTTGAATGGGTGTTTGCAAGAGGGGTTGCAGCTTATGGCCAAGCAGGTGATATATTTGTTGGTTTAACGACCAGTGGGAACTCACCAAATATTATTAAGGCATTTGAAGTGGCTAAACAAATGAAGTTAAAAACGATTGCATTTTTAGGAAAAGGAGGCGGCCAATTAAATGGGGTTGCTGATCTTGAACTCCTCATTGAAACCTTTACGACTTCCGATCGTATTCAAGAAGCACATATGACAGCTATCCATATTCTGATAGAGATGGTAGAGAAACAATTATTTTATAGTGAAGGTAGTGCGTATCCTCGTTCTTTGGGGATGCATCTAAAAATGACGTGAATATTTCTTATTTTTTAAAAATTATTAGAAAAGAGAAGAAAACGTTTTTTTCTTCTCTTATCCTCCGGTTATTATTTGGTATCAGCTTGATATATAGGTTAATCGTATTTTTTCGTAATGTTCTTTATGACAAGCGCCTTATTAAAACTTATACATTTGACGGGAAAGTGATTAGTGTTGGTAATCTGGTGGCCGGGGGTACAGGTAAGACGCCAATAACATTAAAATTAGCTAAGGCTTTTGAAAAAAAGACCCCTTTGGCGATTTTATCCAGAGGTTATCAATCTCAAATAGAACGAGAGCAAGGTATTTTAGTCTTATCTAAAGGTAAGGGCCCTATTGTAGGACCCGATATTTGTGGAGATGAACCTTTTCTTATTTCCAGGAATATTCCAACAGCTCTTTTTTTAGTTGGAAAAGATCGTCAAATAACAGCTAAAAAAGCGCAAAAAATGGGTGCGAAATATCTTTTACTCGATGATGGAATGCAACATCGTAGATTGCAAAGAGATTATGAACTGGTTGTCATGGATGCTCAAGATCTTTTTGGACAAAAATTTTTCCTTCCAAGAGGATTTTTAAGAGAACATCCAAAAGCTTTATCACGAGCTCATTTAATCTGTATTAATCATGTATATAACCTTTTTCAAATTCCGGCTTTAAAAAGAGAAATAGCAAAATATTCAACAAGCCCTATTGTGTGTATGGTTCCTAAGCCACATACTCTTTTAAACCGGCAAGATCAGATAGTAAATCTGGAAAAGAATACGAAGGTAGCTATTTTTTGTGGTATTGCCAAGCCGGAATATTTTAAAAAAGGAATTGAAGGACTTAATTTAGAGGTCGTAGCTACGAATTTTTTATCCGATCATGCATCTATTTCAAAAAAAGAAATAGATGCCTTAGCTTTGCTTGCAAAGAGTAAAGGTGCAACATATTTGATTTGCACAGAAAAAGACATAGTTAAATTATCTAATATTATTACAAATGTTTTGCCAATTCTCTATTTGAAAATTGAAATGCAAATTATCGATGGTCTTGCACACTGGGATACATTTATTGAGAAAGTCCGGACGAGCTCGATAAAGCACTCATTCTAGTGTTTAGTTGCAAAAATCAATTCTTCAACTTAAATCAGTAGATAGGGTTAAATTTTGTCATCGGTTTGCGTAAAAATAAAAAAGTTAATCGCAATGTAAGTTCGGCAGATTCGGATATTCCGTATGAAGGACTAAGCATTCACTTGTGCGGTTATGGTTTTATTACGGCTTTCAAGTTTTCGGCTAAAAATGGTTGCATTGATTATGTGGTCACTAAATATTGAAGAACCTAGTCGTAATGACGTTGAAAAAATCATAAAGATTCGTTGGAAAACAGAAGTTTATCATAGGGAATTGAAACAAACTCGTGGCCCTAAGCGCCGGCAGTATCGTAACGCACGAGTGTAACGAAATCATATTTTTATGTCTATTTATGCTTGGTTACACAAATTTAAGCAAAGGAGGCGAGATAAAATATCTGTTTATCAACAAGATCGGGAAATGATAAAGCCCGCTATTACTTTAAATATGAAAAATATTTTGGCTATGTGTTAACGCTTACGCGTGAAATTCCTGATTAAAACTCTTGATTTTAGTAAGTTTTTTTAGCCGATCTCATTGATATTTCAAATGTTTTTATTAAAGAACTTTATTCACACTACCGATTAAAATAGTTTTTTTATTGCAAATTTAGCCAAACTTCCCTATACTTCGTGTAGTTGTAAAATAAATCATATAAATATTTTGATTAAAAATAAGAAAAAGTCTTGTGAAATATGCTCCTATTTAAGAAACGGAGAACTAGTTTTCTCCTGTGAAGAATCTGTTTCTTATTCTAATTACAATAGGATATTTGATCCTACGGATCCTCTCTAATTCTCTCTTTAAAACACTAAATAAGTTATTTGAATCAACCAAGAGGAGAACTGCTATGAAGTTATGGATGAAAATTTTGATAGGTATGTTTTTAGGTACAGTCACGGGGGTGTTTCTTGGTCCTAAAGCGGAAGTTTTAAAACCTATAGGCGGCCTGTTCTTAAGCCTGATAAGTATGTTAATTATTCCATTGATTTTTTCTTCAATGACGGTTGGTATCACAAGTATTGATGATCCAAAGAAGCTAGGTCGAGTTGGCTTCAAAACAATTATGCTTTATATTGTATCAACAGCTATTGCAATTCTTTTTGGACTTATATTTGCTAACTTGTTTAAGCCCGGGCTTGGAGTTGGTTTAACGACAATAGAAGTTATTGATGGTGTAAGAGAAATTCCAAAACTATCTGAAACACTGTTTACTATTGTTCCCAGAAATATATTTGCCTCTTTTTCTCAAGGTAATGTCTTACAAGTAATTGTTTTTTCTATTTTCTTAGGTCTGGCTATTCAGTTTACTAAAGATAAGTCGAAGCCTTTATTAAATTTCTTAGAATCTACGGCTGAGGTAATGTTTACCCTTACCAATATGGTTATGAAATTTGCTCCTATCGGAGTTTTTGCTATTATGGCGTCTGTAGCAGGGGAATTTGGGTTTGCCATTTTGCTTCCTTTATTAAAGGTATTAGGGGTTATCTTCTTGGCATATGGGGCGCAATTTTTTCTCGTTTTCGGATTTATCCTGATTGTTATGGCCGGATTAAATCCTATAAGATTTTTTAAAGGTATGGTAGATGCTTTTGCATTTGCTTTTTCCACCAGTAGCAGTAGTGCCACTCTGCCGGTGAGTTTACATTGTGTACAAGAAAACCTAGGGGTATCTAAAAATATTGCCAGATTTATTTTACCTTTAGGCTCAACCGTTAACATGAATGGCACAGCAATATTTCAAGGGGTAGCAGCTCTTTTTATTGCTCAGGCTTATGATATAGAATTAGGACTTACAAATATTATAATGATTGTTGTAACTGCAACCTTGTCTGCTATCGGAACAGCGGGTATTCCGGGGGCCGGTTTTATTCTTTTATCTATTGTTTTAAATTCTGTAGGGCTTCCTTTAGAAGGAATAGCGATTCTTTTTGGTATTGATAGAATAAGAGATATGGTGGGTACTGTGGTAAATATTGCCGGAGATGCTGTTGTAGCCGTTTATGTTGCTAAAACAGAAGGCGAGCTAGATGAAGATCGTTATAATCAAGTTTTTATTAAAGGAATTGAAGAAAGCGATGTGTGATTAACCTTAAATTAATCTAATTTATTTATATAATTAATTTTCAAAAAAAAAACTACCGGATCTTATATTATGGCGGATTTAATTGCAATTCAATTACCTAAACTTGGAGAAAGTATTGTTAACGCTCGCGTTGTGCAATGGTTAAAAAAAGTAGGCGATCATATAGGTAAAGATGAAGCACTCTTAGAAGTTTCTACCGATAAAATAAATAGTGAAATTCCTTCCCCTGTCTCAGGGGTTCTTTCAAAAATATTAGTTGATGTTGATGTAGAAGCAGATGTAGGGGCGCCTTTGGCATTAATTGAGCTTCAAGCATTATCTGAAGAACAGTCTGTACAAATTAACGATATATCTACTCAAGTCGATTTGAGAGTAGAGTCAGAAGAGAAAAAAGATTTTTTCTCTCCTTCTGTTTTAAATATGGCAAGGGAATCTAAAATACCTTTAGAGGAGTTATCTAAAATAGCCGGGACCGGGGCGGGTGGACGCGTAACCAAAAAAGATGTTGCGGATCTCATCTCTTTAAGAATGTGTTCTAAACCCACCTCACTATCAGAAATAGGGTCTCATCTCATTCCTAAGGATGATCATGTAGATATTGAATTAATGAAATTAACAGGGATTCGTAAAGCGATCGCAGATAATATGGTCAAATCGTTTTATGAAGCTCCACATGCCTCGTTAATTGCTGAGGTTGATGTAACATCGATAGTTAAATTAATCAAAAACAATAAAGAAGCATTTTTAAAAGAGCATGGGTATAAGTTAACGATTACAAGCTATATTCTTGAAGCGATTGCCTCTTCTGCACAGCAATTTCCGATCATTAACGCCTCGTTAGAAGAAGATACGATTGTAATTAAGCGCTTTATCAATATAGGTATTGCGGTTAGCTTAGAGAAAGGGCTTGTTGTACCTGTTATTAAAGATTGTCATAAAAAAGATTTAATAAGCCTTGCCGGTAACGTAGCAGACTTGTCTTCTCGTGCCAGATCCGCTAAATTGACTCAGGATGATGTTTCTAAAGGAACCATTACAATGACAAATTTTGGCATGTCAGGAACCTTAATAGGCATTCCAATCATTCGAAATCCTGAAGTTGCGATTGTTGGCATTGGAGCTATTCATAAAAAGGTTGCCGTTTTAGAAGATGATACTTTTGGAGTAAGAAGTGTGGTCAATATTACTTTGACTTTTGATCATCGTATTATCGACGGAATGTACGGTGCCGGCTTCTTGAACCTTTTGAAACAAATTTTAGAAAAGAGAGGCTAAACCGTAGATGTCTACAGTTTAGCTAACTGCAATTATCCCGGAACCTTTTTGAAATTGGTTTCGATTTTATTTAAAAAACCTTGCGTATTTAACCATTGAGTGTTCGGGCCGATTAGGAGAGCTAAGTCTTTAGTCATATCGCCACTTTCAACAGTATCAATACATACCTTTTCCAGTTTTTCTGCAAAATCGACGACCTCAGGTGTATTATCAAACTTGCCTCTATGAGCAAGAGCTCCGGTCCAGGCAAAGATAGAAGCCATAGGATTGGTAGAAGTCTCTTTCCCTTGCTGATATTGTCTAAAATGTCTTGTAACCGTTCCATGAGCAGCTTCAGCCTCTACGGTTTTGCCATCAGGTGTCATTAAGACACTTGTCATGAGTCCGAGGGAGCCAAAACCTTGTGCTACTATATCAGATTGTACATCGCCATCATAATTTTTACAGGCCCACACGTAACCACCCTTCCATTTAAGAGCACAAGCAACCATATCATCGATTAGTCGATGCTCATAATGGATGCCTGTTTTTTCGAAAGCATCTTTAAATTCGACTTCGTATATTTCTTGAAAAAGATCTTTAAAGCGTCCATCGTAGACTTTTAAAATAGTATTTTTAGTAGACAAATAGACCGGCCATTTTAATTCTAACCCATAATTGAAACAAGCCCTTGCAAAACCTCGTATCGATTCGTCAAGGTTATACATAGACATAGCAACGCCTTTATCTTGAAAATCAAAGACTTCATATGAAATAGGCTTAGAACCGTCAGCAGGAGTGAAGGTCATTGTGAGCTTTCCTTTGCCGGGAATAATAAAGTCTGTAGCCCGATATTGATCGCCAAAAGCATGACGACCGATGATAATTGGTTTTGTCCAGTTTGGTACCGGTTTTGGAATATTTTTACAAAGTATGGGTTGGCGAAAGACTGTACCGCCTAAGATATTTCGTATGGTTCCATTAGGAGAGCGCCACATCTTTTTTAAATTAAATTCTTTTACCCTTTCTTCATCCGGTGTGATGGTCGCACATTTAGCTCCGACGCGATATTTTTTAATTGCATTAGCGGCATCGATGGTGATTTGATCATTTGTTTGGTCTCGACTTTCTATACTAAGATCGAAACGTTTTAAATCAATATCAAGATAGGGGAGGATTAGTTGATCTTTGATCATCTGCCAAATAATCCGCGTCATTTCATCGCCATCAATCTCAACAATTGGATTTTTCACTTTTATTTTAGACATGCATAATTCCTTCAAGGGAGTTTTACTAAGAAATAAGCTTATTTTGATTCATTTTATCATTCTCAAACAGCGGTTCATTTAAAAAATAAAACCTAAACTTATAGTTCATTTTTTTGAAGACTTCAAGGAATTTTAAATGTATAATTAAATAATTTTATGAAAGTCTTTATATGGTATACATTGAATGTTAGAAGATTTGTTTAAAGAGCAAAGAAAGTATTTGAATTATTTCTTCGATCATATTGATCTACAACAAGTAGAAAAGCTTATCGAAATACTATATAACTGTTCAGGGGAAATTTTTTTTACAGGCATTGGGAAAAGTGGGATTATTGCTGAAAAAATTGCTGTCACAATGGTATCAACCGGTACTCGCTCTTTGTTTTTGACTTCTGTAAATATATTACATGGAGATCTAGGTATTGTTACTGCTAAGGATATTGTTATTCTGATTAGTAAAAGTGGTGAAACAGATGAATTACTTCATCTTATTCCTTATATCCGTAATAAGGGCGCATTCATTATTGCGCTGGCCTCTGAGAAAAATAGTCGTTTAGCAAAAGCATGTGATAAGTCCATCTATCTACCTGTTCAAAGGGAACTTTGTCCTTTTGATTTAGCACCAACAACCTCCACGGTTGTTCAACTTATTTTCGGGGATATTTTAGCTGTTGCTTTAATGAAAAAGAAAAATTTTAGTATTGAAGATTACGCAGAGAATCATCCCGCAGGTCGGATAGGAAAAAGAATTACATTAAAAGTTAAAGATTTAATGATTTCAGGAGAGGTCCTACCCACATGCTCACCTGATGATAAATTGATCGATATGTTAGTAGAACTTTCTAACAAACGTTGTGGTTGTCTTTTATTAATTGATAAAAGTAATCATTTGCTGGGTATTTTTACTGATGGCGATTTAAGAAGAGCTTTGCAAAATCAAGGTGTTGATGTCTTGAATCAGCCTATTAAAGGGTTGGCAACGAAACAACCAAAAACGATTTCTCCTGAAGCTATGGCAACTGAAGCGATGAAATTAATGGAAGCGGATCAAAAAAGCCCTGTAACGGTTTTGCCTGTTCTTGATGAAACAGATCAAGTTATGGGGCTTATCAAAATGCACGATATTTTACAGTCCGGCTTATGACAATTAAGCGAGAAAACCCTTTGCTTTAGCGTTGGGAGCTGTTAAAAATGATTCTAGTTCTTTACAAGATTTTTCTGTGAAATAGGGCAAAAACACATCACATGCAAATTTATTATTAGCTAAAAGGGATAATTTTTCTAATTTTAAAAATTTTTGATGATAGCGCATAGGTTTATTTTTTTCATCTGTAAACCAAAAAGCAATACCATACCCATTACCTATATCCTTATATGCGATTCTTTTTATAGCCAATATAGGGATCGTTAATAGCAAATCTCGATTTTTTTGATACTGAATAACTGTCTCTTTTAATAGAATTGTATCGGGTACAGTCTCTTTTTTTAACAATCGTTTATAAGGAAGCAAGCCGATTACAACAAGAGTAAAGCTTAATATAAAAATAGGTAAGCCCCATATTTCCAATTGCTTAATATTCAAAAAGGTGCCTGTAGCAAATAGAAGCATCATGCCCGTTAAAGCTAAGATAATACCACGAAAAAGAGCTTTTTTTAAAAGCTTGGGTGCTATAGAGCTATATGTTTTGATATAAGGTTCCATATGTGAGTATAAAAAAATAAAGACTTTTTGCAACGAATTTTATAAATAATAAGGAGGAAAATTAAAATTAAATTATTGATATATTAAAAACCACCACATCTTGGATTAACAAGCTATATTTTTTTCATACTGACAATCAATGAATGATTAGCTACAATCTTTGGCGCTTTATAATAAATAGTTTATCAAGTTTAAAAATCATGACATGTTAACAAAAGTTCGCTTTCTTCTTTTTACTCTGTTTTTCACGATGGCTGTTTTCCGGTCTATCGCAGGAGATTGGTTACATGTATCTGCACACAATTTTCTTTTAGATACTTTCAATTTGTCGGGACTCAGATGCTCTACTTGGTGGACACTTGCCATTTTTATTGCTGTCTTCGCGGCTCTTATTTTCATTGGCAATACTTTTTCATTAAGTTATGCGATCATGTCATCGGGCATTACCCAAATGCTTAGTAGAAATATTATTTCTGCGATTGGCAACCATCCTCACCTATTTATTGGAGGATTTTTTTTTATTACTCCGGGTGTTACCGAAACGATAACAAATAACGTCGCTGCACTGATAATTTTCCCATTAGCGATTGAGGTTGGGCGTTCAGCAGGTTATATTGATATGACTTCTATCAAAGTTATAGGAGTGATCATTGCTATTGCCGCTAGTTATTCTTTCGTAACACCTATCGGTTATCAAACAAACACTATAATCTATGGCCCCGGGGGTTATACATTCACGGACTACGTACGCATCGCTATTCCTTTAACTGTAATCTTAATCGTAGTATGTACTTTTTTTACCCCCTATTTTTGGCCTCTTAAGGCAGTTTTATATTGAATATGGATACAATCAATTTTACCAATCTCGCAATTCTTTTCGTTTTCATCATAGGGTATGTATTTATCACCTGTGAACACTTCTTCAGAATTAATAAAGCATGCGCTGCGTTATTTGTAGCCGTTGTTTGCTGGACACTTTATTTTGTAGGTGGCTCGTATCCTTTAGATGAAAATTTACGTATTTTGGGCCATCATTTGGCGGATGTCTCTCAAATTATTTTTTTTCTAATAGGAGCCATGGCAATTGTAGAAATTGTTGATGCTCATAAAGGATTTCAAATAATTACTGATTTTATAAATACCCATTCTAAGAGGAAGCTTCTTTGGATTATCGGGATTTTAACTTTTTTTATGTCGGCAGTGTTAGATAATCTGACTTCGACTATTGTTGTTGTCTCTCTTTTAAGAAAATTGATTCCTGATAGAAGCGAGAGAGTATTATTTGGTTGTATGGCAGTTATCGCAGCTAATGCGGGCGGAGCTTGGACACCGATAGGTGATGTTACGACTACGATGCTGTGGATCAATGGTCAAATTAGTTCCTTCTCTATTATGAGGGCTCTTTTTATTCCTAGCCTAGCATCTTTAGGGGTAGCTTTATCTTACCAAAGTCTAAAACTTCGGAGGCATCCTTCTTCTAAAATACAAAAGGGAATTGTAGAGCTAGATGTGTTAGAGCCAAAGGGAAGGATGATTTTTTATGTCGGCCTTTTAGCTTTAACCTTTGTACCTATTTTAAAAGCGTTAACAGGCTTGCCCCCGTTTATGGGGATGTTAATAGGCTTAAGTGCTTTATGGATTATTACAGATTTGTTGCATCATAATAAACCGGGGCGAGACCATTTACGTATGCCTCATATCTTAACAAAAATTGATACAACGGGAATTTTATTTTTCTTAGGTATTTTATTGTCTGTAAAATCTTTAGAGTCCGCAGGTTTGTTAAAATCGGCTGCTATTTGGCTCGATGCTCATATGTCAAATGCTGAAGCACTCGCAACTTTTATAGGGCTATTATCAGCGATTATTGACAATGTGCCTCTAGTCGCTGCTTGTATGGGAATGTATGATCTTCATCTCTACCCGATTGATTGCAAATTATGGGAAATGATTGCTTATTGTGCAGGTACCGGCGGTAGTATTCTAATCATTGGTTCAGCGGCAGGAGTAGCGTTGATGGGTATGGAGAAAGTGGATTTCTTTTGGTATTTTAAAAAAATCAGCCTAACCGCATTCCTGGCTTATATAGCAGGATTTATAGCTTATCTTCTTATACATATGATATAACGATTAAAAATAAATTAAAATTTATTTTAATTTTTGATGCCCTTTTCACTTATACTTCGAAATTGTTGTTATTCTGAGAAGGGAGTTTTAAGACGACAAGTGGTATGTTGTTAGTTGTAAGAGAGGATAGAAATCTTTTACCGATTGATGAAGAGGGCTTGTTGCGTAATAAAAGTTGTATCAATTTAGCTCGCTTTAAAAGTCCTCTAATCATCTGCTCACTCCTATATTATTCCGAAAAAACTTATCAGAAACCACCGAAAATTCCACACATGGATGTTAACACATAGTCAAAATATTTTGCATATTTAAATTAATAGCGGGCCTTATCATTTCCCGATTTTGTTGATGAAAAAATATTTTAATAACGCATTTTTATTGTGCGAAACTCCCGAAAGATACTTATGATGACGATTCGTGTCATATTATCCAAGCTATTCATAATGCATTTCAGCAAGCGGGGTTTCAGGCACCGGCTTTCCTACGGGAGCAATTAATTTGAGTTTGGTTCCTTCAATTACACGAAGATGCTGATTATCAGATAAGGCATCTTCAATAGAGATAATATCCCCTCGCCGTAAGTATTGAAAAGCAATGGATTCTTGAGGATGATTTTTAAAATGGGACTGTAGGAATTTGGTTCCATGAGGACCACAAACTAAAAATCGGATGCCATTATAACTATCCATTGCCGTACTTGTAACACGATAAAGATTATTTTGGATGAAGTGTGGGTTATCAGACTTTGGATACTTTAGTAGTAAATAAGAGATTTTAATAGAATCCGATTTAATAGAAGCTTTTCTCTCTAAGTCTTTGAGAAGTTTAGGAGGAGAAAAGGGTCTTTGGGCAAAGCAAACTTGATTTTTATTCAAGGCAGGGCATGCACCTTTAAAAAAACAAGGGGCCTGAACCTTGACATTCTTTTCGATTAATTGATCACGAAGTTGTAAGATACGGGCATTATTTTCTTTAAAGGAATCTTCAACTATTAAAATGTGACCATCGGCTGATAGATATTTAAAAAGATGTAAAACAAGTTCTTTTTGTTTATGATCATCAGCATCATAAAGCTGAGAAAGCGTATGGCCTAAAATGATGACATCAAACTGCCCTGATAGAGGAAATGTTCTAGGGTGATAATCCCATTTTCGAATCGATAGCGTATGTCCTTCCTTTCCACAGATACCGGCTGCCAGTTCCATATGGTCAACTCTATTATTACATAAAGAGACATCATAGGCGCGATGTTGACACGCTGCTAAAGAAAAAGGGGATGCTCCAAATGAAAGATCTAAGACTTTTTGAGGCTCATCGGGTAATTCAGATAAAAGGGATAGCCCGGCAGCGTACTGTTTGATCCATTGATACAGTAGATATGCACCTAAAAATCGGTTATCTTTATTAATTAAGCCAAGACCTGTTTTTTCAATACGGGCGATCAGTTGAGCTGCTTGTTGAAACTCTAAATTTAATAGTCGATCTAAGGGTTTTTCATAGCTGTTACCCTTTACAGGATTATACTTTCTAAAATGGATGATCAGATGAGCTAATAATGTAGCATAATCGGGTTTGATTATTTTACGTTTTCTTTTCATGAAAATAAAGCCTCTTTTTCACTATCATTAAGTAGGCGCTTTTCTCCGAGTGGCAAATTACCTAAACTTAAATTACCGATACGAATACGAGTCAGTTCTTTAACGCTAAGTTCAGCCCTTTCTACCAATTGACGCACTTCTCTTTTTTTTCCTTCCATGATAACGATTTTTAATGTTCCTCTTCTTACTTTGATTACTCGCAAGGGTTTGACAAATACACCTTCGATTCTCATTCCATCTTTAATCATTTGCAGTTGCCCATCAGAAATAATCATAGGAATTTTGACAAGGTATTCTTTTTGGATGTTCTGAGAAGGGTGAATAAGTTTATTGGCAAATGCTCCATCATTGGTGATGATTAAGAGGCCGGTTGTATTTTTATCTAATCTGCCGGCAGTAAAAAGGCGTAATTTATGAGAAAAAAAATCGAATACGATTTTTTTATGCTTTTCCTTATTATTCGAGCATACAAACCCACGGGGTTTGTTGAACATATAGTAGACTTTCGATTCTTCTTTTAAAATTCTTATGCTATCTAAGTCGATACGATCTTTGTCCCAATCAACAAGAGTCTGAGGGATTTTCACAACTCTCTTATTGACTTTGATTTTTCCTTCAAAGATGAGTTCTTCGCATTGTCTTCTGGAGGCGACACCGGCAGCAGCTAAGGCTTTACTTAAACGTTTTTTTTGCATTTGTTTATCAATTTTATTTAAAACAGACCTGATTAAGGTGGATAATTATATTAACATTGAATATGAAAATCAATCGTTATTCCTGTTAAAAATTATAATTATTTATAGGAGTATAAATTATTTTTATTAAGATAGGAACCTAAAGGCAGAGAATGGCTCGAGATGCTTACTCCTTACATAAGACTTCTGCATAACTAATGATTGGATGTGAGATAAGCGAAATACAAGAAAAGTGAGTAATAAGAATGTTAAACGAAGCGTTTAAAAGTAAGGATAGATAATAGTGCGCCCTCCCTCTACTTCATCACAATCCTTCTTAAGGCCTTGTTCAAATTAAAGCACAAAGCTTTCATATAAAGCTGTCCTTCGACTTTGAGCCTGTTGAAGTCTAAGTGAATATTTTTCTAAAAAGCAGTTATGCTTTTTTTTTTAAAGGAGACGTATGATGAATCAAATTGAAATGATCAGTTTAGAAGAATTAATTCCCTTAGATCATGCTTATCGTCGTTTTATCAAGATTTGCTCTTTTAACTACGCAGCTGATAAGCTCAAGAAGTTGGAATCTGATAACCCTTATAAGGGTTATGGTTTGTTGCGTCTCTTTATAGTATTTTAATTTTTATTTGATAATATGTTATCCTTCTTTTTTTATACAAACAGTAAGGACAAAACAATGCCTAGAGCCTATTCAGTAGATCTTCGAGAGAAAGTATTACAACATATAGAAAAACATCATGATAAAAAAACAGCCGGCCATATTTTTCAAGTAGGTATCGCAACAATATATCGATGGATCTTGCAAAAAAAGCAAAAAGGACATTTAAAGCCAATCCGCAGAAAATATGCTTATAAGAAATTAGATGATGAGTTGTTATCTAAATATGTAGAAAAACATCCGGATTATTTTTTATCGGAAATTGCTGATTATTTTTCAGTCACTCCGCAAACGATTTTTTATGCCCTTAAAAGATTAAAAATTACACGAAAAAAAAAACTACTCGCTATAAGGAAAGAGATGAAAAGAAACGGGAAGCTTTTATGAAAGATTTAAAAAATATTCCCTTTGACAAGAGAATTTATCTCGATGAAACCGGGATTCATCAATTTTTATTTCGTGAGTCCGGAAGAAGCTTACGCGGCAAAAAAGTTTTTGGAGTGGTTTCAGGAAACCGCTTTATAAGGCAAAATATTATTTCAGCCCTATCTAAAGGGCAGTTTTTATCTCCAATGTGTTTTGAAGGTACTTGTAATACCGGGTTATTCAATATTTGGCTTAAGGAAGTTTTGACTCCTCAGCTTACACCCGGTAGTGTTCTTATTCTTGACAATGCCGGTTTTCACAAGTCAGCGGAAAGCAGGAAAACAGTAGAATCTGCCGGTTGTAAGCTTATGTTTCTTCCTCCCTATTCTCCGGACTTAAATCCTATAGAAAAATATTGGGCTAATATGAAAAATAAAGTTAGAGAGATATTACGAAAAGTTACGAATTTTAAATTCGCCATTGATCAAGCAATCTTATCAATATAAAATTAAATGACTATAGACATTGGTTTAGATACACTAGGCAACTTGATAGATGAAAGAGTTAATTCGGAGTCATAGCGGATAAGACAATATTTTTCATCTCATTGAAGTTCCCAAATGAGAAATGTCTAAGGTTTGAAAGGAATGTTACAAAAGCTTTTCTTTCTTCAAAGTGTGGATAAGAAGCTATGTTAGGAGTGATGATCATATTCGGGCATTGCCATAATCCGGAATCTTTTTCAATGGGCAAAATACCATTGGTATCGAGTAAAATACCTTTAAACTTGCCTGTTTTACAGACTTCAATAAGAGCATCAATGTTAAGTACTTCATCTACATTTAGAAGAATTAGAATAGATCCGGGCTTGAGCATTTCAAGATGATGTTTGGTAAATTGATATTTAATTTTTTTTAGCCTGGATAAGGTTAAACATACGATATCTGCTTCGGGTAGAATTTGATCCATTTGATCAAGAGATATCACTTTAGAACAATAGGGATGAAAGCTGACTTTTCGGTTGATTCCAATGATTTTAAGGCCTAACCCTTGCATATGGAGAGCGATTTCGGTGCCGATTTTACCTAGCCCAACTAAAGCAAAGATTTTATTCGTTAATGTCCAGATTTGCTCTTTCTTATCGCTATTCCATAATTGATCCGGATTTTTTTGAAGATCTTGCCAGTTAAAAAGCTCTTTTGCAAAACTTAAAACAGATCCTAACACAAACTCACTGATTTGTTGTACATGAAATCCTCTTGTATTACTTAAAAGAATAGTGCCTTGTTCACGTAATTCCTCTTGGCATATTTCATGAAGATAAGGAGTAGGTGAATGGATCCAACGTAATTGACCGGTTTGTTGAAGTTCTTGAACCGGAAATTTATTTCCAAATAAGATTTCAACTCTTTTCCAATCCTTTTTATCGAAAATAGGTTGATCACCAACTCCATCAACAAAAAAGATTTCATATTGAGGGAACTCTTCTTTCAGTCCCTTAATTTCTTTTTGCTTGAGCTTTTCTTGAATAAGAATAATATTCATTATTTATTGTTTTCTAAAAATGCCAAAAGGATTTTTAAAAAGGCATCTGTATCTTCTGATATAAGATCATGAGCTGCTTTAGGAATTACTTCAAGTTGCGCATTAGGAATATTGTTGGCGATAACTTCTGCATCTTCTAGAGGAGTTAAAATATCTTCTTCTCCGGTTATGACAAGAGTAGAGGGAGAAATTTTTTTCAATACATCGATTGAATTAAAGGTTAAAATGGCTTCCATTTGCCTTCTATAACCTATCTCATTAAAAAGATGAGGGTTAGAGAGGGAATTATCACGTATAGCCTGTACCTTTTCAGGGTGGCTAATAAACTCATCTGAGAAAGCCCAAGAGATAATGAGATCAAGCATTTTTTTGGGATCAATCTTATCTTGGATGAGGCGATAGGTTGTTTTAAAAAATAACGCTCGAGCCGGGGCTATTTTAGTAAAAGTTGCACATAAGATCAGTTTTTCAACCTTTTTCGAATATTTAAGAGCAAATGACTGGGCGATAGAGCTACCCATTGAATGTCCCAAAATATGTGCTTTTTCAATACCTAGTGTATCCATGAGATTGAATAGGTCGTCTGCCATGTCTTCAATACGATAAGGTTCATCAGGTATATCGCTTCTCCCGGATCCTCTATTGTCAAAAACAAGTACCTGAAAATGAGTGGTAAGAGAATCTATGATAGGTGCCCATCGGCTATGTTCATTACTAAATCCGGTAATAAGAATTAAAGGAAAACCCTGACCTTTAAATTCATAAAATAGATTAATGTTACCAAGCGCAGCTATAGGCATATTATAAGACTCCTTATAGATTCACTTAATACGTCATAAAACGATTTTAGGCCATAAATTTATAGTCTTTATAATTTGCAAGAAAGGGATAGTCTTAGAAGTTAGGTTTGATGTATCGATGTTTTTTATGACAATTAAACGAGAAAACCCACCTTTTTAAGAGTGGGATGAAAGTGTCTATTTGTTTTTTTGATTCCGTATATACTTTCTGATTGTATATTCATTTAATTTTCCAACACTATCAACATAATAAGACCGTGTCCACAGTGTGGGTAACCCGGATCTTAAGCTTGAAAATTCTTGCCTTAATATTCGGCTTGTATATCCCTTAAGTTGTCCTATGAAAAATTGTGGCGAATATATAGGCTTGGTATTTAAAAAAATATGTACGTGATCAGGCATAATATTCAGTTCGTTAATCTCTATATTTAGTTGTAGAGCTTTTAATTTTAATAATTCCTTTAAACGAACAACAATATCACCTTCAAGAACCTTTCTCCTATATTTAGGACACCAAATAACATGGTAACTAAGGTTAAAAACTGCTGTTTTAGAGGTTTTCCATATAGACAATATATATATAGTATTTTAATTTTTATTTGATAATATGTTATCCTTCTTTTTTTATACAAACAGTAAGGACAAAACAATGCCTAGAGCCTATTCAGTAGATCTTCGAGAGAAAGTATTACAACATATAGAAAAACATCATGATAAAAAAACAGCCGGCCATATTTTTCAAGTAGGTATCGCAACAATATATCGATGGATCTTGCAAAAAAAGCAAAAAGGACATTTAAAGCCAATCCGCAGAAAATATGCTTATAAGAAATTAGATGATGAGTTGTTATCTAAATATGTAGAAAAACATCCGGATTATTTTTTATCGGAAATTGCTGATTATTTTTCAGTCACTCCGCAAACGATTTTTTATGCCCTTAAAAGATTAAAAATTACACGAAAAAAAAAACTACTCGCTATAAGGAAAGAGATGAAAAGAAACGGGAAGCTTTTATGAAAAATTTAAAAAATATTCCCTTTGACAAGAGAATTTATCTCGATGAAACCGGGATTCATCAATTTTTATTTCGTGAGTCCGGAAGAAGCTTACGCGGCAAAAGAGTTTTTGGAGCGGTTTCAGGAAACCGCTTTATAAGGCAAAATATTATTTCAGCCCTATCTAAAGGGCAGTTTTTATCTCCAATGTGTTTTGAAGGTACTTGTAATACCGGGTTATTCAATATTTGGCTTAAGGAAGTTTTGACTCCTCAGCTTACACCCGGTAGTGTTCTTATTCTTGACAATGCCGGTTTTCACAAGTCAGCGGAAAGCAGGAAAACAGTAGAATCTGCCGGTTGTAAGCTTATGTTTCTTCCTCCATATTCTCCGGACTTAAATCCTATAGAAAAATATTGGGCTAATATGAAAAATAAAGTTAGAGAGATATTACGAAAAGTTACGAATTTTAAATTCGCCATTGATCAAGCAATCTTATCAATGTAAAATTAAATGACTATATATCCACTAGAACTCCTGGATGCTCTGACCAAAACCGGTAGCCTCCCTGATGAGAATATAACATGGGGTAGGATAATCTCACAGGCGGTATGCCTAAACCGACGTTTAGCGGATTCAAAGAGCAGCGACCATTGGAGCAGGAATTTCACGATCTGGTGAAGGAGTTCTGGTTCGAAATCTATCATGTTGCAAAATACCTGTACCGGCAGGACCTTTGGTCCGCGCAGTTTCGACTAAGTGGTATTCATCATAATTTTCTTATCAAAATGATCTGTTGGAACGAAGCGTCAAAGCATGATTGGAATTACACAACCAACAGCATCGGTAAGCGCATGCAAGAATGGGTTGGTAAAGACTCCCGGCAAACTCTTCATCAAGTGTTCCCTCATTTTGAGGCTGAAGCCGGTTGGGGTGCGCTGAAAAGGGTTATGGAATTATTTGGTCAGTTGGCTAGAGAAACAGTTTCTGATTTGGAGTATGGCTATCCCACTGACTTGGAGGAGAATATTACCGGCTATGTTCAAAGCTTGGAAGCTACCGCTGTAAAGGCAATTGAGGAGCAGTAAATGTTTGCCGGGAAGGATTTTGATGCCGAAAAGGTTCTGCAAAAGCCATGGATGGCTCATCTATCAACATCTGACCGAGGTGATCCAAGAGATTCACCGATCCGGTTCATTTGGGAGGATGCCTGTATTTGGATATTTGGGACAGGTGAAGATAGTTATTATCAATAGGCTTCGAAAAGAATCTCGATGTGCGGTGGGTGTTGTGGATTGTGACCCGGATACCGGAGTACTTAGGCATGTTGGCATACGAAGCACTGCACAGCTCGGTGATATCGATAGTAAGCGCCTCGAGCGTTTTGTTTCGAAGTATTTGGGAAAGAATAGCCAACAGTGGAATGAAGGGTTTGTAAGCAATATTGTTGATCCCTTAAATGTCATGCTGCAAATCACTCCACGTTCGATTGTTGCTAAGGATGTTTCATTTTTTAAAACGGGTCCGAACTCGGCAGAGTTAAAGTAGTGAGGAAATTGATATGGTAACCGATCAGCAATACCACTTTTGATAAGCTACCATTCTATTGAGATTTAGATGGTTGTGCGGAATTATCACCCACGCGTTTCTATTCTCTTCAGTCACTGAATGGCAGTTTTCCCTTCTCTTATAGGGAGAAAGAACTGCGCAACATCCTGTAGACGATAGAATTGTTGTTATCAAGCTGTTTATCGGCGCTCCGGTAGAATCTTGTTCCGGCTTTCAACAGGGTTAGAGCTTTCTTAACGAGTGCCTATCATGTACCTTGGATGATTCCGTCTTCAGGGACCATAGTTTGAATCTGTTCAAATTCAACTCGTCCCACAGTTTCCTCCGAGATAAAAGAACAGCTTTCAGTATCAAAGCGCAGATGTCTTGAAATGGTTCAAATTGGCTGCAGTCGGATCCGATTTCAAATCATCCATGCGGGTATAAATAAAATTTTATTTTCTTTATCGAACTTCAAAGCTCCCCGGTAGAGATAAACAGCGAAACCGGCCTTAGAGTCATCATTTAAGAAGGCTTTTAAATTACGAATTTTCTTGGGAAGAGCTTGTGTAGAATACGTCACTTCGAAAGGAACAATCTTTTGTCCAATTTGGACAACAAAATCCACTTCTTGACCGCTGTGTGTACGCCAAAAATAAATCTTATGAAATTCATGGAGAGAATCCATGAATGAATAAAGTTCATTTAAGAACCAATTTTCAAAACGATGTCCAATCAATCCTGTTCGGTTAAGAATTGAGAACTCTTTAATTCCTGTAAAATAGCTAACCAATCCATTATTTTTGAGGTACCCTTTTGGGGATTTTACAAGTCTTTTTAAAGTATTTCCAATGTAGGGCTCAATTTCAATATATTGCCAAGTAGCATTCAAATATCCTTGGTATTTTTGTATTGTGTTTCTAGAGCAGTTTAGGGCATTAATTACTTTTTGATCATCCCTAATCGATCCTGTCTGTTCAGCCATCACTTGCATAAGGTTTTCGTATAGGGTTAGGTCCCCGATACTTGGAATTTCACGAATATCCTTCTCTAAATATGTTTGGAGGTAATTACTTAAATATTTTAGACGCCCTTTTTCTGTTTCAATTTCCAATATTTCCGGTAGCCCCCCCCACACTAGGTGCTGATCTAATGCCTGCGATAGTAGTTTTTGAAAAGGTCTTATAGAGGAATAAAGCTCTTGTAGAGAGTCGATGTTTTTCGAATTGAAGATTAGGTGAAATGCAGTTTTGTATTCGAGAGAGATTTTTTTATTTAGCAATCGAGTGATTTCTCTCACATTAAATTCTCTCAGGGTTAAAAGATCAACTCTTCCGGCGAGAGTTTCAGCTGCTAGCTGATGTAAGTTGAGATGAGCAGATCCTGTCAGAATAAACTTGATTTTGTTTTTTTCTTTGAATTCATCATAGAGAATTTTTACTTGATCAAATAGTTCAGGAGATTTTTGAGCTTCATCGACCACGACCCAGAGCTTTTCTTGGCCTCCAATTTTTTGCAGAGAAGACTCTTCAATCATTAATAACAATTCATCGTTGGCGATTCGTTGTCGTTGTTTTCTTTCATCCATATTCAGTTGCACCCATTTTCTTTCCGGGTAGGTATCAATATAATGCTTTACAAGAGTTGTTTTACCAACGCGCCTTGGTCCAAGTAAAGCACTAATAAACTTGCCTTCGAAAGACTCAAAGGTTTCTGTTTCATTTTCCCTCAAAATATACATTTTTTCCACTCTACTTATATTGTATTAAAAAAATAGTAATTACTATCAGGTTAAAATTTCAGTGAAATATAGTCAATGCTATATGAGTATTTCAGTGAAATATAGTCATGTCATGATGAAATGTCAAGCTTATATAAATATAAATATCTTATACTAAATAGTTTAAGTAATTTTTTTTGGTTGGAATTGAGTGCCAAATTTAATATATAACTCGATTTTCAGAACAAGTGCGGATTGGTATAATCAGGGTTTATTTTTCATTTATTTTGATAAGTTTTATAATAAGCCGTTTTTTGATTATTAGGCGCCAAGAATCGTTGTCGGAAATCAGTTATGCAGAGGTCTTTTACCGGTTTAATTGATTGTTTTATTTATCTTTAATAAGATGATTATGCTATTGTCTTTTGGTTAAATTCTTATAAGGATTTTTACGGATCAAAGTATTTGTTATTTCAAAACTTTTGTATTGAAACAGATCGAGGATATCCGATTATCTTATATCGTGTTCTCTGTTTAAAAGAGCATTATTAAGTTCTAATCCATAAAAAAATATTTAAGAAAACGACTCCCGGGTTAATAAATTATAGGAAGTTCACATCATGAGCCGGATATATACTCAAGCCGTTGATCAGAAAATAGAAACTCAATCTAAGAAAAACAAGTTTCAGTTTTTAGCGGTGGGTCTTGCTATCTTTTCTATGTTTTTCGGAGCAAGTAATATTATTTTCCCTTTGCAATTAGGTGCCTATGCAAAAAAGTATAATATTTTTGCTGTTTTAGGGATGAGTTTCACATCGCTTATTTTCCCGGCATTAGGATTAATTGCCATGATTCTATTTGATGGTAATTATAAGAAATTTTTTTATCGCATAGGTAGAATTCCCGGATTTTTGATCATTTGTTTGATTATGGCTTTGATTGGACCTTTTGCGGCTATTCCAAGGTGTTTAACCTTGTCATTTGGTACTTTAAAACCTTATTTGGGATCTACACCCTTAATACTTTTCAGTGTTATCAGTTGTGTGATTATGTTTTTCTGTACGATAAAAAAACGTAGCTTGATCGATATATTAGGTAAGATATTAACTCCCTTATTACTATTTTGTTTGGTTGTAGTTATTTTAAAAGGTTTTTTTGGATCTCATACTTTGGCAGTGGCAACTGAAACAAAAGGGCAGATGTTTTTTTATGGACTATCAACGGGCTATCTCATGATGGATCTGTTGGCGGCATTTTTCTTTGCTAATATTGTTTTGACTTCCCTGAACAGTAATGAAGAAGATAAAGGCTCTGATCGACCTGTTCAAACCATGTTTAAAGCCAGTCTTGTTTCTATGCTGTTGTTAGGGGGTATATATTTTGGTTTTAGCTTTGTTGCTGCTTTTAATAGCTCTACTTTTGCACACTTATCCCCGGATGCTTTGTTAGGGGCCGTTGGCCCTGAGATTCTAGGACAATATGCCGGAATAGTTATGAGCTTGGCTGTGGCTTTAGCCTGTTTTACTACGGCTATTACATTACTCTCAGTGTTTGCTCAATTTTTATATGCGGATCTGTTCAAAGAAAAAGTGGCTTATTCTTATTGTATTACATTGACTTTGATAACGACGTTTATTTTTTCTAATTTAGGATTTAGTGGCATCTGTAAGATGATTCAACCTGTCTTAGAAATTTGTTATCCCGGGCTGATAGTACTAAGCATTCTCAATATAGTTTATAAACTATACAATTTTAAACCGGTTAAAGTACCGGTTTTCATGGTATTTGGTGTCTCTACAATACTGTATTTTTTATGATAAGTAGATGAGAAAACCCTTTGCTTTAGCATTGGGATGAAAGTGTCTATTTGTTTTTTTTGATTTTGGATATACTTCCTAATTGTATATACTCTTGTTTTATCTTTTTTTCATCTTCTGTTGGGGGGTGTCATATTTGTTGATAAAAACTTGAAGTATTTGCTTTTATTGAACTGTGAAAATTAAAATATGCAAATTACCCGCACATGCATGTGCGGGCTTTATTGACTGTTTATCCCGCTTATAAAAATAAGCTCTAATCCTTAGGATTTATTTCTTTTCTTTACAGTACAACATCAAATACTGGGCGAACATATAAATGCCGTAAAGGCCAAATACTCCTATAATACAGTATAATACTCGACCGGCTCCAATCCCGAATAGGGAAGCTAATGTGTCTACTCGGAAAAATCCCCATAGACCCCAGCAAATTGCCCCGACTACTATAAAAAACATGGTAACGACATTAATCAACTTGCAACAACATTTCATTGCAGACTCCTTATGTTCAATTCCTTGGGTAATTATTACCCAAATTGTCTGATCCTTAATATCCCTGCTTATATGAAAATCGTTTTACACATGCAAGCGTCAATTTTCATCATTTTTACCGTCAAAAGTAAAAAGGCTTATCTTCAATCTTAAGATTAAGTAAGATACATCAAAAATAAAAAGTGAATAGGGGATAAGATGAGTGAAGAAAAAATTGCTGAATTATTATTAGACGTTTCGGCTATGTCTTTTAGGTTTGATCCTCCTTTTACTTATACTTCCGGTCTGAAAAGCCCTGTCTATTTAGATAATCGTTTAATTATCTCCTATCCACATAAACGGAATATACTTATTGAGAGTTATCTAAAAGTAATTGATAAAGAGGTGGGTATTAAGAATATTGACTGGATATCAGCTACAGCTACAGCTGCAATTCCTCTTGGAGCTTGGATAGCCGATAGATTGGATCTTCCTATGGTATATGTTCGAAGTTCTCTAAAAGGACATGGGAAAGAAAATAAAATGGAGGGTCATATAAAAGCAGATAGCCGGGTATTAGTCATTGAAGATCATATCTCTAGTGCTAATAGTATGATAGACAACATCAATACGATTCGTGAAAATGGTGGTATCGTTCAATATTGTATGGCTACTACGACCTATGAAATGCAAGAATCTCTTGATAATATTGAATCTGCTGAAGTACCTGTTCTTACTTTAACAACAGGCAAGAAATTAATAGAAGTAGCTTTAGATAAGGGGATGATTAATCAAAAAGAGAAGGAATCTATTGAATTATGGTTCCATAATCCTAAAGAATGGCACAAATAAAATAAGATTTAAAAATCATTGATTTCAGGTCTCTTTATCTATAGCGAGTCGACCTCCTTCTAATCGATGATAAGAATAGAAAGGATATTTTTGAAGATATTGTTTAAGTTTATCACTATCAATTTTACTCGGACCGGGACGTCTTTTGTTAGGTGCGAAGATTAACTCCCTTTCTCGAGCAAGCCGGTGCGATAAACTGCGGGTTGTAACTGAAAAAATGACACTTGCCTCTTTTCGTGTTCCCACATTTTTAATATATTTTAAAGCTTGTTTTCTTAAATCAAGTGAATATGTCATCCGGATATTTTACATGAATATGAATAAAATGAAAAATAAAATTTAATTCACTATAACTAAATTAATACATTTACTTAATAACTACATAAGTTATTTATTATGGTAGCGAAGAGCCAAAAAAGGATCCCACATCATCCCTGTTGCTGCCATAGCAATATCGGCTCCGGCATCAAAGAATTGATCAAAATGCTCATTTTGCATAATACCGCCCATGCCGATTAGGCAAAGATCAAGCTTTTCATCTTTGTTGATTTGATGGGCACTTTTGACAAAATCTAAGCCAACGAGTCGAATAGCATCGCCACAGACGCCACTAACGAGTCTTCCATGACCTAAGGCGGGGTTTTTATCCTTATCAACGACTTGCATGCTGATTGTATTGATACCTGATATGGCTCGGACGTTAGCTTTTGCAGCTTGAATAAAGATTTGTTTCATAAGATCAAGATCAGTGAAATTACCCAATTTAATAATAAGGGGTGTCTCTTTTAAAGCTGTGGTAAGACTAGAGGCAAAAGCAAATACAGCTTCGGGATCGGTAAATAAAGAACCTTCTTCTGATGTTACATTTGGGCAAGAAAAATTAGCTTCTATAATGGAAGCACCACAATCTTTAGCGAATAAAGCAGTTTCTACAAAATCATTAACAAAAGAATGATCGGGATCGAAGCTACCTACAATTGACACCACTAAGACCTGGCCTTCTTTTAAATTAGCTTTGGCTTTGGGAATATCTTCTTGTAGGTATTCATGACTTCTAGAAGGCATGCCGAAAGAATTTGTAATAGAAAGATGACGCATATCCTTCGGAACATTTGGAGTTAATAGAACCTGCTTCGGAATTTTTTTAGGAGAGAGCTTTTTTTTAAAATCTACATAACGACAGTTTGGAAGAGGATATCCGTCATACGATTTATTACGTATGGTTTTATAAGTGACAATATCAAATCCTAGACGCCCGGCTAATGTTGTCCATTTAGAATTTAGAAGGGGGCCGGCCGGTATACCTAATGTAGAAGCAACCTTATGACCTAAAAAATCAACCCATTTTGATTGAGGAGGGAGTGTTCGGTGGGGGATCTTTTCAAAGAAAAAAGGTCCTTCCTCTGCATTTTCTCGGTAGGTCTTATTGATATCATAAATAGGTGGGTGGAGAGGCCACCATAATGGGATAGCATGACTCATTTATTACATTCCTTTGCTGTTTCAGAATGAAAAATTCTTCCATTGATAATAGTGTAGACAGGCCATCCTCTTAAAAGCCATCCTTCATAAGGAGACCAACCACATTTGGTTTTTAGGGTGTGTGCTTCTACTTTATGTTCTTCATTAAGATCGATTAATACAAAATCATCATTAGGTTTAAGTCTGAAGATATCTTCAATGTTATAACGTGTTAGTTCTACGATTCTTTGAAGAGTCATTTTTTTATTATGATAAGCATTTAACAGTAAGGGGAGCATGGTTTCAATACCGGGGATACCAGAAGGAGCTTGACCGTAAGGCTGTTGCTTTTCTTCTAATGTATGGGGTGCATGATCCGTGCCAATCATATCAATTGTACCATCATCGATGGCCTTCCATAGTGCTCGCTGGTCGGATTTGCTGCGAATAGGCGGATTCATCTGTATCAAGGTATTATATTTTTTATACGCTTCATCATTTAGAAAAAGATGATTATTGGTAGTCTCCGCTGTAACCGGAAGACCATCGTTCTTGGCTTGACGGATAAGATCAAGTTCTTCTTTTGTGCTGATATGTAAAATATTGAGTCTATTTTTATATTTTGATGCTAAAGCAATAACTTTTTCAGTCGCAGTGATAGCGGCGCTTCTATCACGAATTTTTGGATGTAGAGAAGCGTCATTTGTCACAGAAATAGCTTTTGCCTTTGCCTGTAAGATACATTCACATTCGGCATGTACAGAAATAAGTAGATCATATTCACTAGCTATTTTGAAGCAGGTTTCTAATGAAACATCATCATCTATAAGAAGGCTTCCGGTAGAAGAACCCATAAATATTTTTATTCCGATGATATCATCTTTTACTTTTTTAATTTCATCAAAAGCCTGTTTATCCGCGCCTATATAAAGATGATATTTCAAAGGGATATTAACACGAGTAAGTTGCTTTTCGATGAGTTTCTTTTTATCTTCTAAGCGCTCTTTTGTTGTACAGGGAGGCTCATTATTAGGCATATCAAATACGGTTGTCATACCACCTGAGATAGCCGCTTTAGCTCCCGTTTCCCAATTCTCTTTGTAATCGTGACCCGGGGTTCGAAAATGAACATGAGGATCAATAAGAGCGGGCATGATAAGAAGCCCGGAAGCATCAATAATTTCATTAAATTGATCCGGATAAGAAAGATTCAATTTTTCACCATCTATAGTTTTAGCGCCTATAACTTCCATTATCTTGTTCGGAATGTTTTAATTTCATCTTGAGATATTAATTTTTCGCAGTATTTGCATTTTAATTGTGCACAATTTGTTAAGTGAGCACAGACTTTAGGGTGAATAACGAAAAAGAAACTTTTCATATTTTCAAAGTTTGTAATACATCTCGAATTTGGACAAGCAAACAAAGCTTCGATTGTGTGAGGTACTTTAACATCTAATTTTTTTATGACCTTATAGTTTCTTATAATGTTAATAGTGGCTTTAGGAGAGATGATTGCAACACTACTTGCTTCATCGACGGTTAATTCTTTCCCTTCAATTTTAATCAGATCTTTACTTCCCATATTTTCACTTGGAAGATTGAAGCCTGTTGCAATCATTTTTGTATAATGTGTCAAATCTAAGAGATGTAGAAGTTGTATTCCTCTACCCTGCACGATATGATCAATAACAGTTCCATGATGAATTCCTGCAACGATAAGTGTTTTTTTAGTCATACTATAACTTTCCTAATACTAAGCCTAATAAAGCTTGACGAATATATAAGCCATTTTGGGCTTGTTGAAAATAATAAGCATATGGTGTTTCATCCATCTCGTTTTTGATTTCATCAATACGAGGTAAGGGATGCAAAATACGTAGATTTTTTTTAGCATTCTTTAACATGCTATTTTTTAAAATATAAGAAGAAACAGTTCTTTCAAATTCTAAGCTATCGGAAAAGCGTTCTTTTTGGAGTCGGGTCATATAAAGAATATCAGCTTTTGGAATAACTTCTTCTATGCTGTTATGAAAAGAGAATTTAACCCTTTTACTTCTAAGAATCTTACAGATCCAATCCGGCATTTCAAGAGCAGGTGGAGAAATAAAATATAGGCGTATATTAAAAAGAGCAGAAGCGAGTGCTAAGGAATGCACCGTTCGTCCATATTTAAGATCTCCTGCTAAGGCAATGTTCAAGCCTTGTAGCTTGTGTTGACATTCCCGGATTGTCATTAAATCGAGAAGTGTTTGAGTCGGGTGTTGGTTAGCTCCATCACCACCATTAATAATAGGAATGTCTGTTGCTTCAGATGCTACTCTAGCAGACCCTTCTAAGGGATGACGGATGACGATAATATCAGCATATTGACCCATAATTTTTATGGTGTCTTGTAAAGATTCTCCTTTTTTTGCTGAAGAAGTATCGCCGGTAGCAAAACCGGTTACATTTCCGCCTAGCCTTAGCATGGCTGTTTCAAAAGATATTCTCGTTCTGGTTGAAGGTTCAAAAAAACATGAAGCCATGATCTTACCGGATAAAACGGATGGGGATGGTTGCTTTTTTAACTGTTGGGCGAGTGTTAAAATATGAAGGATTTCTGTTTTACTTAGATCATCAATTGAAATGATATCTTTTTTATTAAAAGATAAACTCGAGGCTTTTGCATTCATTTAATTTAACCAAAAATTGATAATAATCCTCACTTATCGGACGGTAAGATATATAGGATTTGAGTTTTGAATGCAATTCTTTGCTTATTCTATTAGTCCAATTTTTCTTAATTCATCAACATGTTTCTGTATATATTTAGGAAAGGTGTCATCAATAGGAACTAAAATAAGATTAGATATAGCGGATTCATACGCGTTCAGAGTTTTATTTTCGGGTTTATTACATTCGGTATGTGAAAAGGATTCTATTTTATTTACATAGTTTTTAAATCCTCCTATAGAAGAGAAATGCCATCCGGCATTTTTTATAGTTGGACATTTAGTTCGTCCTCGCCGGATCTCTTCAGGAGTCATTTTTTTCATGTTACGATAGGTTGCAACTGTGGTGCCTACATAAGGGATATTTTTATATCGGTTTAGGCGAATGGTATAAAGTTTCTGGTCGAGGCTGAAAACCGCATGAGGTTTTGACTTAATGTTATTGATGATTTCGTCCATCTTATGAACGTTAATAATTTCATCGACATCAGATAGTAAAATAATATCATGTTGATGACAGTTTTCTAATCCTTTTAAGATATAATCTCTTTGATATCTCTCCCTTACCCAAGCATCGTCAGTATCGATATGTTTATCAGTAATAATATGGATGATTTTATCGGCATATTTTTCAAATTTGTCTTTATTGTTTTGAAAAAAAAGTTCTTTAGGTTTGCCGGTAAAGGTCTCTGTAGCTTCCAATAGTACAAAATAGTCTACATGATCATAGTGTTCTTCGAGCCGAAGAGTGAGTAAGTCCAGTTCATTATAAAAAAGGAAAGTATCATAGATTTTAGGTTCTTCAACTTTTTTTGATCGGAGCCAAAAAAATCCGACCAGAACAAGAGCAATAGGTAAAAAAGCTATAAGAATTAATTTTTTATTCATCTGGAGGGTCCTTCATTTTCAAATAACGACGCAGTATGAGAGTATCTATGATCATTAGATTGTTGTAATCTTAAAAAAAACAGCCTGAACCGGTTCTTCAGCTGAAATCGTTGCGATGCGTACATGCTCAGGAAGAGCTTCAAGGGATTTTACTTTCTCTTCATATATTCTTCGCCACTGAAAGGCATACAAAAAATTATAGATATAGTGTTTTAAATTTTATTTTTCATAAACATCCATTAGTTAGAAAAGAAAAATCAATTGCTTGAGCTAAATGTGTGAATTATTCCATATTTTTTTGAACCTGTTTTTTAAAATTAGCCCCCAAAATTTCTATTGGGTTGAAATCCGCTGAATAAGGAGGAAGCAATAGAATGTGACAACCTGCTTGTTCTATAAGTTGTTGTGAATATTTAGATTTATGAAAAGTTGCATTATCCATAATAACAACTTGACCGGGTTTAAGTTCCGGAATAAGAAAATCTTTCTTAATATATTTTAAAGCTTGTTTTCTTAAATTAAGTGAATATGTCATCCGGATATTTTACATGAATACAATGAAAAATAAAATTTAATTCATTATATAATATTAATTTTGTATGAACCGATTATCTCCAAGTCAAAGAAGCACTTTTAAATTTCAGAAGACCTTTTGCATAACTGATTCCTGATAATGATTTTTTAAAAATTTATTGATTGTGGGACTCTTGAAATCTAAGTGAATATTTTTCTAAAAAGCTGTTATGCTTCTTTTTTAAAAGTAGGCGTGTGATGAATCAAATTGAAATGATCAGTTTAGAAGAATGCATTCCCTTAGGTCATGCTTATCGTCGTTTTATCAAGCTTTGGTCTTTTAACTACACGGCTGATAAGTTCAAGAAGTTAGAATCTTGATAACCCTTAAATAAGGGGTATGGTTTGTTGCGTCTCTTTCAATGTCTTTTATTGTAGTTTCCGGAAAATCTTAGTGATCGAGAGTTAGAACGTTACCTGCAAGAGAACAATGTGGCTAAATGGTTTTGCCGGTTTCATTTACAAGAGCAAACACCTGATTTATAGTGTCTTTTTTAGAATTAGAACAAAAATGGGAACGCATTTACTGTCTAAGATTTTTACGTATTTTAAAGATCCACTAAAACGTCGGGGTTTAATGAATGAAGGATTCACTTTCGTTGATGCCGGGCATTTGATTGCAAAAACAGCTCTATGGGAGGAAAGAGATAAAATTATTCAGGCTAAATACGAAAAATTGAAAAACAAAACCTTGCCACAAGTTGCCTCTGATAGACAGGCTTGTATCGGGTGTAAAGGTAAGAATAAATATTGGTACGGATATACGCAACATGTGAGTGTGGATATGTAAACAGGACTGATTAATAAAGTCGCTATTACTCCGGCCAATAAGACAGGTGCTTAAGGACTTCGTTATGTTTATCTTCAATACCTAAGATTACAACGAAGAATACCTTTAGCCTACAACGGCTTTTTTATACGTCCTGTTTGTCCGTGTTTTTTTAAAAAATCTAGAGGAACGTACAGAACACCATTTTTGAAATAAGTCATAATATCGTCAGCTACAAAATAATGCTGACCGGGGGTGGTGGGCGAGTCATCACACAACTCCAAATTTGTTGGAACATGAGTCTCAGGAACTTGTACCAAGTGGTTCAAAAATGATTCGAGAACCAGGATATTACTATTTTCATCTACAAGTGCTAGAGTTAATTTAAATTCGTCGGACTCTGTACTTTTGCGGTGTGAGGGGACGACTTCCGTTGCATGATAGGCTCCCGGTTTCAAATGTGTTTTTTGTTAAATTTTGATATAATCATCAGTATTGGTTAAAGCTTGTTGTATGGAAACACGGTCCGGTTTGACAACTTCCGGTGGACTACGATCGGCTTTAGATTTATCAAAGGGATTTGGTGCGTCTATGAATCCGTGAGTTCTTTGCTTGGTATTATTTGGAATGATCACCAGGTAGTGACCCGTTTTATGTATATACCCCTTATGAATCAAAGTGCCGATTCTAAGACTTGAAAATGATCATTGATTCGTTTCCTCATTGATTGAGCAATAGAGGGCCAAGTATTTTCAAAAAATCCGGTAATCGATCTCCGAAATTCTTTAGCAGAATTAAAAAACCGATTATTGCGACAATATTCATTCATCACTTTCCATAATCGTTCAATGGGATTGAGGTTAGGACTGTAAGAAGGTAAATAATAGAGAATAATACCTTGTTTTTCTGCTTCTTGTTTGGTCTGAATACTTGTATTATAAGGGCCTTGATCTAAAATAAGATGGATATTTGGAGCTGAGGGGTATTTTGACCGTAGCAAAGCAAAATGCTTTGCCATGGTACCGCTATTTAATGTTTCATAAGCATCTATTGTTACCTTCATACTGTTTAAATTGATAGACCCCATAAGATTCATTCGAGTACGAGAAGCTGTTGTTGCAATCAATTTATCTGTTCCCGGTCGAATCCAACCATAAGAAATTTTAGTTGCCATAGTTGGATGTACACCATCAGCAAATTCAACAGGCTCATTTTTAGGCAGAGATGCCATAAGCTTGGCGTAAAATTGCATCCAAGCTTTTTGTTGATCAGAATTTGCCTTAGCCGGTGTACCTTTAGGCTTTTTATAGGAAAAACCATGTGAGTGTAGCCAAGAAGTCATCCCTGAAATCGTATAAACAATGCCATATTTCGCGAGAACATAAGAACAGATATCTTCTACTTTGACATAGGTATGAGTTGTTAAATGTTTAATGAATTCTTCTGACTGTGGCGCAAGAAGTTTACTGACTGAACCACCGCTTTCTACATGCAATTGCTGTTTATTTTGATATTCTTTAATGTGACGAGACACTGTTTCATCGTCTAAAAGCACAGCTTCAGCAATACGAGTATTACTCCAACCTTTATTCGACAATAGAACAGCCTTGATACGATCTCGTATACGACCATTCTTTTCTCGTTTATGTTGCTGTCTGAGATGCTTTTCTTCTGATAGTGTTAAAAATGAATTCATACAAAATAATTTACACTATACGAATACAAAATATCCGGAGGTTTATTCGTGATGAGTATATAGAAAAACATCATGATAAAAAAACAGCCGGCCATATTTTTCAAGTAGGTATCGCAACAATATATCGATGGATCTTGCAAAAAAAGCAAAAAGGACATTTAAAGCCAATCCGCAGAAAATATGCTTATAATAAATTAGATGATGAGTTGTTATCTAAATATGTAGAAAAACATCCGGATTATTTCTTATCGGAAATTGCTGATTATTTTTCAGTCACTCCGCAAACGATTTTTTATGCCCTTAAAAGATTAAAAATTACACGAAAAAAAAAACTACTCGCTATAAGGAAAGAGATGAAAAGAAACGGGAAGCTTTTATGAAAGATTTAAAAAATATTCCCTTTGACAAGAGAATTTATCTCGATGAAACCGGGATTCATCAATTTTTATTTCGTGAGTCCGGAAGAAGCTTACGCGGCAAAAAAGTTTTTGGAGCGGTTTCAGGAAACCGCTTTATAAGGCAAAATATTATTTCAGCCCTATCTAAAGGGCAGTTTTTATCTCCAATGTGTTTTGAAGGTACTTGTAATACCGGGTTATTCAATATTTGGCTTAAGGAAGTTTTGACTCCTCAGCTTACACCCGGTAGTGTTCTTATTCTTGACAATGCCGGTTTTCACAAGTCAGCGGAAAGCAGGAAAACAGTAGAATCTGCCGGTTGTAAGCTTATGTTTCTTCCTCCATATTCTCCGGACTTAAATCCTATAGAAAAATATTGGGCTAATATGAAAAATAAAGTTAGAGAGATATTACGAAAAGTTACGAATTTTAAATTCGCCATTGATCAAGCAATCTTATCAATGTAAAATTAAATGACTATAATTTACTTGTATCCACATCAGCTCCAAATGCTGCCGCATCATATCCTGCAATCGGGCTCCCTCTCAATCCTCCAACTATCATAATGATTTCCTTATTAATTTTTATTGAATTTATAGTTTATAAAGCACGTAAGAATTTCTGAATAAATATTTAAAACAGACATAAAGATAAAAACATTTTTAAAAAACACCTGTAAACTTCATGCATTCTTTCTCATATATAAAAAATATTAGAAAAAGATTTATTTTATCTATTTAAGCTCTTATTCATACAATTCTACATGAATATGTTATCATATAGTTGAATAATTTTATATTTTAATTTGTAAATATATAGTAACAAAATAGAAATTTTCCGCTTTTATAAATTTATAGTAGGAGTTTTTTTAATAAATGGAAGTTCTATAACAGTAAAATAGTATATGTTAGGACGGCCGGGCCACTTGAATATGTAATAGACTATCACTACTTTTTTTAACAATATGGAGGGGATTTACCATAAATTTTGGGGTTGATCGAAGGAATCGAAGGTTTGAGGGGGGATAACGTATAGCCAGGACAAATCATCAAGATTGGTGGCACACGGGGTAGCATTTAAACTATACGTATAAGCTCCTTCTTCTAAAGGGTTTATTTGAGAGATAATAGCGACAGCCAGCCCGGGAGGAAAAACACCGTCTAGCCCGGTGGTAATGAGTAAATCTCCAACTTTAAGAATAGGTAAGCTAGACTCTTTTTCTGAAGCACCTATAGGCTGACCTGTTAAAAGATCTCTTTGTAGTCCGAATTCATCAGCAAAATCACAATTAAAACCGACACCTTTCAAAGTTTTGCTACGTGAACGCCAAAGAGGTTTACCGGAGCCGGACAGTTCACCTTTTGCCAAATACCAGTCATCTGTTGGTTGTAATGTATTTTTCTTTAACTCTTGTAGTAGCGAAATAAGTTGGGATTTCTTATTCATGGGGATAGAAGTCATTTCGAAATCTAAACTTTGAAGAACGAAATCGAGATGTTTCAGTAATTCTGATTGTTGTTTTTGTCCGCGTATACATCGTACGCTGGGAACTAATCCTGAATCAGTAATTAATTTAACTCGAGATTGACTTTTACCTACATAGTCAATGATACCAACAAGAGCATCCCCAATAACAACGGGACTATTTTTAGCAATGATAGTTGTGTCTGTATCTTGATTATCTACATATCCAACATTGATCCATAAAGAACTGTTCCATGAAGAGGGTAGACGGTAGATGACTTTAGCTAAAATACCCTCATTGGGAAGAGCGGCTAATTTTATATCTTCTCCGATTTCTTGCTCTTCAATGTAATAGGTTGGTTTATATCGTATTGTAGAAAGAATAGGTTTAGATTTAGAAGGGATGAATTCAGAAAAAGGAAGAAGCATTGCCATAAATTTACCCCTAAGACTCTCAGAAATCGATTTAGGAGTGCTTAGAAGCCCTAGCAATGCGATGATAAGCAATAAAAAAGGTTTTAAATATGTTTGACGCATAACAGATGTAATTAATGCATAACAGAGTTAATAGCGCTTACAATGGTGTTCATTTTTTCTGTAGTAAGAGCAGCCGCATTGATTCTACCATTACTTGGCATATAGATAGCATAATCTCTAATTAAGGTATCAACTTCTTTTTTTTCTAAGCCCATTAAAAAGAACATGCCTTTACCGTCTTTTATAAAGCTTAAGTTTTTATTAGCATTTTCCTGCTTAAAGGACTCAATGAATTTGAGTCGCATCTCTGAAATACGAGAACGTATGATGCTTAACTCATCTTCCCACTCTTTAAATAGTTGTGTTGATCCTAATACTTTGTTAACTAAAAGTGCTCCATGAATAGGAGGCATGGAATAGTTACATCGAATGAAGCCTCTTATTCTAGAGCCGATAGTATCTGCTCTTTGCTTATCCGGACATACAGCCATAACAGCACCTATACGTTCCCCATAGAGACCCATGTTTTTTGAAAAGGAATGGGCGACAAAAAAATCCAGCCCTACTTCCGCAAAATGCTGTATGGGTTTCCTATCTGCAACAAGATTGACTGCAAATCCCTGATAGGCAGAATCAATAACGGCGAGGAGTTCTTTTTCTTTAACAATGTTAGCAACTTCTTTCCATTGCTCACAAGTTAAGTCAGTGCCTGTAGGGTTATGGCAACAACAATGCAGGAGGACAGCACTATTTTTTTTCATGTTATTTAATGCTTCTTTCATTTTAGAAAAGTCAAGGGCATTATTTTCATAATCGTAATAAGAGTATGTTTTAGTAACTATCCCGGACTTTGGAAAAATAGCATGATGATTTGCCCATGTAGGATCAGGAACATAAATAGTGGCGATCATTCCATGAGCGAGTTGTGCTGCAATGACTTTTAAAGCGCCGGAGCCACCAATTGTTTGGGAGGTATAAACACGTCCTGATTGACAAGCCTCAGATTCCCTACCAAAAACTAATTGGGTGCAAAGATCCCGATATTCTTTATATCCATCGATAGGAGGATATTCTTTGTATAGATTTGATTGAAATAACTCTTCTTCAGCTTTTTGAACACAAGATAGTACTACAGGTTTTAACTCACTTGTTCGATATACCCCCGGCCCCAGATTAATTTTATTCTCACGCTTATCTGCGTTTATAAGTACAACGAGGTGTAGGATAGGATCTTCAGGAAGGGATTCAAATTGTTCAAAAAATTTCATATATGATATTCCTCTAATGAAAATTAAAGGTTATTATATTGAAAATAAACCTAAAAATCTAATTGAAAAAACTATAGACTTGTTGCGATTTAAATTTTTAGTGGTTTTTGATACGTTTTTTTCAGAGAAATATAGGGGTGAACAGACGATTAAAGGACTTTTAAAACGAGTTAAAGTGAGATAACTTTTATTACACAACAAATCTTATTTGATTTTATGATAATCCTTCTCAAACAGGATAAAGTTTCATTATGCCACACTATATTATTGAGTGCATTTAAGTAGTCGTCACAAATACAATAAGTAGCACATATTTCAAGCTTTATGGCTTCCTCTTTTGGGATTTGTCTGTTCGTTATAAAACAAATATTCTGAAAGAAGAAGCCTTTTTTTTAGATCTTTTTCAAATAGTTACATGAGTTAGTTATAACAAGATTAGCTTCTTCTTTATATTAAATTATTAAATATTATTTATAATGAAATGATAAGGCCGTTTATATTAAATTAATAAAGCATCGGAGAAATTAAAAATATGAGTACTTTTTCTATAAAGCATCCCCAAGGTCGCGTACCTGTTACCTGTCAAGCGCCTATTCCGGACCATTTAACTCCGGTCGGTGCAAGAACAGGAAAAAGGGTTGGTGCTTTCATGGACAGGGTTATGAGTTTAACGACACCTGAAGATTTAACCAATTATTGGTCACCCCTTATGTATACTAATATATTGGGTTTAGGTATGATGCCGGAAGGTTATGGTATTCGTCATACTCCTATAAGTTTTCGACCCACTACAGCTAATTGTGGATTGGCCTTAGCATTACCGTCAATGTTTCTAGAGTCGATCAATTTCTTCTGCCCAACAGCTTTTGCCGGTTTAGGAGGCAAAATTGGTAAGGGTGTTGACTATATGATAGATAAAGCTATTCAAACTCAAAATCATTTAAATCAAACTGTAAGCAACGTTTATCATCGTATATTCGGTTAAGACCTCTTGTAACCACTGTTGCACTTCATAGGTGAAAAGGCCATTAATAAATTGATTTTTTCTGCAAGTAATATTCTACATGAGATTGATTAGTTAATTAAGTGTTTTAAAAATTAAGATAAAAAGTATAAGTTATTGCTGTTCAGGGAGTTGCTTTCCACAGCATTTTTTATACTTTTGATTGCTACCACAAGGGCAGAGGTCATTTCTACCGGTTTTAGGAGCCAAATTAATTAAAGGCTCTTTTTTAGGAGAGGTATCTTGTGGTGCGTTGGTTTGAGGCTCGGTTTCAGCCTCAGGAAGAAAAGAACGATCAGTCTCTAAGCTGAGTTTTTGTATCATCTGATTAAAATAGTTTTGAGGTTGATAAGCAGTTATCTCAAGTTTAAAGATGCCACTTGTTATTTCTAATCGTAATTGATGGGTTAATTCATCAAAAAGCTTAAAGGATTCATGTTTAAATTCTATAAGAGGATCTTTTTGCCCAACACTTCTAAGAGAGACTTCCGAACGTAAATTGTCAATGCCAAGAAGATGTTGTTGCCAATGATGATCAATTTTACGAACGATCATACTTGTTAGGATTGTAGAAATGAGGTTTTCTAAAGGCTCAGCATTATGAGACAAATAAAGTTGTTGTGCTTGATGTGAGAGTTGTTCAATTTTTTTATCAAAAATATCTTTTAGCTTACGCTCTAGAATAATTTCGATATTATCAAATGTGACGTAATCGTTTTTAAAAATATCTTCTTCAAAAGTAGCAGGAAAATGGGTCATTAACCACTCTCTTAAACCGGTAGCATCCCAAGCTCCTTCATCGTTACGGTCATCAAAGTATTTTTCTGCCGTTGATAAAGCGGTAGATAATAAAATTTCGAAAGTGATAGGAAGCGATGAGTCGGTATTTAGAACATCGTTTCTAAAGTTGTAGATTTCCTGACGTTGTTTATTAATAACATTATCATACTCGATGGTATACTTCCGCATGGTATAATTACGTTGCTCAATTCGTTTTTGAGCTGTCTCAATAGATCGATTGAGCATACCTGCAGAAATAGGTTCTCCTTCCGGAGGACGCCATCTTTTTAAAAGAGTATTGAGTTTAGGAGAGGCAAAAAGGCGCATCAATTGGTCTTCAAATGAAACAAAGAATTTTGAGCTGCCGGGATCACCTTGACGAGCGCAACGACCTCTTAATTGTCTATCAATACGTCTCGATTGATGACGAGAAGTAGCAATGACGTGTAATCCGTCTAATTGGGCTATTCCTTTTTCTAATTTAATATCTGTTCCTCGTCCTGCCATATTGGTTGCGATCGTAATAGAACTTCTTTTACCCGCAGCAGCAATGATTTCAGCTTCTTGTTCGTGATGCTTAGCATTAAGGACAGTATGAGGAAGAGAATGTTGCTTGAGTATTCGAGCTAATTTTTCAGAGACTTCTACTGATTCTGTGCCGATCAAAATAGGGCGTTCTTGTTCATGAATTTGTCGAATTTCTTTAAGAAGAGCGTGATATTTTTCTCTTTCAGTCATGTAAACTTCGTCATTAGCATCTGTACGTTTACAAGGAACATGGGTAGGAATTTGAAGAACGTTAAGCTGATAAATTTCTTTCAGTTCATTCGCTTCAGTTATAGCAGTACCCGTCATTCCGGCTAGTTTGTCATACATACGGAAAAAGTTTTGCAAGGTAATGGTAGCGTACGTTTGCGTCTCTTTTTGAATAGCCACCATCTCTTTAGCTTCAATCGATTGATGTAAACCATCGGAAAAACGCCTACCCGGTTGTGGGCGACCCGTATTCTCATCGATGATAGTAATGCGATTATTTTGAACAATATAATCAATATCTTTTTCCATAAGCAGATGTGCTCTTAACAACTGTCTTAAGTTGTGAGACTTTTCTTTTCTTTTGGAATCATCTTCAGATATTTGAACTTTCTTTTGTAGCTTGTCATCAATCGAAAGATCGGGATCATCGTCAATCAAAGCATATTCATGACCGAGATCGAACATAATAAAATCGTCTTTGGAGTGTGCCTCAGCAGATTCAGCCCAAGCTTCAATACCTTTTTCTGTTAACTCATATTCATTTGCTTTTTCATCCACAATGATAAAAAGTTCGGCCAATGCTTTCGCTTTATCAGCTTTATTTTGTTCATTATAAAAATAAAGATCCCAACGATCAATTTCTTCTCTAAGATCGGGGTCTTCTAATGCTCGTTTAAGAATCTTATTGTGTGGTGTTCCTTTACTGACTATCCATAACTTTTTAAGAGCTTCAAGAATTTTATTATTATCTTTTTTACTCTTTTTTTCATCTTGTCGGCCGTCAATTCGTTTATGTAAATCAAGACCTAATGTAGCTAAATGTTTACGCGCCTCAGTTGCAAAACGGTTACATAAATCTCGTTGCATACGCACTAACTTGGCAACACTTTCTTTTAACTCATCATACATTTGATGACTTTGAGGAACAGGGCCTGATATGATAAGCGGCGTTCTTGCTTCGTCTATAAGGATACAGTCTGTTTCATCAATTATAGCAAAGAAATAACCGCGTTGTACTTGTTCTTCCTTATTGGTCGCAGTTGAATTATCTCGAAGATAATCAAAACCAAATTCAGAAGCCGTTCCATAGACTACATCACTATTATATATTTGTTTTCTTTCTTGGGGAGGCACTTGATTGGTTAAGACACCTGTAGTAAGATTTAACCATCTTAAAACAGAACCCACCCATTCACAATCTCTTCTGGCTAAATAATCATTAACAGTAACAAGATGAACCGGTTTAGAGATAAGAGCATTAAGATAAAGAGGCATAACGGCTGTTAATGTCTTACCTTCCCCCGTCTGCATTTCGGCAATGGAGCCATAATGCATCGCAATAGCACCAATAATCTGGACATCATAAGGAATCATATCCCATTGCTGATCATAACCGGAAACATGAACATCAGAGCCACAAAGGCGTCTACAGACATTTTTTACAACGGCATATGCTTCGGGAAGAAGCTGATCAAGCGTCTCACCTTTGGTGATACGTTTTTTAAACTCATCGGTTTTACTTTTTAAAGCTTCATCCGATAGCAATTGAAATTGTTCATCCCATTGATTTACTGTTTGAACAATTTTTTTATATTTATTTAAGATGCGGTCTTGTGCCGTGCCGATTATTTTTTTTAAAAATGTCAACATGAGATCACTTAATGGTTTATCAATAAAGCAATCTTAACGGATTTAATTCTTTATTGCAAGTCAGCCAAGAGGGGTTGCTTTTTAAGGCGCACTATATTTAATAAGATAAAAGGATTAACAATACATTTAAAATAAATTTTATATTAAAATCGTTAATTTATTAATGGAGATTGCTGACGGAAATAACAGATACTTGCTAGATATGAACAAAAAAAGCTGCCCTAAAGCAGCTTTTTAAAAAACTTACACTAAAATCTTACTATTCAGCAGGGGATTTCATGAGGGTTGTAGCAGAAGAGGTAAGATCATAAGCAGTGTACACTCCGCACCCGGCAGCTATAACACCAAAAGCACCTAAAGCAAAAGCTTTAATTACCTCTGTTTGCGTTTCAGACTTATTGTAAATCTCAATAGCATGTTTAATTGTAACATAAGACACACCGGCAGCAAGGCCTACAACACCTAGTTTTACTATTGGTGTAGCTACACCACCCATTGTCCAGCCGGCATTAGGCTTAGTATCCTTAGGCTTAGTATCATTAGGTGAAAGTTTTGAATGGGTTTCAATGGACGCCTTCCAACATTTCACCATAGACTCAGATGTCTTTTGTGTCTGAGTCTTAGGTATATCGTTCAGACAGTTGTCATAATCGTTGAACCATTGGGTCAATGGATCGACTTTTGTATCAGCGGGTTTGACATTTTCAGCAGCAGCCATAATAATTCTCCTATTTATATTTTGTGTTTTTTAAATGAGTATACTAACTAGTTTTCTAAAAACAGCACACTTGATATTCGTTGAGAATAGTATGAATATAAAGTTAAGATAGTATTAAGAATAAGCATTTTCATAAAAAATATCGAGAGCTTCTTGCGTATACTGTTCACACTTAACATACAGCCAAAATATTTTTCATATTTAAAATAATGGCGGGCTTGAGCATTTTCCGATTTTATTGATAAAAAGATATGTTATTTTGCCTCCTTCGCTTAAACTTGTGTAACCAAGCATAAATAGATATAAAGATATGATTTCAGTGCGCTCGTGCGTTATGAGACTGAAAGCGCTCAAGGCCGCAAGTTTGTTTCAACTCCCTATGATAAACTTCTATATAAAGTTAGATGGTTCCAATAAGCCATTAAGGATATTTGGGACCGGCCTTCTTACGCTAGTATATGGTGAATCTCTATTCCAATGCTACCTATTGCACAAGCCAAAAGAAGAAGTAAGGGTCTTCCTCCTTTTAACTGATAACAAGTTCAATTCCTAAAAATATGATAGCGGTAAATATAACGAATAAAATGAAGTAGCCAACAACGTGATCTAAATGAATACCAAAAAAAAGATTAATCCCATCCATATATAGAGGAATCGATGCAGCGAAATATGCAATTAAAAGTGAGTAATAAAGAAAAACAAATGACCCACCGGTAATCATTTTACCAACAGGACCTAAAAAACGCCTTGCTAAGTTAAAAATATTTACCCTATCGTATATCCATAAAGTAGCTTCTAATAACAGAAGTCCTGTCGACAACATAAAAAACCAACATAGAGCCGTAATCAACAACCCCGGTAAACCGGTTACCGGAAGTAGAGCTAACATTCCCGCACCAATGCAAGTGCCTGAAATCAACATAACAGCGTTCACCAAACTTGGGGCTTTAAGCGTTGTTCCTTTTATCGATTGTGACTCTATAAAGCCTTGAGCAATTTCAATTGTCATAATAGAATTTTTTGTTTTTAATTAATAAAAAGAGATATTTATTTTAAGATGATTTATTTCTTCGTCAATAAATAATAAATCTTTTATTCTAATGAATATGTTTAGAAAGATGATGCGCTGCTTCATCAGAAAGGATTTTATTAAAAAATTTCATTTGAAGATTTGCTATATCAGGATTGAATTGTTTCACCTTAGAGTCAACACCGGCATATCTCATACCTAAAAAAGGAATAGAATGCTGTTCCATGACACCTTGAACATTCGCTACAAAGTGATGTTGATCATCAATAAAAATAATCCGCTCCGGTTGGTAAGAAAAGTGGCTAAAGAAGCGTAATAGTACGTCTCCTTTATTATTTTTAGGACCGGAAAAAATCACTCCATCTTTATAAGCGCAAAAATTAGGAGCCTTTAGAGCTACATCTTGATCCCACAAAGGAGAGTCTGAAAAATGAATATCAATAGACTTTAACTGCTCAACGGTACAATCAAAAATTTTAAAATCTCTACCTGTTAAACCTACAAATGAAATATTTTTTTGAGAAAGATCCCGTATAAATTTATGACTATTCTCTTCAACAGGTTGGACTTGAGTAAAATATTGAATTTTCTCCCAAATAGGAAGCATTTGATCTAAAGCATCCTGAAAAGGTAAGCCTTGCTTCATTTTTTCTTCTATAAGATATTGACACCATTGACAAGACCCAAGCTGTTGGGTTGGTTCCATCAATGTGTTATCAATATCTAATACAACTAAGGTATTCGGACAGATGTGATCCCACGCCTCTTCAATCTGATCGATTTCAATCAATGGGTTTTTCTTTCCTTGTGACATTAAAAACTTAACTTTGAATTAACTTGCTTTGCTTACTTGTTACAATTGCCTTAGCAACATTATCACTAAGTATTTTACCTAGGTATTCTAATTGAAAACAAGCAACTTCCATGTCAATATCTCTTTTATCACAAATAGTATAATGAAGTCCTAAAAAAGCAATGTCTTGTTTTTTAAAATAATCCTTCATACCAACTAAGCTTTCTAGGTTATGATCGAGACAAATAATTTTTTTCGGATTAAATTCAATTGTTTGAAAAAGTTTTAATGCTTTTTCAGCCTTATTTTCAAAAGGGCTCACAAATAAAACGCCTTCCAAATATTTTGCAATGGAATGATCGCCAATTATAAGATTATGCGGATGAAAACCATTTTGAGTCAAATCTATCCCTACAGATTTCAGTTGGTCTAATGTTCGATAGGCTAAATCAGGCCCACGATTGGTTATGGCTAAAATAGGGATTTCTCGTTTTTTTAAATCCTTAATAATATAAGGTGTTATCTTATCAACGGGGTCTACTTCAGCAATTTTTTGAATGTCCATCCAAATAGGATATACTTCATCAATAATCTTTTCATCACTCATACCAAGAGCTTTCATTTCCTTAAAAAGATGATTAAAGAATGAAGCTGTTGCGACTTCACACTGACCTTGCATCAGCGTGTTATCTATATCAAAGATAACTAAAGTTTCATTATCTACAAGAGGAAGAATAGAGCTTATATTTTCAATTTCAATTATGTTTGCCTTAAGGCCGGAACAAGAGGTGAAGGCTATAAAGAGGAAGTAGCAAATTGTTTTCATTTTACGTCACACGCCGTTTGTTATAATTGATTAGTTTTTTTAATTGCTTCTAATGCCAATCTGGCATCTTCATTTGAAAGAATCTTATTAAAATAATGTAATTGAACATCCGCAATCTCTGCATTGAATGATTCTACTTTATCATCTACAGCGCCATAACGAATGCCGATATAATCTACTTCATCAACAATCGCAGCAACCTCATGCAAATATTTTTCCTTATCATTAATAAAAATGATTTTTTTAGGTTCAAATCCCAATCGTTTAAAAAGCGTCTTTAAAGCTTCTCCTTTGTGCGAACCACCGGAGAATAATACGCCTTCAATATAATTAGAGGGGTAATCGGTATCAAGGCTCAAGTTCGTTGTAAGTAAAGGATTATTTTTCATATTTATATTCAACGCATTCAGCTGTCCTAATGTGCAGTAAGCTAAAGTAATATGACGAGTGGTCAAACCAATGACTTTAACATCATTATTCTGCAGCTCTCTAATGATGGACGGTGTTTGCTTCTCTATAGCTTCTACTTCAGTATTTAATTGAATCCGCGACCATAAAGACAAAACCTTTGCAAGAGCTTCGTTCTTTTCAATACCGGCTTCAATATGTTTATTCCAGTAGTAATAAAACCACTGATCTGTTCCTAATTCCTGAGCAGGAGATAGAATGGTATTATCGATATCAAATACTACTAAAGTATCTTTATCTACATGAGACATCAGTTCTTCCATTTTATCCGTATCCAGGATCTTAACTAAACGATCCTGAGAAAATAAATTGATAGAGCATAAGCTCATACTTAATAGAACTATTATCCTAAAAAACATTATTTCGTTCCTTACTATTATTTGTTCATCTCAATCTGAGTAATTTTGATTTCTGCAGAAACTCCGGCTGATTCCTTCCGTTCTTATTATAGTAATAACCATAAAACGATCACATTTCTTAATCTAAATTGTGTCATAAGATTTTCAATGATCCCATCTATTTGATCAGGGGTATTGAACAAGGCATATTTAGAAATGAAAAATTATGAGTCAAAGGAGAAAAAATGTAAACCTCTTTTCGAATGAGAAGATATGCTACATGATGAGCTATCAATCGTCTCGGAGCTCTCTCATGCCTCACCTTTGGGTTTGAGTGATTAAAACAACATGAAAGATGACTGACTCACCTTACGCAAAGTGAGTATAAAGATTTTACTGTAGATATTAAACTTTTCTTTCAATTTAGAGGAAAAAAGAGATCAGAAAATCTTCCGGATATATAAAATCTTCGCTACTGAAAGGCACACAAAAAAGTATAAATATGATATTAATTTTGTATGAACCAATTAACTCCAAATCAAAGAAGCGCTTTTGAATTTCAGGTAAAAAAGATCCGTGATATAAATGGACGTAATCGTTTGTGTGTGCTTCTTGCATGCGATGACGGTCCGGGGAGCCTGATCACATTGCTCATGTTCTGCGCTTAAGTCGCTCGAGTGTTTATGGGTATTTGATGGAATTTCAATCAGAAGGAAAAACTCAGCATGATACCAAGGGAGTATCAGCCGGTAAATTATCCAAACTGCAAACTAAAGAACCGCTGGAACATCTTTCTCAATACACATAATAGAAGGGTTAAGGATGTATGTGCCTCTGTCTTAGAATAATATAACATTTCTTGCAGCACAGGAAGGATTACAGAAGAGTCAATAAAAACAAACTGATTCAAGAATATTTAACGACTTCACGTATAGAGCTTCTCTATTTACCCCCATATTCTCCAAATTGAAATGCAATAGATAAGGCTTTGGAAAGTGATGAGAGAGACGGTTACTTATAATAAATTTTACGATAAATTTACTGAGTTTGAATTAGAGGTAAGAAAGTTTTTTAAAGACAAAATTCCGATTTTAAGAGACAAGCTTAAGACACGAATTAATGATACATTTCAAGTGCCGGAACTCAATCCTGTCCGGTTTCCAATGTGAGTGAGTATATACCGAAGGGCAGTCGGTAATTTAAACCTTTGGAGATCGTGTTAGACTAATACTTGTTAGCCATGGTCGTTGAATGAGGACTCCTTTTCTTTTAGGGTGGCGAGTTGTCAAAGGAACGAAAAAGTTGGAATACATTTCAGAAGTGAGTAGAAACACCTAAAGATTGACCCATTTTGCATTTAACTTCTTGGTGATTTTCTGAATATTTAAGAAGATCTTTATCGAATTGAACTGTGTTAGGTTCGAATAAAAGGATTAAAGATGAAGCCCCAAATGAAAAATAGCCTTTTTCATCACCTTTTTTATGGGATGAATTTGGATGATAGGTTTGGTTTATGCTGCCTACGTTGGTCGCTCCAATTTCAATAAATAAAACCCGACCGAATTTGTTAGTTTTTAATTCACAAATGGTTCGTTTGTTTTCAGTAAAAATATGGATGTTATGCTTAATTGCTTTGGGGTTTACTGAATATAGAAAGCCGTGAATGAAGCGGCTAATACCGGGGGTACAGTCGCAAGGAAAATGAAAGCGATGATAATCGGTAGGACAGAGTCTTGCAATCACCATACTTCCATTGGTGTATTTTTTCACTAAGGTATTATTGTTAAGAAGCTTATCAATTTGAAATTTTTCTTCTTTGATAACAAAACCATCAGCTTTATCGATGCTTTGATAGCAGAGATAGCGCCCATCAGCCGGTATAACTGCTATATTTGGATTGGAGTTAATCTGCCTGCATTCAGGTTTTAATTTACGGGTAAAAAAATCATTAAAAGAAATGAACTCATCCGTTTTTTTTAAAAATTCCGAGGTATCTATTTGATAGGTTTTTATAAAGGGTTCAATTTTCCGTTTAGAAAAAGAAATGTCTTGATAAAGCCCAAAAAGATATGAAAAAAAAGAATAATTGGTCGTTAGATATCTTAATGGGGCTCCAAGCCATTTATATATAGAATGGTCTGAATATAATAGATCGATAGCCAAAGAACCATATACTTGCTCTTTTTCCGGATTGCCGGTTTCACGATTGATGACATTAATTGCTTTCATATTATGAGTAAGCCATACCAAATTTTATAATTTAAGTTAAAATATAACTATAATTGACTTTAGTATATCAAAAGATTATATTTTTCCTTTTATGTTATTTATTAAATCTGATTCTTGTCAACCGTGATTAAAATAAAAAATCATTATACAGAACATAAAACTTCCACAATCGCAGCTATTGCAACACCTACAGGGGAAGGAGGAATCGCGATTATTCGTCTGTCAGGCTCAGATGCTATTGCTATTGCCGACGCTATTTTTTCCGGAAATGTTTGTTCATATAAAACACATACACTTCATTTTGGCCGAATATTAGAAACGCATAAAGAAATTATTGATGAAGGTATGTTAACGGTCATGCGCTCGCCTCATTCTTACACAGGAGAAGATGTTGTTGAAATTCATTGTCATGGTGGAAGTCTGGTGTCTAAAAGAGTATTGCAGAGAGTCATAAATGCAGGTGCTAAAACAGCTGAGCCGGGCGAATTTACTTTTAGAGCTTTTATGAATGGCAAGCTGGACTTGCTTCAAGCCGAAGCAGTTCAAGAGTTGATTATGGCTAAAAATGAATTAGCACTTTCCTCAGCAAATAAACAGTTGCATGGGAAATTATCTAAAAAAATTACATCAATTAAAGATGCGTTAATTGATATTGCTGCGATTTTAGAAGCTTGGGTGGATTTTCCTGAAGAGGGGATTGAAGTTGCTTCGATGGAACAAATCATTTTGCAGTTATTAGAAGTAAAAGAAGAGATTCACAAGCTTCTTTTAAGTTTTGATAAGGGAAAGATTATTCATGCAGGCCTTTCTATCTGTTTGATTGGTTCACCTAATGTAGGTAAATCGTCGTTAATGAATGCTATCTTATCAAAAGACCGTGCTATTGTTACGAATACTCCGGGAACGACGCGTGATATTATTGAAGAAGAACTGAGGCTGGGTGGTATTAATTTCCGTTTAATCGATACAGCAGGTATTCGTCAAACTGACGAAGAAGTCGAAATGGAAGGAATTAAACGCAGTAAACATGCCATGAGCGACGCTGATATTATTTTATTGGTTTTAGATAGAAGTAGGTCTTTAAGTAAGGACGATCTTAAATTAATTGATGATGTCGACGTTAATAAGACTATAATTCTTTGGAATAAAGAAGATTTACCTATGGTAACTCACCGGAATCTTCAATTTAAGTATATGATATCGATATCGGCTAAAGAGGGTTGGGGCTTAGATTCTTTAGAAAAGATAATAGGTGAGCTTATTTGGACTCATGGGCCTCCCTCTAAAGAGGAAGTAATGATAACTAACATCAGGCATAAAGAAGCTCTCGATGAATCAGCAAGCTACTTAACTCAAATTATTCAAGGTTTAGAAAAAGGCCTATCACCTGAATTTTTGTCTTTTGATATAAGACAAAGCCTTAGTTGTTTAGGGCGAATTATTGGTTTTGAAATTACTGAGGATGTACTTGCTGCTATTTTCTCTAAGTTTTGTATCGGAAAATAACAGCTTGTTTTTTATTATTTTTGAGCTCAAGTCATTTTTGTTCATCTAAGCCTTACCTTACTCAAGGTAAGGGTGAAGTAGCCTTTTATTTTTGGTGTTCAGCGCTAAAAATTTTTCTTTTTACACATATACATTTATATATTAAATCATAAAAAACAATAGTTGTTTATCTTCTTCGGGCTTATGTTACTATCAGGCGTTTTAATTGTAAATAATTCGATTTTTATCATTTTAAATAATTGAAAATAAATTTAATTATAAATAAAATCCGTGAGGGAGCATATACCCATATTGTTGCTATTAGAAGATCACATTAATTAGTCTATAGGTGACGCGGAACCATTGGCGGCAATGAAGTTGTTGTAATGGCGAGCCCTTGCTCTATAGAAAGTGAAGACCGACTCATGTGCATTGCCGCTTAAAAGAAATGGGTAAATGTGATAAACCTGTCATTTTTAAACGGGGTTTATCTGCTACAATAGAAGAATGCTTAATGACTCATGTTACGAAAAATCAAATAGCATATAATTTTTCCGGCTCATGAAAGGTAGCCTGATTTGCTTTGATCAATAATTTGTATTTTAAGGCAAAATGGTTAAGATAGGTTTTAATTTTTAAAAATTCCGGCTTGCAATAAGATATGAGAGATGCAAAAATATGGTTTTTTTGAGATCTTTCAACCTTGGTAGGCGATTTTGCAAGGCTTGCATTTTGCTTAATAGATTTGTGATACTCTTCTATTCTCCACCGTTTTTTGTAGATCTCATAGAGTGAGTCAGCATCATGGTTTAAGTCGTTGCTCACAAGGTATAGAGTCCCCGTGGAATTATCTTCGTTTTTGAAGACTTTTTTCACTAAGGAAACGGGAAAAGATAAATCTTTAAGCCGGACTATCTTTTTTTCTCCATCCTTGAAATTAACCGATTCAAGATTGTGATACTGACCTTTTTTTCTTGCTTCTTCTGAGAAAGCGATGAGTCTGTTGGACTTCATGCCTAAAATAAATTTCTTATCTGTATCATAATGAATAAACTCCCTATTTTTTTTAGCTCCAAACCAATTATCTGCAAGAATATAATCAAACTTGACCTGATTCCGTATAGCTTGCTTTATTTGTTTTTGAAATAATTCATTTTTAGTGACATCGGATTTTCTTGTTTCCTTTTTGGTTTTGATATCACAAAAACGTACTGTTTTAGATATGACTTCATATCCGATAGGAAATGCAATGTCATCATAACGAACAAGAGTAGATAAAATGTTAACCCCTTTGATACACCGACCTTTAGCATGAGAAAAATGCCATGCAATAATATCATTTTCATCCGTATAAGGCTTCTCTTCGATAGAATCATCTATAATCAAAACACCGGCTTTACCTCCTGAATATTTTTTCAGCGTGTCTTTTACATAGCACCATAAATCTTTTCCTGAAAATTCTCTCTTATTGAGAAAACGAGTAATTTTATCATGGCTGATCTCACCATCTAGTAAAGCTGACAGTCCGGTAGCCATAGCATATTGGTTTTGGCTGATAAGGTAATCCGTATATATATCCGGGAGCTGTTTTGACATATTTTTTCCTCATAATTAGAGAAAAAACTTTCTTTACATCACCTTTGCGTAAGGTGAGTTAATGAGTGTTGAATATATTATGGCACATGGTAATCATGAAATTATTCTGTGAGAGAGAGATAAGAACCTTTGAAACACAAGCTCATAATACATTAAATCTAAGCGCGATAACTGTTGTCAAACAGTTGACTTATTTACCTGTAATTATTAACCCTTCTCCTGCAGCAGGGCGACCGGATATTATTCCGGCTCTTTCAAAAGTGGCAGTAGCAGTGGGATCGATCCGAGACGGCGGCTAACGCTTAGAATCGCTGACTACGTCCGGCTACTTGCGTCCTGCAAGTTTCTTCGCTGCGCTTTTCCTGTTTCAACACGTCCCTATCATTACCGCTAAGCGGCTACTTTCGGCTTGTTTGACGCTCCACAAACACTTCCCGCACTCGTTGCGGTGATTAATATATTTCTCGCGGCATTGATATCTCTGTCATGCTCGATTCCACATTTTTCGCACTGCCGCGAGCGCACACTTAAGACAAGATCTTTCTTGATATGAGAGCATGTGTGACAAGTTTTACTTGTCGGCTCATATCTTCCGATGATATGCAAATCCCTGCGATACCACTTGGACTTATAGTCGATCTGTCTCCTAAAAATGCTCCAACCGGCGTCCCCCGATCGATCGACTCAATCTACTATTGGCCATCATGCCACGCACATGCAGGTCTTCCGGCGCTATTACTTGGTTTTCGCGTATGATAGAAGTAGTCTTGCCTCTTATCGGCTATTCGCCGGTGGAGCTTACCTCGTTTTTTGCGTGCTTTTCTTCTGTTTTTAGAAAACTTTATTTTTTTAGAAAGCTTTCTTGATTTATGTTTTAGTTTCTTTAAAAATCTCCCTAAAATTTTGAGAGGTTTATACTTTTTCCCGTTACTGTCAGTTGCAAAAGTCTTTAGTCCAAGATCAAGCCCGATACGACTATTTGTCTTGGGAGCTTCTTTTGTACAGTCTACATCAACCTGCAAAGATACAGACCACTCATGCCCGCAGTTTTGTGATATCATTGTACTGTTTGGGAATGCAGGCACATTACCAAATAGTTGAAGGTGTTGCTAGCCCCATTGTTTTGAATGTGTTAATATAAAAAAATGGGGATAAATTCAGGAGAATCATCATGGAATTAGAAAGTTACCGCATTAAAATAGATCAAATAAATCGGCAAATTATTACCTTATTGGCTGAAAGACATAATCTTGTAACGGAAGTGGCTCAGCTGAAAAAAAAGAAGAATCTGCCTATATTCGACCCTTCTCGAGAAGAGGCAATGATAGCTACTTTAAAATCCTATGCTAAGGAATTAAACTTGGATACAGAAATGATAGGAGCGCTTTTCAATCTTATTTTAGCTTATAGTAAAAAAGATATGATTATAGAATAGAATATTAAAGGAGCCTTCATGAAAAATAAGGTTGTGGGTATTATTGGTGGAGCAGGGAAGATGGCACAGTTCTTTGCTGATATTTTTACTCGCCATTCTTGTAAGGTGATATCTTCCGATTTATACACCGGACTAAAGAAAGAAGAGTTAGTTAAAAGAAGTGATATTCTTATTATTAGTGTTCCCTTATCTGTCACTTTAGAAGTGATTAGAGAAATAGCTCCATTACTTCAAGAAGAACAACTTCTAATGGACTTAACTTCTCTTAAAGCTGAACCTGTCAAAGAAATGATGAGGTCTAAAGCCTTTGTAATCGGCTTACATCCTCTGTTCGGTCCTCAACTAGATGTAAAAAACGAGAAGAATGTTGTTTCTTGTCCGGAAAGACCGGGAGAATGGCAACATTGGTTATATCCTATTTTAGAAAAAGAAAATATGCAAATTGTAGAAGCTGATCCTCAAGAACATGATAAAAAAATGGCTCTTATTCAAGGTTTAATTCATTTTCTCTCTCTAATTTTTTCTGATGTTTTATGTAAAAATAATATTTCTGTAACAGAATTATTAGTCTATTCAACATCACCCTTTAGAATGCAGCTGAGCATATTAGAACGTATGTTAAATCAAGATCCGGCACTTTATGGAAGTATTGCTATTTTGAATCCATTTTTTCCAAAAGTCATACAAGAGGTGATTGGTTCGGCTAAATCTTTAGAAGATGTTATCGCAAATGGTGATCATTTGGGATATCAAGATTTATTTGGTAATATTTTAAAATTTCTAGCGAGTAAAAAAACAATAGAAGAGGATGAGGAATGATTATTGTGACTTTAGGCCCTGCCGGAACCTTTTCGCATGCAGCTGCATTAGCTTATAATAAGGATGCTGAAATTGTCTTTGAAAAAACCATTCCTAAAGTTTTTAAATATTTTAAAGACCATAATCCGGAAGTTGCTATTGTTCCCATTGAAAACTCCCTTTCAGGTTTCGTAACTTTTACCACTGATAATCTTTTAGATTTTAAATTTCCTATTATTGGTGAAATTATTTTACCTATTGAACATCACTTAGCGGGATTTGGTGAGATTAAAGATATAACTGTTTTATATTCTCATCCGCATAGCTACGCTCAATGTGAAAAGAATCTGATCAATTTATTACAAGGTGATGTACAGGTGCATTTTACAGTTAGTAATACTGAATCAGCCTTGCTCATAAAAGAGAAGAATAATCCTTCCATTGGTGCTATTATACCACAAATTGCTTCTGAGCTATATCAGATTCCCCTTTTAAAAAATAATATTGAAGATAGCAACCTTAACCAAACACGATTTTTAGTCATAGGTAGAGAATCTGTAGAAGCAACAGGCCATGATCGAACTTCTATAATTTTAATACCGGAAATGAATGTGCCCGGAGTATTATATCGAATGCTGAAAGGTTTTGCAGATAGGGCTATAAACCTAACAAAAATAGAATCTAGACCTTCAAAATTAAAATTAGGCGAATATATATTTTTTGCGGATGTTCATGGTCATTATCAAGATACTTCTATACGAGAAGCATTAAAGGAAGTAGAAGGGATATGTCGGGTTAAAATTTTAGGGTCATATCCTAGAATGTATTGAAGGGACCGATCATTAATTCGTCAAGCCCCAATAATAGGCATCCTAGTTTGCTTATGACAATTAAGCGAGAAAACCCTTTGCTTTAGCATTGGGATGAGAGCGTCTATTTGTTTTTTTTGATTTTGTATATATCTTCTGTACTTGGTATACCGGATAACATGATAGATAAGATTAAAATAGTTGATTTAAGCTTAGCGTCTTATCAGGATAGTCGGTAATAATACCATCAACTCCAAGTGTTATGAAACGGCCCATTAGCTTGGAATCATTCACGGTAAAAATATTGATTTCAAGATTGGACTCTTGAACTTTTTTAATATCTTCATTCTTAAGATATTGATGATCGGGGTTGATGGCCCTTGCTTGAATTAACAAAGCCTTTTCAATATGACATGGTTCAATATGATCGACAATATATTCAACTGTCCATGTGGGTTCTTTTGCCTTTATGAGTTGAAGTTGTTTAAAGTGGTAAGATTGTAAAGTCACAGATTTTTGCATTTGTGTTTTGTTGATTAATTGTAGGAGTATCGGAATGATGAGAGATTCCTGTGGTTTAATTTCGAGATAAATCTTTAAGTCATTTTTTTTTGCAAATTGAAGAACTTCAAACATAGACGGAATAGACTCATCTTTAAAATCCGGAGAAAACCATGCACCTGCATCTAACTCTTTTAATTGATTAAGTGTCATTTCTTGTACTGGCCCACTTGAATTAGTGGTACGATCAACTGTTTCATCATGTATGACGATTACTTCATTATCTTTAGAAAGTCGGCAATCTAACTCAATCCAAGCAATACCTAAATCCCCGGAATTTTTGAAAGCAGCAAGTGTATTTTCAGGTGCTAAAGCAGCGCCTCCTCGATGAGCAATGAATTTTATGGGTTTCATATCAGCTATTAGTTGAAAGATTACGACTAAAAAAATAGAAGAAAAAACTTTATCATTTCACTTAAACTTTGAAGTATAGCAAGTGCATTATTTTTCTATCTATTTTATGATAATTCAGCGAAAAAAACCCTTTGCTTTAGCATTGGGATGAAAGCGTCTATTTGTTTGTTTGATTTTGGATATACTTCCTAATTGTATATTCATTAGTTTTCCCACACTATCAACATAATACGATCTTGTCCATAATATAGATAATCGAGATTTTAAATTTGAGAATTCCGGTTTTAACAAGTAACTACCGAATCCTTTAAGTTGACCAATTGTAAACTGTGGAGGTTGAATGGGTTGAGTTTTGATAAACATATGTACATGGTCAGGCATAATTCAAGTTCTTTAACTTTCATAGATAGTTGATTAATTTTCTCATTTAATAACTCTCTTAGTTTTTTTTAATATCTCTCTTGATAACTTTTTTCTACACTTAGTACAGCAAATAACAGGGGAACTAAGAAGGATAACTAAGATTAAAAATAACTGTCTTTGAAGTTTGCCGTCTAATATATATACCGGTAATATAATACAACGTATGACTATTAAAAAAGCTTATAAATTTAGATTCTATCCAACAAAAAAACAACCGGAGCTTTTAGCTAAAGGGTGTGTTGCGATCTACCGAGTTTTTAGGATTTAGAAATGAAAAAAAATGGATTGGATTTTAATCGTTTATTGTAGAAGCTTTTTAAAGCTATTTATAGAAGTTTGCTGTTGCAAGCCGGAAAATTTGACAGAACGTAGACATAGCTATCCTTCAATTTAAACAAATATCTGGAAAATTAAGCATCAATAAGCATTTTAAAAAGCAATGAAAGAAAAATCAAAAATGTTTGAGTAAATATAAATCTATCTTGGAAAAGGAAAAACTTTGAAATCTTCAGCTACTTCCGTATTTGGAAAACAGGATCTAGCTTCTTTTAATAGATCTTCTAGTGTTTGATATCTTGCAGAAAAGTGAGTCAGAATAAGTTGTGATACATTAGCGTTTTTAGCGATCATAGCTGCCTGCGCAGCTGTTAAATGAAAATGA
>CBDBKM010000007.1:0-97238 GCA_965206695.1 Chlamydiales bacterium | reverse complement strand
ACAGAAATTACCTTACACACTGCTAAGGTATTAAAAGATCAGAAACAACAAGGAGTGATTTTAAATATTTCTTCCATCGTAGCTTTTATACCTTTCTTCCCCGGTTTTAATCTTTATAGCGCAAGTAAAAACTATATCTTAAATTTTTCCAAAACTCTTGATTATGAAATGTCACCTTTTGATATTCGAATATTATGTTCTTGCCCCGGGCAAATTGATACCCCATTTCATGAGAAGGCTACTCATAAAAAAAAAAAGAAAAAAAAATCCAAAATATCTGCATCAAAAATGGCTTATTACATCTTCAAACAAATAAACAGCAGAAAGCAAACATGCATATTTGATTTCAGATATCGCCTTCAACATATTTTTCTTTCTATCATTCCCAAATGGCTAATAGGAAAGATCCTGGCGTCCTATAGCAAAAATAGAATCAGATAAATTAACTAATTTCCGGCGATTGCTCTTTGATCTGTTCGTGTGGATATTTAATGCGTGAATGGGTAGCGGCTACCAGCGTTTTAATCATTGACCTACGAACAATACCTAATTCCTCAAAAGTTAGTAGACATTCATTAAATTGCCCATCTCTAGCCTTTTGCTGAATAATTTTATCAATTAAAATAGTAATCGTCTCTTTGGTAAATTCATCTAATGACCTAGATGCTGCTTCTAAAGTATCTGCCAGCATGATAATAGCAGATTCTTTAGTACGAGGTTTAGGACCTGAATAACGAAAGTTCTTTTCATTAATAGATTCTTTATCCCCAAGCAAGTCTTTCTGTTTGCAATAAAAGAAATAAACTAAAGTAGTTCCATGATGTTCTTTAATGATATCGATAAACGACTCAGGAAGGCCCGCCTTACGTGCCATGAGAACGCCATCACTTACATGAGCAATAATCACCTGAGCAGATTCTAAAGAGGTCAGTAGCTGATGTATATCCATCCCCCTTTGCTGATTTTCAGTGAAGTATTGTGGGTTATTGAGTTTACCGATATCGTGATACAAAGCTGAGACTCTGCAAAACAAGCTATTAGCTCCGATTGATCTAGCCGCTGCTTCTGATAAATGACCTACAACCATTGAATGTTGATATGTCCCGGGAGCTTCAATAGCCAGCCTACGCAATAGCCCTCCATTCGGATTCATATATTCTATAAGAATAATATCTGTTTAAAACGTGAAAGGTTGACTCTAAAACAGGAAGAAGCCCCACAACCAATATAGCCGTAATCAATAAGGAAATAAAAGAAGATACAATCCCATTGATTAAAGAAAACTCCCAGAAGCCATTATCCGTTAAAGAAAAAGCAACAATCACAACAATACAAGCAAGCCAGGCTTTTCCCATAATCCAAAAAATTTCCTTACGCCGATGTAAGGTACGGGAATAAAGAATAACAACGATTGCAGTGATGAGATTTGAGACTAAAAATTCCGTCCGATTAACCGCAAGGCTCATACTCATAACCACAGCTAAAAATCCGGAAGTGAAAATGGCTACTCTTTGACTTATTAAAGCACAAAGAAATACTGCTCCAAAAGGGACAAATAATGGATAATTAACCTCCTCAAGTAAGTTGCTGTCATTCATCACTAATAAAGCCTCTACAAGCTTTGCAATAGCCAGCGTTAAAATCACAATGGTGACTAACAAGGCGCGCTTTCTATTAGAAGCTAATATATCTTTGTGATTAAAAGAAAAATAAACCCATCCAATAGCAACAAAGACCAAAGTCATTAAGATGCTTCCGGCAACAGATAAAGGGCTCCATAAATTTCGATTTCGGCTTAAAGCTTCTTTCATCGACTGCATCATGGATATATGACGGCCGGTGACCCTATCTCCTTGATCAATAATATGCTTGCCAACGGTTATTTTGGTATATTTCTCAGGAATATGCATTTGAATAAATTTTTTTAAAGCGCATGGTCGACTGCTCATCTTCTTCTAAATGCCAGGGATGATCCTCAAAAGCATGAATTATATATGAAATAAGCTCAGGACTAATATCTTCTCCACTAAAAGTTTTGACTCTAATTTCATCCCAAAGAGTATCAGGTAAATAAATAGATTGATGGGTAGATTCAGGGAGGAAAGCGTAATAATTTTGGTGTGAATAATTAAGATCTTTCATCTTATTGATGGTTTGCAAATTGGTAAAACGTGCTTGTATAAGGGCATTTTCCAAGAGGTCCATTGCCTTATGTATTTGATCTAAATCACTCCTCGTCGTTTTTCTCCAATCCGGCTTACTAAGCAGCTTTTTTTCAAAGCTGTTTCGAAAAGATATCAAATCATTATCATGAAATTGATTGACCGTTTCAACATCTCTGATCACACGTTGTCTCATTATAATAGTCGCTTCTTCATCAGGAAAATCAAAATCCACTTGAGCAATCACATAATGCTTAGCCATGCTGTTAAGTTCCAGAGTCTCAATTTTTACTTCTTTAAAATGAAGAAAGATAAAGAGACAGACGGCAAAAATCAAAAGAATGAAAATACCCATTCCTTTATTCCTATCAAAGAAACCTTGCTCTCTAGAAAAGAGTAACCGTTCTTCTTCTCTATCTTCTTCAGAATCATCCATCCACTTATCCTCTTGATAGACAGAACATTATATAAAAAACCCATATAGTTAAAGGATAGCCCCTTCCTCTTATCAGGTATCTTTTTAACCGGTTATAACTTATAAGCTAACAAATGCGGACTAATTTATCCTTATTTTTTTTGCTCTTAGAGATATAAGCTTTAATTAACCCGGCCCTTTCAACATCGAAGTGCAACAAATAGGAGAAATGTGAAAATGGTTAAATGATGATAAAATTTCTATAGTTAATTTTTTAAAAAACTAGTCACTATGGAGGGATTTTTATGCCTAAAGGCTATCATCATGTAACCTATGAATTAAAGATGCCGAATATATGCATTAAAACAAAGAGGAGATTCTGTAGATTATATTGCTGTTGATAAATCTACTATTTATAGAGAGCTGCAAAGAAACCCTTTATCAAGGTAGATATATTCATATTGCAGCTCAAATTCAATCAGAAAACAGGCGATTAAAAGCAAGTAGTATAAAGAAAAAAATGACTTCTGAAATAGGTCCGGCCATAGAAAATAGGTTAAGGTTTCAGTGGAGTCCTGTTCAGATATCCGGCAGGTTAAAAGAGCATGGGCTTTTTACCGGCCATGAAAGTATCTATCGTCATATTTGGAAAGATCAACAAAATAGAGGCAGTTGATATAAGAATTTAAGACATCAGGGTAAGAAGTATAACAAACAAGGTTCTGTCAAAACAGGCCGTGGATGTATTCCCAATAGGATTGATAGTGATGAAAGACCTGAGATTGTCGATATGAAAACAAGGATAGGAGATTTTGAATGCGATACAATAATAGGAAGAAATCATAAAGGGGTCAGAGCAAAACTTAACGCAGAGTTTTATTTTGCTAAACCCTATCGCTCCCGGGAAAGAGGATTAAATGAACATACAAATGGACTTGTAAAACAGTATCTCCCTAAAAAAACTGATTTATCAAAAGTAACGGATGAAGAAGTAAAAAGAATAGAAAATTCATTAAATAACAGACCAAGGAAAAGTCTGAATTTTAAAATGCCTATTTGTGGCACTTCATAGTTGAAAAGGCACCCCGAAATGTTTTATATATTTATAAATCTAAATTCAATAAAGCCATGAACACACAAAAATGTTATTTGATCTCTTGATTTTTTGTTCTATCTCCTTTAATTTTATTTCATCTCAATTATCTTAAGGTTATAGGATATGATTCAAGAATATCAAGTTTTGGCCCGTGTCTACCGTCCCCATTGTTTTTCAGAAATCATTGGACAGGAGGCAATTGTTACCACTTTGAAAAATGCGCTCCATCTTAAACGAATCGCGCATGCTTACCTCTTCTCCGGTCCTCACGGCACAGGAAAAACAACTTTTGCAAGAATTTTTGCCAAAATTCTAAATTGTGATCATCCTACCGAAGATAATGAACCTTGCAACCAATGCTCATCCTGTCAAGAAATCAATAAAGGTAACTCACTAAATGTCTTAGAGATTGATGGAGCTTCTAATAGAGGAATTGATGACATTCGGCAGATAACCGAAACGGTTGGGTATTCTACCTCTAAAGGGAAATATAAGATTTTCATTATTGATGAAATTCATATGCTAACCAAAGAAGCCTTCAATGCTCTTTTAAAAACATTGGAAGAACCTCCCCCTAAGGTGAAGTTTTTCTTTGCTACAACAGAGCCCCATAAACTGTTATCTACTATATTGAGTCGCTGCCAACGCTTTAATCTTGTAAGAATTCCTTATCTTCAAATCAAAGAGCATCTTTTAGCCATCTCTAAACGTCTCAATGTCTCGCTAGATGAGGAATCTAGTCATGTAATTGCTAAATATTGCCAAGGCAGTTTAAGAGATGCTTTTTCATTATTTGACCAATTGATCTCTTTTAATAAGGGGAGGGTCACGAAGGAAGCTACGGATAAAATATTAGGTCTCTTACCTATTGAAAGCTTATTTGCATTTGACAAACAAGCCAAGAAAGGCCATTTAGATGCCGCTGTTAAGCTCGTACAAGATATCTTTGATAATGGGCACAATTTAACATATTTTATTGAACAACTTTTTGAACATTTTCGTACTATCCTGCTTTGCCATATTCTTAAAAAAAACACTGCTCCTTTAATTCTTTCTGATATGGAATGGGAACGATATCAACAATCTCTTCCTCTTTATTCAAAAGATCGATGCTTGATCATTCTCAAGCTCATTCAAGAAGCTCAGCAGCAAATAAAATCAACCATTTCTAAACGGGTCTGTCTTGAATTATTACTTATTCAAATTATAGAAAGCCATCAACGTATCCGCATCGATGACATCGTCAAAAAATTAGTTGATTTAGAGCAATCCTTATCTCCTAACCAAGCTCCAAGCACAAATAAAAATACAATATTAACAGACCATAAGAATCATCAAATAGATTTTTTGCAACCGGCTAAAGATAAGCTAATTAAACCATCCTCTACACCTTCTTTAATCCCTAAAAAAACAGTAAAATGCACAACAAAAAAAGATGAGTTAAAAAAGCAATCCAGATATGATACTATTATGCAATTTGCTGCCATAGAGTTGGAAGGCTCTATTAAAAAAAATTATTAACATTAATTATTTAATTAAGGTTTTACTATGGGAAGCGGATTTTCTAAAAAGAAAAAACAAATGCAAAATATGCAAGCTCAATTCGCTGAAGTGCAAGCTTCAATGAAGAATATGGAAGTCTTAGGCAGTGCGGGGAATGGTTTAGTAACTATCACTTTGAATGGTGACAATGAGATAAAAAAAATTGCTATAAAAAAAGAATGTGTCGATCCTGAAGATATAGAAGGATTAGAAGATCTTATTTTAGCAGCTCATCAAGATGCTACTACTAAATTGCAACAGTCTACTTCAAATCAAATGCCGGATTTAAGTTCTTTTGGTTTTTAAATTTAATTTTTAAGAACAATTATGAAAAAGATCGTGAGGAACAGTCTTTTGATATTCATGATTTAAAAAATCAATAATTTCATCCGATGTCGATATATTCAGAACATACTCAGCTAATTGTGAAGCATCAACAATATTTGTTCTTCGAATTGCATTTTTCACAATTGGAAGATAGCGTGCTGCACAAGATAGTTCATGGACACCAAGGCCTAATAATAAAGCTGTAAAACGTGGGTCTGCTGCCATCTCTCCACAAACAGATACGGGAATACTATTACGATTGCACTCGGAGACAATCATTTTGATCAAACGAATCACACTGGGATGACAAGGATTATAAAGATAACTCATGGCCTGATTTCCTCGATCGACAGCTAAAGAATACTGCACGAGATCATTTGTACCAATAGACAGAAAATTACACTCTTTAGCTAAAATATCACATGTAATAGCCGCTGATGGCACCTCGACCATACACCCCATCTTGATATCGTCATTAAACGGCTTATTTTGCTGCATAAGCTCTTGCATTGATTCGCTTACTATTTTTTTAGCTTCCAGTAACTCATTGATACCGGAAACCATAGGAAACATGATACTAACTTGTCCATAGACCGTAGTGCGTAAGATAGCCTTTATTTGTGATTTAAAAGCTTCTCGCTCTTTAAGCATAAAACGAATCGCCCTACATCCTAAAAAGGGATTTGATTCATTCCGAATGTTAATAAACTCTCTAAATTTATCTCCTCCAATATCGAACGTTCGAATAACGGTAGGCAAACCATTCATGGCCTTAACAATACTTTTATAAATTAAAAATTGCTGTTCTTCATCAGGAAAAGTATCTTGCTTCAGACAAAGGTATTCTGATCTTAAAAGGCCAATCCCTTCTCCTCCAAACCGGTGTAAAAGATCAACTTCCGTCTTCATCTCTACATTAGCGAAAAGTCGAACCTTATACCCATCAATTGTTTCTGCTTTTAAAGAGCCTGTTTTTTGCAAATCTCTGACTTGCACTTCCAGCCGGTGTTGAAGTTCTTTATAAGATAGTAGTGTCTTAGGATTAGGATTTAAAATAACCTCGCCTGTTCTTCCGTCAACGATTACAAGGCTATTCTTAATATTTTCCATCTTATTAAAATCGACACTGGCAACATAAGGGATACCTTTAGCCCGTGCAATAATAGCTGCATGGGATGTCTCTCCTCCTGTTTCAGTAACAAAAGCTCCCACTCGATATTTATCAGCCTCAGCAGTCTCCGAAGGAACCAGATCATGAGCAAACACAATTGAATTGATGGGAATATCTGTGAAAGAAATGCGAACAGTTTTTCTTAAATTACGCATAATGCGTCTTGAAATATCTTGAATATCTCTAAAACGCTCACGGAAAAAACTATCTGCGCTCTTATTAAATTGGTTTTCATATTCATTGATAATCGTTTGAAAAATATATTCGGCATTTTTTTTAGTCAGTCGAATTTGACATTCGATATTAGAAGTGACCAAAGGATCACGCATAATTTGAAGATGGGTATCCAAGATAACAACTCCTTCTAGGGTCCCATCCATTTCCAGTTGTTTTTGAAGTCTTTTTATCTCTTGTTGACTACGATGTAGAGCTCTACGATAGCGAGAGATTTCATCACTAATTTCATTACTCTCAATTGAAAATTCAGGTATCGTTTCATCCGAAAATCTGAAAAGGAAAGGATTACCAATCGCAATCCCTCTACAAATCGGAGACCCTCTTAAACGTATCTCTCCTTCGACACCGGTTTTCATTTTTAATTTTTCCCTTCTCCAAAGCGATTACTAAAAGCTTTAATCAATCGATTCATTGTCTCGCGTGCATCTACACCATCTGCCGTAATCGTTATTTGAGCATTTTTCCCGGCAGCTAAAAGAAGCGTATTCATCGGACTTTTAGCATCTACTGTTTTCATATTAAAATTAAAAACTACCTTTGACTGACAATTTTGTAATAATTTAGCAATCACGGCTGCCGGTCTTGCATGTAAACCCATATCATTTTTCACTAAAACGTCTTGTGTAATCTTCATTTTAGTTTAAGCCTTCTTTTCGTTTTTTGAGCAATTCTTTCTGTTAGCCTTGCTTGAAATTCTTTAGCAGAATGGTAGCCCATTTTTTTTAATCTATGATTGAGCGCTATCGCTTCAATTAATAAAACCACATCCCGACCCGGTTTAACAGGTAGGACAGTATAAGGGACTTTTACATCTAAAATATCACAATAAGTCTCATCCATTCCAATTCGATCATAAAAATTATTATCGTTCCATTCTTCTAATTTAATGATGATATCAATACCTTTTTTATCACGCACACAAAAAGCGCCGTAAAGATTAGCAACATTAATAATTCCTATTCCTCTGATTTCCATATGATGTCTTGTTAACTCAGCACCATGCCCTTCTAGATACGTATCATCGCGTTTTTTTATTCTAACTACATCATCAGAGATTAAGCGATGACCTCGTTCAATTAAACCCAACGCCGTTTCACTTTTACCAATAGAAGAATCTCCTTCAATCAGAACACCAACATCAAAAACCTCGACAAAAGTACCATGCCTTGAAGCAATTGGAGAAAACTCTTCGGTCAAAATTCGAGTCATTTTACTAGAAATATTCATCGTGGACATGTTAACTCGAAAAAGAGGTAAATTTCGCTCATTACAAATATTAAAAAGTTCTTCCGGTGCCTTATAACGTCTAGCTAAAATCACAGCAGGAGTCATAGTAGTCAAAATGGCTTCCAGACGGGAAATTTTTAATTTTTCATTTAAGCCCTTTAGATACTCCATTTCTACTTTGCCGAAAATCAATAATCTTCTTTGAGCATAATTTTTTAAATAACCACTCAAAGAAAGCCCGGCTCGATGAACTTCAGGAACTTTAATCGGGCGTTTGAGGCCCTCCTTTCCGGTAATAAGTTCTAAACCGAGAAAATCTAAATTCTGTTTATAAAAATCTTGAACTAAATACGTCATGAATAAATAAGCTAAATGTAAATTCTTTATTCATAAATAAAATCGGGTAAAAAATCAAGCTATAATTATTTATATAGAGCCTACATCTCTAACATTCAACTTTATCCACTTTAATAATAAACTATTACAACAAATCTAAATTTTATAATTAATAATCAACGTCGCCTACTTTATAAAATTAGGAACAATACTCTCTTGTTTATCTTATCTCTTGCCTTAATTTCGTTATTTTGATTATGAAGAAATTAAATAAATAGAGTAATTTGCTGAGAGTTTTCTACTTCTTTAAAGGATATTAAAACTGACCTTAAACCCTTAAAATAAAAAGACTTATAAAGGAGAATTTAATGAGCGGGAAAGGAGTAATACTAGTCACCGGAGCTTGTGGACGTATAGGAACCAGAGTCATTGAAAGGTTTAACAAGGATTATAACATTGTAGCCTTTGATATTGTGGAACCTAAGACACAATCTACAAATACCGAATTCGTTAAAATGGATCTATCCTCTGATGAAAATGTAGCAAAGGGGTTTGAGCTGGTACGAAATAAATATGGAAATAAAATCGTTTCAGTTGTCCATCTGGCTGCTTATTACAGTTTTTCGGGAACACATCCGGAATTATACGATGTTATCACCGTTCAGGGAACAGGCCGACTATTAAAGGAATTACAAAGCTTTGAATGTGAACAATTTCTTTTTTCAAGTACTCAACTTGTGATGGGAACTTGCGAAGTAGGAGAGACCATTAATGAAGATTCTCCGGTTAATCCGACTTGGGACTACCCTCTTTCAAAAGTTAAAACCGAAGAATTGATGAAAAAAGAAAGGGGAAATATACCATTTGTCTCTTTACGCATTGCCGGTTGTTATGATGATAAATGCCATTCAATCCCTATCTCTAATCAAATTCAAAGACTTTTTGAGCATCAACCGGAGAGTCGAGTATTTCCCGGAGATCTTACCCATGGCGCTCCTTTCCTACATATGGATGACCTAGTAGATTGCATTGAAATATGCATCAATAAGCGTAAAGAATTAGACCCTGAACTTATTCTTTTAATCTCTGAAGATAGAACACTGAGCACCGATCAACTACAACGTCTCATTTCTCGATGCGTTGATGGAAAAGAGATCTCAACCATTCGTATTCCTAAATGGGTTGCTAAACTAGGAGCATGGGCCATGGATGTCTTTAGCGGTGGTGGTGGCTTCATTAAACCTTGGATGATTGATTTAGCCGATCAGAACTTTACTATCGATATTTCTAAAGCTAAGCAAATACTAGGATGGTCTCCTAAAAATTTCGTCGGAGATGTCATACCAAGAATGATTAAAGAACTTAAAACTGATCCATTGAAGTGGTATCAGATGAATGGTTTAAAAGCTCCAAAATCCATAATAAGGAAATATTCAAAGAGTTAACGATATGGTAGATACAGATCAAGAAAGCAAACTTCAACAAGAACACGAAAGAACGATTTGGTGCCGATTTATTTGCTTTTTTATAGCTATATGGCTAGTGATTGTCCCTTTTACGTTCAGCTACTACATGAAAAACCAGCCTATTTTTTGGAGTGATATCATATCCGGCATTATGGTATTCCTCTTAACATTCGCTACTTTTTCTTATCGTTATTGGTGGGGGCCTTATGCTTTAACCCTTGTCGGTATTTGGCTGCAATTTGCTCCCATAGCTTTTTGGGCACCTGAAGCTGTTATGTATTTAAATGATACTTTGATTGGTTCTTTAGCCATTGCTTTTTCTTTATTAATTCCGGGAGCCCCGGGTGAATCGATGTATACAGGGCCTGAGATTCCAAAAAGTTGGTCATATAACCCTTCTTCATGGTCACAAAGGATTCCGATTATCTTTTTAGCTATGGTTTGCTGGTTTGCTTCCAGATATATGGCATCTTATCAATTAGGATATTTAGATGTTGTTGTCGACCCTGCTTTTGGGAATACCGGCACCAGGTGTGTGATTACCTCTTCTCTTTCACGATCCTTTCCTATACCTGATGCCGGCTTAGGAGCTTTGGCTTATACCATTGAGTTTCTTTTGGGATTTAAAGGCGGAACCAGACGTTGGTATTCTATGCCTTGGATTGTTTTACTCTTTGCTATCATGGTTATACCGGTAGGTATCATTAGTATTATTTTGATCACTTGTCAGCCCATATTAGTAGGTCACTGGTGTTTTTGGTGTCTTTTGACAGCTCTTAGTATGTTGATCATGATCTCTTTAACTGTTGATGAAGCGGTCGCCGGCTTACAATTTCTATGGCAAACTCATAAAAGTGACAAATCGTTATGGAAAGTTTTTTGGAAAGGTGGCGAGCCCGATGGTGCTACTGAAGATACTCGTTCACCAAAAATGAGTAAGGAATACGGTAAAATTATACCCTCTATGTTTTGGGGGATGAATGTCCCTTGGAATCTTGTCATAACAGCCGCATTAGGGGGTTGGCTTATGGCATCTCCCTATGTTTTAAATATAGCAGGTATCGCTATCGGCGCTGATAGTGACTATATAACCGGAGCCGTAGTCGTTGTGATTTCTATCATTTGTATGGGTGAAATCATTAGATCGCTTCGGTATATCAATATCTTATTAGGTATTTGGTTAATTGTTTCAGTATGGGTGTTATGGATTGATAATTCCGTTCATCGCCAATGGAGTAACATCGGTGTTGGTATTTTATTAATCATTCTTAGTTTCCCTAAAGGTCGTATTAGAGAGAAATATGGTTCTTTAGACCGTTGGATCTTCTAATGTAGGTGAAACATGATATCTTTGAAAAAAAGCTTCCTTTCTTTGACATAGATGCCTCCTAAAAAAAACAGGCAGAAATAGACCATTAATGCCCCTAAAGAAAAATTTGGATATACCCATTTATAGTCCAAAGACGTTGGAACACAATAAATAAAATCCAATACTTTTTGCGTATACCATCCATTTAACTGATGAATACAAGATTCAGTCATAGGACTAATCACTCCTATAATAAATCCTAACACTAAAAAAATTAAAGAGATCGTAATTGCCATTGGGATAATCAAGTTCATAATAAAACCAAGAAGATAGAACACATGAAAATGATAAAGAGTAAGAGGTATAGCAGCTAAATGTACACTTAAGCCTAACGAGATAGCTTTTCGAAACCATATATACTTGGTCCAAACAAGCCCTAACCTATTATCTATAGGTGCATATAGTAACAAAATTGCAAATGTCACTAAAAAGCTAAATTGAAAACCTATATTTAAACACATAAGGGGATCTAATAGTAATACAAATAATAAGGCGATCGATAGACTGTTAATAGGTCGCCCGGACCTTTCCATTACGATACCTAAAAGAAAAATGGTTATCATCAACCACGCTCTCTGGATCGACGGGGAAAACCCTATAAAAATAAAGTACACACTAAGAAGAAAAAAAAGAGATAACGAACGACATTTAGGTGATAAGAAAAGGCGCAATAAGAAATTCAAAACCAAGCAGATAATGGCAAAATGAAAACCTGAAATTGCCAAAATATGAGACAGACCAAATCGATTAAAAGTAAAGCGCATGAGTTTATCACTAAACTCCGCTGTAGCCAATCCTGTAAGAAACGTTACAGCTTGTTTTTGTTTGATTACTCCTTTTAATCGAGCGCTTACCTTCTTTTTTTGCTTAAATCTCCATTCAGATAACCCCACATGTTTTTTTACAAGTTGCCAATCCGAACCCTTATCAGGTTTTAATAAATAGTTATTCCCTCTTCTTTTTTTTAATTTTCCCGATATTTCATAGGTAGCATCCGCAAAAGCTCTTTTTTGAGGGCTCTGATAAATAGTAAACGGGATATTTTTCGCAATACTAGCAGTTGAAGCTTGTGGAATAAAACTCTTAATTTTTCCTCTATAAATCAACATATTTCCCCTATAGCCGCGCATCGATGAAATAGATGAAATCTTAACCGAGGCTTTGCCGTCTAACCCATTATCTCCTAAATCAGGGAATGTATAGGCTACCCGGACATATAGACATGCGAGTGCAACACAGAAAATAAACCCCAACCACTTCTTATTGTAACGCTCTAAATTTAAAGGGTGATCGTATAAAAGTAATCCCGTTAATACCAATAAGGGCATCAGTAAAAACATATGCCAAGAAAAGGCCAAAGCGAAACCCAGTAAGACTCCTAAAGACGGTAAAAATGCGGGTTGTTGCCTGAAAAATCGGCCGTAAAGTTCTCTCCACATCATAAAATTAAATTTAAAATAAAAACATCAACTTTATATAAATCCGATATTAATAATACATTATAAAATATTTTATAATGTATTAATTGAAGCACTTAATTAAAAATCAAATTCTTAATTATGATTTTAAAACTTAGGTTTAATAGGGTAACCCGTAGCATGTGGCTTCTATAACTTATGAAGAAATACATTTTTTCTTTTAGATCAAGGAACTACAAGTAGCCGGGGCGATTATTTTTTATCAGAAATTGCGAATTATTTTTTAGTCACTCCGCAAACGATTTTTTATGCCCTTAAAAGATTAAAGATTACACGAAAAAAAAGACTACTCGCTATAAGGAAAGAGATGAAAAGAAACGGGAAGCTTTTATGAAAGATTTAGAAAATATTCCCTTTGACAGGAGGATTTATCTCGATGCAACCGGGATTCATCAATTTTTATTTCGTTGGAACGGAAGAAGCTTACGCGGCAAAAAAGTTTTTGGATCGGTTTCAGGCACCCGTTTTGTAAGGCAAAATATTATTTCAGCTCTGTCTATAGTATTTTAATTTTTATTTGATAATATGTTATCCTTCTTTTTTTATACAAACAGTAAGGACAAAACAATGCCTAGAGCCTATTCAGTAGATCTTCGAGAGAAAGTATGACAACATATAGAAAAACATCATGATAAAAAAACAGCCGGCCATATTTTTCAAGTAGGTATCGCAACAATATATCGATGGATCTTGCAAAAAAAGCAAAAAGGACATTTAAAGCCAATCCGCAGAAAATATGCTTATAAGAAATTAGATGATGAGTTGTTATCTAAATATGTAGAAAAACATCCGGATTATTTTTTATCGGAAATTGCTGATTATTTTTCAGTCACTCCGCAAACGATTTTTTATGCCCTTAAAAGATTAAAAATTACACGAAAAAAAAAACTACTCGCTATAAGGAAAGAGATGAAAAGAAACGGGAAGCTTTTATGAAAAATTTAAAAAATATTCCCTTTGACAAGAGAATTTATCTCGATGAAACCGGGATTCATCAATTTTTATTTCGTGAGTCCGGAAGAAGCTTACGCGGCAAAAAAGTTTTTGGAGCGGTTTCAGGAAACCGCTTTATAAGGCAAAATATTATTTCAGCCCTATCTAAAGGGCAGTTTTTATCTCCAATGTGTTTTGAAGGTACTTGTAATACCGGGTTATTCAATATTTGGCTTAAGGAAGTTTTGACTCCTCAGCTTACACCCGGTAGTGTTCTTATTCTTGACAATGCCGGTTTTTACAAGTCAGCGGAAAGCAGGAAAATAGTAGACTCTGCCGGTTGTAAGCTTATGTTTCTTCCTCCATATTCTCCGGACTTAAATCCTATAGAAAAATATTGGGCTAATATGAAAAATAAAGTTAGAGAGATATTACGAAAAGTTACGAATTTTAAATTCGCCATTGATCAAGCAATCTTATCAATGTAAAATTAAATGACTATAAAGGGCGGTTTTTGTCTCCAATGTGGTTTGAAGGTGCTTGTGATACCGGGTTATTCAATATTTGGCTTAAGGAGGTTTTGACTCCTCAGCTTACACCCGGTAGCGTTCTTATTTTTGACAATGCCGGCTTTCACAAGTCAGCGGAAAGCAGAAAAACAGTAGAATCTGTCGGTTGTAAGCTTATGTTTCTTCCGCTCTATTCTCCGGACTTAAACCCTATAGAAAAATATTGGGCTAATATGAAAAATAAAGTTAGAGAGATATTACAAAAAGTTACGAATTTTACATTCGCTATTGATCAAGCGGTTTTATTAATGTAAAATTAAACGACTATAAAGCTTGTCTATTTGCCCCCATATTCTCCCAATTTAAATGCAATAGAAAGGTTTTGGAAAGTGATGGAACTCAATCCTGCTCGGCTTCCAATGTGAATGAGCATATATTTTGTCATCATTATTGAATAACCGTTTATACGCATTTAAGCTGAAGAGTTGATAATATTGGTGCGGTTTTATAAGTCGAAAATTATCCTTAATCCGTCTTTTTAAAATATTCGAATACTTATTAAGGGACTGTTGAAATCTGAGTGACTATTTTTCTAAAAAGCTGTTATGCTTTTTTTTTAAAGGAGAGGTGTGATGAATTAAATTGAAATGATCCGTTTAGAAGATTTAATTCCCGCAACGCATAATTATCGTAAATTCGATCAAATTTGGTCTTTTAAATCTGTAGAGAAAAGGTTAAAGCAATTGGAGAAAAATAATCCTTATAAAGGACACGGACTTCTTCGACTATTTAAATGCTTACGTCTTCAGTTCATGGAAAATCTAAGCGATCGAGAGCCGGAACGCTACATTCAAGAGAATACTGCAGCCAAGTGGTTTTGTCGCTTTAGTTTGAGAGAAAATACTCCTGATCATACCACTTTTTGTAAAGTTAGGCACAAAATAGGGACACAGATCCTATCCAAAATTTTTGCTGACTTAAGAGATCAACTAAGCAACCAAGGAGTGATGAATGAGGGTTTTAGCTTCGTAGACGTCACTCATTTGATTGCTAAAGCCAATTTATGGAAAGAACGAGATAAAGCCCTACAAACCAAATACGAGAAATTAAATAATGAGGTACTACCGAAGATTGCCGGCGACGGACAAGCCCGTATTGGTTGTAAGGGTAATGATAAATTTTGGTACGGTTATAAAAAACATATCAGTGTAGATATGCAAAGTGGTTTAATTAATAAAGTAGCCATTACACCGGGTACTAAAACAGATGCTCAAGGTTTGGAACATGTCTGTCCTACTCAAGGAGCCATTTATGCAGATAAAGGTTATTGTACGAATCCGGCTAAGCAAGCTGCCGCTAAACGTACATGTCATTTAGCGGCTATTAAGAAACGTAATATGAAGGAAAAGAATAAAGACTGCGATCGATGGTATAGTGGTTTACGCTCGCCGCCCTATGAGCGAGTGTTTTCTCAGGATCCTAAGCGCATCCGTTATCGGGGTGTTGTTAAGAACCCATTTTCGGCCTTTATGCAAGCGATAAGCTTTAATTTAAAACGCTTATTGGTGCTTAATTTCCCAATGTTTGTTTAAATTGAAGGATAGCTATGTCTATGTTCCGTCAAATTTTCCGGCTTGCAACAGCAAACTCCTATAAATAGCTTTAAAAGCTTCTAAAATAAACGGTTAAAATCCAATCTGTTTTTTTTCATTGCTAAATCCTAAAAATCTGTTAGATCGCAACACACCCATTAAGCGGATTTGCAAATGTATTCAGAAACCCTAAGATCCGGTTTTTAAAATCACTGAATTGCGGATAATATGTATTATTAATGACTTGTTCATTCATCAGCTTCCATAATCGTTCAATAGGATTAAAATTAGGGCTATAAGGCGGTAAGAACTGCATGTCAATTTTTGAATCTTTTAAAAATGCCTGCACTGTTTTATTACGGTAATACCGTGCATTATCACAGAATAAGTACACCTTATCTTTGTGAGGATAAGATAATTCAAGCTTTTTTAAAAAACGCATGGTGGAATCAGTATTAAGCATTTGGTCTTCCATAATAACAACCTTCTTAGATTCAATATCAATCGCACCGGAAAGATTGATTCGTTGACGGTCGGTATTAGTCCGAATAGTGCAGTTGATACCGGTTTTTATCCGGCCATAAGCGGGTTTTGTATTATGTGTCGGATGTACTCCATCCATAAAACAAATGGCCTCACTGTCTGAAAGCTTTTCTTTTAACCAATAATAATACCGTATCCATTTTTCCTGAGCCTTAGAATCGGCTTTGCCCGGAAAAACAGCAGGCTTTTTGTAGGACAAAGCATTACTTTTCAACCATTGTGTTATTCCTGACAAAGTATAATTTATATCGAAGAGTTCTTTCACAAGGACTACGATTTCTTTCGCAGATGTGTCAATATTTTCCCTCAAAGGTGCTATTAGTAATTTGCTGCAAGCAGGAGTCAATTTACTTGAAGAACCGCCATTTTCAGGAGCAAGTTTTCTATCTGCTTCATAATCCAGAGTATGTTGACGTACGGCTTCATGACTAATAAATAGAGCGTGTGCAATTTTTTTATAACTCCAACCCTCGTCATACGGTAATCCAGACTTAATACGGTCTCGAATCCGCCCGTCTCTTTCATACTTATGTTGTTCGAGGAGTCTGTGTCGTTCTGTTGTATCCAAAAAATGTTTCATAGTACAAAGTGTACAGTAATGAAAAAATATTTTCAAGCCTTCAAAAATTATGTATATATACCCATTTAAGCTGAAGAATTGACAAATGGGGGTGGTTTTATAACTCTAAAGTTATCAGTAATACGCCTTTTTAAAAGATCTGAATAGCTGTTTATACCCCTTATGAATCAAAGTGCCGATTCTAAGACTTGAAAATGATCATTGATTCGTTTCCTCATTGATTGAGCAATAGAGGGCCAAGTATTTTCAAAAAATCCGGTAATCGATCTCCGAAATTCTTTAGCAGAATTAAAAAACCGATTATTGCGACAATATTCATTCATCACTTTCCATAATCGTTCAATGGGATTGAGGTTAGGACTGTAAGAAGGTAAATAATAGAGAATAATACCTTGTTTTTCTGCTTCTTGTTTGGTCTGAATACTTGTATTATAAGGGCCTTGATCTAAAATAAGATGGATATTTGGAGCTGAGGGGTATTTTGACCGTAGCAAAGCAAAATGCTTTGCCGTGGTACCGCTATTTAATGTTTCATAAGCATCTATTGTTACCTTCATACTGTTTAAATTGATAGACCCCATAAGATTCATTCGAGTACGAGAAGCTGTTGTTGCAATCAATTTATCTGTTCCCGGTCGAATCCAACCATAAGAAATTTTAGTTGCCATAGTTGGATGTACACCATCAGCAAATTCAACAGGCTCATTTTTAGGCAGAAATGCCATAAGCTTGGCGTAAAATTGCATCCAAGCTTTTTGTTGATCAGAATTTGCCTTAGCCGGTGTACCTTTAGGCTTTTTATAGGAAAAACCATGTGAGTGTAGCCAAGAAGTCATCCCTGAAATCGTATAAACAATGCCATATTTCGCGAGAACATAAGAACAGATATCTTCTACTTTGACATAGGTATGAGTTGTTAAATGTTTAATGAATTCTTCTGACTGTGGCGCAAGAAGTTTACTGACTGAACCACCGCTTTCTACATGCAATTGCTGTTTATTTTGATATTCTTTAATGTGACGAGACACTGTTTCATCGTCTAAAAGCACAGCTTCAGCAATACGAGTATTACTCCAACCTTTATTCGACAATAGAACAGCCTTGATACGATCTCGTATACGACCATTCTTTTCTCGTTTATGTTGCTGTCTGAGATGCTTTTCTTCTGATAGTGTTAAAAATGAATTCATACAAAATAATTTACACTATACGAATACAAAATATCCGGAGGTTTATTCGTGATGAGTATAGATATTTTCTTTTAGATGATGAATCAGCATATCACGACAGACCGGATTAAGTTTACTTGAAGAACCTCCGTTTTCAGGGACCAACTTCCTATCTGCTTCATAGTCTAATGTATGTTGACGTACTGCTTCATGAGTAATAAACAAAGCGTGTGCTATTTTTTTATAACTCCAACCTTCATCATATAACAATACAGCTTTATAGTCATTTAATTTTATATTGATAAGATTGCTTGATCAATGGCGAATTTAAAATTCGTAACTTTTCGTAATATCTCTCTAACTTTATTTTTCATATTAGCCCAATATTTTTCTATAGGATTTAAGTCCGGAGAATAGGGAGGAAGAAACATAAGCTTACAACCGGCAGATTCTACTGTTTTCCTGCTTTCCGCTGACTTGTGAAAACCGGCATTGTCAAGAATAAGAACACTACCGGGTGTAAGCTGAGGAGTCAAAACTTCCTTAAGCCAAATATTGAATAACCCGGTATTACAAGTACCTTCAAAACACATTGGAGATAAAAACTGCCCTTTAGATAGGGCTGAAATAATATTTTGCCTTATAAAGCGGTTTCCTGAAACCGCTCCAAAAACTTTTTTGCCGCGTAAGCTTCTTCCGGACTCACGAAATAAAAATTGATGAATCCCGGTTTCATCGAGATAAATCCTCTTGTCAAAGGGAATATTTTTTAAATCTTTCATAAAAGCTTCCCGTTTCTTTTCATCTCTTTCCTTATAGCGAGTAGTTTTTTTTTTCGTGTAATTTTTAATCTTTTAAGGGCATAAAAAATCGTTTGCGGAGTGACTGAAAAATAATCAGCAATTTCCGATAAAAAATAATCCGGATGTTTTTCTACATATTTAGATAACAACTCATCATCTAATTTCTTATAAGCATATTTTCTGCGGATTGGCTTTAAATGTCCTTTTTGCTTTTTTTGCAAGATCCATCGATATATTGTTGCGATACCTACTTGAAAAATATGGCCGGCTGTTTTTTTATCATGATGTTTTTCTATATGTTGTAATACTTTCTCTCGAAGATCTACTGAATAGGCTCTAGGCATTGTTTTGTCCTTACTGTTTGTATAAAAAAAGAAGGATAACATATTATCAAATAAAAATTAAAATACTATAATACGATCACAAATCCTCTTGTCTCTCTCGTACTTATGCTGTTGTAAAAGCCGTTCGCGTTCTGTTGGATCTAAAAAATATTTCATGTCCGGTAGTATAGAAAAAGTTAACATATATTTTCAACTCTTCAGAAATTATGTGTATATATTAAGCATGATAATTTACACAATTAGTTAGAAAGGCCCCCACTTAAATCATTTCGCTCTTAAACAGAAATTGTTAATCAAGGCAAATCAGGTAACCTTTTATGAATTGAAAAAATTACATGCTACTTGATTTTGCGTAAGGTGAGTTAATCAGATGTTCCTTCATTCTATGCAAAACGCAATTTTTTATAAATAAAGGCAAAGAGCACTGTTAGTAAAAGAATCATAGGGCATATTGCTAAGCCTACCATTATATTTGCATTATTTGAATTACCGGCTCCATCAGGACAATGATTTATTCGTAAGGCTAAATTACTATGATTAATTGACGGGGAAAAAGGAAGTGCTGCAGAAGCAAGAGCCATATCCGATAAGGAAGGAGGTTGATTGTTGGATAGTAGCTGATTGACCAAATCATCAACCTTTATAGTTGTCTTTCCTAAAATATTACGTCCTAAAAAATCTTGAGAAACTAAATTAACTATTCCCATTCTAGAGAATCTTTCCCAGAAATGAGCAATTCTTGTATTACTCACTTCATTGCCATCTACCCAACAAGGTAGTGGGTTTTCAATACCGGCCTCTTCAGCAATTTCAGAGACGAAATCAATACAATTTCTAAATACTCCCGAATAGCCGCATTCATCTATATCGCCATCCAAACAAGCCTGTTTAATTCTTGTTGCATACGTAAGAGCTTGTTGCATTTGCGTGCTATCCAGATGAAAAGTAATCGCAGGGCATTCTGCACTAACCTCACAATCGTGGATGAAGGTCTCGTCATCTCGAATGATTCCTTTCTGTCTGATGAAGAGCATCTGCCAGGGCATCTTCTCAGCTAAGTCGGAGGCTATTCCTGATGTTTCTATTTGAAGTTTTGACAATGGGTCTAAAACAGTTGATGATCCTAAACTAAGAATTGACTGAGGAAAGAATTTTGAATGTATTCCCATTTTACCGAAAGATAAAGCCGTTTTTCCTATTTGATTTCCTTTTTGAATTGACTGTGTACTAATCCTAATCCGCTCACTGCTTTTAAATTTTAAAGAGTAATCATGTGGTTCTTCGATTTGCTCTTTTTGTTTGTTGTCGCTGCCCGGATACAATCCTTCTGTTACATCATATCCGAGTAATGGGGTTTTAAATGTAAGAAAGTAATGTCCACCCCCCATATGAATTCTTAAAGTATGAATTTTTTCATCTACCGGAGAGCGAATATTATAAGGTTCAGAGAAAGGGTTAGTATTTGTACGTTCGATTATTTTATGCGCGTCTTCTGCCTCGACTCCTCTAAAAGTAACTATTCTACCGTCCTGAAGTTTTACTTTAGTATCACAGCCAACTTGAGCCACTTGATATGGGCGTTTAAAAGCATCTTTTTCAGATAATGCTTGAATAGCAACTTCTTCTCCGTCAATAAAACAAGAATCTTGAAGTCTTTTAAGGAATGCTTTATCCGGTGTATTTGATCTTTTTGGATAAAGAGCTTTAATTATTTTTATTTTACCTAACTTGGCTAATCTCTGAAGAGGAGTTAAGTTATTATGGTTTGGTTTATTTAATAACTCAGTTAAATCAATCGATGAGCTTAATCTTTGCCTAATAGTCGGATCTGATTTAATCATTAACATAATAAGCTCAGTATCCATTTTTAGAATTATTTTTAACACGTGTTCGTCATTAATAAGTCCCTTATAGTTTTTTAAAAATATTTTAAGACGGTTCTTACAATTTGAATCCATAACCCTCTGTAAGTCATCAGCATCTAATACTTGTTCATACTTATCAAAAAATAGCGAGAAGGTTTCAGCATCACAGAACTTATCCGTAGGAAACGAGTGTGACACTAAAGAAAGAGTGATAAATTCATCATGCGTTAAAGGTTCTATAAGATTTTTAAGAATCAACTTAATATGTTTAAGCGAAGCCCTCTTGAAATCCAAGTTAAAATGCTTCAGCAAAAAAGGTCCTTTATACTTCGTGAAGGTGAAATCATATATGTCATTACTTGTATCTCTATCTTTGATATTTAATGAATTAATTTTATCAAATTGATCAGTTGTTAAATCTATCGGATACTTTTCTAAAATAACTTGTACACAGTTTTTATAGTATGTGTGGTCTTTAATTATAGCGAAATCCAGATGTATAGAGGTTGGATTAAAGTCCGGATTTTCATCAAAAATCTTTTGAATTTCCCGGTAATCTTGATTTGTAATTGCTGTTTGAAGCTCTTTATCAAGTAGTTGAAATGTATGAACTAGGCATACAGGAGGGGCTATAGAATAGTTTTGCATCATAGTTTGTTGTATTGTCATGATTTTAATATTGTTTTAATATATTATAAAATAAATTAATTAATAGATTGTTAAGTTTACGATTATAATTGGAACTACACAGGTAAATTTTAACCCTCTAGAATTAACCTGTTTAAGATGTATGGGAAACAAAAGATAGTCGCGTTGTTTAATAGAACGGATAAATAATTAAAAAAATATTAACAAAATAATAATAGAAATATTTTTTTTGAAAAAAAGAGCCCCGATAGACACATTCCGAAAAACCGGCCCTTTCAACATCGAAGTGCAACAAATAGGAAGTATTGGAAAATAGTCGAATGCCGGTAAAATCTCTATAGTAAATTTTTGATAAAAAATATTATGGAGGGATTTTTATGCCTAAAGATTAGCGACATTTAACCTATGAGCAAAGATGCCAAATAGATCCTTTAAAACAAAGAGGAGATTCAATTAGCTGCATCGGCAAAAAATTAAAGTAACCGGGTCTACCGTTTATCGAGAATTAAAAAGAAATAGCGATGGCCGACAATATATTTAGTTTTCAGCACAAAAAAAATCTGAAGAACGACGATCGATAACTTGCCGTCAAACTAAAAAAATGCACGCTGCGATGCTTTTTAAACCGGAAAATAGATTATTATTACAATGGAGTCCTAGTCAAATAATAGGCTTGTTAAAAACGGATGGTGTACTTATTATCCATGAAAGTATCTATCAATATATTTGGGAAGACACGCTGAAAGGAAGGTGTTTATATACAAATTTAAGACACAAAGGCAGAAAATATAAAAGATGAGGATCTTTTACATCAGGTCGAGGATGTATTTCCGATAGGATTGATATTGACGAAAGACCTTGCATTGTCGATAGAAAAACAAGAACAAGAGATTTCGAATGAGATACAATCATAGGTAACAATCACTAAGGATCGATTGTATCTATTGTTGATCGTGCCTCTAAATATACTCTTCGCTACTGAAAAGTACTTCTTTGATGTGGAGTTAATTGGTTCATACAAAACTAATACCATATTTATACTTTTTTGTGTACCTTTCAGTAGCGAAGAGTATCTATTCCTAAGAAGAAGGGGAAAAACGCCTCTTACCGATTCGGAAATATTAAATAATAAAGTAATTAGCTCCTTAAGAATGCCGGTCGAACATTCGATAGGGGGAATAAAAAGATATGGATGGATGCAAACTCCCATAAGAAAATAAGAATTATGTCATAGAAGACAAAATACCGTTATTATGTGCGGGTCTTTGGAACTTTCATTTAAGTCGAAGATGATCGACAAAAATTGAGAGAAGCTAAACTGATGTAACTGTTATTGCGCAACAAGTTTAATGGGGAAAAACGCGAAACAACGAATTTAAAAGAAAGACATGCAATCATTTTACGCTGTTTAGAGCCGCCCTACGAAAAATTATATTATTCTGAACTATGGTGATGAATTTCGGTTATATGAGATATACATGAAAAAATTAATTCAAAGTACTATGTCTCATTTATGGAAAAAAGGAAAAGTTTTCCGGCCCCAACAAAATCAAGCCACTGTTATTTTCATACGCTCTGACCGAAAAAAAATCATTTCATATGTTCAATGCTGCCATCTAGGGGCCCCATCAAATGAATAGAAATAATCTTTTAAATAATCTCAATAAAGATCAATGGGATTTTATTATTATCGGCGGAGGTGCTACCGGTTTTGGAATTGCTGTTGACGCAGCTTCGAGAAGATACCATGTTCTTCTATTAGAGCAATATGACTTTGGGAAAGGAACTTCAAGTCGTAGCACGAAATTAATGCATGGAGGATTGCGTTACTTAAAACAGGGACATGCTCCCCTTGTTAAAGAAGCTTTAAAAGAAAGAGGTCTGATCTTACAAAATGCACCCCATCTAGTTAAACCCTTAGGATTTATTATTCCTAATTACAAATGGTTAGATAAGCACTTTTATCATATCGGATTAAAAATTTATGACCTTTTATCAGGACGTCTGAACATAGCTTCTTCTAAAGGACTTTCAAGAAAAGAAACACTACAAGCTATCCCAACTGTTAAACAAGAAGGGTTAAAAGGGGGTATCCTTTATTATGATGCACAATTTGATGATGCCAGACTCCTTGTTTCATTTGCCGAAACTTTAGTTGAATGGGGTGGAACTCCAATTAATTATATGCAAGTCAATCAATTGATTAAAAAAAATGGGCATATTTGCGGTGTTAATGTTTACGACAAAATCAATAAAACCACTCATTATCTACATTCTCGTATTGTCATTAATGCAACGGGTATTTTTTCTGATACCATTCGAAAGTTAGATGATTCCCATATAAATAATATGGTCGCGCCCAGTCAAGGTGTCCACCTTGTTGCCGATCGATCTTTTTTACGATCGAATAAAGCTATTATCATTCCTCAAACCGATGATGGTCGCGTCATTTTCATTATACCTTGGCATAAGCATACTTTAATGGGCACAACAGATACCCCAATGTCAAAACCTGTTATAGAGCCTCTTGCCCAAGAAGAAGAAATCGACTTTATTTTAGAGCATGCTTCGCGATATCTTTCTAAAAAAATAAATAAAGAGGATATACTTAGTGTTTTTGCCGGTCTGCGCCCTTTAGTCCGTGCTTCTGCCGGAAAAAAGACATCAAAATTGTCACGGGGTCATAGTATCCGAACTTCCTCATCAGGACTCGTATCTATAGTAGGAGGCAAATGGACAACTTATAGAAAAATGGGAGAAGATACAGTTAACCAAGCCATTGCCGTAGCTCAGCCGGGAAAAAGAAAATGTCAAACTAAAAATCTACCTTTACATGGATGGATGCCTAATGCCATTACGGATTTAGAGTGCATTTATGGCTCCGATGCTCTTCTTTTACAAGAATTAATAAGAAATGATCCTTCACTACGTAAACCTCTACATCCGGAACTTCCTTATCTATTGGTTCAGATTTTCTGGGCTATAAAACGTGAAATGGCTCTAACAGTTGAAGATGTTTTAGCTAGAAGAACAAGAGCTTTGTTTTTAAATGCTAAGGCCGCTATCAAATCTGCACCCATGGTTGCTTCGATGCTGGCAAATGAACTGAAGCAAGATAAAGCTTGGGAAAAGCAACAAATAGAAACATTCACCGCCTTAGCAAAAGGCTACTGTATTCGTTGAGCCCCCCATTTAAAAAAAACCATCCAAAGAAGACTTCTTCATTGTTGTTTTTTTTGATTTGGTTAATTATAATGTCTCCAAATATTTCAAGGTAATTAATGCTTGGAAGTTTACTTTCCAACATTCTTTCTTTTGCGGCGGTCGTAGCTCAGTTGGTTAGAGCACTGGATTGTGGTTCCAGATGTCGCGGGTTCGAATCCCGTCGATCGCCCATTTTTCATGATAGAATCCCTTTGGATTAAGCTTAATAAGCATTGTTAAACAATATCTTTGAAAGATGAGTTTTAAATACAAACTTGTTGATAATTGATTGAAGATGGTAGATATTATTTTTAGGGGGTTATAAGAGTACTCTCTCATAATATTTAATTGACTTATGGCCAGAAAAAAAAACAATTCATTAGAACAAAGCAATGCAGTTAACAATGGCAATTATACCGAGGTAATCGGTTTATTATTAATTGCTTTTAGTGCCTTACTCTTCTTAAGTTTAATCAGTTTCTCGCATGGTGATGCCGGAAGCAATTGGTTAGGGCTTCTAGGTTATGTTATTGCTTTTAGCTTCCAGTATCTCTTTGGAATAACCGGTTATTTGCTGGCCGGTCTGGTTACTTTTGCAGGATGGCGCCTACTTTGTAATCGTCCTATTTGCAACCATCCGATTAAATGGCTTTATTTAAGCTGTTCTATTTTTTCCTTATGTATTCTCTGCAGTTTATTCTCTGAAGTCAATCCAAATGCTGCTTCAAATTTTAGCTCCTCTATTTATACCGAAGAATTAGTCCTCAAAAAACCTATTTCTCAAAAAATTATTCGTCATTACTTAGGTGGTCGCCCTGCTTATTATTTCTACCGAGATATACATGCTGTTAATTTACAACAAATATTGAGCAATGTCGGTATAGCCTTAATTTTTTCTACTCTCCTGTTTGTTTTTCTTATGTTACTCACTCAACTAAGTATTAGCCCCTTTATCCGTTTTATACATCGCTATCTCTTTCAACGAGGCCCTCCCGGATCGATAATAAAATATTTTACCGGCACATATGCATACTCAAAAAAACTGCTTCAAAGAATGAAAAATATATTTCATCGAGTTGAAGAAACTCAAGCCATGGTAGAAGTTCCTGTTGCAAGACCAAATAAAAGCATACTCAAAAAACCCAAACAAGAAATTCGAGGTCTTTTACCTTCTAAAACTATGCAGCTAGAAGAACCTCCTGCTGATATAGAAAATAAAAAAAGGGAACAACACTCCCCCATCATTAACACTCTTACACCCTCTTCATCTAAACCTTTTTCTAAACCGATCTCTAGGCGTCAAGCAGCTTTAAAAGCTCAAAAAATATATAATGGTGATTTCAAAAATTATAAACTTCCTTCTTCAACACTACTTACCGATCCCAAAAAAATTAACCAGCCCTCTTTAGAACGCGACCTTAGAAAACAAGCTGAAGTATTGGAAGAGACTCTTTTAAATTTTGGCATTGAAGCGAAAGTAGGTGAAATTAATTGTGGCCCTACCATTACTTCTTTTGAAGTACACCCGGCAATTGGAGTTAAAGTTCAAAGAATTAAAGCACTTGAAAATGATATTGCATTGAACATGCAAGCCAAATCCATCCGAATTATTGCACCGATTCCGGGAAAAGCAGCGGTAGGTATTGAAATACCGGCGCAGCAATCCTTGGAAGTGAATTTTAAAGAGATGCTAAATGATTATCATAGTTCGAATATTTCTCACCCTATCCCCATCTTACTTGGAAAAACCGTAAGTGGCGAAAATGTGATCAGTGATTTATCACGTATGCCGCATTGTATTATTGCCGGAGCTACCGGCACAGGAAAATCCGTCTGTATCAATACCTTTGTCATCTCCATTTTAATGAACTGTAAACCGGATGAAGTCAAGTTACTCTTAATCGATCCTAAGAAAGTTGAATTGACATCATATAGTTCCTTGCCTCACATGTTATCCCCCGTAATAACCGAACCGCCGGAAGTCATCGCCGCTTTAAAATGGCTTGTAAGAGAGATGGAGAGACGATATGATATTTTAAAGCATTTAGGGGTACGCAACATCGCCTCTTTTAATAGTCGTTCAATAGATAAAGAGTTTGAAGAATCTCCGGATACCGAAATCCCAAAACATATGTTTTATATCGTATGTATTATCGATGAACTAGCTGATCTTATGATGCTTTCAAGTAATGAAATTGAAATGCCTATTGCTCGCATAGCTCAAATGGCAAGAGCTGTAGGCATCCATTTAGTCTTAGCTACTCAAAGACCCTCAAGAGAAGTTATAACCGGATTGATCAAAGCTAATTTCCCTACTCGTATATCTTTTAAAGTGGCTTCCAGAGTGAATAGTCAAATCATTTTAGATGAAATTGGAGCTGAGAGTTTACTTGGTAATGGTGATATGTTGTTTCAACCACCCGGTGCATCCGCTTTACTCCGTACTCAAGGATGTTTTATTCATGACAAAGATATCTCAGCTACAATCCGATCTATCTGCGGTCAAGCCCCTCCCAATTATCTCATTGATTCTTTCGATCATATGGCAAACGAGTCTGACGAAGCGGGTTCCTTAAACCTACAGAACTCCTCTTTAGACCCACTATTTGAAAGGGCTCTTGACCTCGTTCAAAGAACGGGAAGCATCTCCACAACCTTTATTCAGCGAAAACTCAAAATCGGTTATGCCAGAGCTGCCGGTATTATGGATCAACTTGAAGAACAAGGTATTATTACCCCTCCTGACGGGAGCAAACCTCGTAAGTTATTGATAACATCAAAATACTCTTCAGAATCTGATGATGAGTTTGATTTTTAAGAATGATAATAGTTTCATTAATTTAAGCTGACGTTTAAAATCTCAGTCACTTTAACATCTTATCCTATACTTCAATTATGATTGGATTTTGTCCACTTGCATCAGGTTCGAAAGGCAACTGTATTTATTTAGGCACGAAACATTCTAAAATTCTCATCGATGCAGGCACTAGCGGCAAGAACATCAAAAATAAACTCGAACAAATCAATGTAGACATTACTGACATTGATGCTGTTTTAGTTACTCACGAACATATGGATCATATTCAAGGGTTAAAAATTTTAGCCAAAAAATTGAAAATTCCTATCTTTGCAAATAGTGAAACGGCTAAAGGAATTATCCAATATTTAGATCATTGTCCTAAATTCAAAATCTTTTCCACAGGAGAAGCTTTTGAATTTCAAGATTTAAAAATCCATCCCTTTACCATACAGCACGACAGTAGGGATCCTGTTGCTTTTATTATTCACACTCATAATCTCAAATTGGGATTCTGTACAGATCTTGGATTTGTCAGTACTTTGGTAGAACACCAACTAAAAGGTTGTGACTTTTTATACATAGAAGCTAATCATCAACCTTCAATGGTGCATGCTTGTAATCGACCTATGACCTATAAACAACGTGTTTTAAGTCGTAGTGGTCACCTATCTAATGAAGCATGCGCTCAATTACTTAATAACATTCATCATAAAGGGTTAAAACATGTTTATCTTGCACACCTATCTCAAGAATGTAACTCTCCCGATATGGTGTTAAATGTTATAAAAAATAGTCTATATAATGAAGGGAGAGAGTTAAGTCTATTAGTTGCTGATCAAGAAAAAATCGGAACCCCTATTCTATTTTAATATTGATACAGTTCTCGAATCGACTTTTCTATATCTTCTTTTTGTGGTAATACGGCATTTTCTAAGGGCTTAGAAAATGGAACCGGAGTATTCAAACCACATACTCGACTTACCGGAGCATCTAAATATTCAAATGCCTGCTCCATAATACGAGCAGAAATTTCAGCAGCAAATCCACCATTTTTGGGAGCTTCATGTATAATCATTAACTTTCCTGTTTTCTTAACCGACGTCAGAATTGTTTCCATATCAAGAGGAATAAGTGTACAAAGATCGATTAACTCTACTGAATAGTCCTCTTTAGAAAACCTCTCTGTCACCTCATGAGCCATTACCAGCATCATTCCCCAAGCAATGATTGTCATATCTTCTCCGAAACGAACGATAGACGCCTTACCTATAGGAGCTAAATAATCATGAGAAGGCTCATTACGAGCACAAAAAACTCTTTGTCGATATAATGCTTTATGCTCCAGAAACATAACAGGATTAGGATCTCTTATAGCAGACTTCATAAGTCCTTTAGCATCTTTGGCATTGCTTGGCACAACTACCTTTAATCCCGGAGTATGGGTTAAATACGCTTCCGGACTTTGGGAGTGATAGGGTCCGCCTTGAATATAACCACCATAAGGAAGTCTTAAAACTAAAGAGCAATCCCATTGGCCATTAGATCGCCAATGAAAGCCGGCTGTTTCATTTATTAATTGGTTAATTCCGGTCCACATATAATCAGCAAATTGCATTTCTGCTACAGCTTTATACTTTCCATCACAAGAGATACCTAATGCCAACCCCATGATAGTGGATTCCGCTAAAGGGGTATTAAAACATCTTGTTGAGCCAAATCGAGTGGTAAGATTGCGCGTGATTCCGAAAACCCCTCCTTTGCCATGCGCTATATCTTGACCAAATAATAAAATATTGGGATCCTTCTCCATCTCTTCTTGAAGAGCATGATTGATTGCATCCATAATGACAATTTCATTACCTTCCTTATATTCCGCTTCACAAGTCACAGTTTTATGAACTTTTTTATTGAAGATATGATCATTAACCGTTTTAGGATCAGGATGAGGAATCGCTTCAGCTTCGTGAGCAGCTTTTTCAAGCTCTTCTAAAACGTTCTTCTTAACAAGATCAATTTCATTTTGAATTAATATCTGATTTTTCAGTAGAAATTGAATATAAAGATCTAAAGGATCTCTTTTGAGATTCTCTTCCAAATCTTTAGAAGAACGATATTTTTTTTGATCATCACTACTACTATGAGCCCCTAGGCGAGGCACGTTCGCTACTATTAAAGTTGGACCATTTCCTGAACGACCCTTTTTAACAGCTTCTTCCATCACTTCAGTAAGCGCTAAATAATTGGTTCCGTCGACTTCAGAGACTGTCAAACCGGCATACCCCTTGGCCATAGGAACGATACTTTTTCCTGCTGTTTGCTCTTTTAAGGGAACTGAGATAGCCCATTCATTATTCTGAATAACAAAAATAACAGGTAATTGATGAATGGAAGAAAAGTTTAGAGCTTCATGAAAATCTCCTTGAGAGGTTGAACCATCTCCTCCTGATACATAGACAACTTCATCTTTGCCACTTTGTTTGACAGCATAGGCCCTACCGGCAGCTTGCAAAAATTGAGAGCCAACCGGACTCGAGTGAGGCATTAGTCGTAAGTCTCTTTGGGAATAATGAAAAGACATTACTCTACCGGAACCGTGGTTGATCGTATTTCTTGCTAAAAAAAAGCCAAAAAGTTCTATTAAATCACAACCTATACCAATAGGAAAACCATAATCTCGATAATAGGGTAACCCCCAATCTTTTCCCGGTATAAGCGCTTTCGCACAAACGACTCCCACCAATTCATGCCCTGCCGTAGATATAAAAAAAGCTCCTCCTTTATTCTGCTTGGCGAGTTTTTCCATTTTCTTATTAGAATACCTGGCAAGCAACACAGCTTCTAATATTTGTAGAGCTTTTGAAGCCGATTCAGCAGACGAATCCTGCACACCTATTGTATTTTTGGCAATTACCATAATGACACCATCTTAACATTCCTAAAAAGATCCTTCATATCAGGAATAAGACAGGAATAATTATTCCTCTTTATCTTTAATTTTTATACGCCGAGCCTTTTTAAGAGGCGTTTTTTTGGCATTTTTAGAAGAGGGTTTTCTAATTAAACGTTTTAAGAGATTAGGCTTTTTCTCACTTGGAGTCTCTTTAGTTAACCGCCTTCCTTTTGAAACATCTGCTTCCTTCTCAGAAGCACTTTCGATAGGCAGAGAAGGCATATTCATTTTTAAAGAATCTATTTTCTTCTCTTTAGGCTCTTTTATAAGAGGTTCTTTTTTTGTAGACTTAAAGACAATTTCTTGGCTCGATCTATCTGTGACAGCTAATTCATCTTCAATGCCGGGTACATTTTTTGAAAGATTTGATAACGACGATAGCTTCTTAGTAATCGCCTCTAGATTCATAATAGTCTCTGATTTTGGAGAAGAACGTAACTTCGCACGTAACTCTTCTTCATTATCAAATTTAGCTGAAAACGTAACTGCTGAAACAGACGCAATACCGGGAGTATATAGAAAGGGACGCGCAGCTGAAGGTACCGTTGAATAATAATCTTCTGTCAACTGAGGCTCCACTTCCACTTTAACTACCTGTTTAGGCGGCCTACCACGCTTGGGTCTTGGATTTAAAGCTTCGTTTGAATAATAAACCTTAGATTTATTTTCCAGCACCTGACGCGCTTGCGCTACATCTTTGGAGGTTTTAGTTTGGAAAAGATTATGTTTTATTTTTTCTACAATAGACAGGGCAAGTTCCAGATCCTCTTCAAAAACAAAATGAAACTCATTTTCTCTTAACCATTCAATAATTCGAATACGGGAGCGCTCTTGATAATACAATTGCCATTTTTCCAATTCGATTTCTTGATCATAAATGAACTCAAGAAAATTTTCTCTTGCTTCTTTAGACTGGATAATCTCTGCAAGCCTCTCTTTAATATCGATGTCATAAACCTTCTCGTTTATAAACCCTTCCATGATCTTTTTAGTTTCGTAAAAAGTTAACTTAGGAACTAGTCGAAATCTTCCGGCATCAGTAAACAAAGTTTCTTCCCAAGAAATGATATCCTCCTCGCTTCTATCTAAATCGACATAGATGATAAAACCTTCTATTTTATCTAAATAAAAGTCCCGTTCATCATCTGACTTCGAAAAAGCATCCATCAAGCGGTGATACCGGAGAACAAGAGGACTCTGAGCTTTTTGATTTGGAATTGAGTTTTTTTTTGTCATCATAAAATATTTTTTGTATAAGATAAAATAGTCTAATAAGCTTAAGATATCATAACTTAAACCTTAATTACAATTAGCAATAAAAAAACAATAATGATTTTTCAGGTCTCTTATCTTGCGAATGAAGCCATGTTCTTTCATTTATGAAAACATGATGATTTTTCAGGTCTCTTATCTTGCGAATGAAGCCATGTTCTTTCATTTATGAAAACATGATCAATTGCTTCTAATTAAAAAGATTTTTGAATTTAAATACTTACTAAAAAATAGATTATGAGTTCTAACCCGGCGAAACGAGTAAAATTAGAAACCGCTCCGGATCATAAACTTACCAACCAAGCATTTAATCATGGCTTTTTTAAAAAGCCTCTTACAAAGGATAAATATGTCTTTTTCCCGGAAAATTTATATTTTATATATGAAACTTTGGAAAAATATGTTATATCTCCCCCGTATATTTTCCGATTCTAAATCGTCTTGAGGCCTTAGAAAAAGATTTAAATTATTTTTTAAATGAACAATGGCTTCAAAATGTTTTAATTCTTCCTGCTACAGCCCAATATATAAATGAAATCAAATAAGCAGCCAATCAAGTCTATCCACTTATTGCCCATACCTATACCCGTTATTTAGGAGATCTTTCAGGGGGACAAATTCTTAAAGGATTATTAAAAATAAAATTAGAATTAAATGATGATCAAGGGCTTAGCTTTTATCAATTTGATGAGATCAAAGATATTTCGCTTTTTAAAAAACAATTTCGTGACAGCCTTAATCAAATCCCTTTAGATGAGGATCAAAAGAATTTAGTTGTTCCGGAAGCAAAAAAGGTATTTTTACTAAATAAGAATCTATTTGATGAAATAGCTTAGATTTCGATTATTCCTTCGAATATGTTAATAGCCGGACCGGTCATCGATACATCAAAAAAATCACCTCCTTTTGTTGAATAACCAATCTCTAAATAATCACCATTTTTCACCTTAACAGTTATAGGCCCTTTTATGTTCTGTTCATGAGCATATGCTAAAGCTGAAGCTGTGGCCCCTGTTCCGCAAGCTAAAGTCTCTTCTTCTACTCCACGCTCATAAGTTCTTATACTTAGAGTATCAATCGAATCAACAGCAACAAAATTAATATTAGCTCCGCGCGGTTCAAAATATGGGTGAAAACGCAATCGTCTACCCAACTGTTTAACTTCAATATTATCTATATTGTCGACAAATATAATAACGTGTGGAACACCTGTATCAAGATGGTGATATTCGTACTCTTCATGATCAAGGGATATACGCTTATTCCACCTGATTGTGGTAGGAGAACCCATCCTTGCTAAGACTTTTTCATCTAAACAACTAACCTCTATTAGTCGATGCATTGTTTTAATAGTATGAGAAGAACCCTCAAAACCCAATACTTTTAAAAACTTTGCAAGACAGCGAATTCCATTTCCGCACATTTCGGCTTCAGTACCATCAGAATTAAAAATCCGCATAGCACAATCGGCACTAAGGTGATCTTCCAATAAAATGACCCCATCAGCTCCAATTCCTTGTTGCCGATGGCACAAACTTTTAAAAAGAAGAGGATTATCAGAAGGAATGATTTTTGATCGATTATCAAGAAGTATAAAATCATTGCCTAGTCCGGAATATTTGGAAAAGGCAACTTTCATTAATTTACTTCATCAAAGGATGTCACAATTTTATCAATAAGCCCGAAATCTTTTGCTTCTTGAGCTGTCATCCAGTTATCACGATCAATTGCCTTTGATACCGCTTCATAATCCTTGCCGGTGGCTTCCATATATATTTTTATTCCCTGCTCATGAGTTCTCATAATTTCTTTCGCCTGGATTTCGATATCAGATGCCTGGCCTTGAATAGGACTCATAATCCGAGGTTGATGAATCATAATACGAGAATTTGTCGTGGCAAAACGATGCCCTTTAGGAGCACACAAGCTTAAGATTGATCCCATAGAAGCGGCTAATCCTGTCACTAGCGTGATAATGGGGGACGTAATCATTTTAACCTGATCCCAAATAGCAAATCCATCATGTACAGACCCGCCGGGGCTATTTATGATAAAGGTGATGGGTTTACCCGGCTCTCTTAATTCTAAATACCACAACTTTCTTATAGCAGCATGAGCCGAATTGCTTTCTACTACATTAGAAAAGAAGATGCGCCTGGCTTGTAATAAGGCAAAATCAATACGATCATCAAGGCTTTTAAGCCCTTCGTTTTCTTGTTCATTAGACATATTTTTCTCCTGTTCTTATGCACAATGTCATTAAAAGTCTAGCTCCGGATATAACGGAAATCGATTTAATAATTCAAATATTTGAGATTTAATCTTTTGGCAAGTCGTTTTTTCCATGTGATATTTAGCCCGACTCATTTGACCTGTTTTTTCTATTTTAATTGGTTGGGTATGTTGTAATCCGGCAATAATAGCATCCGCTATTACTCCCGTCTCTTCTTTACCCATCCCAAGTGTCGTAATTGCAGGTGTACCGATACGAATACCGGAAGTATACCAAGGACCATTAGGATCGTTATAAATAGTATTACGATTTACTGTAATGCCAATTTCTCTTAAAGCTTTTTCAGCTTGCCTTCCCGTTATACCAAAGGAGCTTACATCGACAACCATCAGATGGTTCTCTGTTTTACCTGAAGATATCCTAGCTCCTCTTTTCATCAACTCTTCAGCTAAGCTAACTGAATTGTTAACAATTTGATGAGCATATTCTTGAAACGCCGGCGTATTAGCTTCTTTAAAAGCAATCGCCTTTGCAGCTATAACATGAGGGAGAGGTCCTCCTAAAACTAAAGGACATCCTTTATTAACAATCTCAGCAAACTCCTTCTTACACATAATAAATCCCCCTCTAGGACCTCTTAGCGTTTTGTGAGTTGTTGAGGTTATAATATCTGCAAACGGGACAGGATTATAATCACCGGCAAAAACTTTACCGGCAATAAGACCTGAAAAATGAGCCATATCCACCATTAGAACAGCGTTAACCGTATTAGCAATTTCTCGAAGTTGAGCAAAGTTTAAACGCCTCGAATAAGCAGAGTAACCGGCTAATAAAATTATAGGTTTTTCTACTTTAACTTGTTCTTCTAAAGCCTTGTAGTCAAGTGTCTCAGTTTTAGGATCCAACCCATAGCTAACAGCATGCATCATTTTAGAAGAGATGTTGTGGCGATAACCATGAGTCAAATGGCCACCTGCATTAAGAGACATCCCCATTATTTTTTGTTGCATCATTAACATACGAATACGTTCATATTCTTTATCGTTAAGCTCATCAATTTTTTTCTTTCCTAAAGCTTCTACTTCTGCATCCTGAATGCGGTGAACTAAAATAGACCAAAAAGCAACCAGGTTTGCATCCGCCCCTGAATGCGGTTGCACATAGGCATGATCACAATCAAATATTTCTTTTACTTGTTTAATCGCCTCTAATTCACAAATATCAACGTTTTCACAACCGGCATAAAAACGATGATTAGGATAGCCCTCAGCATATTTATCCGTAAGAAGATTACCCATTGCCAATTGCACAGCTAAAGAAGAAAAATTTTCTGAAGCAATTAATTTTAGATGAGAGCGTTGATTCTTCAGCTCATTTATAATCGCATCAGCAATTAATGGAGACGTTCTTTGAATATGTTCAATTGAAGCTAGATATGCAATCAAAGCATAGCTATGTTTTTCTTTAGGTGTATTTTCAAGGTACTGATTTAAATTCAACATCACTATAATTAAGTTAACTGCTACAAAATTATGAAATAATTAAGTTTACTCGCTTAAGCCCTTTGATAGCAAATGATTTGCTAATCAACTCACCTTACACAAAGTTAGTATAACGATTTTTCTATAGATCAGGAGTTTCGCGCAACAGAGATGCGTTATTAAAATAATTTATTAAATCAGAATATTATTTTTCTTTTGGGGGGGCTATTTCCACAACCCGTTTTTAATACCTTCAGAAGCCTTATGCGGAATACATATGGATCTTTTTCTTCTGTCTTTTAATCCCTTATTACCCTTTTGATCAAAACGCCGCAACCAAGCGCGACCGGTATTTCCGGCTATACCCCATTTTTTACGGCAAAGCTAATGCCTTTATCCTGAGCATATTGAACAATTTTTTTTCTAATATTGAAACAATGTGCTTAATTTAAGTCTTTTATTATTAATATTGTACATTGAAAACCTCATAAACACCTCCGGGACTTTTTAAAGCGGAGTTTTTCGGAATGTGTTTATCGGAGTTCTTTTTTTCAACAAAAATATTTCTATTATTATCTTATTGATATTTTTTTTAATTGTTTTATCCGTGCTATTAAACGCGAATATCATTTGTTTCCCATACATCTCAAACAGGTTAATTCTAGAGGATCAAGATTTACCTCTGTAGTTCTAAAAATAGTACAAATATTTAAATTAACTTAATTCAGTTAATTTAAAATAGATAATCGAATCAATTTATATTAAATTAATAAAAAATAGGATAAATTAAAATTATGAGTACTGTATGTTTTTCTGAATCCCAAGCGTACTTCTGCCCTATCTGCTGAAAAAATAACTTTAGCATTAAATCTGAAGGAAATGAAGAATACGTAGAGAATAGTGAAGGAGATGGAAACCTGCATCCGATACATCACAAATGTTTTTTGACATGGATAGCAACCATACAAAAATCGCAAGTAAATTGTTTTTTCTGTCAAATACCCATTTCCTCCATAAGTGTTAGAAATCCACTGCCGATTCTAAAAAGACCGGGAAGAACGATTGGAAGAAGAATAGGAAGAAAGGTCCAATCTTTTATAAATAAACATGCTTTTATAAATAAACATGTTAGTATTATGAATGACGCTAGTAGGCCGAAAGTTCGAGTCAATTATTTGTCACCCGGTTGCGCTGTGTTTGCCCTGGGATGTACTCTCAACTGTTATAACAGCATCACTGATCCCCTTGTAGAGGACCCTGAGATTTTTAGAACTATTTCAATATGCAATAAAGGTGTTGGCTCCCGGAACATTCCTGGCATTATCAGCAGTCGCGCTACCTACTATAACCACACGCTATCCGGATATACCCACTGACTTAGGAGGCAAAATTGGTGAAGGTATTGACTATGTTACAAATAGAACTATTCAAACTAAAGATTATTTAGCTCACACCATAAACAACATTTATCATTATATGTTCGGTTAAGATCTTCCGCACTTCTCAAGTGCTCCTGTTTTAGATATATTCTCAAACAGAAGCCTCAAATGAATTTGCGTAAACCTAACTTAACAGAATTTAACTATATAATATTATCTTTAATACTCCGTCAGTGTCCCTCCCATAACCCTTTAATAAAGACCTCTGCATAACTGATTTCCGGCAACGATTTTTGGCGCCCATGCGATGATTTACACTCATAATAAAAAACTGCTTATTATAAAACTTATTAAAATAAATGAAAAATAAGTTTAGACAATCAGTGAGTTTTAAAAACTATTATCAAGTTAGTTATGCAGAGATCTTTTGTAGAGCATATAAAGAATAAAAATTATGTCATAGAAGACAAAATACCGTTATTATATGCGAATCTTTGGAACTTCCATTTAAATGGAAAATGATCGACAAAAATTGAGCAAGGCTCAACTTATACAATTTTTATTGCGCAACAAGCCTAATGATCCAATAGAGCCGATAATGCCGCATCAATCGCCGGATACTTATAAACAAAACCCGATTCTATAACACGTTTTGGGATGACGATTGGGCAAGCAATAAGAAGATTTGCTCTTTCTCCTAGCAATATATGTAAAAAACCAACAGGAATTTTAAACCAAAGTGGCCTTTTTAAATGACGCGCTAAAGCTTGAGAAAATTCTGCATGATTCACTTTCTGAGGCGAGACCAGATTATAAATTCCTTGTATATGTTCTTTTTGCAGAGCAAACAGAAAAAAATTGAGTAGATCCTGTATATGAATCCAAGGGAATGCTTGACGGCCTGTACCTAAGCAAGCACCAAACCCTGCTTTAAAACCGGGTAATATTTTTTTTAGAGCTCCCCCCTCCTTTGCCAGCACAGGCCCTAGACGCATAGTTACTTCACGCACTTGTGTTTGCTTGGTTAATTGAGCCGCCTCTTCCCATTCTCTACATAAATGACCAATAAAATCATCTCCATGTGGCCCATCATTTTCAGTAAATCCTTCCGAGGAATGTGTTGGATACCAACCTACAGCTGAAACATGAATCCATACTTGAGGAGGATTAGAAGAATTATCAATCGCATTAGCAAGTATTCTTGTCGTATCCACTCGACTTGAATAAATTTCGACTTTTCTGTTCGAAAACCATCGTTTGGTAAAAATGTTAACCCCTGATAAATTAATAACAGCATCGCACGGAGGTAAACCTTGATTGTGAATTTCCTCCCAAGTAACCCCATTCTTTCTTTTCTTTCCGGAAATGATCCGAATTTGGTGCCTCTCGCTTCCTAAACATTTAATTAAAGCACTCCCGATAAAACCTCTTCCTCCTCCTATTAAAATTTTCATTGTCTATACAACCTTTTATTTATTAATTCATATTTTAAAACTTGCCTTTTCAACTATGAAGTGCAACAAATTTGCACTCCATTATAGCCCAAATTATTTTGATTAAAAACCTCTATAGGTGTTTTAAAATTCAAACTTTTTCTGATTGGAGTTTGTCTTCTTGGGCCAATAAGGTTTAACTAATCCATTGATATGTTCACTCAATCTTCTTTCCCGTATAGGGTTTCGCAAAATACAACGCGGCTCTTAATTTTGAGCTGACCTCTTTATGCCGATAGAACCTTAAACCGTTGTCTGCCGTTAATGTGTGAACGTTATCCTAATTAATAAATTCTAAGCACTCAATTAAGGCATTAGCAACAGTACAAGCTTGTTTAGATTTCACCTTTACAAGTATCGTATATGTAGAGGCACGATCAACAATAGATACAATCGCTCCTTGGTGATATTTACCTATGATTGTCTCTCATTCGAAATCTCCTGTTCTTGTTTTTTTATCGACCATGTAAGGCCTCTTTGCAATATCAATCCTATCGGAAATATATCCTCGTCCTTTATATTTCCTGACTTTGTGTCTTAAATTTTTATATAAACAACCTCCTTATCAGCTTGTCTTTCCAATATATACCGATAGATACTTTCATGGCTAATAAGTACACCCTCCGTTTTTAACGAACCTGCTATTTGAATAGGACTCCATTGTAATAATAATTTATTTTCCGGCTTTACAAACATCTCAGGGTGCATTTTTTTAGTTTGACGGCAAGCTATCGATCGTTGTTCTTCAGATTTTTTTTGTGCTGAAAAATTAAATACACTGTCGGGCGTCGCTATTTCTTTTTAACTCTCGATAAACGGTAGACCCGGTTACTTTAATTTCTTTGCCGATACAGTGAATTGAATCGCCTCTTTAGTTTTAAAGTATATATTTGACATCTTTGCTCATAGGTTAAATACGGGTAGCCCTTAGGCATAAAAATCTCTCCATAATATTTTTATCAAAAATTTACTATAGAGATTTTACCGGCATTTGGCCATTTTCAAATACTTCCTATTTGTCACACTTCAATGTTAAAAGGGCGACTTACATAGAAAAACTTTAACAAAAAATAGAGATAAGATACTAAAATAATTTTTTTTCTATATTCAAATAGAGCAATCTTGTAAACTTATTATCTTAAAATCGCCTTTGGATCTTCATCCAAAAGGGAATTGGCAACCTCAGTTGAGAGGTTTATATGTAATTACAAGGATAGATTTATGCTTCAAAGTCTAAAAGTCATCTTAGAGATACAGGAATTAGACATTAAAATGATTCGTTTAATGCGACTCAAAAAAGAACGCAAAAATGAACTTAGTCAAATCGATCAGTTACAAGACGATTTACAGATTCAAATTGGTAAAAAAAATGAAGAGATTGACATTCTAAAAAAAGAAGTTCATATATATGAAGAAGAGATTAAAGAGATCAAAGCCAAAATTAAGCACTATGAATCTCAACAAGATCTCGTCAAAAAAATTGAAGAATTCAATGCCCTTAATCAAGAAATCTCTACAGCAGATAGAGAACGTTCTAACATTGAGAAAAAACTTATAGCTTTAGCTGATCAACTTTTAAGCGAAGAAGAGATTTTAAGTAATCTACAAGATACCTACCATGCAACAATTGAAAATAGCCAAGCTTTAGAAGAAGAAATTGCGATAAGTATCAATCATATTAATGAAGAAGGCCGCCGCTTAAAACAAGAAAGAGATGTTTTATTTGAAAAAGCCACACCTGAAAGCATGCATATCTATGAACGACTTTTAAACAATAAGCGCGACCGCGTTGTGGTTCCTATAACTAACCGTTGTTGTAGTGGTTGCCACATTATTTTAACAGCACAACAAGAAAACCTTGTTCGTAAAGCTGAACGAGTCGTTTGTTGTGAGCATTGTTCTCGTATCCTTTATTGGTTAGAAAGCGAGGAACTAGAAGGCTCAAAAGTCATCGCAACCAAGCGTCGTCGTCGTAAAAATATCGCAAGTTAATTTTTCCGGGAAGATGAGACAATCGCTCCCGTATTTTAGAATATGGGAGAGGAAAGTCCGGACTTCGTAGAAGAGGATACCGGTGAAATGCCGGGGGCTGTAAGGCTACGGAAAGTGCAACAGAAAATATCCCGTTGCCTGTAATTTGGTGAACAGGCTGAAAATGTCGATTTTAAGAATCGACCCTCTTAAGGAAACTTAAAGATGGTGTAAACCCTATCCGAAGCAAGAGTTTTGAAGCGTTTTATATTTTGTTCTTCGCAAAAGCTTCAAAAGCATATCGCTTGAGGCTTGTGGTGACACAAGCCCTAGATGAATGATTGTCCGTCACTCCGGTGGATGACAGAATCCGGCTTATTATCTTCCCGGTTTTTTATTGCGTTATTCTAATAGTTGTAGCTACACAATTGCCATGTGGTTGCAATGAAATCCCATAAGCCCAATCATCAGTTCCCGATGTATTTAACCCACCGGTAATGCTAAAATAAGGTGGGGCTGTCCCGGGATCCTGTTGTTGAGCCGGTCCAAAACCCCAACTAAAATTTGCTTGCCCACTACTTGGATCTTGAGAGAATGAAACACCCCCATTGCCAAGCCCGGAGGTGTGCCAAGGGGTCGTTGTATGGTGTTGTCCATCATAATCAAAAGTAATCTGTGTAGTAGAATGGTTAGCTAATTTTACAGAAAAGTCTTCTCCCGGTTTAATCGCGATCGATTGACCATTTGTGATGAAGTAGAAAGTATATTCTTCTGTTCGGTTATCTATTATCAATGGCAGTGAAACTGCAAAGACTGCTGAAGTATACGTTAGAACAATAAAAAATGAAACACATTTCAAAGTTTTCATAAAAAATCTCCTTTGTTAATAGCATCACATGATTATAGGTACGCTAACCATTATTATCAAATAATATATTGTCAATTACAGCCAATTAGGGGTGGATCGCGATCCGGATAAACTTTCCGAGATAGTTTAATGTGTATCAGCGTTTTTTTAATAAGGAGAGTATGATGCAGCAAGTATATACTCATTCACATTAGAACCTGAACAGGATTGAGTTTCATCACTTGGCTTCTCTAAGTTAAGCCTACCGGGGACATTAACAAGGCTTTTGAAAACAAAATTGATGATACTTTAGCCACGATATCATCCCTCCTGTGCTGTAGGAAATTTTATATCGTTCTAAGACATATGCACATACATCCTTAACCCTTCTATAGGTGTATTGAGAAAGATATTCCACTAGTTCTTTAGTTTGCAGTTTGGATAATTTACCGGCTGATCCTCCCTTGGGATCAGGCTTTAGACCATCATCTCGTGCAAGAAGCACACACAAACGATTACGTTCATTTATATCACGGGTCTTTTTTACCTGAAATTCAAAAGTGCTTCTTTGATTGGGAGTTAATCGGTTCATGCAAAACTAATATCATATTTATACTTTTTTGTGTACCTTTCAGGAGCGAAGAGTATATACTGAAGAGCAGTCGGTAATGCAAGCCTTTGAAGATCGTGTTAGACCGGCACTTGTTAGCAAGGGTCATTGAATGAGAAATCGCTTCCCTTTAGGGTTAGGAGCTATCAAATCTTATGCTTAATAAAGATTTAATATTACGTGATTGATAACCGAAAACCGGAAAAAATTTATGTCAGTATGGGCTATCGCAGATCTTCATTTATCTCTTTCTAATCCGGAAAAGGACATGGCTGTATTTGGACAACAATGGGAAGGGTATATCTCTAAAATGGCTCTTGCTTGGGATAGCACTGTTAAGGCTGAGGACTTAGTTTTAATACCGGGAGATATCTCCTGGGCATTGAAAACAAAAGAGGCCCACAAAGACTTAGAATGGATTCATCAAAGACCCGGAAAAAAATTAATGTTAAAAGGCAACCATGACTATTGGTGGCCATCTTCTAAAAAGCTACAAGAAATTCTCCCCCCTTCCATTTCTTTTATTCAAAATAACAGCTTTGACTTTGAAGATATTGCAATTGCAGGATCGAGATTATGGGATAATGAGGAATTCAATTTTAACGACTATGTTGAATTTAGGTCTAATAAAGTTGCAAAAACAGAAAAAAAATATGATTCAAAACATATCTTTGAAAAAGAAATAAAACGCCTTACTATTAGCTTAGAGCAGCTAAATACAAACGCCTCTATCAAAATAGCAATGACGCATTATCCTCCAATTAGCGCTGATCTTAAGCCCTCAAAACTCTCCATTTTATTTGAACAATATGGAATTAATATTTGTGTATTCGGTCATTTACATAATCTAAAACCAAACTTATCACTTTTTGGAAAAAAAAATAACATTCGTTACATATTGACCGCAGCAGATTATATAGATTTTAAACCCATAAAGATCATTTAAGAATATAACTCATGAAAAGAGTCGGTATTTAGATATTCTAAAAGAGAGGTTATAACAGGATCAAACTTCTCATATGTCGTATCGAGCCCCTTGCTTTCCTTTAAGCGTGCCTCTAAAACTTCACTGACTTTTGCTTGGCATTCAGGATAACCTATCACTTTATAAGCTTCTTCTAATACGAATAGAAAATCTAATAGGTCTTCTTCATTTTGCACATGAATGAGATATTGATTTTTTACCTCATGCAAAATATTCCTATAAGGAATATTTGCTATAGAAGTCAGAAGATCTAAATATAGCTCTAAATCTGAATCTTCTTCTAACTTCCTAATAACTTTTGTTAGAATTTCTTTAGCTTGTTCTTCATCTGATAATCTAATAAGGCGAAAATTTAAAAAATTAAATTGATTCTTATTCAAAAAAAATTCTTGAAAATCTTCTAGTAATTCTTTGGCATAAAAATAGTTTTCTAAATCGATTTGATCCGCAGTAAAATCATAAAGAAATTTTTCTATATCGTGAGCACAATATTGAGCTAAAAAAGAATGGATCTCTTCAACTCCTAACCTCTTATCAATTTGATCCTCTATTATTCCTTGCAATTCTATAAACAGATTTTTTAAATTGCCCATTTCCTGATCTTGATCATAAAGAGAGATTGCAAAATCTAAATCATCAAAAAAAATAGATAAAGAACGTCTATCAGGCCTTAAGCGCCGCCATAATTCAAATGAGATAAGATATAACTGATCACGGCATTGATCGTCTAAAACATCTCCAACAAGGGCCTCAGTAAATTCTTCCGGAGTATCCCAATAAACCGCATAAGATTCAAAAAGCTCTTGATTTAGTTTTACATCTAAATCACTAAACATTTTAAAAAGGTCATCTTTTGATAAAGAGCGGTAATCTAAAACCTGCCAATGACAAACCGAATTATTCCCACTCTCTTCTCTGTATAGCCGTAACAGATTATATAAAGCTTTACATCCTGTAGTCATATAAAAGACCTCAATCTACCGATATTTAAAAACTGAAATACATTTGATTGATTTCAGTTATTCAAGAACTGTTGAATAAAATTTCATAAAAACCTAACAGAGCATTTCATTTTTTCCCGGGAAATTTTGAGCAAAAGGTAACGAAATTGTATCAATCACCCTGATTCCGGGAAAAGATTTTTAAATCAAAGATACATATCAAATATATTTTTTTTATTCTCAATAGCAATTGATTAATAAATACTCGGCTGATGATATTTAACGATCAAAATTGAATATACTCCTTGCTACTGAAAGGTACACAAAAAAGTATAGATATGGTATTAATTTTGTATGCAGCAATTAACTCCAAATCAAAGAAGCTCTTTTAAATTTCAGGTAAAAAAGACCCGTGATACAAATGAACGCAATCGTTTGTGTGTGCTTCTTGCACGAGATGGCGGTCCGGAACCTGATCACATTGCTCATGATGGTTGGGACGAAGACCTCAACTATTTTAAATAGTTTCTAAAAAATCGAATCGAAAAAACCGGAGCAAGATGCATGCCTTATGGGCGACTTTCTGAAAAACAAATAATAGCTTTAGAAGAAAGAATCCATAGCATGCAAAACCTCTTTGATCAAGAAGAGGATTGTACTTTTCGAAAATTGGTCTATAAAATATTTCCACTTTATCACCTTTTCTACGCACTTTTAAAACCCCTTTACCCGGAAAACACAGCTGATAGGATCGGTTACTATTCTTGTGAATCACTTTGCAAACAAACGGTAGAAAATGGCATCCTTACTTAAGAAAAGGCTGATCAGATTCAATTTGAAATTAAAAAACATCTTCAAAAATAAATCAGATGATACGAGCAACTTTATAAGAAATATATCCCTTCTCTCCTGTGGTCAGTTCCACTTTTAACCACAAACCATCTTTTGAACATCCTAAAACTCTTACCCTCTGCCCATTTAAAACGGGTTCTTTTGTAATGGGAGCATACTGCTCACCCGCATCACAAGTTAATAAAGAGGACTGAATCAAAACAGCCTGAGGTTTGGAAAAATAGGAATAGGTGACACTAGCTAAAAAAACAAGAGCGAAAGCTAAAGAAATATTTCTAATGGTCTTAACGTATTTACTTTTTTCCCATATAACAATCGATCCCGCAATCGTTGCTACAATAGTAAAAAAAGCAAAAAGATACATTCTTTCATTTAGAACCAATAAATGGCCTAAGCTAAAAAAATTAGCCGGTTTAAAAGGATTTAAATTAGCCGATACCTTTGCTTTGTTTTGTGCTAATTTAATATGAGATTGAATCTGTTCATCTCTGGGTGCTAGCCTCTCTGCCCTATAATAATAGAGTAGTGCTGAACCATATTCACCTAGTTGGAAATAATTATTCGCAATATTAAAATATAGCTTAGGATTCGGGGGATATTGTTTTTCAAGTTCCGTATAATCGGCTAAAGCTTTATTGAAAGCCTCAACACGATCACTTACCACTTCTGCTTTTTCTCCCATCAAATAAGTCTGATAAGCAGTTTGAAGGGTATTTTTCTCTTCCGCTAATAAAATAGAGCAGAAAAACATTATAACAAATATAAGAAGAGTGAAAAAAGGCTTGTTCATCAGCTTTCCTTTCATGATTTAATCTCTTTAAATAAAGATTTAGCCTGTTGAATAATCTTGTCTACAGAGACCTTTTTATTTCCGGAAAATCTCAAAGTAGCTATGTGACAAAGAAAGTCTCGTACTTTCCCTGTGATCCCATCCTGATCCAATTCTTCAGGACTGGTTATTGTCTTTTCAAGATATCCTTTTTCCCTCAAAGCTTCCAGTAAGGCAATTTCAATTAAATGAAAAAATGCACCGGAGTCTTTCTTTTGGTTAATGGCTTGATTTAACACACCTTCACTAGTCATTTTCTTCATTTGTTTTTGTTTATGTGTTAGATACTGCCTAAGACCTAACTGGCCGAATATAACAGCAGCACCTATTGGGAAAAGATATAGAATAGAAAAAGGTGTTCTTTTTTGAATAAAGTCATTCTCAAATAATTGATAGTTACCGGTAATTTCAATTAATTTAGGTTTAAAAAGATGTTCTTTCCAACTTTCATCCTGAATAGCAATATCACTATTTTGTTCTGCCGGAGAAGAGGGCTCTTTATTTTTAACTATAATGCTCTGAGGGTTACTTAAGGGGGTAACGTCAATGCTTATCGGCTGACTTTTTTCAGTTTCATATTTACACGTTTTGGGATTAAAATAAGAAAATTCCACAGCCGGAATTTCTTTAATATGTGGAGACATGGGCCTTAATTCATAAACAAATACTTTAGTAGCACCGGTAATTTTACCTACCGGAGGTAGATCACTAAAGCGAAAATTCCCTTTAAATTTCTCTTGATTAGCGAGATCCGGTAATCGTACGCTAGCCAATTCATCTCCACCCGTTATTCGAACTTCTACTTCAAGCTTATCGCCCACACTCACCGCTTTCTTAGAAATAAGAGATGCTTGCAGTGAATATTTTCCAATAGCCCCATTAAAACTTTTTGGGCGCGATTTCTCCGGAAAGTCTAACACTTCTATCACTATAGGCTTTGCTTCTGCACGTAATTTGGGCTTCTGGTATATCCTTCTTCCGAAGAAATCTTCTCGGAAGGGAAATCCTTCTATGATAGAAGATCCGAATTCAAAAGATCCTGTTCTTTGCGCTTCGAATTCTTGGCTAATTTCTTTAACTAAAGCTTCCCCTCGATTATATGTTCTTATCGACCTATCTCCCCTCTTTTTAAAACCCGGAAGATCTAAAAGGGATAATTCTTCAAAAGTAGCTTCTATAGGAGTGGTAAAGACAATACGATAGGTTATGGTTAGATGCTGACCGGGATACAAAGGAGTGGGCTTATCAACTTCGGCCATTAACCTAAAACTTGACTTTTCTTCTGTAGGACAAACCTCATACGTTACCGGTTGCGAATAATAATTCAAGCCATCAATTTTTAATGAAATAGCAGATAACACATGCCTACCTTTGTTTTTACCCGGAATTTCAAAATTATAGGTACTGATAAGATTATTCTGTTCTCTTCTTTTTCCATTAATGACGGTAATCGATGACTGCCTGCTCTCGTATAATAATTCTACATCTAATTTTTCACCGTCTAAAATAAAACTCTTAAGATCAACTTTTTGTTGACAATCTCTTGTAACGATTATCTTCGCAGGGATAGGCCTGCCTTCCCTTGTTAAGTCACTATCAATTTCGATGGTGAAATCAACGGCATATAGATTTAAAAAACAGAGAAAATACAAAAAACAATATCGAAGTGTTTGTCTTATTACCATGGTCTTAACCCTGACTTAGGATTTAATGTTTCAGGTTGATTAATTTGATCATCACTCTCCATTTGCTGAAGTAATTCTAAGATATCCATTGGTGGAGCCCGGCAATTTGATGCCTGATCCCGGTCACTAGCCTGTGCTTCTTCCGGAGTGCTTCCACTTTCTGCTAAAGAATCTTGATCCTGATTTTGAGAAGAATCTTCACTAGCGCCAAGTTGTTGATCTTCATTATTTTGATCTTGATCATCCGGATTACGTAATTTGTCTAATGCTTCCTTCCAGTATTGCAAGGTAAGGGCCTGCTTTTTCTCTATTTGCACAAAATCCGGATCATTTTCATCTAACTGTACCTCTGCTAACAACGCTTCTCTTACTCCTTTATTATACAAATCCAATACCTCCGACCAAGGTTCACACTGACGAAGTTCCTCTTCCCCAAAAAGATTGCTGTCCCCCACCTCTTCCGAACCATAACGCTTGCACCGTTCTTCAGCAATAGCTGTTTCAATAAAGTGATCGACAGCGGGTAGGGTAACTTGTTGAGTTGATCTGGTCACTTCTAGAAGCTTAGCATTTCGTTTTTCCTTACTTTGTGCATCTTGAACTCTATTATTAGTCGTCAGAGCATGAGATTCTTCATTAACTCCATTCTCTAAAATTTGTATGGAATTTCTCTCACCATCTTTAACAGACTCTTCGTAAGCTCTTTGAACCCACCGCTTTGCATCAGAAATCATTACCCGGCAACTATCTATTTTGGTATTACCGTGTAACATCAAAGCCGATTCCGCACCATCGGTTGCATATTGTAAACATTCACTCAGTTTTTTGAGGTCCGCTTTGCTTTTTTCATGAGCGCCGATACTCATAGCAAATGTTTTTAATTGTTTATTCTTATCCAATACTTTAATGATTGACAGATCCGATACTTTTTTTTCCTTCTCAAGTGTTTCATAGTCTTGCTCTAACTGATTCAACTTCCATGATAGTAATTGTTGTGGACACCATTCTAATAACGCTCGTTCTATTTTATCACTAACACATTGTGTTTCAGATTCTTTCTTCAGTTCTTTGGCTTGCGCAAGAGCCTGATCCAAATAATGAATCACTCGACATATTCTTTGTTCTTGTTCTGCAGAATTTCCAAGCCCGGTACGACAACGAAATTGTTCTAATAAAGCCCATAATTCACCTTGAAGAGGGAGCAAATTGGATTGAGATATTTCTATATATTTGTTCCAGGCATCATAGATTTTTAAAAGAGAATCCTCTTCCTTCATTCCCAATTGGTGATATAATATCAAATCGTTATTGGTTTCTTGATGAAGGCTGTTATTATCTGGAGTTATTTCCAGGCGTTGCTTTAGATTTTCCGTCATTCGTTTGAATACGGTCAATTCTAAAGCTTCAGATTCCATAACTTTAGTAGCATCATCATTTTGAAGGTCAGTGTGTTCGACTTCTTGTATTTTTTTTTCCAGCTCATTGGTAAGCTCCGTAGCAAGGGCATAAGCAAAATCTCTAGATAAAACCTCTTCTTTCCTAAGCGCATTAATAAGTTCGGAATGTTTCTCTGTCTGCATCCGAGAAGCTAATGATATACGATCATTTAAAATACCGGCTAAAGGGTCTTCCTTTTTTTCTAGGCGCAAAAGAAATTTAAGAGGCAATAACGCCTTCATTTGAGACTCATGAGTTTGCCATACATTAAATTCTTGCATAGACTCTAAAGAAGATAAAAAGTGATTTCTGACGTTGCTAAAAAAGAAATTTTGCTGTTTTGCTTTGACCACTTCTTCATGATCATCAATCGCTTGTAAATCATCTGTCAGCCCAATTTCGTCTTCAGCTATTTGCTTGGCTTTTTTTAGACTATCTTGAATACGGCTCTCCACTTTTTCTACAAATGGGAGAAGCTTCTTCTCTGCAACATATTGTTGTCCTATAGCATATTTCGAATGATTACCACTTAAGTGATTAGTGCCAATTGACTCTAACTGTGTTAATGAATTTTCTAAGTTTTCTTTTAATAGAGGAAATCCGTCTTCAATCCCCACTCTATTTAAAATAAAATCCTTTTTCTTTTCCTTTAAAGAAACAATCCTCTCTTTTGTGATTTTTTTCAGTCCTTCTAAATCTTTTGGGGTATCCTTTAATTCGCCTCCTTGAATTAAAATAAGTTGTTTCTCAGCCTTTAGCGCTTGATTTTGAAATTCTAATGAACGCCCTAATTTACCTAACGCCAGTTCCCACTGTTGTAAAAACTTTTCAGATTCTATTGTTAACTCATTATCTATAGCATGAGCTTGTTCAAAATAGGCTGTCGCCATATTTGTATATAACCGTCTTAAAAGAAGTGGATTGTCCTCTCCGGATAAAACAATTCTTTCGAAAAAGGAAAGAGCCTCATTGAATTGATTTTGAGCTAGTAACACGGTGCCTAAATTAAAGGAAATTAATGCTTTCTGAGCCGGAGTGACTTCTTGTTGAAGTATCTCTTTATAACATCTTACTGCTTTTTCATATTGAGTAGTCTCAAAATATACCCGGGCATCTGTTGCTTTATCGACCAAAAAAGTCTGATCTGAAAAAACAGGTGTATGACTTACAATAAAACAAACAATGATCATAACATTTTTAAAACTAAACATGAATTAAATGCTCCCTTGAATCGAAATTTTTTCCTTTCCTGAAGCCAATAAGGGCCAAAAAACCTCTAAGGATAAAAGTAAAATAGCTAGTCCTAAAGGGATCTGATAATAATTAAAATACTCAATATTCTTTTCTTGTTCTTTTTCTAATTCACGCTCTAATTTGTAGGGATTAAAAGCTTCTTCTTCATGATCTACATAAGGATTATCTTGTCTCATAATATTCATTAAATCTTGTGAAATTGAAAACGCAGAGTAGTCATTAGCAAAATAGTATTGCCCGCGTCCCTTTTGACTTAACAGTTGTAATAACTCTTCATCCAAAGTCGAACGAATATCAGAACCATCAAATTGGATGTTAGGAATAATCTCACCTTCTTTAGATCCCATTCCAATAGTAAAGACTCGCAAATTATTTTCTTCAACACTACCTAACCGACTGACTAATGTAGACAATTCTTTTTGTCTTTCATTTCCATTCATCGCTTCTAATCGTGTATCGCCTCCATCAGTTAAGATAATCAACGTTTTTAATTTCTCTTCATGAGTATTTAAATGTTGAAGCCGAACTCTATCCAAAGCTTCCAATAAGTCAGTTCCTGCAACGTCCCCTTCATTAATACTAATTTTTCTCAATAAAAGACGTAAAAAATAATAATCCATCGTTGGGGGTACTAGAGGAGTTAGTTCAGATGTAAAAGCATATAAAGCCGTACTCTGACCATCCAGTTGGCTAACAATTTCATCAATAATTTCTTTAGCATAATCTAGACGTGACCGGTTCATTCTAGTATCATGAACTGACATAGAAGCTGAAGCATCTATTAGAAAAATAACATCATGAGCCCGTCTTTGCATAATCACTTTTTCTTGATCATCTGCACTCATCAGTGTCTCATCCAAAATATTTTCTTGCCCACCTTTATCAGCTTTCGGCTCTCTTTCTTTTATTGTTCTAGGTTGAATAAGAGCTGTTACAACTAAAGCCCAAACTAAGCAAATGAGTATGATTCTAAGCAATGCGATTTCACTCGAAAAGCCTCGTAATAGGTGTTTCAACGAAATATCATGAGCAAAAGAAGCCAGCGCTTTTTTTCTTGCTCGAAAGTTTTGTATAAATAAAGCAACAATGAGGATTAGAAAAAGAAAAAAAATAGAGGCTAAGGGGCAACCTAGATGCAGTCCACCTTTCATATCAGGGTATCCTCCTTAAAATAGTTGTCTGTAATATGACAGCCAATAAAAGACATCCCAAGCCAAGAAATATTAGGTAAGGGAAGAATAAAAATCGATCAAAAGAAGAATCTGATTCTTTATGATTTATTTTTTCGGTAACTAAGACCTTCAATTTTCTTTGATCCGATAACTCCGTTTTTTCAATGGTATCAATTTCCTGATAAATATCAGGTAGAGAGTTCTTATTCCCAACGACAAAGAACTTGCCACCCGTCATTAAAGCTGCTTGTTCAAATTCATTTTGTTGTTCTTGAAATTGAGGGTGAGCTAAAAAAGGCACCACATTAATAATATAGAGACGAATACCCTGCTCTTTCGCTTGATTTGCAGCTCCTCTAATACTAATGTTTCGTAAAGGATGATGCTTATCTAAAGGATGAGGATTTTGCAAGCCATCTGTTACCAATATAATCGCTGTTTTCTGAATAGAGTAAGAAGGACGATCATTACCCACCAACTGCTCTGCAAAATATTTGGTAGCAGCAATGGTATTCACAGTCTTATAAATAGCATATCCAATAGCTGTACCATCTTCATTACGATGATTTACGACACTTAATTTAGATAATTCATTAGTAATATTATTATGATCTAAAGTAAGAGGAGAGAGTATTTTTGCAACTCTTGCAAATGAAACGAGGCCAATAAGATCATTATGCCTTCCTTTCAATCCCAATTTATCATTTCCTTTAATAAATTGATTAGTGACTTGTTTAAGAGTATCTAAACGAGATAACCGTTTTTGAGATTTTCTTTTGGCCGCTACATGCATCTCTTCACTCATGGAACCGGATTGGTCTAAAACAAAATAGATCGCTATTCCCTCTGATGGAAGGGTAATTTCCTCTTCTTTTGGTTTCTCAGTTTCTTTGGATAAGACAGTATTATTTTTACTCGTGCTATCCTCCTTGGGATGCTTCCTTTCAATTAAAAGATACGGGTCTGTTAAAGCTGCAATGAAAAAGATAAGAGCCATTATTTTTAAAGTGGTGGGAAGATGAATAAATTTAACACGCCCTTTTTGCTGAAAATGCTTAAGGGGTTTTAAATCGGAATAAAACAGTGTTTGAGATGTTTTATCTTTTCGCCTTATCAAATAAAAAACAACTAATACTAAGGAAAAGGATAGGCAAAAAAATAAAGCCCACAAGTTAATCTTAAATTCAATTGACTCCATAATAAAATCCGGTTCACTTCCAAAGATCCTGATTGCAAAAATATGGCTGAAATTAAAATATCAATGCAAGAAAAATCTACTATAAAATTGTTTTCCAATTTTTCAAAAGAAGGGAATTGCTAATTATACAAATACTGCTTGCTACCATGGCAGCTCCGGCTATCATTGGATTCAACAAACCAAAGGCTGCTAAAGGGATGCCGACCACATTATAAAAGAAGGCAAAAAAGAGATTTTGACGAATTTTCCTAATGGTCGATTTAGATAGACGAATAGCATTAACTACTCCCATTAGATCACTTCTCATAAGTGTTATATCTGCTGATTCAATAGATATATCCGCACCTGCCCCTAGAGCAAACCCCACATCAGCAGTAGCTAAAGCAGGAGCATCATTGATTCCATCCCCTACCATCCCTGTGATATTTTGTGATTTGAACATGTTGACCTCATGAACTTTTTGATCGGGAAGAATTTCTGCATGAAATCGATTAATACCTAATTGCTCCGCAATGCTTGCAGCTGTTTTTTGATTATCCCCTGTGATCATCACAACATCAACATCAAAATCTTGAAGTGCCATAACAGCTTTATGAGAGTTTTTTCTTATTTTGTCTGCAATGGCAAAATACCCAATAATGCTCTTATCACGAGATAGCGCTACAACAGTTGTTCCTTCCCCTTCTAATGTCTCACATAATTGCTTGTTCCATTCAATACCCAGATCTCTAAAAAAATTTAAAGAACCCAACAATATCACATGATCATCTATCTGAGCTTGCACACCTTTTCCCGTTATGGCTTTAAAAGCTTTGACCTTTTTACTTGGTATTCCTTTATTTTTAGCATAATCAACAATAGCTTTAGCCATTGGATGCTCTGAGAACTGCTCTAATGATAAAGCTAACATTACGAGATCTTCTTCTTGCATATCGCCTTCGCAAATAACATTTACAACATCCGGCTTGCCTTCAGTTAACGTGCCCGTTTTATCAGTTAAAAGGGTCTGTATTTTCCCCGCTTGCTCAAAAGCTTGAGCATTTTTTATCAAAATTCCATTTTGAGCTCCTAAACCGCCGGCTACCATAATCACGGTAGGAGTCGCTAACCCAAGCGCGCATGGGCAAGCGATCACTAATACAGCCACAGCATTTATAAGAGCTTCTGTAAAATTCCCGAAAATCGACCACCATAAGATTAGGGTCAATATGCTGATTCCTATTACAATTGGAACGAAAACAGAAGAGACAGAATCTGCCAATTTTTGTATTGGAGCTTTATAGTTATTTAATTTTACATTGATAAGATTGCTTGATCAATGGCGAATTTAAAATTCGTAACTTTTCGTAATATCTCTCTAACTTTATTTTTCATATTAGCCCAATATTTTTCTATAGGATTTAAGTCCGGAGAATAGGGAGGAAGAAACATAAGCTTACAACCGGCAGATTCTACTGTTTTCCTGCTTTCCGCTGACTTGTGAAAACCGGCATTGTCAAGAATAAGAACACTACCGGGTGTAAGCTGAGGAGTCAAAACTTCCTTAAGCCAAATATTGAATAACCCGGTATTACAAGTACCTTCAAAACACATTGGAGATAAAAACTGCCCTTTAGATAGGGCTGAAATAATATTTTGCCTTATAAAGCGGTTTCCTGAAACCGCTCCAAAAACTCTTTTGCCGCGTAAGCTTCTTCCGGACTCACGAAATAAAAATTGATGAATCCCGGTTTCATCGAGATAAATTCTCTTGTCAAAGGGAATATTTTTTAAATTTTTCATAAAAGCTTCCCGTTTCTTTTCATCTCTTTCCTTATAGCGAGTAGTTTTTTTTTTCGTGTAATTTTTAATCTTTTAAGGGCATAAAAAATCGTTTGCGGAGTGACTGAAAAATAATCAGCAATTTCCGATAAAAAATAATCCGGATGTTTTTCTACATATTTAGATAACAACTCATCATCTAATTTCTTATAAGCATATTTTCTGCGGATTGGCTTTAAATGTCCTTTTTGCTTTTTTTGCAAGATCCATCGATATATTGTTGCGATACCTACTTGAAAAATATGGCCGGCTGTTTTTTTATCATGATGTTTTTCTATATGTTGTAATACTTTCTCTCGAAGATCTACTGAATAGGCTCTAGGCATTGTTTTATCCTTACTGTTTGTATAAAAAAAGAAGGATAACATATTATCAAATAAAAATTAAAATACTATAGACCCTTGTGCTTCTTCTACGAGTTTAATAATACCGGCTAAGGCAGTATCCGAACCTACAGAAGTCGCTTTGGCAGTTACTACTCCATTTTGATTTTGAGTCGCTCCAAAAAGACGAGACCCTATTTCTTTCTTTATGGGGATACTCTCTCCGGTTAACATCGATTCATCTACATAGGACTCCCCTGCTATAACTTCCCCATCAACCGGTATACGGTCTCCCGGCCTACATTGGAACACATCATCGACAGCTAATGTAGATAATGCGACCTCAACAAAGTCATTATCTCGTTTTACAAGAGCCGTTTTAGGTTGTAAATTCAATAAAAAATGGTATGATCAGGAATATTCTCTCTCAAATTAAAGCGACAAAACCACTTATGCCACATTATTTTCTTGAATATAGCGCTCCGGCTCTCGGTTGCTTAAATTTTCCATGAACTGAAGAAGTAAGCATTTAAATAATCGAAGAAGCCCGTGTCCTTTATTAGGGTTATTTTTTCCCAATGTTTTCAGCCTTTTTTCTACAGATTTAAAAGACCAAATTTGATCGCATTTACGGTAATTATGCGTTTCGGGAATTAAATCTTCTAAACTGATCATCTCTACCTGCCGCATCGTACTCTCCTTATTTAAAAAATGCTGATACACATTAAGCTATCCTTGAATAATTTAGCTGAATCGCAACACGCTTTTAATAGAAAAAAACGTACTAAATTCTTTTTTAATATAGAATCTAACTAGCTAATATAAAGTAAATTAAGCGTTACACTTCTATTTGAACATTAAATTCTTTACTTGATAAATAATAAATTTTCCGTATAATAAATAATGTAAAATAATAAACTAACTGTACTTTACATACTTAATATAATAGGAGTCCGGAAATGAATATATCTTCCTCAATTATTACAGATTCAAATGATCTTCGCTTAAGTGAGACACCTTTGGATCACGAAGAGCTAAAAGCAGCAGCATTATATGTTGCAAGAGTTAGCAGTAATAACGGTTTCCAATTTGGATCGCTGAGTGTTCATAAAACTGCCTCTTCTTCCTTTACAATCGGTTGCTGCGGGGATACTCGTGTTATTCACAAAGCTGCTCAAGCAAGCCTTCTTCTAACTGAGATAACAGCTTTGACTAATGCCTTGAAAGATTTAGATTTAACTACAGAAGTTAAATTCTCCCAAGAATTACAACCGTTATTTAAAAATACAACAGTGACAACCCCTCAAAGAGGATAGTGAGTTAATATCTCACATCCATTCTGTGTTACAACTAAAATGTCTTCTAGACGTACGCCACCTATAGAAGGCAGGTAAATGCCCGGCTCTATTGCTAAGACCATTCCGGGCTGTAACTTAAGATCTTGATCGCTTCTAAAATTCGGTAATTCATGAATATCCAGACCCACTCCATGACCTAATGTATGTATAAAATTCTCTAAATATCCGGCTTCCTGAAGTAAGTCTCTTACTTTTTGATCCACTTCTTTCATAAGAACAGAAGGTTTTATAAAAGCTTCTATTTCAGATAAGATACTTTTTACAATCTCATAAATCTTTGCCAGTTCCGGCCTCGGATCACCAAAAAATAGCATTCGAGTACAATCAGATGCGTAGTAATCTTTGTTAACACCTAAATCAATAAGTACCATTTCACCCATTTTTAATGGAATCTCTTGTGGAGTATAGTGAGGCTTAGAAGTATTTACTCCAAAACTAATGATTGAATCAAAAGCCATTTTATCTGCGCCCTGCTGTCTAAGATAGACCTCTATTTCCATCGCCAGATTCTTTTCAGTAATACCCTCTTTTAATAGAGATTTAGCATACTCATATCCTTTAATAGCTAAAGAAGCGCTCTTCCTCATTAATTCGATCTCATGAGTATCCTTTATACGACGCATATACTGTAAAAAACAAGGGTGAGCCATTAATGCCACATCAGAGGAAAAAGTTTCTTTTAATTTTTGATAATCTGAATAGGACACAAGACTACTGTCGAAAAGGATAAAGAGTTTTCTCGCATTGACTAAGTCCCTTAAAGCTTTGGTAAACTGACGCACAACGAAGACAGGAATCTCTTTCTGTTGCTCACAAGTCTCTCCATATCGCGGATCAACAAATAGACGGATCTCCTTTTGATCTATCCACAAATAGCCCGTTGATAAGGATAATCCTGTATAGTAGAAAAGATTAAGAGAATCATTAATAAGACAGACATCCAGGTTCTTCTCTCTAAGATAATCCCGCAAACGATCGATACGGCTATTTAAATTTTTTGGTGATTTCATCTGTGCTTAAATAAATAATAGTGGGTTTACCTGTAGGCGATTGATAAGGACTTTTACATTTCATTAATTGCTGAAACAACGCCTCAGCATGCATACTCGATAACGCCTTTGATTGCCTAGCTGCGGCTTGGCAAGCGGCCAGTGCTAATCTTTTTTGTTTTTCTTCTCTTAAACCCTTAGATATATCGAATAATTTTAGATCTTCTAATATTCGAAGGATAAGATTTTTAACATCTGATGTTTCGATAAGAGCAGGCAGTGCTGCAACAATAAATTGGTTTTCTTCTACCTTATGCATTTGAATACCAATCCGATTAAATTCTTCTAAATATTGTAAAATCAATTCACTATCCAAAGAAGAAAAGTCAAATGTAACAGGTAAAAGAAGCGCTTGTACTTCCAAACTCTTAGCCTCTTTTTCTAAAGCATCGATTAACTTTTCAAATAGAATCCTTGCTTTAGCCCTTGATTGATCGACCAATAAAATACCTTTAGCAAGATCCTCTTGCCCGGGTATCCTAAGTTTATGATAAACACTTTGGCTATCAATTAAAAGATAACCTTCAATCACACCTAAAATTCTCGGGCACGAATCTAAATCCAACATAAGATTTTCATCTTCAAAAATCGTTTTTTTATTCCTATAAGTTGTCATGGATTTGGTTTCAATCTTAATCTGTTCTATAGGTTTTGAATAGCCGGGCTCTTTAAAATTAGGCTTTACCGGAGGCGCTCTCAGATATCTATCATCTGACCAGGGCTCCTCTTTTTTAAAAGGTAAAGAGCTCGAAAGATTAGAATCTACAGCCACCGAAACCGTATCCAAAGGATCTATTGAAGAAAGTCCTTGCAAAGCTAGATCTATAGCTTTGCCAATAATCCTTTTTACACGTATTTCTTCCTTTAAGCGAATTTCCTTTTTCTGAGGGTGCACATTAACATCTACGGTATGAGGAGGAATTTCTACATGCAGAATATATATAGGAAAACGCCGGTTAGCTAATCTGGTGCCATAACCATCCGAGACAGCAAAAGAAATCACAGCAGAAGAAACATAACGATGATTGAGAAAGAGATATTGATGAGAGCGGTTATATCGATGAGCAGTTGGCAAGCCAATAAAGCCTTTAATAACGATATCATCCTCTTTAAAATTAACCGAGCATAATAATGAAACAAAATGATTTCCAAAAATTTTTTGAATATGAAATTTTAAATTATTATGCCATGAACATTGGATCCGGGGAGATGTAGACATCATTAATTTATTATCACTTAACAAACTGAATTTAACATCCGGATTAGCTAAAGCTAAAGAAGTCACCAATTTATGCGTTTCATGAATATCATAAGAAACCGATTTCTGAAATTCTCGTCTTACAGGTACATTAAAAAATAAATCTCTTACTTCAACCGTAGTCCCTTGTCTTCTGGAAGCCACACTACTATGTAATAATCGACCTCCGGATATTGATACTTCTGTTGCATCACTTGTTTGATTGTAATTTGTTAACAATGTCATTTTAGCAACAGAAGCAATAGAAGGTAGCGCTTCTCCTCGAAACCCCATTGTCATCAAATCTCTCATATCGTCTAACTTTTCAAACTTTGATGTGGCATGTCTTTCAAAACATAACAGAGCATCATCATAGTTCATGCCTTTGCCATTATCACTTATGCGAATTAACTTCCTACCTCCACTCGTAATGGCAATATCAATTTGGGCAGCTTTTGCATCTAAGGAATTCTCTACCAACTCTTTAATTACAGAAGAAGGGTTTTCGATTACTTCCCCGGCTGCGATCTGATTAATTGTTTTATCACAAAGAATTCGAATTTTTGAAGACATTTGAAAAACTCATTTTTCTATTTTCTAATGTCCACTTTAACTCAAAAATCGATTCCCTACAAGTCATTCGAAAATCTTCGACAATAAAAGGAAAAGATGATACAATTTTTGTAATGTTAGATTGTATCAGAAAAGTTAAGCTTGTACATGCAAAACCTATTATCGCTATCGATTCTGATTAATCCTGATTCCGGACAAGGGAAAGGGAAAAAAATTTATAAACAGATTCAGAAATTTGTGGATAATGAGCCCGAATTCAAAAAACGCATTCGTTATTTAGAATATTCATCCTCGGAAGATCCGGAACATTTGAAAACGATTATCGAAAGTTCAGATGGCATTTTAATTTGTGGAGGCGATGGAACCATCCATCATTTTATTAATTATCTGGGAAAATCTAATTACAACAAAATGTTGAGTATCTTTCCCCTCGGTACCGGGAATGATTTTTATAAAAATTTAGGTGGGAATGAAAAAAATATTGTCCTTTTATTGCGGAGGCTTTTTGATCACCCTCAAATTATCGAAGTCGATCTTTTTTCTGTTAATGACAAGATCTTTTTTATCAATTATGTCACCTTTGGATTCGATGCTTTTATTCTTCGATTATATGAAGCTCTCTGTAAAAAAATAAAAAAAACTCCCCTTTTTAAATATTCTATCTTTCATTTAGGTTACCTAAAAAAGTTATTATTTTTTCTAATTGGGCTATGCTCTTTTGTCTTTTATAAAAAAAAAATCCATATTCAACCAACTATTCAAAAAGCAAGCCCTGCCCTTTTAACTCCGGATAAACAAAAGAGCTTTACGAGCATTATCATCCATAATATAAACTCTTATGCCGGAGGGAGCCCTTTTAAAGTTGACTCCTCCATTAATGATGGAAAACTGGAATTTTCTTATAACTCTACAAAAAAGGATTTTGCTAAGTTAATTCTCAATCGATTTATTTGGGCAAATTTCAAACTCAAAAGTTATACTTACTCTCCTCCGCTGGAATTAAAATTCGATACGACCATACCTATTCAAGTAGATGGAGAAGATTACACAACCTCTTTTGAAAAATGCCAAATATTTTGTATCAAATTTAAAAAAAAACTCTACCTCTCCGTCTGAAATGAATAGTGAATATCTAGCAACTTCCATTTGTAAAATATTACGAGATAAAGGTTATACTGCCTATTTCGCCGGTGGCTGGGTAAGAGATTTTCTAATAGGAATCCCCTCCGATGATATTGATATTGCTACTAGTGCCACCCCTGAAACCGTCATACAACTATTTGATAGGACTATTGAAGTAGGAAAACAATTTGGTGTAACAATTATAATTTTAGATAATCATTCCTTCGAGGTGACTACCTTTCGAAAAGATGTCACTTACTCTGACGGTAGAAAACCCGATAGCATTCACTATACCACTGCAGAAGAAGATGCTATGAGACGCGATTTTACGATTAACGGTTTATTTTATAACCCTATAGAAAAAGAAATTTTTGATTTTATCAATGGAGAAAAAGACATCAAACAAAAGGTCATTCGTGCCATTGGAAACCCTTATGAGCGTTTTGAAGAAGACCGACTTAGAATGATACGGGCAGTTCGCTTTTCTGCTCGTTTTAATTTTGAAATAGAAGAAAAGACAAAGGAGGCTATCAAAGCAACAGCTTCTAAGCTATTACCGGCAGTGAGTATGGAAAGGATATGGCAAGAATTTAATAAAATTATCACCTATCCAAATAGCGATAAAGCCTTTATTGCTTTACAGCATTTAAAGCTCCTTCCTGAAATTTTTGATTCTTTAAAAAAAATCTCAGATAAAGAAATAAAGAAAAGAGTATCTGCTTTTCAATTTTTTCCAAGCAAATGTCCTGCTATTTTATATATCTTAGAAATTCTTCATAAGATTGAAGACAAAGAGGTTGAACCTCTATGTCTCTATCTGAAGACAAATAATGACGATCGAAAATTAGCAGTATACAGTCATACCCTTCGTCGTCATTGCCAAACAGCTAAAAAAACCTCACTAACTACGTGGGCCCATCTATATGCCCATCCCTCCAATCTGTTATGCCTTAATTTCATTAAAGCTCGATTAGATCCTTCAAAGCAAAAAAAATTTTTAGAGAGCCATTACAAAAGACAAGAAAGGCTTAAATTTCCTATTGAGAGAATAAAAAATCAGACTCCTTTAGTCTCGTCATCGGATTTAACTGCCAATGGTATTAAGCCCGGTAAAGAAATAGGCCTTCTTCTGAAAGAAGCGGAAAACCTCTCGATCGAAAAAAATCTTAATTCTTCAGATGAGGTACTTAAACTTCTTAAGCAATCCAAAATGTGGCCAAAAAGCTAATCCTCATTCACACACCTTTGAAAACTTTATATAAAGCTAATCCTCATTCACACACCTTTGAAAACTTTATATGCTTATTACACTTTTAATTAATAATACAACTGTTCCTTCGATGAGTACGATCTCTAGTAATCAGACTTTACCGGAGATTTCGCGGGTAAGTGTTAACACATACCCATAACCGCGTAAGTGAATGCTTAGTTGTTCATACGGAATATCCAAATCTTCCGAACTTACATTGCGATTAACTTTTCTATTTTTACGCAAACCGGTGACACAATTTAACCCCCATATCTTTGATAGACTTTAAATTTTTAAAACCGGAATACCATGCATCCATAACGACTACTTGGGAATTAACACCTTGATTCTGAATCAGTTTAAGCACTTCTAAACAATAGACTTGTTGCGTAATAAAAGTTGTATCAGTTTCACTCGTTTTAAAAGTCCTTTATAGTATTTTAATTTTTATTTGATAATATGTTATCCTTCTTTTTTTATACAAACAGTAAGGACAAAACAATGCCTAGAGCCTATTCAGTAGATCTTCGAGAGAAAGTATTACAACATATAGAAAAACATCATGATAAAAAAACAGCCGGCCATATTTTTCAAGTAGGTATCGCAACAATATATCGATGGATCTTGCAAAAAAAGCAAAAAGGACATTTAAAGCCAATCCGCAGAAAATATGCTTATAAGAAATTAGATAATGAGTTGTTATCTAAATATGTAGAAAAACATCCGGATTATTTTTTATCGGAAATTGCTGATTATTTTTCAGTCACTCCGCAAACGATTTTTTATGCCCTTAAAAGATTAAAAATTACACGAAAAAAAAAACTACTCGCTATAAGGAAAGAGATGAAAAGAAACGGGAAGCTTTTATGAAAGATTTAAAAAATATTCCCTTTGACAAGAGAATTTATCTCGATGAAACCGGGATTCATCAATTTTTATTTCGTGAGTCCGGAAGAAGCTTACGCGGCAAAAAAGTTTTTGGAGCGGTTTCAGGAAACCGCTTTATAAGGCAAAATATTATTTCAGCCCTATCTAAAGGGCAGTTTTTATCTCCAATGTGTTTTGAAGGTACTTGTAATACCGGGTTATTCAATATTTGGCTTAAGGAAGTTTTGACTCCTCAGCTTACACCCGGTAGTGTTCTTATTCTTGACAATGCCGGTTTTCACAAATCAGCGGAAAGCAGGAAAACAGTAGAATCTGCCGGTTGTAAGCTTATGTTTCTTCCTCCATATTCTCCGGACTTAAATCCTATAGAAAAATATTGGGCTAATATGAAAAATAAAGTTAGAGAGATATTACGAAAAGTTACGAATTTTAAATTCGCCATTGATCAAGCAATCTTATCAATATAAAATTAAATGACTATAATCATCTGCTCGCTTCGATATTGCTCTGAAAAACTTATCAGAAACCACTAAAAATTTAAATCGCAACAAGTCTACTAATGCACTAAAAACCTTCCGGAGTAAACCCACACTTACATTTCGAAATGCTGCTATTTCTCTTAATGAATATTGTTCTTTGCTAATCCCTTCTCTCAAAATCCAATCAAGAGTAATAGATGATTTATCAGCATAGATATTTCTTTCTAACGTGTATTAATTTGAACCCATCGGGAATTGGCCATTCATACTGTTCGCTCCGGCATATTGTTCATTATGTAGTGAACAGTGATAATTTTGATTTACAAACCGCTCAAACAACTTATAATCAACAATTTAATGGATTTCTTGATTTAAAATAAAAATTTATAGATCCGTAATATTTAAGATATTAACATCTTATTTAAATAGAAATTGAAGTATTCTCTTTTAATCAAGGTATGATATACTCCTTTTTATATAATTTATTATCAAAAGCGTATGACTATTTTAGTATCCCGTTTAACCAATGATTTAGTGAAACATCTTGTCAAAGTTCGTGACAAGAGCGATTACCGTAAGCTATGTAATACTGTGATCGTTGAAGGTCCTCATATTTTCGATGAGTTATCTTCAGTGCTTAGAATCAAGACACTCTTAGTATTAGAAAATACTGAAATACCGGCTTGTTTATCTCCGGAACAATCCTGTTACGTTACACCTGATGTGATGAAAAAGATCTCAGCAACTGTCTCCCCTCCAAAGATCTTAGCCGAAGTATTTAGGCCCGTTAATCAATCTCTATTCGGTTTAAATAAAATTATTGCTTTTGACAATGTCTCCGATCCCGGAAATATGGGAACGTTATTACGTTCTGCTTTAGCCCTTGGATGGGATGGAGCCTTTATCTTAAATGACTCTGTTGATCCTTTTAATGACAAGGCTCTAAGAGCGGCCAAAGGAGCCACTTTTCAGCTTCCTATTAGAAAAGGATCTTGGGAGGAACTCATGAATCTCATTGAATTAAATCAACTACAACCGATTCTAGCTGATGTTAAAGGAGCCGGTATTAATTCCATACCTCTAAAAAAATCTATTTTGCTAGTCGTAGGTAATGAAGCTAAAGGGGCCTCTGATCAAGCTATCAAAATAAGTACAGCAGTAAGTATCCCTATGAAGAATAATATGGAGTCCCTTAATGTGGGTGTTGCCGGAAGTATTTTGATGCATGAACTGAAGAATCATGAAAAATAAGATAAATCATAAAGATTCGATCGATACAGCTGATGAAGAATCATATTACATCAAAAATAAGCGTAAAGAAGATAAGCAAAATAAAAAAATTGCCTCTTCTACCGATCGTTCTCGTTTTAAAAAAACAGATCAAAAACAAATCCTACTGAAAAGGAAACAGCAAGATGAAATAAAGATTCAAAAAAAAACTTTACAATTAGGCAGGGTCATTTCTATCGCACCCGATGCTATTAAAGTAGAAAGTGTTGAACAAATTTTTATTTGTACTCTAAGAGGCTCTTTGAAAAAGGAAGTGACAAAAAATCACAATTTACTGGCTGTTGGAGATCTTGTTAAGTTTAAGATAGAGGATCCCAAACAATTCAGCGGAACTATTGCTCATGTTGAAAAAAGAAAATCCATTTTATCGCGGCCCAATTCTTTTTCTCGTCATAAAGAACAAATTCTTGCAACCAACATTGACCGGGTTTTAATTACGGTATCCGTTGCCGACCCGCCCCTACAAACATCTGTTATTGATCGCTATATTATTGCAGCAAAAAAAGGCAATATGACCCCAATTCTAATCATTAATAAAATCGATCTATTAGGAAAGGGGAAGCAAAAAGCTCTGTCTACACCTGATAAAGACACATTACAGCAGGTTATAGATATTTATTCTAGCCTTGATATTGTTATCTTAACCGTTAGTGTCTTAAATGAAACAGGTCTTAATGATTTAAAAGAGTCTATGCATAACAAAACCTCTGTGTTCTCCGGTCAATCCGGAGTCGGTAAATCTTCTTTAATTAATGTTTTAACACATTCGAATCTACCGGTTGGCGCCGTTACAAAGAAACGAGGGAAAGGGTCCCATACAACTACTTCGGCTCAGCTAATTCGTTTAGATGATGGTGGGTGGTGTATCGATACTCCCGGAATAGAAAGCTTTGTTTTGGGAGCTATTTCGGTTCAAGAACTGGAATCTTTTTTTACAGATATACATAAAATAGGACGCTCTTGTAAGTACGCCAATTGCTTGCACTTAAAAGAACCCAATTGCGCTGTAACCAAAGCAGTTGAGGAGAAAACTCTTTCTGGCTTACGTTTTGAATCGTACAAAAAATTAATTCAACAAACCCTTAAAGGGAAAAAAATCTGGCAGTAAAAGGAATATTTTAGTGAGCAAGAAAAAAGCTGTTTTTATAACCGGAGCCGCCGGGTTTATCGGGTTTCATTTAGCTAATAAACTTCTATCAAGAGACGATAGAGTAATCGGTTTTGATAATTTCAATGCTTATTATGATCCTACTCTCAAACGAGACAGGGGAAAAATATTGGTAGATAACGGCATTGAAATGATTGAAGGCGATCTGGCTGATTCTGATACATTAAAAAACGCTATTGAAAAGACTCAACCTACACATGTTGTTAATTTAGCCGCACAGGCAGGTGTTCGATATTCATTGACTAATGTAAATCAGTATATTCAATCTAATATTGTGGGTTTTATCAATCTTTTAGAAATATTACGCCATCAACCCCATATTCCATTAATTTATGCTTCTTCCTCATCCGTTTATGGAGTAAATGCAAAAAAACCCTTTGGGGTTGAAGACAAAACAGATCAACCTACCAATCTCTATGGTGCCACGAAAAAATCGAATGAAGTCATCGCTTTTGCCTACCATCATTTATTTAAGATCCCCATGACCGGGCTTAGATTTTTCACTGTTTATGGCCCATGGGGAAGACCTGATATGGCTTATTTTTCTTTCACTAAAGCTATTTCAGAAAATAGCCCCATCGCTGTCTTCAATCAGGGCAAAATGGAAAGAGATTTTACTTATATTGATGATGCTATTAATGGAACCATTGCTGCATTAGATCTATCTCTACCTTTTGATATTTTTAACTTAGGAAATAATCGACCTGAGTCCTTAGAGAAATTTATCGGTCTTTTAGAAGAAAAGCTTAAGAAAACTGCTAAAAAAGAATTGAAGGATATGCAGGCAGGCGATATCGTATCAACCTATGCAGATATCACTCATAGTCAAAAGCTTTTGGGATTTCAGCCTACCACTTCATTAGATACCGGGCTCTCAAAATTTGTGGAATGGTATTTAAACTTTTATACTAAGAGCTCGAAATAGGGCTCATTATAAAAAAATTGATGATCATTGTAACAATTGCCATTATCAAAATAAGGAAAATAAAAGAGAGAACAAAGTTAAAAAGCGCTTTTAAAAATGAGAATTTCTGCGCCTCGGCTACACAACAAATAAAAATAATAAACGTCCCGATAATGAATATTAATCTTAGCGTTGTATAAAATATATTTAATGTATCGCCTTGGACTAAAAGTAAAACGATCATCTGAATAAAGAAAAGGCAAATGGCAGGGATTTGAGACCAAGCCACTGCTGACATCACCTGTTTACAACTAGCCACCCCTCCTATCCAATTTCCGGTCCATCTAATCAATCCCCCCTGAAGATATAGAGCTATCAACCCTGCAATAATCGACATAAAGATCAGAGAAAATAAAGAAACAAAAAAAGCATCCCATACAAGGCCCGGTGCTCCTGCTATATGAGTAAATGCTCCAATAATAATTAATGTATGATTCAATCGACCCGGATAGTGATCGAGAATATATCTCATGGTTTGCTTCGGATGTCCCCAAATATTTAACCAGGGATTGATAGAATAAAAATCTTTTTCCGCCATGAAAGATCACTCGTTCGTTTTATCTCTATATAATAGGCTTTAACCATCCTGTCAACAATGAGCTTAAGTATTATTTATGGTAACAACAATTTGAAACCATTGGAAATGTTATCTAAAATATCGCTGGCAATCATACTATATGAAGTTCTCTTCTCTGCCGCGATTTCTCCTGATAACCCATGAAGAAAAACACCGAGGGCAGCTGCATCCCTTAAAGATAATTTTTGAGATAATAGTGCAGCTATCATTCCGGTTAAGACATCTCCACTACCGGCGGTAGCCATTCCGGCATCTCCCCTAACGCTGACTAAGATAGGACTGTTTGGGAAAAATATAAAACTCGGGCCACCTTTTAAAATTAAACAGCATTGCAGGGTTTCACAGAATTTTTGACATTGCTGAAAAAAAGACAGGTCTTTGGTAGGCTTATTTTCAAGATGCATCAATCTACATAATTCACCTAAATGAGGGGTTAGTATCGTTCTTTGTGGTATGGCAAGATCCATTAAAGCAATGAGATTTAAAGCATCTGCATCCAAAACACAAGGCACTGTAATACGAGGCAAAACATAATGTAATATCTCTTTAGTGCTCTTACTCTGTCCGATACCGGGACCAATGTAGGCTGCGCTCGCTTTATTCATCGCTTCTAAAATGATCTGTTCATCGCCTTTTTTATAAGGTTGTTTGATCAGCTCCGGAGTGTGAGCAGCAAATTCTGCCTCCATTCCTTCCGGATGTAACAGACGAACAATACCTGCTCCTGTTTTTAAAGCCGCAGACCCTGAAAGAATAGCCGCTCCGGACATCCCTTTTGATCCCGCTAAACCTACAACATAACCGGATTCATATTTATGCCTGCTGTTAGAAATGGGAGGCAGATCGCTTGTCATCATGGCCTTTGTTAAAATAAAAAAATCTCCTTTAGCCCGGTCAATATATTGAGACGCTAATCCAAAAGACACATGATGTAATTTACCTACATAATTCCAACCGGAGTTAATAAAAAAACCGGTTTTTGGCAAACCCAAATAAATCGTAAGAGCGGCCTTTATTGCCAAAGGTACCACTTCTCCTGTACTACCATTCAATCCGGAAGGAATATCAATAGATAGGACAGGTAGAGAATGAGCATTGATCTGATGAATAAGATCTAATATGATTCCCTTAACTTCTCCTGAAAAACCGGTCCCTAATAATCCGTCTAAAATAATTCCCTCTTCAGGGAAAACAAGCTCATTGGCATCTTTTAAGAAAAAGACCACGCCCCCATCTTTTATAAACTGCTCACCATGCAAAGTACATAAAGAACTACATTTATTAAAAGGAGCTATTTGAAAAGCGGATACTTTGAAACCCTGTTTTAATAATAACATGCCCGCAACATAAGCATCACCGGCATTATTACCCTTACCTCCAATAATCGTTACTCGCTTTTGAAGACTTTGCTCTTTGCAATAAGTCAAAACGGCTTCTGCCACACCTTTGCCGGCCATATCCATAAAAGCCTTAGCATCGGCCCCTTCTTCAATGGCTTTTTTCTCAATGCGAGCCATTTCTTGAGCCTTGATTACCTTCATAACTTACAAATGTTCCTCTTTGATCACACGTTGCAATAAAGCTTTTACAGCATCTTTTGGTCTAAGACCTTCATAAATAATCCGATAAACACATTCCGTAATAGGGACGGGTACCCCACACTCTTTCCCTAATTGCACACAAGAAACACAAGAATAAGCTCCTTCTACTACCATACCTATCTTTTGTTTCGCTTCATCAGGAGAATAATCTTCGGCAAGAAGACGCCCGAAACGATAATTACGACTAAAGGTAGAAAAGCACGTGACACAAAGATCTCCCATACCCGCTAAGCCGTTAATTGTCTCTTGCTTGCAGCCCTTTTCTATAGCAAGCTTTCGAATCTCATGCAAGCCTCGTGTCATCAAGGCAGCTTTAGAATTATCTCCATATCCTAAACCATCACTAATACCGCAAGCAATCGCAATGATATTCTTCATGGCGCCTCCGAACTCAACCCCTTTTATATCTGCATTAGGGTAGACTCTAAAGGTAGCATTCGTAAAAGCCTGTTGAATAGCATAAGCAGTTTCTAAATCAAAGGATGAGCAAACAACAGAAGTAGGCAGACCTTTAATTGCCTCTTCAGCATGACTTGGGCCACTTAAATATCCCAATTTTAAACAATGATCTGCTCCTAACTCTTCGATCACAACATCTGATAATAACAAGCCTGTTTTTTGTTCTATTCCTTTTGAAGTTAATACGATAGGCCCATTAGGAACTCCTATTGCTTTCACTTGCTTGAAAACTTCTCTGATACCGGATGAGGTCACACTTTCTACTAAAAACTCAGCATCTTGTAATGCTTCTTTCATATCCGTTGTAAAACGGATATTACCTTCTATCCGATGTCCTAAAAGATTTGGGTGCTCTTTAGACTTATTCAATTGGTTCACAAACTCCGGGTTCCTAGACCAAACAACGAGTGCATGACCATTTTGACATAATAAACTCGCTAAACAAAAGCCCCAACTACCGGCTCCGAGATAACCTATTTTCATAATTTTTTATCCTTAATTTATCCCGCGCTAAAATTTTGCAAAATTTGTTTATAATGAATAGCACGCTTCTGCCAGCTAAAAAGAGGGGATAACTGAGTAATCTCATTCTGCAACCGGTCGAGTTTTTCTTTATTTTTTAACTGGTTTAAACATTGTACTAAAGAATGTGAACACCCCGGTTTAAAAAGTAATGCTCCTTTTCCGGGCCCTAAATGTTCTCGAACAACAGGAAGATTAGGAGCAACTATTGGCCTAGCCCAAGCTGCATATTCTAACAACTTCGTATGAGCTACATAAGGCATACCTCCAACAGCATCAAAAGTCGTTACAAAAGCATCTGCTTCTTGAACTAAAGAGGCCAAATGAGAAGGAGGATAAAAACCATAAAAAACAACACGTTTACTAATACCTAATTGCTCACATTGCTTTTTGAATTCTTCAATTTCACTTCCCTTGCCTCCAAGCACTCTTAAATGTATCCCCTTTGTCTGAACCAAAGCATTTAACAAAGGACCAATACCCTGATTTTTATATAATTGACCTACATACATTAAAACCAAAGGTTCCTTAGATGTCTTGATACTAGGGCTTGGAGGTAAAGTTCGCGTATTCACACCTAAAGGCACAATTTCAATATGATTTTTCAACGAATATGGGGGTGATACTAAGACTTGCCTTAAAGCTTCGGTCGTCACTGTGATTAAATCTGCTTTTTCTAATACGGCTCGTTCACGTATAAAAGCCTTTCGGCAGCTTCCTACAGGCGTATTTGGATACCAAGTCAATCCATGTACTTCATAAACATAGGTTGTTGTTTTATTTTTTCGACTAAAATGATAGTCTGCCTGCTTAATCACACTTGTAATCAAAATATCAGGAGGAGTTTTCTTTATTTTCTGTTGGCAGAAAAAAAAGAAAACCCGATTCCAAGTAAGCCCTATCGGATTATTATTTCTGACAATAGGCAACCTGATAATTTTTAATCCATGCAAGGCATTAGCATGATAATGACTAAGCAGCTCTTCTTGATCTAAACTTCCTTTACCACATATTAATTCCACTTCACACCCGGATTGAGCTAAAGATAAACATTTATTCATCACATAAATATCATGCGCCGTCTTCTTAGGTAAGATCTCATTGTAGGGATAAACAATATGCATGGGTATAAACGTATACTCGGTTAAATTTTAGTTATTTCACTGAAAAAAAAGCTTTAAAATATAAAGTGTATTATATTTTAAAAAGCTTATTAATAGTATTACTCTCTATAGTATTAGACAAAAAACGCTTTAATAATATAAAATAATTATTTATAATAAAATATTATTTTTCTGTTTTAAGGAAGACATTATAAACCAAGTTTATTTTTTTTGTCCTTAATGAAATTTACAAGCTACCATAATATAAGCATGTCACAATATCGTCCAACAACATACTCTTATTTAGAAGCCTTAACAAAATTAGATGCCATTGGAGAAAACCGCCTCCTAGACTATTTTGAAGAACTTTCTCCTTTGGAAAAATCAATCCTTTTAAATCAAATTGAACATTTGAATATCGACTTTGTTGATAACCAAAAACAAATTTTAAATAATTTCATAAAATTAAAAAAGCCGGTCTCCCCTTATCAGGATTATGATATTTCAGGATGTGACAAAAGACAGGAAATAGGTAATCAAATACTTGAAAAGGGCCTTGTCGGATGTTTATTAATAGCCGGCGGCCAAGGAAGTCGCTTAGGTTTTAATGGGCCTAAAGGCTGTTTTCCTATCTCTCCTATAAAAAATAAAAGCCTTTTTCAAATATTCATAGAGAAAATAAAAGCTGCCGGTAACTGCTTTAAACAAAACATCCCTCTAGCTATTATGACCTCTCCTTTGAATCACCATCAAACCATTCGTTTTTTTGAAGATAACGACTTTTTTAATTTCACTCGCAAACAGATTTCCTTTTTCTTGCAGCCCACACTTCCTCTTTTAAATAGCCAAGGAAACCCTTTTTTAGAAAGACCCTATTCCATTGCACAAGGCCCTGATGGTAATGGAAGCGCTTTAAAAAGCTTTTATACAAGTAACATTTTCCGGAAATGGATGAATAAGGGCATTCGTTATGTCACCTTCACTTTAATAGATAATCCCTTAGCCGACCCTTTGGATAATGAATTGATCGCCCACTGTTCTATGACCAATAGCGATATGATTCTTAAGGCTATTGAAAGAAAAGATATAAATGAAAGTTTAGGTCTTATCGTATCTGACAACAACCAACTACGTATTATTGAATATACAGAAATCCGTGAAGAAGATTTTAACGCGACCGAAAATAACAAACCTAAATTCAATCTGGCCAATACTAGTTTGTTTTGTTTTGATATGACCTTTATAGAAAAGATAGCGCTTACATCATTACCCCTTCATGTGGCGAATAAAAAAGCTCTTTTTTTAAACCCTTCGAAACAATCCATTAGGCCTGTGCAGCCCAATGCCTACAAATTCGAAAGATTTATCTTCGATCTTTTACATCATACTTCAAAAGTAAGAGTGCTACTGTATCCAAAAAAATCATGTTTTGCTCCTCTGAAAAACAAAGTAGGATTAAATAGCCCTAAAAGTGTTCAAGCTGCTTTATATGAAAAAGACCGAGAAGTTTTAAAAAACATAAACAAAGGCCTCAAACCTACTAGCCGTTTTGAGCTGGCCCCGGAGTTTTACTATCCAACTAAAGCCTTACGAAAAGCATGGAGCCACAAAACCTCTATCGAAAAAGAATATATTACCCCATGATCTATACTGATTTAAATTGAATAATTGACAAATTGAGTTGGATTAATCATTCTAAAATCATCTGTTATTCGCCTTTTTAAGAGATCAAAATAGCTACTGATCGGATTTGCAAGTTTCCACAAAAAACCTAACATTTGATCCTTAAAATCATTAAATTTTTCGTAATATCTGTTATAAAATTTCTGCACGACTAATGATTGGATGTGAGATAAGCGATATATAGTGAATTAAATTTTATTTTTCATTTTATTCATATTCATGTAAAATATCCGGATGCCTATCTTAAAGAAGTTGCTCAAGAATCGGGTGTTTTTTATGCCTGTAAACGTTTGAAACTAACCTTAAAAAAAAGATCCCGTTCTACAAAGAAAGAGATGAAAAAAAACGACAAGAGTTTCAAGAAACACTAAAAAATATTCCCATGAAAAATCGTGTTTATGTAGGTGAGAGCGGGATTAATAAATATTTAAGAAGAGAACATGTTCGATGTCAGGCAGGGAATCAAGTATACGGAGCCGTTTCGGGAATGCGATATGCACGTGAAAGTTGTATCGCAGCAAAGAATCAATCCCGAATCTTAGCTCCTTTTTGCTATACGGGCACATGTGATACTAAGTTATTTAATCTATGGTTGAAAGATTTTCTTATTCCGGCACTTAAACCCGGTCAAGTTGTTATTATGGATAATGCAACTTTTCATAAATCTAAATATTCACAACAACTTATAGAACAAGCAGGTTGTCACATTCTATTTCTTCCTCCCTATTCACCGGATTTAAACCCAATAGAAATTTTTTGGGCTAATTTTAAAAAACAGGTTCAAAAAAATATGGAACGATTTATAAATTTAGCCCAAGCAATTGATTTTTCTTTTCTAACTAATGGATGTTTATGAAAAATAAAATTTAATTCACTATACAAGCAAAGTGAGTGATAAGAATATTAAACGAAGCGTTGAAAAATAAGAAAAAGGCGCTTTAAAATATTTGATAGATACTAGTGCGTCCTCCCTCTAGTTCATCACAATCCTTCTTAAAGCCTTGTTCAAATTAAAGCACAAAGCTTTCATATAAAGCTGTCCTTCGACTTTTAGTCGAAAAAAATAAAAAGCTCTACCCATTCAAAATTGTCTTTTTAAAGTACCGAAAGCTTGCTCTATACGAAATCGTCTTCTCGCAATCATTTTATTAAATAGACGTTGACTCCATTTGAAAGGATGACCCCTAACCGCTTGATGAGAAAGACCGTCTCGAATACCGTGATTGCTTAAATGAGAGCGGTTATCTGATGATGAGAAACCCTTATCGTTTACCGTGAGTATAACCTATGATCTGTGGCAATTGGGTCATCTCAGATTCATTCGCCGGTCTGACGTGTATATACTCATTCACATTGGAAGCCGGACAGGATTGAGTTCCGGCACTTGAAATGTATCATTAATTCGTGTCTTAAGCTTGTCTCTGAAAATCGGAATTTTGTCTTTAAAAAACTTTCTTACCTCTAATTCAAACTCAGTAAATGTATCGTAAAATTTATTATAAGTAACCGTCTCTTTCATCACTTTCCAAAGCCTTTCTATTGCATTTAAATTTGGAGAATATGGGGGTAAATAGAGAAGCTCTATACGTGAAGTCGTTAAATATTCTTGAATCAGTTTGTTTTTATCGGCTCTTCCGTTATCTAAAATAACATATATTTTTGAAGCCCGGGAATGCTTCTTTCATCCTTTTAAGAAGTCAATGACCTCACTTCCTCCAATCGTGGAGTATTCTTTTGACCTGATTATCATATCCTCAAGTCGTAAAGCTCCAATAATAGGCATTCCGGTTTGCTTATTTGTGGTCTTAAGCGTTTTCTTAACCCCTTTTGGGTATCCATCCACATACGGATTGGGATTGATAATCAGGGTGTACTGCATCAAAAAAATAGATCTCTTCACTATTTTGAAGGCCTGCTTTTAATGCTTCCTGTTCTTTAATAAATTGTGCCTGTTTCTCTAAGTCAAGCCTACCGGGGACATTAACAGGGCTTTTGAAAACAAAATGATGATGCTTTAGCCAAGAGGTCATCCCTCCTGTGCTGTAGGAAATGTTATATTGTTCTAAGACATCCGCACATACATCCTTAACCCTTCTACTAAGTGTATTGAGAAAGATGGTCCACTAGTTCTTTCGTTTGCAGTTCGGATAATTTACCGGCTGATCCTCCCTTGGGATCAGGCTGAGTTTTTCCTTTTGATTGAAATTCTCTCAAATACCCATAAACACTCGAGCGGCTTAAGCGCAGAACATGAGCAATGTGATCAGGCCCCGGACCGTCATCTCGTGCAAGAAGCACACACAAACGATTACGTTCATTTATATCACGGGTCTTTTTTACCTGAAATTCAAAAGTGCTTCTTTGATTGGGAGTTAATCGGTTCATGCAAAACTAATATCATATTTATACTTTTTTGTGTACCTTATCAGTAGCGAAGAGTATATGATGAATAAAACCTTCTTGGTTATCGGAAACAAAATAACCCTTAAATAACCGAAATATACTCATCACGAATAAACCTCCGGATATTTTGTATTCGTATAGTGTAAATTATTTTGTATGAATTCATTTTTAACACTATCAGAAGAAAAGCATCTCAGACAGCAACATAAACGAGAAAAGAATGGTCGTATACGAGATCGTATCAAGGCTGTTCTATTGTCGAATAAAGGTTGGAGTAATACTCGTATTGCTGAAGCTGTGCTTTTAGACGATGAAACAGTGTCTCGTCACATTAAAGAATATCAAAATAAACAGCAATTGCATGTAGAAAGCGGTGGTTCAGTCAGTAAACTTCTTGCGCCACAGTCAGAAGAATTCATTAAACATTTAACAACTCATACCTATGTCAAAGTAGAAGATATCTGTTCTTATGTTCTCGCGAAATATGGCATTGTTTATACGATTTCAGGGATGACTTCTTGGCTACACTCACATGGTTTTTCCTATAAAAAGCCTAAAGGTACACCGGCTAAGGCAAATTCTGATCAACAAAAAGCTTGGATGCAATTTTACGCCAAGCTTATGGCATCTCTGCCTAAAAATGAGCCTGTTGAATTTGCTGATGGTGTACATCCAACTATGGCAACTAAAATTTTTTATGGTTGGATTCGACCGGGAACAGATAAATTGATTGCAACAACAGCTTCTCGTACTCGAATGAATCTTATGGGGTCTATCAATTTAAACAGTATGAAGGTAACAATAGATGCTTATGAAACATTAAATAGCGGTACCATGGCAAAGCATTTTGCTTTGCTACGGTCAAAATACCCCTCAGCTCCAAATATCCATCTTATTTTAGATCAAGGCCCTTATAATACAAGTATTCAGACCAAACAAGAAGCAGAAAAACAAGGTATTATTCTCTATTATTTACCTTCTTACAGTCCTAACCTCAATCCCATTGAACGATTATGGAAAGTGATGAATGAATATTGTCGCAATAATCGGTTTTTTAATTCTGCTAAAGAATTTCGGAGATCGATTACCGGATTTTTTGAAAATACTTGGCCCTCTATTGCTCAATCAATGAGGACACGAATCAATGATCATTTTCAAGTCTTAGAATCGGCACTTTGATTCATAAGGGGTATAGCTTTGTTTCCCTTTTTTAACCCAAGAGGCATCCGGATCCGCCGATTGCTTAACGGTATGATCAGGTTCGACCGTTCTTTTCGGGCGTGCTGCTGGAGTGACTATGGTTGCATCAAGAAGAACCCCTTCAGCTTCTTTAACTTTAATCCCATGCTTTTCTAATTGCCGGTTAATTTTGCGAAATAAGCGTTCATGAAGCCCTTTATGAACTGTTACGGATAAAAGTTCACAATTTAATAATTGAATATCCCGGAGTTCAATTGAAGTTTAATGGAGAGTTAAATAAAGACCTCTGCATAACTTACATTTTTAATCACAATCGCACCTTCCGGTGTAAGTTAAAGGCATTATAAATATATTTTGACAAATCGACGACTCAATCAATAAGTTATGCAGAGGTCTTATGTATGGTCTAAGGACTAATACAGCATATGTGCCCCATGCACACTTGTTAGACAAATTTTAGAAGGCTATTTTTAATGTGATTTTTTGTGCTTTTTACAAGAGAGATTTGGGGGTGATTGGACGCATTCAGAACTTTTGATTGGAGAAAATTACAAAAATTATCAATATATCAAACTATTCCACATGCTGAAAGATCGCTATTAAACAAGCTTGATAGTTAAATGCTTTTCAACAGTCCTGGCAGCCACAGCTAGAGATTTCAAATTAGAAGGTTTGTTAGGATCTAAAATTCTATTCACTGCTGATCTACTGGTACCCATCATATACGCAAAATCTGTTTTAGATAAATTTTGCTTTTTTAATTCTTTCTCCAACTGATATACAAATACTCTTTTTGCTGCGATAGATTCACTTTCTTCTAATAATCCCTCTTCTTCAAGAAAGTCATCAAAACCAGAATCGATATACTTATTCATAATATTAACTCTCCGGATCCTTTGATCTCTTACGAGCAAAATCTAAATCTTTTTTCAATGTTTTCTGTGTCTTTTTTATAAAAGCATGCAACAGAATCATTTCTCTTTTTTTTTAAACAACAATCACTCGTGCAATTCCACCGGGGAAAGAGCTACGAGCTTCCCACAAACCGCCACCTAACGATTTAACAAGAGGCATACCTAATGGCCACCCCATATTCAACAGTCTTAAGATCTTCTCCAATAATTTTCTTAAGATTTTTTGGTAGAGCCTTTAACTAATTTCTAACCGGTTCATTTCCATTTAAAGATCTATAAAACTTTATAGATACAACTTTCTTTGCAGGCAACATTAAATCCGCTCATATTCCTTAATCATAATAGATTGCACCAAAAATGGTACATAACAATCAAGAAAAATTGATGTAGATTTTTTATTTCACAAACAATTGATTATCAAAGAATTAAGTATGAGAATTGGAGGCAGTTGGATGCATTCATAGCTTTTGATTGGCAAGGCATCCGGCTTAATTCATTAAAAACCGCGACTGCTAAAATTTGAATATGAATTTTTTCAGTCTCAAATTTCCATAGATTTTTTCTTTAAATCCCTGCATAAAAGTATAATTTTTCAAAAGGAGGAATCTGTTTTGATGAAAGGCTATAATTTTTTTGAAAGTCCGTTCAAAAGTATTCCATTAGATAAACAAATTACAAATCCCAACATTATTGTCGGTCGCTATAGTTATTACTCCGGATATTATCACGGACATTCCTTTGATGAATGTGCACGATACCTTATGCCTGATAGAGATGATGTAGACAAACTCATTATTGGTAGCTTTTGTTCTATTGGTACGGGTGTTTGCTTTATCATGGCAGGTAACCAGGGACATGACATGGAATGGATCAGTACTTTCCCATTTTTCTATGTTGATGAGAAATGTATGAAAGATGCTCCTAATGGCTATAAAAGTGCCGACAACACTGAAATTGGTCATGATGTGTGGATTGGTGCCGAGGCAATGATAATGCCCGGTATTAAGGTTGGGCATGGAGCAATTATAGGTGCGCGTTCAATGGTTACAAAAGATGTAAAACCTTATTCCATTATCGCAGGAAATCCCGCAAAGATTATTCGAATGCGATTCTCAGATGAACAGGTAAAACGATTGCTTGAAATGAAGTGGTGGAATTGGTCTGAAAATCAGTTGGCTTCTGCTATGCAGTTGCTGTGTGCTAAAGAAATAGATAAATTATACAATTATTGGTTAACTATAAAATAATGCTTCTTCAACTATGAAATACAAGAAATAAAATAACTTTATTTTATGTGATTTTTAAAGCTTTTTAGGAGAGAAATTGGGGTGATTGGACGCATTCAGAACTTTTGATTGAAAAAAGTTTACCTATACCAACTGCCTAACGGAAAAGAACCATTTATTCACTTGCTATACTTGTTAAAAAATCACTCTTGACCTTGACGTTACGTAATACCCTATCTTTAGATTGTTTCATTGAAGAAAAGATTTTTATGGCTTATACGATAAAACAATTAGCAAAAATATCAGGAATAAGTACACGTACGCTACGCTGGTACGATACAATTGAATTACTTAAACCTGCATACCATGGTACTAATGCTTACCGTTACTATGAAGAAAAGCAAATGCTAATTTTATAACAAATTTTATTCTTCAAAGAGCTTGAATTCAACGTAAATGATATTAAAACACTTCTTTTGCAAGATGATTTTGATGAAATCAAAGCATTATATACGTATAGAAGAATCTTAAAAAAGGCTATTGATCGTAAACATAACTTAATTAAAACAATTGATAAAACAAATCTATATTTAAGAGGTAAAGAGACAATGTCAAATGAAGAGTTATACTATGGTTTTGATAGTGAAAGACAAAAAGAATATGAAAAATCTCTTGTAAAATATCATGGTACCGTTGCAGAAAATCGTATTTTTGAAAGTAAAAAACGTACAGCAAAATGGGATAAAGAAGAATGGGATCAGGTAAAAAATAGCGATGATACCATATATAAGGAACTTACTACGACTATTAATGCAGGATTACAATCTGAATCTGATGCAGTACAAAGTATTATTCACCGTCACTATCAGCTACAGGCAAGATTCTTTGATATCACTAAAGATATCTATATAAAATTTACACAATTGTATTCAGAGCATCCCGATTTTAAAATTTTTTTTAATACATACCATCCAAAAATGATTGAGTTCATCAGTGAAGCAATGCGATTTTATGCAAATGAAAAACTATGACAAAGTCGATGAGCAGAGCTGATATAATTCGGCTCTGCATAAGATCATATTACCTCTTCCAAAAATTGCTCTGCAATAATCTCTTTCGCTTCATTAATTAAAGCACCCCACACCTTTATAAACTGCTCTTCGGTCACATCTTCTGTACTTAGGATGTCAGCTCTATTGTATAACCATCCACTATACTCAATTCCCATATCCTGTAGAACATGCTCCACCGATTCTAAATTATCTTGTCTATCATCAACGAAGATGATACGTGTTGGTATAAAAGGCAAGTGTTTAAGAAAGCTTTTTAAAACTTCTCCTTTTGCATTAACAACTCTATACGGATTATCAATAGTATTAGCAACTAATATACCTTGATAATACATTGGGTAATAACCCATAGCCAGCTCAAGATCTTCCAACTCTAATAGAGAATCTGAAGAAATAGGATTTGATAGAAAGATATCATGACTCTTAAGTTGCTCAAACCGCATTTGAGGTGCCAATAATTCATCTCCCAAAGAGTTAACTAAACAAGAAGTAAGAGCGATAACAGGAACTCCTTGGGATTTCACAAATTGGATTAATTGAGGAATACTCTTTTCAATGACTTGTGAAGCATAACGTTTTGGAATAAGATTCAAGGTTATCATCTTAAGAAGAGGAGTCCATTCTGCCAAGTGCTTAAAAACTTTTCGATGCCGCTTAATTTGAGGATACAAAAGAACCGATTCTGTTGGAACTATAAGTGTAAGATCTATATCTAATACCAATAAATCACCTTGCTTCAAAGAAACTTCTTTAATACAATCGGTAAGGGATGAGCAAGTTTGTATATTAGCTTCAATATTAGTCGATAATGCGAAAATACAACCCAATATAGAAAAAATAAATCGTTTCATTAACCACTCCTTCACTCCTGATGATAAAATCTCTATAGTTAATTTTTGAAAAGACTAATAACTATAGAGGGATTTTTATGCCTAAAGGCTATTATCATTTAACCAAAGATGCCAAATATATGCATTAAAATAAAGAGGAGATTTTGTAGATTATATTGCTTATGAAATAAGAGTTGATCAATCTACTATTTATAGAGAGCTGCAAAGAAACCCTTTTCAAGGTAGATATATTCATATTGCAGCTCAAATTCAATCAGAAAACAGGTGATTAAAAGCAAGTAGTATAAAGAAAAAAATGACTTCTGAAATAGGTTATGGTTTCAGTGGAGTCCTGTTCAGATATCCGGCAAGTTAAAAGAGAATGGGGGTTTTTATCGGCCATAAAGGTATCTATCGTCATATTTGGAAAGATCAACAAAATGGAGGCCGTTTATATAAGAATTTAAGACATCAGGGTAAGAAGTATAACAAACGAGGTTCTGTCAAAACAGGCCGTGGATGTATTCCCAATAGGATTGATAGTGATAAAAGACCTGAGATTGTCGATATGAAAACAAGGATAGGAGATTTTGAATGCGATACAATAATAGGAAGAAATCATAAAGGGGTGCTTGTCTCTATTGTTGCCGGAGCTTCTAAAGATACAATGCTTATGAAGGTAGCATCTAAACAAGCTCATGGTGTTGCTAATGCTTTAATTGAACGTTTAGAGCTATTAAGGACAAGGTGTATACATTAACGACAGATAACGGTTTAGAATTTTCCAAGCATAAAGAGGTTCGTGCAAAACTTAACGCAGAGTTTTATTTTGCTAAACCCTATCACTCCCGGGAAAGAGGATTAAATGAACATACAAATGGACTTGTAAAACAGTATCTCCCTAAAAACACTGATTTATCAAAAGTAACGGATGAAGAAGTAAAAAGAATAGAAAATTCATTAAATAACAGACCAAGGAAAAGTCTGAATTTTAAAATGCCTATAGAGGTTTTCAATCAAAGAAATTTGAGGTATAATGAGGTGCCTATTTGTTGCACTTCATAGTTGAAAGAGCAAGATATAAGTTAAAGACATTATAAATATATTTTTGACAAATCAACGACTAAATCAATAAGTTATGCAGAGGTCTTTCCATAATATTTTTTATCAAAAATTTACCATATAGATTTTACAGGCATTTGGCCATTTTCACATACTCCCTATTTGTCGCACTTCGATTAAAATAAATTATAAAACCGATTGAAAGGCTTTGATTGCTTGTTTGGTATTATTCGCCCAATTGAATTTTTTGGACTGCCTTAACGATTTTTCAATCAGAGTTAGCCTTAAGTCTTTGTTATGATAGAGATCAAACATACTTTGACTTAAGAGATCCTGATCTATTGGATCAATTAAAAGTCCGGCTGACCCTATTACTTCCGGTAAAGAAGAGAGATTAGAAGCAATTACCGGAACGCCGCAAGTCATAGCTTCTAAAGGAGGTAAACCGAATCCTTCGTAAAGAGAGGGAAAAACAAAAGCTAAAGCGTTACTATATAGAGTAGCCAAATCCATGTCTTCTACAAAATCGGTAAAAATAACCTTATTTTTAATAAGTGAAAAATTCTTAATGGTGGCAAAAATCTCTTCATATTGCCACCCCCTAGGACCTGTTAGAACCAAATAAAGGTCATTCATTTTATTTTCCAAAACCAGACCGGCAAAAGATCGAATCAGGTGAGGGATGTTTTTTCTGGGTTCAAGAGTTGATAAGCTTAAAAAATATTGACCTTCTTGAGGAAGATTATATTTTTTTCTTACCACTTGATATTTTTCTTTATCCCGGCAAGGGTAAAAATATCCATCTGCTACAGCAGAGTGAACGATAAATATTCTATTTTCATCAATTGAATAAAAAGAACATAAATCATCTTTTGTTGATTGAGATACGCAAAAAAAAAATTGATCTTTGGTTTTTTTTTGTATCAAATGCTTAAAAAAGGATCGTTTATCAACTGAAAAATATTGTGGGTAGCGTTTATAGATTAAATCATGAATCGTAACAAACAGCTTTAGAGAAGAAGAAGATTTTAATTGCCTGGGAATAGGGTGATAAGCTGAAAAAAAAATATCCCAATGATGTGCCTTACTGCAATCTAACGGAAGGGGCTTCGCCCACTTTTCTAATATGCAGAGAAGTTCCCTTCCTGTTTTAACAAAAGGACTTTTAGCATATCTTGACTGATTAATGGTATCCTTTAATTGGGATACTTTCTCAAAGAGAAATTTAGGTTTTTCCTGCTTGATATAAGGACAAGCTCCTATATCACGCAAATGCTTATAGTGCGTTAACCATTCTTCTTCCCTTTCTGTTCGCCGGCTAGAACAAAAAGTCATTTCAGCATCGGGTGAGCCGATCAAACCTAACGCTAAATGTTGAACATAACGATATACACCCGTACGAGCAGATTTAGAGCTTTCTAGATAGATGGGTAAAAAGGAGGCTAAATCATAAAGGATTTTCATAACGAGTTTGCACTTTTAGCGTCCTGCCATAAATGCAGATGATTTTTAACCGCTTCTACAGAAATAGAATCCATACACTTACAAATCCCCGCATCAAAATCTGTCAATTTTTTTTGACAAGGCTTACAAATAAAAGAACCGGATATATATGTGGCCTGCTTACCTATTGGCTGCCAAATACCGGCACCAATGACATCTTGTTTAGGAAATAAACTGAGAGTTTTTTTCCCAAAAATCGCAGATAAATGTGCGGGTCCCGTACTGGAAGCTAATAAACCGTCAGCTATACATATCAAATGAATTAACTCCTCTAAATTCAGCTTACCCATAGTGTTTTGAATATTGCTTTGAGACAATATAAGCTCATTATAAAGCTTAGCCTCTTTTTGAGAACCCGTTAAAATAATATTAAATATTAAGGGATCTAAAGCTTTTATCAACTTGATAAAATAATCTGTTGACCATTCTTTAGCATTTCCATGCGATCCGGGATGAATCATTAAATTGAACTTTTTTCTATCTATAAAGGGTAAGCAACTTTTCAAAATCTTTTCAGGAGCAACTAAATGAATTAACCCCTTTATTTCTTCTAAAGAAAAATGGTTAGTCAAATTGAAACATTGTAGTACTTTTAAATTCCATAAAAACTCATGAATATCAGGAAGAATGCGCTTGCTTCTTACATTATGAGTTAAGCCTTTTTTATTTAAGAAATTTTTAAATTTAGAGCACCTTATATTTCCAATACGAATAGGTATTTTTGCAAGTTTTGCTAAAGAATAAATATCAGGCCCTATGATCGATTCAACTGATAAAATATGAATAATAACATCAAGCTTTAAGCTAATTAAATTGGCTACTATCTCTTCTTTTTCTCTATTGAAAAAGTCATTAAATTCTATAACTTTATCGATACACTCAATAAATGGAGTTAGTGGGATGGTATAAGCTCTGGTTAAGAGAATGATCCGGCAGTTAGGAAACTGTTTTTTTAAAAGACGCATCAAAGGAATCTTAGCAATCAGATCACCAATATTATGAAGTGATGAAATTAAGATCCTTTTAGGTTCCTTGATCGATTTTGGCATGTTTTACAAATCTCTTAAGAAATCGGTTGTGAAGATCCTTGCTTAAAGAAACCTTGTGCCCGAATATAATCATCAGGAATACCAATATCAATAAAACGACCACATGTTGAAAATCCAAAGACGAGATGTTGGCGAATCATTACCGGAAATAAGTCATCTTCTAAAGATAGTTTATCTCCTATATTCCACTTCTGACCAAAAAAAACTTCCGGATAGATTAGATAGGCTCCTGCATTTATTAAACTCGTTGTTGCATTTTCTCGGCGCTTTTCAAAACTTAATATTCTGTTATCCTTCATGTGAACACCGCTATAACGATTGTTCTCTTTAACCTCAGTCAATGCAACCGTAATAGCAGCATTATTCTTCTCATGCTGCTCTTGCATCTCTCTAAATTCTACTTCACAGTAGGAATCCCCATTAAGAACTAAAACAGCCTCGTCTGTATCTTCAAGAGAGTCTAGTACAAATAAAAGCGCTCCTCCCGTACCTAACGGTTTCTCTTCTCTAATATACTCGATGGGACACCCGCGATAATTATTGCCAAAATAATAATGTATTTGATCTGCCATATGCCCAATAGACAACACAAATTGATCAACTCCTTGCTTGATCCAATAATTGAGAAGATATTCTAAAAAGGGTCGTTTTCTTATTGGAGCCATCGGCTTAGGAACATCGGAAATGATGGGGTTCAGGCGGGCACCTTTACCTCCTGCTAAGATAACTGCTCGCATAATTTTCTCCTCATTTTCACTATTTTTGAGTTACCACAAATCAATTTTCATTGACCACATCAGAAACAAGAGGTTGAGATAAATCATCCTCAATATCCTGATCCGGATCAAACAATATGATTTTACTACCATTTTTTTCAAAACGAATATTTACCGGAGTTACTTGATTTAAAGCTTTTAAAACTTTTTGGTGCTTACATGGTTCAACAAATAACATTAACAAGCCTCTCCCTCGGGCTCCTATAAGTTTCCCTCCTATTGCCCCTGACTGAATAGCTAATTGATAGATTTCATCAATTTTAGGAGATAAGATTTTATCGGATAAGGAACGCTTTAGTAACCAAGACTCATGTAATAAATGACCAATTGCTAATAAGGACCTATTAGAATCTTCTAAAACGGATACCGCCTTTTTTGAAATGGATTGGATGTTTTTCAACTCCTTTTCATGAGCGGGCATACTATCAACCTGATCTTGAGCAATCAAAGGAGCATAATATGACGATCCGGTGTATAATAAAAGGATATAGTCTTGTAGAGCTTTTATTCTTTTAGGAAGCATACACAATGGCTCTACAGCAACTGTATCATCAGGATAGAAGATAACTTTATTGAAACCCCTAAAAGAGACAGCAATCTGATCTTGAGACCCTACACATTGTTGAATAATTTTCTGTTCAATATAGATTGCTAAACTAACTAATTTTTTTTTTGGTAATGTTTTATAGTAGAGAGCGTGCAGGGCATTAATAAGACTTACCGTAACAGCCGAATCAGAACCCAAACCTGATCCGGAAGGCAAGTCAGCATTATGATGTATTTCCGGACCCTTTGACTGTAGAAATAAATTTAAGATCGCCTTCACTGAAGGGTGCTTCATTTCTTTTACAGAGTTAACACTCTCAATTGTAGAATAACAAATACGATGCTTATATTCAAAAAAAAGCGATAAAATGCAGCAGCTGATATAACAGTATTTATTGATACTAGAGACAATAACCAAGCCACCATGTTGGTAATACCACACAGGATAATCGGTGCCTCTTCCAAAGAAAGACATGCAAAAAAGAGTTTGACAAATAATCACGTGTTTTCCCTTTGGATCATTATCTATAACATAGCATGGGCAAATTAAATAAGATAAGTATTTCTTTATCTTTTTTTACGATAAAATAAAATCTTTTAGTTTATCTTTTGAAAACTCCCATTGCCGATAATAATGGTTAGCATAATGTTCAACTTTTAGATACATCTCCTTAGGAGATTTTAGAGGCGAAATCAATCGCATATCATCAGAAAACAGATAACCGTTTTCGCCATTAATAACATATTCATTCATTGTGGCATTATCATAAGCTATAACGATTTTTCCCATAGCCATAGGCTCCAAAAAGCTATATCCTATACCCTCGGCAAATCGAGGAGCTATGCAATAATCAGCTTCTTTTATTTTTCTAAAATATTCTTCTTTTTCTAACCAACTATCCAATACTTCCACTTTGAAAGGATAGGACGCTATTTTCTGATCTTTATTATCAGTTTTATAAATGACTTTTTTAATATTTCCCTCCCCTAACAATTGAACGATTGCATCAATCCCTATTTTTTCTTCTCTTTGCCAAAGAAAGACAACATAAGGGGGTTTATCTTTTTGCGATGCGAATTCTAAGTGAGGCTTTATAAAACGCTGCCAGCGATGCGTTTGTAAATGAATAGAGTCTATATAAGTATTTAGAGACCGACTAAACGTAACCACCTTTATTTTAAAAAATCTAAAGAACCATCGCTTACGCAAATTCAGTTTTTTAAACCCATCCCACATAGGAGCCCATATCAAATTTTTACATTTGATTTTTCTAAGATGTTTGGAAGGTGAAGGGGGCAAGGCATGAAAAAAAACCACATCCGGATGTATGCGGTTTAAACTTAAGACTAACTCTTTCGAAGACATCGATTCTCTACGAATGACCTTTACTACAAAATATTCTTTTAAAAGCTCAATAAAATAGTCATCACTCTTTGTTTTAATATGAACAACTCTACCAACAAAAACTAAAAGAGGCTTTAGCATTTCTTTTCCTTAATCAATTTGATGAGTTCTTCATATACTTCATCTACTTGGATCCGTTTCATACACCTAAAATCAATAGGACAGATCCGTTTAAAACAAGGCGAACAAGCAACTTCTTTATGAATAACAACACCGGTATTATAAGGGCCGGTTTCTATATGTGACGTTGATCCGAAAAGAGCAACCAGTGGTTTGTTTAAGGCAGCAGCGATATGCATAGGGCCACTATCATTACTTAAAAAAACATCACAAACACTAATGATTGCGGTAAATTCCCTTAACGTTGTTTGCCCTGCTAGATTGATAACTCTTTTGTAAAGATTTTGACTTATCTCTTCAATAAAAGAAAATCCGTCCGTGTTCCCGAAAAAAACCACATACACATTCGGGTCACGCACCAGCATTTCAGTTACTTGACGAAATCTTTCCGGTAACCAACATTTAGCCGGGCCATAGGCTGCGCTCGGGTTAATACCAACTACAACATGTTCATTCCTAATTCCAAAACGGTTTAGTAATTGTTTAGCTTGAGCCTTTTCCTTATCCGTTACATATAATCTGGGTAAAGACTTACTAGTTTGAATACCAACCATTGTCAATAATTCTTTATAGGTATCAACTAGATGAGTATTGGTGCGTTTTTTTGGATTGTTTAAAAAATCATTCAATAAAAAGCGTCGATAATGACCTTGATAACCAATACGATTATTGACTCCTCCTCTAAAAAACCACCAAGCAGAAGAAAATGAATGCGTCAACAAAAGCCCTAAATCATAATGTCCATAACGTAACTTCCGAATAATATCACGCCCTTGCTCTCTTCTTAAAAATCCACTTGGCTTTTTAAACCGGAAAAGCTCATTTATATCCTTATCTACTTCTAATAATGGGGCTACATTATGCCGGCACATTGCCGTAATTTGAGCATCCGGCCAACGCTGTCTTAAATCGGTAAGGATAGGTGTCGCCATTACCAAATCCCCTATCCAATTAGGCATTCTAACAATAATATTTTTTGGTTGATTTTCTTTAAAAGTAACCATCAATCTCAATTAAAAATTATTTCAGACACTATTTTAAGATTTTAATCTAATTGAGGTTTTTGAAGAAGAGAATATCACCCTTATTTAAGACAAAAAGAGATGAATGCTTCTTTTTAATAAGCGTAAATAAAAGAATTTCTTATAAAAAAACTATAAAAGCTACCTGAAGTAACTCGCTTAGGTTTTTTGGTTAGTATGTCTTTTTTCATCGTGGCCACTGACACTCTTGTGGTCATCAAGATCGAGTACAATCGGTCCTCCGACTTCCAAACCAAAAATATCATAAGCACTTCCGTAAGCCTCAGCACCGGCTACAGAACCATTAAATCTAGCTATTGCATATTCATCACTCACTACAGATACATTGCTATCATCACATTCATACCAGTAACCATAACCCGGACTTGTTTTATCTAGGTTTTTGACAAAAGAGATGTAATGCCCTCCTCTTAAACAGCCACGGTGTACACTAAAAGCAACGATATCTATTTTAGGCCCCAATCTACCTAATGGACAATCATTAAGGCTTTTCATTTTGAATGGTGCATTATCTTTTTTTAACGCATTAGTGAATCGTTTAGGTTCTAGGAATATCAGTTGACCTAATCCTCTCTTTTCTAAACGCGATGGAGCAGATAATGTTAGTTGCGTGCCTGTCTGTAAAAGAGGAGCCCTAAATGTTATATACTTCTGTGTCCCTTGAGATTCCTCTACTTGTACATGAATTACAAGATCCTCATCATCACCATGTTTACCAAACTTTTCATACGAAGAAGCCCATAAAGAGGATAAATCTATTGCCCCTTTTTCATCTCTTGCCCTTATTGGCAACGATGCAGACACCTGTTCCTCAGCTGAAATAACTCTCTTCCCTGTTCCATTTTTCTGATTTATAACCAAAGACGGATTTTCTTGCATCAGAGGTATGCCTTTCTCCTCGGCACTTGCTTTCATTTTGTCCAAATTTACTATTTTCGTTGTTTGGACACTTGTAGCCCATGGAGATTTGCCGGTATCATAAAAAGAAAATAACCTTGTTTTAAAGGATTGAGAGTCTTCATGTAGGCCCGAAGCTTGATCTACTATGCCTAACTGATGAAACTCAGCTCTTAACCATGACATATAAGGCCGGCGAGCCCGGAAAGCAACAGCGGTATGTAACGAGCCTTCAGTATATTTTTTATGAAACTCTACTAATAAATCAACAAGTCTTTCCCCTTTTGCCCTATTCGCAGCTAGGTTTATCGCTACACCCGAATTCGGAGGATAACGGTCAGGAAAATCTAAATTACTCTTATCTTTTAAAAAATTCATGACACCGGGAGTATGAACCAAAGCTTGTAAGATACTATCCATAAAACAACTACTTCCGGTGCTATTTGGAATACCTTGTATACCAACGACTTCAGGTTGTATGCTAGCAAGTACTTCAACACTGATGCCTGTTGGAGCTTTTGTCGGTAATAGAGTAATTTGTAAATGAGCAGCTATATAAGGACCGGCATTGACAGAGGAGTGAGTGCGTGAAAAGTGAAGAGCACTTTCATACTCAGTACCACTTCTAACAGTATCACTTCCAAAAAATGATTGATAAAATTCTGTATGAGCAGCCTGTTGCGTTGGATAACGATTTGATCCGGGCGGCGGCTTTCTTACCGAAGAAGGCAAAAAAATTTTATTTCCCGGTATCCCATCACAATTAGGTGTTTGATACATCAAAGTTTTAAAAGCAGCGGAACCTTTAGAAACGCTTAATTGTTTAGAAATGGGTAGACCGAATTTGTCTATATCAGTCTCCAAAACAAACAGCAAACCTCCCTTAACAAAAACTGTCGTCCCATCACACGGGTGATAATGTTCTCCGGGTTGTTCATAACCCTCCGGGATCTTGTCAGTTATAGGAATATAACCATCAGGAATTACAGTCAATATCTCTAAAAAGCATTTTGGAACGTATACATTCCCTTTTATGACCTGAACTTTCGTATTCTGTAATTCTCCTCTCTGTGCCTCAATAGAAGTATTCGCCCAACCATTCCATATCTGAAAGGCGCAATGAACACCATCCGGCATGTTTACTCTCGTATTAAAGTTTATCATGATGATCCGGTTCTTGTACAATTTCGATATTGGAAAGTTCTCGGTTTGCAGATTTTAAAGACTTTCTTATATTTTTATTAAATTGTTGAAAACCGGTTATTTCAGGCATTATACAACTATTAATATGGCTGAAGCATATCGATTCGAAACGTAAATCAAAATAACTACCGGCCTCTTTTTAGGATTTTAATAAATTAATTAAAAAAGCTTTGTTTTTCAAATTATGCCTTTTAAATATAAAAATAGAATAAAGATATCGCATAATTAGTGGATATTCAATTTTATTAGTTATACAAATACATATAATTATTTTTAAAATAAAAGTAGATTGTTAATGAATATCAAGAAAATGGATTATTTTAAAAATAAATATTGATCTTCTCAAAGAAAACATTTAGTCTAAGCATTTTTAAAATAAATGCTTTTAATTCTAAATATAAGGGTAAAAAGAGATGCTTAAAAAAAAAGAAACCAAGCAAGGAAAACTTTTTGAAATAAGCAAGTTATGGAAGCCCCAATCAGGCGAAAAAAAAACTAACGATCTCGAAAACAAATGCTTAGATCAACAAGCATCAATAAAAGAGCTTTTACAAAAGTTACAAGACAAAAGATACAAGCTTCAAGAACGAGAGTCGATTGATCAGCAGCTTAAAAAGCTTTTCGAAACACTGACTTGTGTTTCACATGATATATCATTTTTTAAAGAAGGTGAGGTATTCTCAATTAGAAAAGACTTCAACGAACAAAAAGTAAAGGGAAAAGAATTAGAGAAAAAAATCATCCAATTAGAATCAAAAAATCAATCTTTAGTAGAAGATAAACAAAAAATTGAAGCTATCAGTCAAATACATGAAAATACAATCGATTCTTTAAAAACCATATTAGAAGGAAAAGCAAACGTTTCAGAGGAATTAAATACTCAAATAGAGAAGAACACTCAACTCTTAGAAGAAATTCATGAACTCAAAAAAGGATTAGATGAACATGATCGACAATTAAAAAGAGCTGAAGAATACATAGCAAAAAAAATCAAAGAAGCGAATCATATAGAAGAACAATTCAAACAAATGCATGCAGACAAAGTCGTAAAAAAAGAAGAAGTTCAACATCTTCAAGCAGAAATCCATACATTGGTTCATAACCTTGAATTGCAATCAAATCATAAACAAGAATTAAGAGCTTTGGCTCAAGAAAAGACCCGGCCAGCCTTAAATCAAGGTAAGGAATGGCAAGTTAGATTTTTCAATGTTCAGGAACAATTGCAAAAAAACATTTCTTGTATGGTCACACTTGAACAAAAATTTAATTGTCTAGAAGAAGAATACCGGGAATTATGTTTATTTCTTTCTCAAATTAAAAAAATGTTAGGCAAGAAAATTTCTCTCTCTGATTTCCCTGAAATAGCTTCTAAAATAGAAAAGACACCCTTAAAAAAATCACCACCTTCTCGTAAATCCTATTTTTCTAATACTACTAATGATACGGAAGCCCAGTTGGATTTTTTTGAACGTTTACATGCTATCTCTTCCACAAAAAATTCTGACCTATTTATGAACTAGCTTAACTGATTATCTTATGTCATCTATCATTATTGGAATCGATCCGGGCACTCGAATTACCGGATATGCTATCGTACATTCCGGTGATCATCACCATCTACCTATTGACTATGGTTGTATCTCTCCCCCTTTAAAACATCCGCTCCCAAAAAGATATCAAATGATCTATTTAGGAATAGATCATTTATTGAATAAATATAAACCCCAAGCCCTTGCGGTAGAAACTCAATACGTCCATAAGAATGTACAAAGCGCTATTAAATTAGGAATGGCAAGAGGGATGGCTATTTTAGCTGCTGCTCAAAGAGATATTCCGGTATTTGAATACAGCCCTACTAAAACAAAATTAGCCGTTGCAGGGAATGGGCATGCAAGTAAAGCGCAAGTGCAGGGAATGATCCGTTTGTTATTTAAACTCTCCGAAACTCCACCGGAAGATGCTGCTGATGCTTTAGCGATTGCTGTTTGTCATATTCACTCCAATCAAATGCAACAACTAATAAGAGAATAAGTATTGAATTAAAGAAGTAACTTTTCTTTACAATTTTTTTTTTTCAAAGGATAATGCGCAAATATCTCAAAAACATTTGGTATTGGCTATGTTTGCACATTTAAATGGTAAAATTGTTGAAATAAATAATGAAAGTATCGTCATTGATATTAATGGTATTGGTTATAGATTATATGTACCGCCTTATACCGGAACAAGCTTCCCCCCTGTTAATGAAAAAGCCTTTATACATACCTCGTATGTTATCCGTGAACTATCTCAAACCCTCTATGGTTTTTTAGAAAAAGAAGAAAGAGACCTCTTCGAACTCCTTATTTCAGTATCCGGTATTGGTCCTAAAACAGCTCTTTTCATCATCGGAACATTGTCTTTCGAAGACTTAGAACAAGCCATCCAAAACAATAACATTCCCTTAATCTGTAAAGTCCCCGGGATTGGGAAAAAAACAGCAGAAAGGCTCGTTATTGAAATGCGAGACAAAATCCATAAAACCTTCGCATCTAAAAAAGGCTCATCTCAGATTTCTCAAATTTTAAATGTAAAAGATCAAAACCTCTATGATGCTATGAATGCATTGATTAATTTGGGATACAATCAAAACATGGCTAAAAATGCTATTCGAAAGGCATTAGAACATATAGAAGAGAATTTTAATTTATCTCAACTCATTACAGAAGCTCTTAAATACACTAATCAAAAAACTATGATTTGACAACCTCTAACCCTAAGGAGAACGGATTCCTCATTCAACACCATTGCTAATAAGTGTTAGTCTAACACGATATCCAAAGGCTTAAATGACCGACTGCTCTTCACTATATACTCATTATTACGCAACAAATCTACTCCTACATTGTATGATATTATTGATATATATACTCATCACGAATAAACCTCCGGATATTTTGTATTCGTATAGTGTAAATTATTTTGTATGAATTCATTTTTAACACTATCAGAAGAAAAGCATCTCAGACAGCAACATAAACGAGAAAAGAATGGTCGTATACGAGATCGTATCAAGGCTGTTCTATTGTCGAATAAAAGTTGGAGTAATACTCGTATTGCTGAAGCTGTGCTTTTAGACGATGAAACAGTGTCTCGTCACATTAAAGAATATCAAAATAAACAGCAATTGCATGTAGAAAGCGGTGGTTCAGTCAGTAAACTTCTTGCGCCACAGTCAGAAGAATTCATTAAACATTTAACAACTCATACCTATGTCAAAGTAGAAGATATCTGTTCTTATGTTCTCGCGAAATATGGCATTGTTTATACGATTTCAGGGATGACTTCTTGGCTACACTCACATGGTTTTTCCTATAAAAAGCCTAAAGGTACACCGGCTAAGGCAAATTCTGATCAACAAAAAGCTTGGATGCAATTTTACACCAAGCTTATGGCATCTCTGCCTAAAAATGAGCCTGTTGAATTTGCTGATGGTGTACATCCAACTATGGCAACTAAAATTTCTTATGGTTGGATTCGACCGGGAACAGATAAATTGATTGCAACAACAGCTTCTCGTACTCGAATGAATCTTATGGGGTCTATCAATTTAAACAGTATGAAGGTAACAATAGATGCTTATGAAACATTAAATAGCGGTACCATGGCAAAGCATTTTGCTTTGCTACGGTCAAAATACCCCTCAGCTCCAAATATCCATCTTATTTTAGATCAAGGCCCTTATAATACAAGTATTCAGACCAAACAAGAAGCAGAAAAACAAGGTATTATTCTCTATTATTTACCTTCTTACAGTCCTAACCTCAATCCCATTGAACGATTATGGAAAGTGATGAATGAATATTGTCGCAATAATCGGTTTTTTAATTCTGCTAAAGAATTTCGGAGATCGATTACCGGATTTTTTGAAAATACTTGGCCCTCTATTGCTCAATCAATGAGGAAACGAATCAATGATCATTTTCAAGTCTTAGAATCGGCACTTTGATTCATAAGGGGTATAGATATCGTCTACACGGAAAGATGGAAAACTTCAAAGACAGCTCGTTTTAATCTTAGTTATCCTGTTATTTGGTGTACTAAGTATAGAAAAAAAGTTCTCGAGGGAGATATTGAGAAAAGACTAAGGGAGTTATTAAATAAGAAAGCCAATCAATCTCCACAGTTTGCAATTGGTCAACTTAAAGACTCCGGTAGTCGCTTGTTAAGACAAGAATTCTCAACTTTAAAATCTCGATTGTATTATGGACAAGATCATAGTTTGCTGATAGTGTGGGAAAACTCACTAATTTCTTCTGATCAGGATTGTATCCAAGAACAAATAGGGCAATCCTTTACATGATGTTGTCTAGCAGGGCAATATTCTCTAGCAAAATAGATGATTTGCAAATGAAGCTTCTGCCAACTTTTTTTAGGAAAAAGTTCCTTCAAGTCTTCTTCCGTTTTTTTCACATTTTTTCCTGTGCTTAACCCCCAACGTTTAGCACAACGATGAATATGCGTATCGACCGGAAAAGCAAGTTTATTAAAAACCTGGCACATCATAACAGAAGCTGTCTTATGCCCCACCCCGGGAAGAGATTCTAAACCTTCAAAATTCTTGGGCACTTCTCCATTATAATCATCTATTAATTGATGAGATAAATTTAAAATCGCTTTAGCCTTAGTCGGGCCCAATCCGCATGGTCGTATAATTTCAAAAATGTTCTTTACAGAAAGCTTAATCATTTGCTCCGGTGTTTGTGCCTTTTTAAATAAGAGCGGGGTGATAAGATTTACTTTTTTATCCGTGCATTGAGCTGACAGCAAAACAGCGATGAGAAAAGTATAGATATTCTTATGGTTTAAAGGGATTTTAGGATATGGATAGAGCTGATTCAAAATTCTTTGAATTTTTTGGACTTTTTTTTGCATCATCATAACCTATCTTCTGATGAAAAATTCCCTTGATTAACATCTTTTGACATGTCTACGAAATCTCGACCTCTATTAGAAGAGCTTTTTGGTTGTAACATATCGTCCTCTATTATCTGCCCTAAAAACTTTCTCTGTTCCTTCAAAGGTTCTATCATCATCAAATCTTGACAGCTCCCAAATCTAAAGGGGAGGGATTTCTCATTCAATGACCCTTGCTAATAAGTGTTAGCCTAACACGATCTCCAAAGGCTTAAATGACCAAGTGCCCTTCAGTATATATTCTTCGCTACTGAAAGGCACACAAAAAAGTATAAATATGATATTAATTTTGTATGAACCAATTAACTCCAAATCAAAAAAGCACTTTTGAATCTCAGGTAAAAAAGACCCGTGATATAAATGAACGTATATCATTTGTGTGTGCTTCTTGCACGAGATGACGGTCCGGAGTCTGACTTCATTGCTCATGTTCTGCACTTAACCCGATCGAGTGTTTATGAATATTTGATGGAATTTCAATCAGAAGAAAAAACTCGGCATGATACCAAGGGAGGATCAGCCGGTAAATGATCCTTTTCAAGTGCCGAAACTCCATCCTGTCCGGCTTCCAATGTAAATAAGTATATACTGCTTACAGCTGAATCAGAGAAATTTTATTGAAAAATTAATTAGTGATTGAGTAACCTTACTTCTTTAAATTTTGATCTACATCATAAATACACCTTTCACCAAAAGAAAAATCTAACCTTGAGAATCGCGCAAGAAACACTCGTAATATACATGAATGATTACGTTTATGTGTGATTTTAGCAAGAAGCGAAGGAATGCCTCCCGAATCAATCGCTCAAGCTCATCGAATAGCTATAGCAACCGTATATCGATATTTAACGGAATACGAAGAGTTGACAAAAACGAATCACGCCCCTAAAGGCGGAAGCGCCGGTAAGCTAAATAAAATACGGACACAAGAGTTGTTGAAACAACTTCAAATATTCACCTATTTTCATGCAAAACAAATCTGTAAATACATCAAAGAACGATATAACATCATCTATTCAGTATCCGGAATAACCTCTTGGCTCAAAGATCATGCGTTTACCTACAAAGAGCCATTGACAGTTCCGGGAAAGTTAGATCCACAAAGGCAACAAGATTTTATAGAGTCATACATGAGCTTGAAAGCTGCATTAGGAGAAGGCGGGAAAATGTATTTTTTGGATGCTGTGCATCCTGAATTCCGGTCTCAAGCCATATCCGGCCGGATAAAGAAGGGAGAGATACAAACGCTCCCGACTACGAACAAACAATTTAGAATGCATTTTGTAGGAGCTTTATCGCTTGCTAAGACGGAAGTCTTTGCACAAAAATATGATACGATAAATGCCGATAATGTAATAAATGTTCTAAAAGATTTGGAAAAGTCATCCGATGCTAAATCCATTCAGATTATTTATGATAATGGCCGATTCAATAAAAACGAAAAGATTAATGAATTTCTTATTACATCAAAGATGACAATCCATTACTTGCCTCCATATTCACCCAATTTGAATCCAATAGAGAGGTTCCGGAAGGTGATGAGGGAGAAAAAAACTTACAATAAGTGCTACGAGAAATTGATTGATTTCAGTGACGCTATCCGAACGTTCTGTTTTGAAGAAATTCCAAAAATGAAAAAGCAATTAGGTCAAAGAATTAACGATAATTTTCAAAAAATTATTATTAATCCTATTCATTATCCTTCAAGGTGAATTCTCTGATTCAGCTGCGGGCAGTATATATTGTCCACATGGAAAGATGGAAAACTTCAAAGACAGCTAGTTTTAATCTTAGTTATCCTGTTATTTTGGTGTATTTAAGTATAGAAGAGAAATTCTCAAGGGAAATATTGAGAACAGACTAAGAGAGTTATTAAATGAGAAAGCCAAGGTAGTGTGGGAAAACTAAATGAATATACAATTAGGAAGTATACCCAAAATCAAAAAAACAAATAGACGCTTTCATCCCCATGCTAAAGATAAAGGGTTTTCTCGCTTAATTGTCATAAATATCGAATCTCATCCTTCAATGAAAGCACGTCTAAAAAAATTAGGATGGTCATATCCGGAAAAATTGGAGTAGTGGGACCAATTGGTGTAGCTGCTTAAAAAGCGATTTTTTTAATCCTTCTTAAAAAATTCTTGAAAAATAGATTTTCTTATGTATGCTTCTACAGCAAATTTTTTTTAATTTTAAAGAGGGATTTATTATGTTTACACATGTTATTTTTTTTCTGTTTATTTTTTTAGTATCTAATCAACTTATCTTCAGTGACAACAATCATATTTCTCCATTGATCATTAAAAGTATTTATGATCCAAATACAAAAAAAAATAATTATCCGGCTTTAGTAAGTTACTCAAAAGATATCGAGCAACAACAAATTATTGATCAATATTTTTACGAAATTGATGCGCTTATCAATGAGGAACAGTGGGAATGTATTGCCGGCTTAGGGCGAGATGCCTATGCTGCCTGCATACTATTATCTATCCCCAAAAAAGCTATAGAAGTAGCTGATCAATTAGTATCTACTTGTTACCGTTTAGGTAACTTTGAAGATGCGTCACTTTATGCCCATCACCTTCAAGAACTCGTTGAAGGAATGGATGAGCCCGAATTAAAGATTAAGGCCCTTTATAAACTCTCCGCTGCTTTAAGAGATCTCGGGTTAGACACAAATGATCAACAGATTTTAATAAAGTCGCGAGAACTCATCAATAGCGCCCTCTCAACCCTAGCAAAGTCTTGCCCCAATAATTCCAATCTTAAAGCAAAAATATTATATAATGCCGCTGCATTAGAATTAGATGATCCTTTGGGTAATAAGAATAAAGCCATTCATTACTACCAAGAAGCTATTAAGCTTTTTTCAAATCTAATAGCCGGAGACTATAAGCAAAGAACACAAATTCGACTTGGAAAAGCCTATTTAATTACTGATAATCTTATTGAAGCCAGAAAATTAATCGATCATATTAAAGAAGAAAATATTGATAGAAAAACCTATATGCATCTACTATATTTAAAAGCCCAAGTATTAAAAAACGAAGGGTTGTATTCACAATCTTTTGTACAAGCAGAAATGGCTAAGAAGATAGCTATGAAATTAAGTGCAAAAGCAGATGTAAAAAGAATTGATCGCTTTTTAGCCTCTCTAGATC
>CBDBKM010000006.1:0-21736 GCA_965206695.1 Chlamydiales bacterium | reverse complement strand
ACGGTCTTATTATGTTGATAGTGTTGGAAAATTAAATGAATATACAATCAGAAAGTATATACAGCATCAAAAAAACAAATAGACACTTTCATCCCACCCTTAAAAAGGTGGGTTTTCTTGTTTAATTGTCATAATATATTCCACATTCATTATTCGAATTTAAGCCTCTTAAAAAAAGATAAAAAACCCCTCCAAAACATTGCTCAAATGGTCTTTTATCTATTAAAGCCAGATAATTTTTTAAAGCTTTTTTATAAATAGCAGCTTGTAATTCATAATCATTTTGCTGCATGGATTTGCTTAAGGAATCCCTATTATATGAGTCAATAGAAGAACCAAGCCAGTTTGTTTTGTAATCAATAATATAATAATAGCCCTTATAAGCTAGTATGAGATCGATATACCCATGTAAAAAACCATTATGTAGTTCTATTTCATCCAAATGAATTTCATTTGTATATGGGTATAGAAATTCTAATTCTTTATACATGTAAAAAGGATTTACATCCTTTAAAGCAAAAGAATGATACCGGCTTTTTAGGGGTGTATGAAAAGTATCATATACTATTTCCGATATCACTTTCGTCCATTCTAGATAACTTGTATATTGGGTGTAAGGATCTACTAAATCAAAATACTCTTCCTTTGTCTGCAGTGTTTGTATAATTTTAAAATCTAACTCTTCTAATATGCGGTGTAATAAAATACCCGTTATGCTTCCCACAGGCAGGTTATGAATATTTTTTTCTTCAACTAAAAAATCATGAGGAGGGGTGTCTAATTGTCTTGAATGTATTTTATTTATTTGTGATATAGAAGTAAATGAATGCATAAAAATAGGATCTATAACATATTTATAAGGGGGTTTTAAAGTAAGGCTAACATCTTGATGTAATCTATTATTTGTAATCTGTATTTCATCATTTAAATACGTATGAGTAATATCAGAAACCTCTATATCTTTAAAAAAAACTTTCAACGACTCTTCTGAAATACTTTGTATCGTCTGATATAAAGTTTCATAATCTTTATAAGGCACACATCTTTGAGCTAAATATAGCTCCATAGCAGATGCTACGCCAAAGTCTATTTTTTTTTGATTCTTATCTAACATAATAGGTAAGTACAGGCGCTGTTTGGCTCGAGTTAAGGCAACGTAAAATAACCGAGCTTTCTCTGCATCCATTTCTTGACAATGTAAAAGATGTTTACTCTTATCAATCCCAATCGGAATAAGTTCTTTGCTTCCGTTTTTATCTACACTAATTATTCCTTCTTCAAATGTATTTCTAACGGTAAGTCCTAATCCAAAAACAAATTCAAATTCAAGCCCTTTACTTACATGAAGAGTAAGAATATTCACTGCTTCTTCATCATGATTCGTCCAAAGAGTTAGCCTCGGGTCTTCTTCCTCTGCAATAGCCGATAGATCACCCAAATAGTCTACCAATTTATCAGAGACTAAATGCTTTTCTGCTTCAATTTCAATTAGTAGGGATGATAGTTGTTGTAATTGTAGATAGAAGTCCAAGCCATTTTTTCTTTCTAAAATATTTTCTGCTACAGGCAAATGATTAAGGTATGTTGTTTTCATGAATTTTTCAAAAAAAGCAGCAAAATCATGTGTGTGCAAGCATTTGTTTAAAAAAACATTTTGAGTGATTAATTTTGATAATGTTTTTTCATTTAGCCGGCAAATATCTTGGTGACTAAAACCCAAAATCATTCCACCTAAAGCTTGCTTTAATATGTTTGTGTCTTGTGGATGCAAAACAGCTCTCAGAATAGTTTGCATCGCCTCGATAATAGGTAGCCGGGCTAAATTACCACCTCGCTGTGTTTTACATTTGATCCCATATGAGTTTAGATAATTAGAAACTCTTTTCCTTTGATTATGATCTCTAATTAAAATTGCAAAAGCATCTAAAGGGACGTCATTTTCAAAATGCAGACGTTGAATTTCTCGCGTAATAAAAGAAAGGTATCGATCTTTTTCCACCTCTTCTGTTGGCCATTTTCTTTTATGAATATAGGAACCCTCAGCTATCATAAAATGAATGCTTCCTCTTGAATCAGAAAAATCTTTTTTTACTATTTTATCGCTAAATTTTACCTTGCGAACTTCAAGCGCTGATTTTAGTTTTGGGAGCGACATCAAAAAGGGGCATTTTTTAGATGAAAAAAGTTCATTTAAAGCCTCTACCAGATATTTATGAGCACGGTAATTGGTATCTAATGATAGACTTTCTTGAGTCTTTAATTCATTTTGAGCTCTTAAATAAGTATAAATATCAGCATCACGAAAAGCATAAATCGCTTGCTTAGGATCGCCTACAAGATAAAATATTTTACTTTCTTCTGCAAATAAGCGAGATAAGATCTTCCATTGTAATGCATCGGTATCCTGAAATTCATCCACAATAGCTGCTTGATACTTCTTATTTACCTTCAGGGTGACTTTTTTAGATTGAAGAGCTTTTAGAAATCTTTTTAAAATACCATCTGCTGTCATCCGATCCCATTGATTAAAATATGTCTGAAACATATTTCTACACTCACTTGTCATCCTTAATATGATATAATCCGGATTAACAGCCTCTTCGATAATGGGTAATAATTCAGCACGAATAACTGACCAGAATTGGGGATAATATAGTTTAAGAGTCCGCTCAAACTCATTTTTTAAAGCTTTCTGCGTGAGATTTTCATTTTCTAAATGATAAAAAAGACCTTTCTTAATAGCATTGTATTGATACTGTTTAAGTAAGGATTCAAAAATATTGTCATCCAATATTTTTTCAGTAAAAAATGCAGCAATAGCCTTCAGCTCATTTATATATTTTGAATGTATCTCTTTTTTTTTATTATGCATCCCTTTATATAAGGGGGCTATTACATTAAAATCTTCTTTTATCTTTTCAGCTGTAAAGCTGTATTTTTTTTTCAATTGTTCTATTGTATGCAAGAACCGATTCTTCAAAGCTTGAAAACTAGATAGAGGGTGTATTTCAGTCTCTTTTAATAAGTACTTAGCTATTCGATAAGATAATTTTTCAATATCTGAACCATTGTTTTTTAATACTATCGCTAATTGTGCAAGACTAAATTTTGTAGTGTCCAAACCGATACGCATAAAATCTTTAATAATTGGCAAAAGAAATAGTGTGGATGGAATTTCTTCTTGATCGGGTACATTAACACCTAAATCTGCTTCTAAAAGATTATCTTGAAGCATACGATAACAAAAACTATGAATGGTAAATATATTTGCTTCATCAAATGAAAACAATGCATTTTGCAAATACTTAATGGCAAAATGCCTTTCATTTTTTTCTACAACCGCTAATAAAAAATCCGGCAAATCATGTAATTGATCTAAGGATTGTAATGATTGAATCGTCTTTTCTATTAGTGAACGAATCCTCGCTGTTAATTCTCGTGTAGCTTCACGAGTAAATGTAACGACTAAAATTTGATCTATTTTTAAAGGTTCTGAGCCCTCAATTAATAGCCTAAGAACAATATGCTCGATAGAATATGTTTTTCCGGTGCCGGCACTAGCTTCTACAAAACATCCTTTGAAAAGGGAAAAGTTTCTATTTTTTACATCAAGCTCCAAAATGGTAAATCCTTTTTATCTTACTTAAATAAATGATCTAATGGGAAAAACAGTTTCTTCGCTAAAGCGGAATATTCGTAGAGCAAATTTTTGCTAAACGTGAAATCGCTTCCTTTAAAAATCCATTTGGCATACTGATTATAAAAATTTCGTTTTGTATCATCGGATATAGAACGTATGTCTTTTTCTATCGAAGCAATATCTAAATGATAGAAAGATTGAACCCAAGAAGGTAAAAATGGAAGAGGATTTTCTAAAGCCAGAAAATAGTACTGAATATATTCTTTTAAAGAAGAGAAAAGTTCCTTCCCATTAAAGGCTAATTTTTTTAAATCTCTGGTGAATAGGATTTCATTTTTACCCGGAAAAGCCGTTGTATTTGATAGAAAACAATAGGCCAACAAAATAGGCCAACATTTAACAATATCTTGGATGGATTGCTTTTTGAAAAGAACCAATCCCTTTAATGTCACATCCTTTAAATGTCCTTTCAGAGTAACAGTTAATTTATTTCCTAAATCAAATGTTAGTGCAGGGACCAGCCAATAATCATCGGCAAATTGTTTGATCTGATGAACATCTTCTGCTAACTCAATAGTAAATATTTCACCTGTATTGATCTCAAAACTTTCTAAACTCATCTCAATGTCCAAAACATTTTGTTCTATTTGTTCATGAGCTAAATGCTTAAAAAGCCCTAGGGGTATTTGTCCTCGCATATCATGTATTTGATTGCTTTTTTCTACCCCAACCCTTAAAGCCATTTTGCTCATAATTGACTTATCGATATGAGTTAGCGTAAAAGATTCATCCTCTGAAGCCTCGGAGTCACCTCTTAAATACATGCCTAATGTTTTATTAAAATAAAATTTTAAGGGATTACTTGATAAGGTATATAAATCTTTTAAATCGATTACCACATTCCCTTCAGGATATGTCGGCAAGGATATTTGCTTTTCAGGGTCTAAATAGTCAGAAATAAAAAAAGGATGATCCATTTTATCTTTTTTATAGTATGCCTTGGCCAAATGAAAATGACTTGTTGACGACTCCCAAAAATCCTTTTTTTTAGGATCAAAATATTTATGGTGAAAAGGGATCAGAGGGTGTTCTTTAATAAAAACCTCTGTTGGCTTTCTATTCTTAAATGAATAAAAACGATTTATATAGCTTAATGTTTCAGTTATACATAGGGAGGCAGATTGTTTTTTTTGATCTATTAATGACAAGCCTTGATAAGAAATCATAAAAAATTTTCTGGCTGACAAAATCAATTCCAAATAAAGATACCGATCATTATCTACCGATGAGGGTTGGTAGTCGACTGTTGTAAATTGCATATGGTTGAAAGATTGTTGCTTGAGTTTCCTGGGATATGAGGCTTCATCCATACCCATTAAATAGATGACCTTTGCCGGTAGAGCACGAGATGGTTTTAAGGAGCAAAAATGAACATTTTGTAATCCTCCTTCTCTTAAATTTATAGTCTCTTGAGATAATAGTGCATTTAAATGACGTTCAATGCTGCTAAAAGGGAATACTTTCTCTTTCAATTCTAAGGTATTGAGCAAGTTGATTTTGTCTATTAGAACCTTTAAATCATTGGTTTTTCTATGATCCATCAAATCAATAGAAAAATAGCTTTCAAAAAGAGAGGTAAGGTATTGAGACCATTCTTTTAAGCTTAATTGAGTTCCATCGCTTAAAGGGGCAAGATCTTTCCTCATTGAACGAAATAAATAGATAAGTTTCCCAATACTTTGGGCATATGTTAGCTCTATTCCTTCCAGCGGATAATCAAAACAAGCCATATTCTCTATAGTAATACTGTCATCCACAAAACAAGATAGGGCCATGATTAGTTGATTAAATCCACCTTGCCAGGTACCAATATCGGTTTTTTCCAATAAAGCAGCTTTTTCATAACTTTCATTAAGTAAAGCTTCTTTATGTTCAGCATGCTCACCCCAATAGATGCCCGATTTATCTATCCATTCACGCCATAAGATAACTTCCTCTTTAGTTAATATATGACGTCTCATAAAATCAGGATTTTCAAAAAGATAGAATAGTTCACTCTTTTTTAAACGGCTTTTTGAAAGATTTAAGAAATGAAAAAAATGCTGAATGACCGGACTATATGTTTGAAGATCAACATCACTTAGATAGTAATCTAATACACTATCCGAATGACTAAAAATTGCACGAATATGATGACTATATTCATTGATATTCGGAGCCATTACCATAATATCACTAGGCTGGATGGACTCACCCGATTTTTGACTATCTTCAATGATTCTTAAGAGATTATGATACATAATCTCTACTTCTCTTCGCTTGCTGCAAGTGATATGAATTTGAAAAGAATCATCCTCATCCAATAAAAGATGTGAATGTTGTGGATTAGGACGCCTCATGAATAGAATATCATCTTGAATAGTATTTAGAAGAGTTGTTTTTTTTGTATGCGTCTCTTCTTGTTTAGACTCTTTTAAAAATGGCTGATCTGACCCTTGGGCTAACGTATTGCCTGAGGCTTGATAATTTTCTTTAATATAAGCCTCTTCATCTTCTAAATACTTTAAGCCTTCTCTTCCCACCTTTGAAAAATTTGCCAATAGTGGATTATTATCTCGTAAATAATTGTCTAATTGTTCCAGTTCTTTTATAGCTGCCCCCTTTTTTTGCCAAAATCTCTTTAATTGATTCTGTTCATAAAATGTTTTGCTATCTGTCCAAAACATTTGACAAGGAGAGACGGTATAAATAAATACCGGTATTACTTTAGAAATTTGAATAAAAAAATCGAAATGCAATTTTGAAATGAAGCTAAATGCAAAAAGATGTATTTGCATATCACCCATAGTGGATTTTTGTGGTTCGAAATTTTGTATTTCTCGGTTTATGGGTGAAAAAACTTTTTTTTCTGTAAATATTCTTTTCCAGATTTCTTGTTGCCAATACTTTGATTTTTCTTTTTCCCAGCAATCAAGCATCTTTGAAGCATACTGCATATAATCTAAAAATAAGCTTGCTAAATGTTCGCTTAGTGACTCTAAGCGTCTTCGAGAATGGGCAGATAACTGAATAGAATGAGATAACCGGATTTTTAGATAATTTAAAAGTGGTAAAAATAGTTGTTGTAAATCTTCGTTGAAAAGATGAAAAGATGTGATGATTTCAATGATTTCAAGCTCTAAAACTAAGGCTAGCTCAATTTGATTGGGGATTAACAGATCTTCTTTCTTGTCATCTAAAAAAGTTAGTAATTGATTGATCCCTTCCTTTAAATATAGCGTTTTCAAACCCATAGCAATTTGTATCTTAGGATCTTTAGCTAGCTGAAGAAAGACCCAAGATCTTGTTCCTTGAAATGGAACAAGTAATAACCGATTGGAAAAAGCCGATGTATTCACAAAAAGATTATCGCGAAGCTGTTCAAACAGTTGCTCCATTTTATTGCTAAATATGAATGTGGGTTTCAGTGGGTTATCAATCATGAAACTATCCTAATTTATGAAAATAATAACACATTTGTATTTTATCAAAAACCTTGATAACTTGAGCTTTATATAACTATTATTTGGAAAAAGCATGCCCTTCCCTTTTTGGAAGAAATTTTCCTCTTTTACCTACCTAAATGTCAGTCAATTTCTCGTAACTATAAACGATAGTATTTTTCGTCTACTGGTAGCCTACTCCTTAATTGATTTGTTAGGAACCGCCACAAGTAATAGAATCTTAGCGATATCAGGAGCTCTTTTTGTTTTACCTTTTTTAATCTTTTCCATGCCGGCCGGTGACCTTGCAGACAAATACTGTAAAAGAAATTTATTAGTCTGGACTCTTATAGCTGAAGTTGTTGGTATGCTCATTGGTGTGGTAGCTATGCATTATCAGAATGAATATGCCGCTTATTTTGCCTTATTTTGCGTGGCTTTACAGGCAGCGGTCTTTAATCCCGTTAAATATGCTATCCTACCCGAAATTGTAAAAGTTGAAAAAATATCCAAAGCAAATGGGATTATGACGCTCTTCACGTATTTGGCTATTATTTTTGGAACTTTTTTAGCCTCTTTCGTCACGCAAATTTCAGGAAGAAATTATGTTCTAGTGACTGTCTTGTGCGTCATATTAGCTATTATTAGTGTCTTCATGGGCTTGCAAATAGAAAAAACACCTGTTCAAAATCCTAAGAAACAAATTAACCCTTTATTTTTTGTTGAGATCATTAGAAGCCTAAAATTAGCAAGTAAGCAACCCCACTTATTACTTACTATATTTGCCTCCTCTTATTTCTTGTTTACCGCTTCATATACACAACTAAACATGATCCCTTTTGGCATTCAATCATTAGGAATTACTGACGTTCAAACCGGATATGTTTTTTTAATCGCCGCCTTGGGTATAGGCGTAGGTTCTATGTTAGTTGTTGTGCTATCAGGAAAAAATGTTGAACTGGGCCTTTGTTTAATTGGAGCATTTGGAACGGCTTTCTCTTATATTCTCATGTACTTTTTTGATACCAACATGTGGTTAGTTATCTTTTTTATCTTTTCTTTGGGTTTAAATGGCGGATTATACATCGTACCTCTAGATGCATATATTCAAATAGTAAGCCCGGATAAAGATAGAGGTGAGATAGTTGCCGGCTCAAGCTTGTTAGCATTTGCGGGTGTTCTATGTGCAGCCGGAGCTATTGCATTATTGGGTGATGTTTTAAAACTAAGTGCAGCTGAAGGCTACCTTATCATAGGAGGATTAACATTTTTAGTTTCTATAATTATTAGCTTCCTATTACCCGATTATTTTACACGATTTATTGGTGTATTCTTATCTAGAGTTTTCTTCGATATCAATATAAAAGGGGAGAAAACAGATATTGAGAAAGGGAATGCTTTTTTACTGTGCTCCGAATACTCATTTATGAATATCCTGACCTTAATTCAATTATGTCCTAAAATCTATTTCATTCGATTTTTAAAGCGTTCTCCGAATCAATTAATGTGTATGCTCTACAAACTTTTTCATATTCTTCCAATGCCTTATGGGTCAAAAGAAAACCATAAAAAAAATTATCATTTAGAGTTGAAAAAAGTTTTAAATCAAGGGTATACTATCTGTGTTTTTCAAAATGCTAAAAAGCCGGAACATATAGAAGATAGTATTTGGCAGGCATTTATAACCAATACACACCAAATAGAGGGTAGGCCTGTTATACCTATCACAATTACGGAAAATAAACATCCTGAAAAAGAGGCTTCTTTTTTTCATTTTTTTAAAGTTTTATCTATTTCAATTGAGATAACATTAGAACCTCCTTATCTACTAAAGTAGAAGATCTTATCTTACAACAAACAAAATCCTTTAGGCGCTTTTAATTTATGAAATTTTCAAAACTGACATCATTTACATACCTAAATATCGTTCAATTCTTAGGCGGTTTAAATGATAATATTTTTAAACTAGTCATAGTATATATGCTAATAGATTTAAAAGGCACAGCTGCCAGTAGTACTATTCTAGCTATTGCCGGCGCTGTTTTTGTCCTGCCATTTTTATTATTTTCAATGCCCTCCGGTATACTGGCGGATCGTCATAGTAAACGTAATATCATCGTATTTACGAAAGCCATGGAACTCGTCGTTATGTCATTCGGGCTTACCATGATTTATTTTAGAAGCACTTGGGGAGTCTATCTTGCCTTATTTTTTCTTGCTGCACAAAGCGCTATTTTTAGTCCGTCTAAATATGGCATCATCCCGGAACTTGTTCATCCAAGAAGATTATCTCGTGCTAACGGTCTTTTGAGTCTGATGACTTTTTTAGCCATTATCTTTGGTACCTTTTTAGCGTCCTTTCTTATTGAAATCCGTCATCGAAATTATGTATTTGCCGGTTCTTTTTGCGAATTAATCGCCGTACTAGGCTTTTTTGCGAGCTTAAAAATAGAACCCACTCAAGCAAAAAAATCAGATAGCAAAATACATCTATTTTTTCTCTACGATGTTTATAAATCATTACTTCTTGCAAGAAAAAAACAAGCGTTACTAACGATCATTATCGGATGTGCCTATTTTTGGTATATTGGAGCCTATACTCAGCTTAATATTATTCCATATGCCATTCAAAGCCTTGGATTATCTGATCTCTATGGTGGTTATCTTTTTCTATGCACCGCATTTGGAATTGGACTAGGATCTATTTTAGCAGGTACTTTATCCGGCAAAAGTATCGAGTTGGGCTTAATAATATGGGGAGCATTAGGAATCTCTACTTGCTTTGTATTCCTGGGGTTTTTCGATGTCCATATTATTCCGGTAATTATTTTCTTAGTCTTGATGGGATTATTTGGCGGACTTTTTATTGTTCCTGTTGATACATTCATCCAATACGTAAGTCCGGTGCATGATAGAGGCAGAATAATAGCCTCCTCTAGCTTTTTAAGTTTTACCGGGATTTTACTTGCCTCAGCTACTTTATCTTTGTTTAGTAATAAATTAAATATGACCTCGGCACAAGGATTTAAAGTTATGGGGCTATTGTCATTTTTAATGACTATCGTTTTGGCTTGTTTTATTTTTGAACGTTTTTTACGTTTATTCTTAACTTTCTTTTCTAGAGTATTATTACACATTCACACATCGGAAAAATATGAAGAAAGCGAAAGATGCCATTCTCTATTTATTTGTTCTTATCCTTATTGGATAAAATGTCTGGCATTAATGACAACCTCCCCTCGAATGATTTTCTTGATTGCTCACCCCTCTAAACATAAGGGATTCATAAAAAAGATGTTAGGGATAGCAAAAATATATTTTATCGAACAAGATCCTGATTTTAATAAAATACAGAATGAATGGCAACATGCGCTCAATAGGGGGCGTTCAATTTGTATATTTAAAAAGGAAATAAACTCACAAGAAATTGAAGATACAAGATTTGTTTCATTAATTATTGAAAAAAGCAGGACCAAAACCTCCTTACTCTCATGGTTAAGAAAAAGCAAATGCTATATTGCTTTATCTGACCCTAAAGGCTCGCCAATAGCTAATCCTTAGAAAGTATAGCTAGTATCTATTTTAAAAGCTGTATAGGAAACCGAATCACCGATATTTTTATCAGCAGAAACAGCTCGTTGAACTCTCGGTTTAATCGTTATATAATCGGAAATTGCCAATAAAAGGCTTACTTCAGCACCTTGGTAGTTACCGTTACCATTAAATTGTGGTTTCCCCGGAGTTAAAAAGAATGTTCCACCTTGAGCATTACCTCTTTCAATCCCGGATATATCAAAATCAGGAATCGCTTGGGCTTGTACCATTTGCCATTCCGCTTTTAACGCAAAATCCCGGCGCTTTCTAACAGCTCCAAATTGAAACCCTGCATACCATCCAATATTTTCTTTTTTATTCTTTGTCACGGCTGTTCTTTGAGCATCATGATTTAGTAAAAAAGCAGCAAATAATTTGATATCCTTTTTTATATATTTAGGTAAAAAATTCCAACCGACTAACCATTGAGAGATAATAAATCTATATTGTGGATTGTCACGAATACCGTTTCTATCAATACCCGTATGAGTCCAATCGGTTAGCGTATAATCAATATAGGTTCCTATATTGGCTATATTATATAGAGCTACTTGAGCAACCCACATCGGTTGGGCAACTCTTGCATCAACTAAATACAAACCATATTTTAAATTTATAGCGACCATTTTCTCAAGTTCAGCGACCAGAATAAGTGTCGCCCCTTCAGCCCTTGAATCAAATTCAATATCAGAATTGTACATCTCGCTCATTTTTCTTCTTCCGACAGTCAGGTCGAAACTGACAGGGCCAAATTTAAGAAAATGATAACCTAAATAAGCTCTATTTAATGAAATCCGGTCTATAGTTCCTGAATGACTGCCTAATTTATTATCAAAATCACATTCAATTCCTACCCAAGTTTTACCTTCTCGATAATTAAATTGAAGCTTCACATCAATTTCAAATTGATTATTAGGAATTCCGGTTACACTATTCATTCCTACCTGTTTGATGCCACCCAGTTTTTCATGTATATTTTTCCACTTAGCGGTTACTTGACCATTTATTGAAAGATTTTTTACACTCTCAACTCCGGGTCGTTCCATTTTTTTTAGCCATTTAACTATTTCTTTTTTATCCGCCTTCTCAACAAACTCACATGTAGGGTTAACCAAATTACACTTAGGCGAAACTTGAGAAATTAAAGGAGAGGAATAAATTAATCCACATAGAAGAAGAAAATAAACGGTGCGTTTGGCTTCTTTCGTATTCATATTATTTGTACCAATTATTATAGAATAAGGTTATTCAATTTCAATGCGCTGACTCACGAAATGTGTAAAAAGGTTAAAGTATCTATTTTTTAATGTCGATCTTAATCAAATCTCTTATTATTACAGAAAAAATCATGGACATAAGAAAAAACAGGAGACCTGACAGGCTCCTTTTAAGATATGGAAAATACAATTTAGCTTAAAAACCGTAAATAGCTTCTATTTGAAAATTGGTATAACTAAGAGGCCTTCCAATTTTTTTCTCTTGTGATACAGCTCGTTGGAATCGTGCCTCGAGTACAATATTATCTGATAATGCAAAAAGACCGTCTAGCTCCCATCCACTATAGTTGGCGTTACCATTTCCTAATCCATTGACATTGTTGATAAATGATTGTGAATTTAAACTATTACCTCTACCTATCCCGGAAACATCAAAGTCAGGTATCGATTGAGCTTGTACTCCTTGATATTGAAATTGGGCAGCCCAATCCATTGCTTTTTCGACCGTGCCAACTTGCAAAGCCACATACCATGCCCAATTTTCCCTACTTCTAACCACTCCATTTGTTAATCTTTGCATAACATTAGGATCAGCTTGTTGGTTGATAACAAAAGCAGTAAATATACGAGTATCTATTGGCCACCAATCTCTACTGAAAACATACCCTATAGTAGCTTGATGATTTGAATATTGAAATGTTGGATCGTTTCTAAATCGAGTTCCGCTCTTTGCCCAAGTTATAAAAGAATATTCAGCATATAACCCAATACAACCAATATCCCAAAAAGTTGCTTCAAAGATCCAAAATGGTTGAGCTTCGGTAGCATCTGCAAGATATATACCACCCTTTAAAAGCATCTCGGTTATACATTCAAAATTAGCATTTAGATTTACCGTAGCTCCATCTGCAGTTGAATTGAATTGAACCTCTGAATCATAAAGATCATACATTCTTTGTCGACCTAACATACCATCAATTCGATAAAGGCCATCATCATAAAACGTATATCCAACGAATGCTCTTTCTAATACTATTTGATTTATATCACCTGAAAGCATGCCCATAGCATTGTCAAATTCCAGCTTGATCGCTGTCCATGATTTTTCTGTTGAATAATCGAAGTATAAGTTTACCTCAACATCATACTGATTATTTGCTAAACCACTAACTGAACCAATGCCAACTTGACGAGTTGAGCCAAGCTTCTCATGCATATTTCTCCACTCAGCGCGAACTTCTCCGCTGACAGATAGATCTCCACTTTTATGGTGTAATTCAATACGTTTTGATTTTAACCAATCTCTAACTGCCCAGAGATCTTTTTCATTAACAACATCTAGAGCCCCGGTACTAAACCCAAGGGGATCATCATTACCGGATGCGAAGATAGAGTTAGTCATAAATAACGCTAACAAGGCAGTCAAAAGATAGTTACAGACCTTCATGAGCTTCTCCGTTGCCGGGATTTATTTTGTCCCGGAGTTCATATAAAAATTAAAACTTAACATAAGGGCTTTTTTTTATCTACTCAATATTTATTAAGCGAGAAAACCCTTTGCTTAAGCATTGAGATGAGAACGTCTCGATTAAAGCTTTGTTTCGTATTCTTGTTAACTCTAATATCTTGTATACTATTCCTATCTTTGTAGATCTACCGTGAGGCAGTCGATAAGTTACTCACCTTACACACGCACTTTTGTAAAAAGCAATTAACTCTGTAGCCTGCCGGTAGAAGGCGTGAGTAAGTTAAGTCTTTGAAGATCATGTCAGACTCGGAGAACATGGGTTGATTGAAGACCGTAAAAATTCCCCTTTGGGAATTTTTATTGCGAAAACCAAGCTTTGTTCCTCGAGCAGTGATCGTTGAATGAGGAGTCCCTAAGGTTGAGGTCAATCTTTTCTCCGTATGAAAAATTCACCCCCCTTTATCTCCAAAAAAAGGAGCTCAAAATTGAGCTCCTTTTTATATATATCTAAGCAATTGTGCTAATAATTAGAATCCATAGATTGCTTCAAGTTGGAAATTGGTGTAGCTTAATGGCCCGCCAAGTGATCTTGATTTAGCAAGTGCTCTTTGTAATCTAGCTTCTAATACAATTTCATTTGTTAATGCATACATGAAATCGATTTCGAAACCACTATAGTTAGAATCACCTTGTGCCAACTGGCCGGGAAATACATTCACTGTTGTAGACCCCGGGCCTGTTGTAAAGAAAGCTGAATTCTGGCTATTACCTCGACCAATACCTGATACATCGAAATCCGGCACTGCTTGCGCTTCAGATACCTGCCATTGAACTTGACCGGCCCAATCCATCGCTTTTTCTAACTTACCAACTTGTAGTGCTATCCACCAACCTAAATTAGCTCTAGTGTTTACACCTGTTAGTCTTTTTAGAGCTCTTTTATCTGCATCAGCATTCCATAAAATACCACCAAAGAATCTAGCATCTACATAAACCATTGCCGGATCAAATACATATCCTAAAATAAATTGGTTATTGATAAATTTGAATGCATTAACGTTTCTAGAACTAAGATTAGGGTTCCCGTTTTTAGACCAGTCTACAAATGAATACTCAAAGTATAGGCCTGTATCACCGATATCAAAAATACCGGCTTCGATAATCCATACAGGATGGGCTTGTCTGGCATCAACAAGATAACCTCCACCTTTGACAAGGAAATCACCAACACTTTCAAAGCTTACAGCATATGTTGCAGTAAATCCGTCTGCAGTAGAGTTAAATTGTATTTCTGAATCATATAGGTCATACATTCTTTGACGACCGACCATTAGGTCTAAACGTGAAACACCATCATCAAAAAGATGGTATCCCAAATATGCTCTTTCCAAAGCGATCTGATTAACATCACCTGTTAATCTACCCATTGCGTTATCAAACTCTAGTTTAATAGCCGCCCATGTTTTATCAGCTTTGTAATCGAAGTATAAGTTTACTTCTACATCAAACTGATTGTTAGCTAAACCGCTAACAGAATTGATGCCAACTTGTCTAACACCGTTCAATTTTTCATGTACATTTCTCCATTCAGTGCGAACCTCACCACTGACAGATAGATCGCCACCCTTGTTGTTAAGAGCAACTCTCTTTGACTTCAACCAGTCTCGTACTGCCCAGGTATCTTTTTCATTTACCACGTCGAGTGCCCCTGTACTATTACCTAGAGGGTCATCGTTAGAAGACGCGTAAATGGAGAAAGATACACCCAGTGCCACCAGCATCGGTAATACATATTTAACTACCTTCATAGCTATCCCCATTCTTGTTTGTTCTTTTATATAGCTTCATAGCTTAATCATTTATTTCCCACCTTAAAACAAATCCCCTTAGAGCTGTCTCTAAGGCGATTCACACCTCAAGATCTGCTTATGCGTTTGCTTTTTTTGGCAAACGGACAAACACATCTTGAGGTATCATGGAAATATATAAAAAACCTTTACGTTTTTTGTAAACATATTTTTCTTATACTTTATAAAAAAATCAGAATCTCTTATGTGATTTATAGGCAAATTCTTATTTTTCAGCTTCGTATTCTTCTTGCTATAGAAAAATCTTTCGCAAAAAAACTTACCGTAATTTCGATTCAGATTTTTTTTCTTATTTTCCATGATTCTCAGTTTTTTTGTTCCCGAACCCAAATATCACATCAGTAGTTTGAAGAACAAATAAAAAATTACGTTACAATTAAGTTTTTTTACGTAACACATTTTTATTTACTTTTGCAATAATATTATTTGATCTTGGTTTTCTATTACCTTAATAATCAGGACATTTAAATGAGATAACGAGCCTCTAATTTAAGTATAAAAAGCTAATAATCAATGAGTTAATTCCGACATTCCTAGACCGTAAGATATTTTTTTTGAATTAGAATTATAGATTGCCTATCCTGTTACTTTTTATTTGATACAAGGAGAAAAGTTATGCCGGAAGTTGCAGGAGATAATATTCAAACAGTGAACATGGATCACCATGGATTAATTGCAGCACTTTGCAGCGATCTAAAAATAGCGGAAAGGATTGATACCGGATTAAAAAATCATCCACAAAGAAAAGTAAGTGCGGGACAGGCAGTAATTGCAATGATTCTGAATGGATTAGGGTTTACTAATAGACGTCTCTACCTAACACATCAATTTTTTGCTTCTAAATCGATAGAGAATTTACTTGGCAACGATCTTCGAGCAGAAGATCTCACAGATTATACTTTAGGTCATGCTTTGGATGATATTGCGAAATATGGGAGCAGTAAATTATTTGCTGAAGTTTCTTTTGGAATAGCCCTAGACCATGATTTACTACAAAAAACGCATCATCTAGATACAACAAGCTTTTCCGTTCATGGGTCGTATGAAGTGAAAGATGATCCGCAAGTGATTGAGATTAAGCAGGGTTATTCTAAAGATCATAGACCTGATTTGAAACAAGTTGTACTTTCTCTCGTTACCAATGGTCCGAGTTCTATGCCTCTATGGATGGAAGCCTTAGACGGCAATAGTTCTGATAAAGCAAGTTTTCATGAGACGCTCAAAAAAATCAGTGAATTTCAACAACAGATTGATGTAAAAACAAAGTTGAAGTGGGTTGCCGATTCAGCGTTATACACAAAAGAAAAGCTCTTAAAAAATAATGATTATAAATGGCTCACCCGAGTTCCCGAGATAATAGGAGAAGCAAAAAGATTAGTAGAAAAACCGGAAGAAGAAATTGATTGGATTGATCAGGAGAAAGGATATAAAACATGCAGCTTCACCTCTTTTTATGGAGGGATTAAACAAAGATGGCTTTTGGTTTTTTCAGAGCAAGCCTATCAGAGAGAGATAAAATCATTAGAAAAAAAATTGACCAAGGCAGAAGAAAAGCTCAAGAAACAACTTTGGCATTTGGGTAATGAGGAATTTAAATGCGAAAGTGATGCTAAAAAAGCTTGGGGCAGATTGACTAAAAAAAATCATTTATATTCCATGAATAGTGAGATATTGCCGATTCTAAAATATGGTAAATTAGGCAAACCTAAACAAGGAGAGGAAAAACAAGTTGTTGGATACAAGATTCATGCTAGCTTTGAAAGGGAAGAAGAAGAAATTAATAAACTGATGAATAGAAAAGGACGGTTTATTTTAGCTGCGAATGACACCGATAGAGAAAATTATAAAGATGAGATGATGTTAGAAGAATATAAAGAACAGCAAAAGGTTGAAGGAGGGTTTCGCTTTTTAAAAGATCCTTGGTTTATGGTTGATTCTATTTTTTTAAAAACCCCTCGACGCATTGAAGCATTAATGATGGTTATGACATTGTGTTTAATGGTTTATAATATCGGACAATATCAACTTCGACAAAAATTGATAGAAACAGAAGAGACATTACCCAACCAATTAGGAAAGGAAGTCAAAAATCCAACATTAAGATGGATTTTCCAAATTATGGAAGGTATCGGAATAATCCGTTTTTTTCAGAAGACTTCCCGGAGAATTTGTAAAGAAATGATCACAAATTTAACCCGTCTTCGGAAAAAGATTATTGTTTTGTTTGGAAAGACTGCAATGAGGATGTATGGCTTAATTAGAAAAACTTGTTTAGAGGTCTAGGAATGTCGGTTAATTTATTATCTTCTTTTTTTTATGAATTTATTTCAAAATATAGCAGCTTTAAAAAAAATGGTTTTTTTTTATTAATTTGCCAAAAATTTTTATTCAAAACTTGATTTATCAGCTTTATTGTATTTCGTATTTTTAAACATAAGTTAATCTAGATTGAAATTTTTCTAAAACTTGGATAAGAAAAATTATCCCGAATATTGATTCGGATCCGTAAAAACGCCCCACTCTTTTTGAGTAGAACCATCTAACCATTTTTTCCAACTTTTCATTTGTATCCCATTCATACCTTGCTCATCCGTTCTCCATAATTCCAAATTGTCTGTTCCCGGGTTTACGACAAAAGCAAAATAACTCTTAGGCCAATTCGTATCTGCAAATAAAATTGGTTTCGGCATAGCTAATCCTTCCTTTTGCATAGCCTCATAAACCAATCTCGAAATATCAAATTGAGATGTACTTTTAGATTCGTATAAAAGAATTAGAGTTTTGATTAATTCAAAAACTCTAATGGAACAAAAGACATGAAACCTTAAAGAGGGTAATGGTAAACCGTCAAAAATCTTCATCATATTATTTACGTCTGCTTCTTGATATTGAGGAAGCAATAAGAGGATTTGTTGAATTTTCTCTTTCAATAACCCACCCTTACATGCGGGAAAAAACTCATAAATATAACTATCAATTTGTTCTTCAGAGAAAATCTTATGCATTTGGAATTGCGTTGTATCATTTAGTAGAATTTGAATAATATAATCTCTAAATACTTTTAAATTCATATCCCTCCAACGACTTTGAAAGCTTTTCTTAATAAGATGGCCAAAATAAGGAGGGAACTTTGAAGCCAAGAAATTAATAAAATTCGACATAATTTCTTCATCCAGCAATACATTATGTAAAAAATTTCGAGCAGGAATGATGACGGAATCTCTAACCCAAGTATAAGTATATTCTTTACTTTCCCAACCCCGTCTAAAAGATGAAAGTCCCGGCTTCAACAAAAATGCATGGGTTGGTGAAGACATTAAAAGTGATTTTTCCGGGTTTGTTTTAAAGTTTTGGGATATTAAGGGAGGCAGCTCTTTTATTAGATCAAGAAGAAATACCAACAACTCTGTTTCACTTTCAATATTTTTACCCTGCTCTGTTAGTAATCCCGGATATCTAAAATAGCAACTAACCAAATTTCCCATGGTACCACCGGAAATATAAGCCCAAGGTTTAAATTTAACTTTTTCTAAATTATTAAGAGGATCTGTTTGTGTGGTTTTTTCTCTTGCTCGAGAGATCCGATTAAAGGAAGTAACCAAAAACTCGTCCGTTTTTATTAAAGTTATTATCTCAGTTATAATATCAATAATTTCCTTTTGTACTGATTCCAATTCAGACCTAGATCTCAAATCAACTTCTACAGCTCTGAAAAAATCGCTAAGATAATGTATGAATCCTTCTGCGTTATCAATAAGGTTCCATTGTGAAGTGTTACTTCTACCGTGTTTATATAATAGACGAAACCCGGCAGGACTATCGTCATATAGACCCGGATTTACATCCTGCATTTCAGGATCATATATTTCCTGAAAATAATCAGGAAATTTAGAGTCTAATTGGCTAAGTATAAAATCAAATAAATTTGATAGAACCTTCCCTTTTTCAAAACTTTTATTTCTTATTTCAAGAAATGTATTCATTTCATGAGCCACATTTCTATATTCAATTTTTTCCCAACCAGACCCTCCGTCACCAATCCCTTTTAACCCGGCTTCTAACGACTTCGCTCTGTAAAACGCATCTTCATATTTAAGTTGGTTTTCTTTTATAATTTGATTTAATTCCTTTACCTTCATGTCTAAATAGTTGAAAATACAATTTCCTATTCCCCATTTTTCATTCTTGTCAAAACCCAAACTTAAATAGAGGTTCCATCGATATACATTTGTTTTACTTTCTGAAAATGAAGCTAATGAAAATTCCCAAGCTTTTAGTAACGGATGATCTGTCATTCTTTTAAATGCATTTTTAGCCATTGTATACTGTTCGTTAAATGCTTTTAAAGACAGCTCTTGATTTTTTAGATTCGTACTGTTTTTAGGATTAATTACAAGAGTTCCGGGTAAAACGAATTTTTTTTCTTGAGTTTGCATTGCCTCTAAATCTTGTTCAGTAATCTGATTTTTTTGCATTAAGACTAAACGAATTAAATAATCCATCGTAATCATTCTAGATCTTTGTTCAGAAAATAAACTCGTTTGATCTAATAATGCTTTTAATGTTGCTTCACATTCACACAAAGATGTCTCAGAAGAAAATATATGAGCTGCTTTTAAAGCAAACATAAGTCCATAAGATTTCCAGATAGGAAATAATTGAGGGTGATATAAAAATGGTTTTTTTAAACCACCATTTCCCCAAGAAAGACTTAAAGGAACTTCGTATACGTTTCCATCAATGATTCTGCTTAACCTTCCGGTAGATAACAATTCTTCTATATCTTCTAATAATTGCTGCGGCTGTTCTATTTGAATTAATATCGCTGGAGCAGTGGCAAAACAAGACCCAAGATTTTGCCTTAATAAACATAGCCAAGCTGACAATACCGCTCTTTTCGTCTGCACATCCGAGACATTAACATCTTTGGATAAAGCCAGAGAAACTCTTATTAAATCATCTGCATACTGATGAGAAAATGGTTTTGTAATATTTTTTATAAAATCTGATATTTGAGGGTCTTCGGATATCTGAGTTAACCCTCTTAATAAGTGTTCCATGCTAGTGGAATCAGCTTCTTGACCCGGCCCGATAGAGTAAAGCTTTTTTTTAAAAATTTCTATAACTTTTAACAATAGGTCTTGATCAAGATCCCCTTGATCATCGATTAATAAAGATGCTAGCGTTCGACATTTCAATTGACTTCGAACCAAGCAACTTTCTTGCACAGCTAAGGCATCTAAAGCATTTGTAAGTTCAACGTAAGGATTAATAATTTTTTTTTCTAAAGGGGATAGCTTTTCATTTTCGGTTACATACAACCATGCTTTTTGATATAATTGAGAATTACTGTTCTCAAACGAAACATTCTCAAAGATTGTGTTTAAATTTTTCAATTGTTATCCTAAATTTGAAAATGTTAACAATTCATCTTTCTTTTTGTGCATAAGTTAGGTAAAATGCAATTTTTTTTTCGATTTCAAGCTTATAAATAAAAACTCATGAAAATTAAATTAGAAAATGAATCCATGTTTGAATTAAGTGATAATAGTACCGTTTTAGATCTTGCTCATCAACTTAAACTGACCGGGCCGGATAAAGCATTAGGAGCCCGTATCAATGGAAAAAATTATGATATGTCTCATATTTTAAAAAAAGGTGATGATGTACATATCATTAATTTCGATACATCCGAAGGCAAGGAAATTTTTTGGCATACATCTGCTCATATTTTGGCCCAAGCAGTCTTACGTCTTTGGCCTGATGCCCAACCAACAATCGGCCCACCTATTGAAAGTGGGTTTTATTATGATTTTGCAAATTTAGTCATATCGGATAATGATTTTGAAAAAATTGAAAAAGAAATGCAGTCTATTATCAACTCAAATTTTTCTACTCACAGAAAAAAATTTAATACAAAAGCAGAAGCGCTAAAAGCATTTAATCACAATAAATATAAATGTGAATTGATTGAAAGTTTTGCTGAAGATGATGAAATTACAGCATATGAACAAGGGGAGTTTTTCGATCTTTGTCGAGGTCCTCATTTACCTAAATTAGGTAAAATTAAGGCCGTAAATCCTTAAAACATCCGGAGCTTATTGGCGGGCCGATTCGGATAATGAAATGTTGACTCGAATCTATGGCATTACCTTTCCCGATCGGAAGCTACTAAGGCAATATCTTCTGCAAATGGAAGAATCGAAAAAACGTGATCATAAAATTCTAGGGCCTAAATTAGATCTTTTTTCAATTAAGGAAGAAGCTCCGGGTATGCCTTTTATTCACCCTCATGGCATGATAATCTGGAATAAGCTACTTGACCATTCTCGAAATAGACGTCGGCAAAGTGGATATCAGGAAATTAAAACACCCATGATAATGACTCGAGAATTATGGGAAATATCCGGACACTGGGATAACTATCGTGAAAATATGTACTCATTAAGTATTGAAGAACGAGATTA
>CBDBKM010000005.1:0-207729 GCA_965206695.1 Chlamydiales bacterium | reverse complement strand
CCTTGCAGGTGCACGGAAACGATTCCAATTCTCTAAGCGCTAGTCTATTCTTGCCCGAATATTTTATTCGGGCAATTTCTTTTTAATTTAAACTTAAATCTTCCGGAATCATAGAGAGAGTTGCATACTTGCCGCCCATCTCTCGTAATACGCTTTGCCAAACTTTTTCTGTTGGAGTTTCAAAAAGATGTTTGGCTGTACCCGGACAAACAAACCAGTTCCCATTAAGAAATTCTCGTTCTAATTGTCCTGCTGCCCAGCCGGTATAGCCAAAGAAAAGGCGAATAGCAGGGCCATTTTCATTGGTAATGGATTCTTGTAAGAACTGAAGGTCGCCACCTAATAGAACTCCTTCTGCGATTTCAAGTGTCCGGTCCTTGTTTTCATAAGAAGCATGGAGGATCATCATTTGATTCGTTTGAAGAGGGCCTCCTGCTCTAAAGTCAATATTGGGATTCGCCAGTTGATCAAGCTCGATGACTTCTTCCGGCAGTTCAAGTTCAATATTTTTGTTGATTACCAGGCCAAAAGAACCTGTAGGGGTATGTTCACATATGAGAATAACGCTTCGGGAAAAGAAACCCGTATCCATGTCAGGACTAGATATTAAAAAAGTGCCTTTACTTATCTGAGCATATGTTGCCGATTCCATTTATTACATCACTATTCATCAAATTATTTTTTGGATTGTACCAGTTTTTCATTATATAGCTCCACAATTTCTTGTAATTGTGTGACTTCTCTCAATAAATCCCCAAAGACTTTTTCAAAAGCATTATCATCCATGATATCTTCATGTTTGCTAGCTGCCTTATCTACCAGCTGAGATAGTCTGGAAAGAGAGGTTGTTACTTGATCCATTTCTGTTTCGAAATATTTTCTAAATTCTTTAGGTGTTTTTAATGAGTTCATAGAATTAATACGTTGTACACGGGTACGTTGCCAACCCTTATTTAAATGAAAGAAAAATCCATAATGATTGATATCATTCATCATGGTATCCATTTTATTCATCGTAGCGACGGTTTGAAGATATAGGCCGGGGTCTGTAACTAACCTGCCAAGGGTTCCTCTTCCGTAAGCAATATCGCCTGTTATTTTATCGACGTTGATTAATACACGACCAATTTTATCGGGAATACGTTCATAACGAACTTCAGTGAGGACATCATTGGCATTGGCCATAAGTTTTCTTAATTTTTCTCCTGCGTAGCTAATCGTTTCTATGATGCCTAAGCGATTGATTTCACTCATGGTATAGGCTAATTCCTTTAAAGTGATATCCATAGATATAAAAGAAGAGGAAACATACTCTTTATTTGACTCTATAATAGTAGAGATATCTTCCATAGCTCGACCTACTCTATCAGAAGCTTCAGCCATACTATTAAAAGCAGTTGCAACGGGATCCAAGGCTTCAGCATAAATAATATGATTGTTCATCAAGCGTGCAGCACCCTCAGCAGGAAATGCTTTTGGGATAATAGCTATACTTTTTTCTCCCAAAAGTCCTGAAGTTTGAATTTCAATAGCATCACTATTATAAACCTTTACTGATGAATCTACGGCTAAAACTAATTCATAAAAATAGGGGCGGCCTATAATATCAGAGGGCTGTTCTCTAGCTTGGTAAATCTGCTTTATGGTAATCACCTCTCCTACAGGTCTTCCGGCAAAAGTAACTCTAGTACCGATTGAAATGTTGGCAATACTTGAAAACCGAACTCTTAGGTGTACCTTTCCATCACCTATTGTCGGTTTAAAAAAAAGAAGAAACCAGACAATGATGATAATGGCAACAACAACAAAGAGGCCAATTAATGTGTTTTTTAGATATCCTTTACCTGCTTTTTCCATAGAACCTTATACCTTAAGCTATGTCTAAATTAATTAGCTTTAATACTTCATATGTTATTTTATGACAATTAAGCGAGAAAACCCTTTGCTTTAGCATCGGGATGAGAGCGTCTCTGTTAAAGTGTTGTTTCGTATTCTTGTTAACTCTCATATCTTGTATACCATTCCTATCGTTTAGATCTGTCGTAGGGCAGTCGGTAAGTTAAGCCTTTGGAGATCATGTCAGACCCGGGGGCATGGGTCGGTTGAAGATCGTAAAAGTTCTCCTTTTGAGAATTTTTATTGCGAAAAACCAAGCTTGATTTCCCCGGGCAGTGTTTGTTGAATCAGGAACCTCTTCTTTTGAGGGTTCGGAGCTGTTAATTCTTTTATAACCTGATAAAAAATTATAATTACTTGCTGTTGGATAATAAGTGTTTGATTTCATTTGGTAAAGCATTCTTTAAAAATCCTCTAACTAATGGATCCTCTATTCTAACAAAATCTTCTTTGGTTTCATAAAAAGCGATTTTTCCATCATGCTGCAAGGCGATACGATCGCTTACTTTTAAGGCTGATGCGATATCATGGGTAACAACCACACTCGTTGTCTTTAATTCAGTTTGTGTTTTTAAAATCAATTCATTGATATGCATGGCCGTAATAGGGTCAAGTCCTGTAGTAGGCTCATCATATAAAATAGTGTGGGGCCGATAGACAATGAGTCTTGCTAATGCGGCTCGTTTTCGCATACCCCCGGATAAATCAGCAGGCATCAAATGTTGCGTATCCGGCATATCGACTATGGCAAGAGCGTCAGCTACTTTATCTTTTATTTCAGAATAAGAGAGGTCTTCATGTTGATTTAAATAAAAAGCAGTGTTCTCAAAAACGGTCATGGAATCGAATAAGGCAGATCCTTGAAAAAGCATGCCAAGACCTATTTTTTTTAAGCTTTTAAAGAGTTTTCCTCCTGATAATTCTGATATTTTAACGCCGTCAATATCAATAAAACCACTATCAGGTTTCTGAATGCCTATTATATTTTTTAACAGGACACTTTTTCCCTCTCCGGATCGACCCAGTATCACAACAGTTTTACCTGTTTCAATGTTAATGGAAAAATTTTTTAATACATTATTTCCATCAAAACTTTTACATATATTGTCTACAATAATCATTTTTTTTTATAAAAAGTATGCACCATAAGTATTAATACATAAGGTTAGTAGAAAGTTAACTGATAAAATACACGAATAGGTAATCACAACACTGCTTGTAGTTGAACTTCCTACTCCTTCAGCTCCACCGGTGGTACAAAGACCTTTATAACAGGCGATTGTTACGATCAGTATTCCAAATACAATCGATTTTATAAGGCCTGTGGCAACATCAATATGGGTAATCTGTTCAGGCAAGGGATCTAAAAAAGTATTGGAAGTCATATCAAAAAAAAATACGGATATAAGGTACCCCCCCAAAATTCCCATGATAACGCTAAAGATTGTTAATAGGGGAACCATGCACGTTCCGGCTATAAAGCGGGGAGCTACAAGATATTGCAATGGGTTAACTGCCATGGATTTTAAAGCATCTAATTGTTCTGTTACTTTCATCGTGCCAAGTTCGGCACACATAGCAGCACCAATTCTTCCTGTTACCATAAAAGCAGTTAATACCGGCCCTAACTCAGTAACCATTGCTTTGGCTACCATAACACCGGTAATGGCGGTCATCCCTTTATCGGCGAGTTGAAAAATCGATTGTGTAGCTAAAACCAGACCGGTAGAAAATCCTGTAAAAGCGACAACAGCTAATGATAAAACGCCAATATTGTACATCTGTTCTCTTATCAAGAACCAAACAGGAGGACGTTTAAAGGTAAGGCAAAAGACTCGAGCGATTAGTGTAGTGTAAGCCCCCACAGAATTTAAAAGATCGGTAGCCGTATTCATTGATCTACATTTTTTAGATAGTCAACCTTATTTCTATAAAACAAAATTAAATTTTATTTAAAGGATTAAGGACTATTTCATTCTTAAAATACGAATAAAGCCAAGAATTATGACAATTAAGCGAGAAAACCTTTTGCTTTAACCTTGGAATGCAAGCGTTTATTTGTTTTTTTGATTTTGGATATACTGCCTAATTGTATATTCATTTAGTTTTCCCATACTATCAACATCATACGATCTTATCCATAATGTAGGCAATCGAGATTTTAAACTTGAGAATTTTTGTCTTAACCGGCCGACTAGTGTATCCTTTAAGTTGACCCATTGCAAACTGTGGAGAGTGAATAGGCTGAGTTTTGATAAACATATGTACTCATTCACATTGGAAGCCGAATAGGATTGAGTTCCGGCACTTGAAATTTATCATTCATTCGTGTCTTAAGCGTATCTTTTAAAATCGGGATTTTGTCTTTAAAAAAGCCCCTTATCTCTAATTTAAAATCAGCAAATGTATTGTAAAATTTATTATAAGTAACCGTCTTTTTCATCACTTTCCAAAGCCTTTCTATTGCATTTAAATTTGAAGAATATGGGGGTAAATAGAGAAGCTCTATACGTGAAGTCGTTAAATATTCTTGAATCAGTTTGTTTTTATTAGCTCTTCCGTTATCTAAAATAACATATATTTTTGAAGCCCGTGAATGCTTCTCTAATCCTTTTAAGAAGTCAATGACCTCACTTCCTCCAATCGTGGAGTATTCTTTTGACCTGATTATCATATCCTCAAGTCGTAAAGCTCCAATATAGTATTTTAATTTTTATTTGATAATATGTTATCCTTCTTTTTTTATACAAACAGTAAGGACAAAACAATGCCTAGAGCCTGTTCAGTAGATCTTCGAGAGAAAGTATTACAACATATAGAAAAACATCATGATAAAAAAACAGCCGGCCATATTTTTCAAGTAGGTATCGCAATAATATATCGAATGGATCTTGCAAAAAAAGCAAAAAGGACATTTAAAGCCAATCCGCAGAAAATATGCTTATAAGAAATTAGATGATGAGTTGTTATCTAAATATGTAGAAAAACATCCGGATTATTTTTTATCGGAAATTGCTGATTATTTTTCAGTCACTCCGCAAACGATTTTTTATGCCCTTAAAAGATTAAAAATTACACGAAAAAAAAAACTACTCGCTATAAGGAAAGAGATGAAAAGAAACGGGAAGCTTTTATGAAAGATTTAAAAAATATTCCCTTTGACAAGAGAATTTATCTCGATGAAACCGGGATTCATCAATTTTTATTTCGTGAGTCCGGAAGAAGCTTACGCGGCAAAAGAGTTTTTGGAGCGGTTTCAGGAAACCGCTTTATAAGGCAAAATATTATTTCAGCCCTATCTAAAGGGCAGTTTTTATCTCCAATGTGTTTTGAAGGTACTTGTAATACGGGGTTATTCAATATTTGGCTTAAGGAAGTTTTGACTCCTCAGCTTACACCCGGTAGTGTTCTTATTCTTGACAATGCCGGTTTTCACAAGTCAGCGGAAAGCAGGAAAACAGTAGAATCTGCCGGTTGTAAGCTTATGTTTCTTCCTCCTTATTCTCCGGACTTAAATCCTATAGAAAAATATTGGGCTAATATGAAAAATAAAGTTAGAGAGATATTACGAAAAGTTACGAATTTTAAATTCGCCATTGATCAAGCAATCTTATCAATGTAAAATTAAATGACTATAATAGGCATTCTAGTGTGCTTATTTGTGGTCTTAATCGTTTTCTTAACCCCTTTTGGGATCCACCCACATACGGATTGGGATCGATAATCAGGGTGTACTGCATCAAAAAAATAGATCTCTTCACTATTTTGAAGGCCTGCTTTTAATGCTTCCTATTCTTTAATACATTGTGCCTGTTTCTCTAAGTCAAGCCTACCGGGGACATTAACAGGGCTTTTGAAAACAAAATGATGATGCTTTAGCCAAGATGTCATCCCTCCTGTGCTATAGGAAAGTTTATCTTGTTCTAAGACAGACACACATAGATCCTAAACCCTGCTATTAAGTGTATTGAGAAAGATGTTTCAGTCGTTCTTTCGTTTACCGTTTGGATCATTTACCGGCTGACCCTCCCTTGGTATCATACCGAGTTTTTCCTTCTGATTGAAATTTCCTCAAATACTCATAAACACTCGACCGGCTTAAGCGCAGAACATAAGCAATGTGATCAGGTCCGGACCGTCATCTCGTGCAAGAAGCACACACAAACGATTACGTTCATTTATATCACGGGTCTTTTTTACCTGAAATTCAACAGTGCTTCTTTGATTTGGAGTTAATCGGTTCATGCAAAACTAATATCATATTTATACTTTTTTGTGTACCTTATCAGTAGCGAAGAGTATATAATGAAGGGCAGTCGGTAATTTAAGCTTTTGGAGATCGTGTGAGACTAACATTTGTTAGCCATGGTCGTTGAATAAGGACTCTCTTCCCTTTAGGGTTAGGAACTGTCAAATATTTAAAAGGAAGTATCGGTTTTGGTTATGATATATTCACTATTATCCGCTTGGTTGCGTTTACCAAGAGATTCATCCATAAGCATGTGCCATTTTTTTACGGATTCAATAAACTTTGGTAAGAACTTGGCTAGAGTATCTTCTTTTGCATCCGTCATTGAGAGAGTGTGAAATAACACTAACATAGAGTTAATGGGATGGGCCATGATAGTTCCAACGCCCCTCATTGGGTTTTTTAAACCAATCAAAAGGGAAGAGAACATTTTCGAAGCATCTCTTTCGTTTTTTGGTATTCGCCAACAGATAGGAGTAGATATGCTTACAAAATCATCTTTTTCAATGTAATGTATTTGGATGATTATATTTATGTCATCGTTGAGTCCTATCGTAACACCGTTAGATGAGTCTAAAACTAATTTTTTCCCAAAATTAAAAGTTTCTTCTAAAAGGTGAAGATTGAACAAGAAATTCTTTTTAATCATTTTATTCATCTCTTATATTCAAGCTTTTATGTTAAAATTATAACTTATATTTAACTAAAAGTCAATAACTATTAAAATAGTTTATTTACTCATTAAACGACTTATTTTTAAGAGCTTATATTGCAAATATTCGAGATTCGTTGATTCCTTATTCATGCCTTAATTTCTTTCTTGATAAATCTTAATAAAAACTTTATCACTTTAATCATCTGCTCGCTCCCATATTGTTCTGAACAAACTTATTAGAAATCATTAAAAATTTCAATCGCAACAAGTCTAGTGTTGTCTTTTAGCTAGTCTAACGACAACACTTAAACCAAAAGATTAAAGAATAGGGTGATCGATTATAACGATACAGTTAATATCATCTTCGGCTTTTTCCAGTGATTTGCGCCCTTCTTCTCCAATGATATTTTCACTTAGGTCAATTGAACGTAGTGTACGATTGATCCTTAATCCTTTCGCCAGATCTGCGATTCCCTTGTTTCCGATGCTATTATTTTTAAGGCTTAGCGATGCTAAAATATCATTATCTTTTAATGCCTTGGCAATTTGGCTCATTCCCTTATTTCCAATCGCATTATGATCTAGATGGATAGTTGTAATGGTTGGTTGAATTCGTATGACGGTAGCTATGTATTTGGCATGTTTTTCTGTTAATCCGCAATGCTCAAAATTAAGGGCTCTCAATGAGGTATTTAAACTGAAAGCACCAATTAGTGCTTTAAATGAATCCATCGAAAACCTTCTTCCTTTTAATGAAAAAGTTTGAGGAAACTCATGTTTGATTTTTAATCTCCAGGCGTCAATTAAGACCTCTTGAAAATCATTATAAAACTCCTTGGGAACATATATTCTTGCTAATTCATTTATGGGCAATTCACTAAGATCTTGTTTGAAGTTTTCTTTTAGCTCATCTAAGCCGGTCCATAAACTTTCTTGGTCCTTATCGTTTTGTCCCCCGTTAAGAGTATTAATGAAGTTAGAGCGAACTTTTTCACCTTGAATCAGATGACGGATCATTGAGATATTATCTTTTCCCTTACTCTTTAAAGCTATTATTAGAGCCTGAGAGCCTCCCAATTCAATCCAGTTATGAGGCATGAGATCTATTTGAAAATTATTGGATTTAGGTATATTTAAAAGAGCCTTAGAACTAAGGTCTTTTAAAGTATCATTCTTAGTTTTCTTAACCGGTTCATCCTTTGTGTTTTCTGACTTTAATAACATAGTGTATTATCCGGATAATTAATTAGTTTCTTTTATTTAAACTTATTTTATCATATTTACTATTCTTTTTCAATTAGTTTAATTGATTCGTAAAGTGTTGATATTTATTATAATAAAATTTTAACATACTATTAGATCAAAACGCCCTTTCAACATCGAAGTGCAACACTTGATGCTTCCTTACTGAGACGTTAAACACCTCCTCCGGAGTTGAAAAGTCTAACATTTTTCGGGGTCTATTGTTAAGCAACTTCTCGATCTTTTTTAAATTACCTGCTGAGACTTCATCAAACCGTTTATTTTTAGGGAGATATTGTCGAACTAGTCCATTCGTATGCTCATTCAGCCCTCTCTCCCGGGAATGAGAGGGGGTAGCAAAGTAAAAACTTGTCTCAAGTGATTGACTCACTTGTTCATGGTAAGCAAATTCTTTCCCGTTGTCAGCAGTTAATGTCATAACAAATTTTTGGACAGGTATTAACCTATTTACCGGCGCATCCTTTACTTCTTCAGCAGTTTTACGCGAGACCTTTTCCGGTTTTGTTAGCTTTGAGACTCTTTTGACCATTGAAACAATGACTCCGCTCCCTTCCGTTCCTATGATTGTATCTAGCTCCCAATCGCCTAAACGAGTTTTCTTCTCTACGATATCAGGTCTTTCAGAAATATCTATCCGTCCGGGAATACATCCTCGTCCGGCTCTATTTTTACCCCGCTTGTTATATTTCTTTCCACTATGTCTAAGGTGTTTATACAACAGGCTCCTCTTTTCTTGTCCTCCCAAACATATTTATAGATTGTCTCATGACTTACAGCTTCTTGATACCGTTTCTTCTTCAGCCATCCTGATATTTGATCGGGGGCTCCACTGCAGGCTTAACTTCTCTTCGATAACGCAATCACTGCACTACCCATCTTTGGGTTTTGGAGCCTCGTCTCTTTAAAGCCTTCTCTTGAACCTGTTGATACCGATATCCGCGATTTCGTTTTAGTTCGCAATAAACAGTAGATCGATCCATCTTTAACTCATTGGAAACTAGTGTGATAGGATCTCATCTTCTTATTCAAGGTGTACAATTGGCATCTCTTGTCTTTCTTTAAGTGACGGTAGCCGTTTGGCATCTTTCCTCCTTGGTTTTCTTATGTTTACCATAGGAAGTTTTTTTACCATCTTCAGACAAGTTTAATTTGCATCGGTTTGTTGCACTTCGATGTTGAAAGGGCGCTGTATTAAAATCACTTAAAATAACGCCAATACCTATAATGCATATCTATTTTAATTCATGAAAGTTGTGTAAAATAGATAATAACGGAAAATCTGATTAATAAGGTTTTTTTAGAGAGATGGGCTTAGAAAAAAAGGATTTGGTAGTTAAAACAAGATTTTCTTTCACACATTTATCAAATAATATCTATGAATTTATTTTATGGGATTGGTATAATTCCTTTGTGCATTTATGTAACCGTTTTTTTCTCCCAACAAAAGAGAATAATACCCTAAATTAAAAAAACTATTTAAACACTGTTTTATATTGTAATAAATTCACTTATTTAGTTATATTATTTGTTAATATGAACTGAATTTTATGACAATTAAACGAGAAAACCACCTTTTTAAGGGTGGGATGAAAGTGTCTATTTGTTTTTTTGATTCCGTATATACTTTCTGATTGTATATTCATTTAATTTTCCAACACTATCAACATAATAAGACCGTGTCCACAGTGTGGGTAACCCGGATCTTAAGCTTGAAAATTCTTGCCTTAATATTCGGCTTGTATATCCCTTAAGTTGTCCTATGAAAAATTGTGGCGAATATATAGGCTTGGTATTTAAAAAAATATGTACGTGATCAGGCATAATATTCAGTTCGTGAATCTCTATATTTAGTTGTAGAGCTTTTAATTCTAATAATTCCTTTAAACGAACAACAATATCACCTTCAAGAACCTTTCTCCTATATTTAGGACACCAAATAACATGGTAACTAAGGTTAAAAACTGCTGTTTTAGAGGTTTTCCATCTTTCCGGATAGACAATATATATGTACCGGACATATAATGCAATACATGATGATCAAAAAAGCATGTAAATTCAGATTCTATCCAACGAAAAAACAAAAGGAGTTGCTTACAAAAAGCTTTGGATGTTCTAGAGTTGTATATATAGTATTTTAATTTTTATTTGATAATATGTTATCCTTCTTTTTTTATACAAACAGTAAGGACAAAACAATGCCTAGAGCCTATTCAGTAGATCTTCGAGAGAAAGTATGACAACATATAGAAAAACATCATGATAAAAAAACAGCCGGCCATATTTTTCAAGTAGGTATCGCAACAATATATCGATGGATCTTGCAAAAAAAGCAAAAAGGACATTTAAAGCCAATCCGCAGAAAATATGCTTATAAGAAATTAGATGATGAGTTGTTATCTAAATATGTAGAAAAACATCCGGATTATTTTTTATCGGAAATTGCTGATTATTTTTCAGTCACTCCGCAAACGATTTTTTATGCCCTTAAAAGATTAAAAATTACACGAAAAAAAAAACTACTCGCTATAAGGAAAGAGATGAAAAGAAACGGGAAGCTTTTATGAAAGATTTAAAAAATATTCCCTTTGACAAGAGAATTTATCTCGATGAAACCGGGATTCATCAATTTTTATTTCGTGAGTCCGGAAGAAGCTTACGCGGCAAAAAAGTTTTTGGAGCGGTTTCAGGAAACCGCTTTATAAGGCAAAATATTATTTCAGCCCTATCTAAAGGGCAGTTTTTATCTCCAATGTGTTTTGAAGGTACTTGTAATACCGGGTTATTCAATATTTGGCTTAAGGAAGTTTTGACTCCTCAGCTTACACCCGGTAGTGTTCTTATTCTTGACAATGCCGGTTTTCACAAGTCAGCGGAAAGCAGGAAAACAGTAGAATCTGCCGGTTGTAAGCTTATGTTTCTTCCTCCCTATTCTCCGGACTTAAATCCTATAGAAAAATATTGGGCTAATATGAAAAATAAAGTTAGAGAGATATTACGAAAAGTTACGAATTTTAAATTCGCCATTGATCAAGCAATCTTATCAATGTAAAATTAAATGACTATAATCAAGCTTTAAATTTTAAGATCAAGAAATATCAGGAATACAAAGAGAATGTAAGTTATTCTAAAACATCGGCATTCTTGACAAGTCTTAAGCAAAACAAAGAGTTTCTTTGGTTAAACGAAGTTTCTTCTGTTTGTCTGCAACAAAGTCTTAGAGATCTTGATAGAGCTTTTTTAAACTTTTTTAAAAAAAGGTCAAATTTCCCTCGCTTTAAAAACAAACACAGTACGCAGGCAATACGATTAACTAAGTCAGCATTTAGTTGGGATGGGGTTAATCTTAAGATTGCAAAATCTAAAGATAGATTAAAAATACATTGGTCAAGGTGTTTTTTAGGTACACCAACAGGTATAACAATCACAAAAGACTCTTGTGACAGGTATTTTGTGAGCCTATTAGTAGAAGAAGAAGTGATCCCTTTTGAGAAGAGAAATAATTCTGTCGGTATAGATTTAGGATTAACGACATTCGCAACTCTTTCTACAGGGAAAAAGATTACGGCACCTAAACCTTTTAGATTTCATAAGAAAAGACTAAAAAGAAAACAACGTTCTCTTAGCAAAGCTAAAGTCAAAGGTAAAAACAGACTCAAAAAAAGAAGATCGGTGGCTTCGATACATTCGAAGATAAAAAATATAAGGCAGGACTTTCATCATAAACTTTCTACAAAGTTGGCTCGTGAAAACCAAACGATCACGATAGAAGGGTTAAATATTAATAAGATGTTAAAAAATAAAAAACTTTCCAAGCATATATCGGATGCAGGATGGAGCCGGTTTTTAACATTTTTAAAGTATAAGTGTGAATGGTACGGAAGAAATATAGTGGAATTAGATCAATTTTTTGCCGGTTCAAAACTATGCTCTGCCTGCCGGTACCAAATAGAAATTTTAGATTTAAGTGTGAGAAGTCGGCAGTGTCCAAACTGCAAAGTAACACACGATAGAGATCTTAATGCATCTATTAATATCGATACCGCAGGGCAGTCGGTAATTTAAGCCTTTGGAGATCATGTTAGACTAGCTTGTTTGTTAGCAGTGGTCGATGAATTAGGAATCCCTTCCCTTTAGGGTTGGGAGCTGTCAAAATATCACAATCAGCTCATTTCTATAAGTCCGAATATCCGAATCCGGGTAATACCCTTAACAACCAATTGATGTTGGGGGCCGGTGCTATTTTAACCCCAATTATGGGGTATAAAACTCTTAAATCGGGTACACAAGGCCTCTTTGGAACCAATACTCTAGCGGAACGATATCAATATTTACAACAGGTTTGGGAAGGTGATGATAGTGGAATTTATGGACGTTGCACTAATCTCGCTCAATCTGTTTTCGGTTCTACAGATTTCAGTGATCGAGCACATCATTTATTAACCGCAGTAAAAAACCTGCTTATTATAAAACTTATCAAAATAAATGAAAAATAAGTTTAGACAATCAATGAGTTTTAAAGAATATTATCAAGTTTATAATTTTTTATGTGCCTTTCAGTAGCGAAAGGCAGTCGGTAATTTAAGTCTTTGGAGATCCATGCTAGACTAACACTTATTAGCAATGGTCGTTGAATAAGAGATCTCTTCTCTTTAGGGTTGGGAGCTGTCAATTAACATTCATCGAAAGATAACAGGGCTTGAATATTGCGATATTTAGGTGGCAAAGTTTAAGCAAGGCAATGTTATCTTAAGTTCTTTTCAATAATACTGTTAAGCTTAGAGATCATCTCTAAAAGTGCTTCATAGTATTTGAAAAGAGCTTGCCTATGTTCTGATAAGGATTGTTGATTCAATTCCAACTTCTTAGAATGAGAAAGTGTTTTTTCTCCAATTTCTTCTAAAAAAGCAATCAGTTGATCACCCTCTAGTTGATCGGGGTCTATAGCTCTGACTAATTGTTGCTCAATTGCTTTTTGTAAAAGACAGGTCTTTGCCTTGTTCTCCGTATCGAATCGAGCCCGGATACTGAGATCTTCTTTAACAGCGTTCTGTAGGAGATTAAGAATCTCTACTGCCTTTTTACATATTTTGATCGCATCCCGGTCTTGTTGGACTTGATGTATATTGACCTTTAAAGGAGCAAAGAGTTGAGCTCCGGATATTTCAGTCATTTAAAAAAAGTTTGTTAGTTTTAATAATTGTACTTCCACAATAGAAGTAATTCGGAAAGGATAGCATATCCGATTTTTGCCTGCAATTGAAAACCATAGACAAAATGAGCTGTTACCTCTGTATTAGATAGATAGGTTAATCCTTGGCTTACGGTGACTAAGACATTTCGAGTAATATATTTTCCTAATTGTATATTAATTTTTTGCATGTCATTGTCGGCTACTCCAAAACTTAACCGGTCGAGTTTTATTCCTATTCTAAGCTTTTCAATAACATCAGGCCCTTGGTAGGTACCGGATAAGGCGGCGACAGTCCGGGCAAGGGCTAGGGCTTGGAAAGGGGATAATTCATCAACATTTTTATCAAAGAGTAAAAGAGATAGGATTTCACTTTGATCATGGGGTGGATCAGATCTAAAGTTCAGGCCGGGAGATTCCAAAGGTCCATTTAATATGGCAATTACTCTTAGATTACTTAGATTTATCTCAGCACTCAAATTGATATAGGTATCTTTTGTAGGGCTTCCGTTAAATGTAACCGAACCCTCTGTAAGAGTCATCGTCTTTCCTGAGAAAAAAAATTGTCCGCTGACAAGTTGTAACATCCCTTTAATAAAAGGATCCATATCGGTACCTTTAAGAGATATCTTTCCTTTCCAAATACTATCGAGTCCTTTTCCTCGTAAAAATGCATGACCCGGGATATCGAGGTTGATATTAAAATATATCGGGAAAGTGATCCCTTTAGGTTCTTCAAATTTGGAGCAGTCGGTTTGAGGCAGTGGATTAATATATTTAACCTTTAATTTTGGAAGAGGGTTGGGTATTTGGCCGGGAATATTTACATCAGCTTCTATAACTGTTAAATCTCCTGAAATAGAGGATTTCTTAAAGTTTCCTGAAATGGCTACAGTGCCGTCAAATATACTGCTGACATAACCTAGTTGAAGCAGTTTAGCCTTTGATAAGTATCCCTCTAATAGATAAGGAAAATGCCTTTGTGGAGTTAATAAAATATTTCCTGTTGCGCAAATTCTACCTTTTTCACCATCGGTTGCATTAAGAGATTCTAATACCAGCTCTTCTTGGTTACCTTTAAGGTTTAAGTTTAGCTCGCGTAATACAAGTCCACTATAAATATTTTCATAGGTACCATCCGTTAAAGAAAAGCTTCCTTTAGCATCAGGATGATCCCGGGTACCTGATATATCCAAATCCATTTGAATATCACCTCTTAGAAGATGATTTTGAGGAAGAAGGAATTGCCAGGCGGGATTAATATCCCCTTCATAATGCATCTTTAAAAAGAGGGGTTCGTGAGGCTTAAGTTGTGCCTTAAATGTTGGAACGGATAATATTATAGGAAGATCCAGATCCAATTTTAAATATTGTTCTTCTTGATCCGTAATACGCGTGAGAACAAATAGAGATTCATTCTTTAACCTAGCTTCAACCGATCCATTAAGGCTGCTTGCTTTTTCGGAAATGTCCATTAGTTTCACATTTTCCAATGTCATGTCCAAGGTTCCGGATGGAATCTTATCGGTATTATCTAAAACAGCGGTTAAGTTTATAGAACCTACCATAGGGAACTCGGGATAAAAGAGATTGATTAAAGGTAAGGGAAAATCTTTAACTGTTGCTCTAAATTCAGAAGAATCGATTAAAGGAAACCCTGTGACATATAATGAACCTGATCCTATTGATAAATCAATGTCTTTAAAGCTGATACGTTTATCATGATAGGTTATAGACATGGGGAAATTCAAAGTGATGTATTCATCCAAAGCATGGGCTCTTATTCGGTCAAGTTTAAGATGCCAACCTTGTTGTAATGGACGCCATATCCCGATAGTATGTAAAGAAAAGTATTCTTTATATGACCCTTCACTATTGAGATCGAAAAAATATTGTTTATCTCGAATGTACGTTTTGGTTCTCAAAATAGACAGTTTGAGCTCTTCTTTAACAATGTTTTCTCCATCCATGTCAACTTTGCCTTTCAACTGATTTCTAAAGTCTGAGAAATTAGTTGTGAGATGGGCTTTTGAAAACAGTTTTTCAGCTTTAATATCATTAAGTTTAAAGTGCTGAAAAGTGCCGTTAAATGACAACCTTTGTTTATATGCGCCATCTCTTATGACATAATCCAAATCAGCTTTTGCTTGCATTGAGCCATCGACTTCATGACCTATAAGATAGGCAAAAGAAGAGAGCTGAGGGGCTTGAATGTCAACGCTGCCTGCTAAATAGCCTTGATTGAGTAAAACACTTATATGACCTATTAAAGTTAAAGATTGCAATTTGAGATCAATCGGATTGAAATGGATGTTTTCTTTTTCAACAGAAAAGGGCGTTTGAATTGAAAAAGGGTTACTTTCTATATAGCCATTGATGTCGATATTTCCATGAAATGCCATATCTTGATACGTGTTGACAAACCATTTAAAATCACTAATTCGATAATCAAATAAATACAGTGCGTCGCTGGTACAATGAACGCTACTCTCAGGGTTGAAGAGATTACCTTTAAGACTCGCATCAAAATGTAAGGGACCTTCTACCGGTAATTCAATAAAGTCGGCTATGGCATATAGATCAGAAATATTTCCTGAGATGTGACTATCTTGAATTATAAAATTTTTATTGAATTCAAAAGAGGCCATTGCCCGGAAATTACAACTATTAATTTCCATTTTGCTTAAGCTGAGTGTATCGAAAAGCGAATAGGAAAACTCTGAGTTAGCGGTCCAGTTTTCTGAACTAAATAAAGCGCATAATATAGATTCAGGTGCTAAGCTTTCATTAAAACCTTCAATATAGAGGGATCCGAGAATTTCTTCTCCTGTATTCGATGTCTCGGTGATGAAGCGTTGCCACTGATCAAAAGGAGCTATGGCATTTGCTCTTAAATGGAATTTAGGTATTTCCGGTAAATCATAACAGTAATTGATTAGCCCTTGATAGTCATCCTCGGCTATCAATTCAACTCTGACGAGTTGATTACGACGATTGCCTCTAATATGACAAGAGGCAATGGATCCTTTAAATACATTACTTCTTAAATGCCCATCTATTGCGAAGTTACCGATACGCCCATACATACTAAGATCAAATGAACTGTCAAAAGGGAGTTCCTTTGTTTTGGTTATATTGGATGTTAAAACTAAGTTCTTACAATTCATGTTAATAGTAAGAAAAGGAAAAGGCGTTGTTGGCCATTCAAGAGATTCTAAAACGTTATTTTTAGAAGTAGGTAGGGCAAGAACGGTAAGATTTTTACAATCTATATTTGTAAATAACGAACGTTCTATTACAAATCTAATAGGAGACCAATGAATAGTGATAGAATCTGCCGTTATAAGTAGCGTATCGTTTTGATAGAGTTCAACTTTTTCTACCGACAAGGTAAAGGGTAAAAAACCTAAAGCACCGGATGTCTTAATCTGATATTCACCGGATTGATTGACTTTATCAATTGCTATTTTAAGAAGGAGGTTTTTTACGGGCGATGTCTGTAATAAAATGAAAGCAAAGGCGATAACGACAATAATAGTGTAGGCACTATTTTTAATTATTTTAAGGCATTTTCTTTTCATTTAAAACAATCCATTTAAAACGGTTGGCCGATACTAAAGTAGACTTGATAAGATTTTTTTATATTAGGTCGTTTATTCATCGGGTAACCTATATCGACTCTTAAAGGGCCTATAAATGTAAAATAACGTAAACCAAAACCCATTGATTTTAACATAGCATTATCCCAATCAGGCCAAGAAGTTGCCCATACATTACCAATATCTAAAAAACCTACCATTTCAAAATCCTTCTTCACAAGCATTCTAATTTCCAAACTATATAAAAAAGTCGACTTTCCTCCGATGGGTCGATCTAAATCATCTAAAGGACTTACCGCTTGGTAGGGGTATCCTCTTAAATGTTGTTCATTACCGGCATAGAAACGATAAGGGGCAGGGATATTAATTCTGGTTTCTCCCATAAGAGAGGCAAAAAGAGCTGATTGAGCTAATATTAACCGTCTATTTGGCCAAAGGGGAAAATAGGTGGCTCCGGCAATTTTTCCTTTAATAAACTGTGGTTCGGATTTAGTTAGACTCATATACGGAATCACTTTAATGTTTACCCACCCTCCCTTGTAAGGGTTACGTAACAGCAAACTATCAGAAGTTTGAAAATTGAAATGAAAAGGAGAGCCTAGCAAGGTATAATGTTCGTTAGCATCTGTTTTTCCCGTTTGCATTAAATCAAATTTCAATCCGATGGACATAGAAATGTAGCGATTGAAATGTCGTTCTATAAAAGCTCTGGCATCGAGGTTTTTTTCCAAATAGTTAGGTGCTCTGTTACGCATTAGAGAACCCATAACAAAAAAATTTTGATTCGGTATTAAAACATCCGGAACCTGAAATAGAAGTTTACCGACTTGTTTTTTTTGATTTATAGAGCTGTTGATATCAAAAGTGATTCCTGAGTGTCCGAGGTTACGATCTTTAAAGCCTACAATGCCCCCAACGCCTTCCCAAGTTAAATGGTAAGTCCCTCCTAATGTTATAGTATGATGCTTCCCTTCTGTTACAGTGATATACATGGTGATATAACCGTTGGTATCAACGTGAGAACCCGGGGTAATACTAACTGTTGTAAAAAGTCCACTATCAAAAAAGGATTTTTGAGTGATGTCTAATTCTTTAGGCCTATATAATTCTCCTTTTTTCCAGGAGACTCGGTTTTGAGCATATTTTTCACTGACATTTTTTAATCCGGTGATAACAACGTTTCCAAAACGGGCTTGGGGCCCGCTTGTCACATCTAATGTGACATAGACACTTTTTTTAGCTTGATCGACAAGGATTTCTTGATTGGTAATACGAGCTAAAGGAAACCCCTTATTTCGCATTTTTTTGATAAGATTTTCTTTTGCATCGGCAACAGAGCGATAGTTTATCGGAGCACCCGGATGAATACCAAGCTTGTTTAAATCGAAAGTATCAAAGTCAAATAATTTACCGAAGTTATCATGAACAGTTTCTTCTTTAGGGACAATTTTGAAAGTTGATAGGATATAATCGGGCCCCGGTTTTAGATCGATTAAAACTTTATACTTGTTGATGATGATAGTGTCTTTAGAGTGGCCGTATTTAGAAATAGGATGTGCGTTATAAGCAAAAGATACAGGATGAGCATTCATATGCCGAAGAAATGAGATAGAGGTATTAATACATGCTTCATAATAGCCATAGGCATGCATAGCTTCTAAAAGAAGAGTATTGTCTGCTTCGGCGCGGTGCTTTAAAGCAGCTACCGATATAGGGCTTTTATCCTTAAAATTTTCTAAATCTGAGGTTTGCTTAAGATCTTTAACCAAATTTTTATCTTCTACGCCTTTAAATGCGACCTCATATTCTATCTGAATATTGCCTTTTTTTTCGTTATTTTTAGCATAAAGAGGTGAAAGGCTTAAAGCTATCACCCAACTCAAACCAACTATCCGTCTAAAGGATAAAAAGGATGTTTTTCTTGAGTTTTTCACGCTATTTCCTTGCAATACAACTCTGCTATTAACCTAAACAACTAGTATTAAGTAATTTATATTTAATTGTTTAGATTTTTTCTTCAACGGCACATTAATATATCAATCTCTTAGGAATCAAGTGAATATTTGAAAATAAAATTAAAAAAGAAAAACCGTGTTCTTAATTTTATAAATATCTAATAATAAATAGCTTGATGTTTTTTAGTTGATTAATTAGTTAATTAATTTTTTTTATTAAAATTAAATAAAAAAATATGTTATAATGGTTTTAAACTATATAATAGCTTTTTCTTTTTTAAGAGCGAATATTAATTTTATACGGGATATGTTTATGGCAACACCATTACCAACGGTTACTAATCATTCCGATACACCGATACAAGGTTCGTCGTCTCCTATTGACCCGAATACAAAACCAAGCGTATATAATACGAATAGAGCTTTTCAGGGACAAATCCATTCTTTAAAAAGAACTTTAAGGGAAGCAGATCCTTCTACATATACATTCGATCCGGTAAATCATACTATTATAAAAACAAGTATAAGGTATGACCGTGATAGTCAAAGGACGGTAGTAATAGATACCTATCAGGTAACTGATATGATGAAATTTAACCCGGAAAGGAATGCAAGTATACATTTAGCCGCAGGCTTAGTTAAGGAGCAATGGGAGATGGTAGGGAAGCATATTATAGATGTTTTCAAACCATTACTGGAAGCAAACTCAAAAATTAAGCGAGCAGAAGTGGTCATCATTCCTCCACCGTCTGAAAGTTCTTCTGATCCGGTTAAGTATTTCTCGAGATACTCTGAAACTGATACTTTTGAATTAGATCAACCTTTAGTAGCACAGGAATATTCTGTGGCTCCACAGTTGCCAACGATTTTACAATCGAGAGAATTTCAGTCTAAGTTTAAGCCCGATATTTCAGGATTTCATACTGCGGCGTTCACAGGTTATCCTAAAGGGTCTTCCAACAAACAATTTTATGCTGTCTCAGATTTATTTTTGAGGAAATTTGCAGATTACAAGAAGAAACTCTCTAATAAGTACGAAGCGCTATCTCCTTCTTATAAACACTTATTTACGATGGAACCTGACGAACGAGACCAATCTCTCGGAGATTTGCAACACGAGAGAAACCGTAGACATACACAGAGTGTAGAACTCCAAAAACAATCGGAAAAGACTCTTACACCTGCATTGGTAATGTTACAGAAAAAACAGGTTAGTTTAACAGAACAGAGCTCGGTTTTATTAAAGGATTTGGAAACTATAAATAAGGGCAATGCTGCCAATACAACAGATCAGCAAGAAGCTAAGAAGCGAGATCTGGATACAGCCTATAAGGAATTGGAGAGCAATGCGGTTCAGATAGCTGATAAGAAGCAAGAAATAGATGTAGCTATGGCGGAAGTAAAGAAGCTATTCGGTGAGATTAACGATATTGACGATAAAATAGGTCTAATCGCTATGTTTAATGAACTATCACAACCAATTGAAATGATAGAGCAAAATATAGCAAAAATTGAAGAACAATATGAACAGTATAGAATTGCCCTTGAAGAACTGGCGGATCAAGGCTCAAATGATCGCCATGACTCTCTTGAATCTACAGCGTTGGAAAGTGGCGGTCTTTATTTGACCAAGCAACAATTAACAGACGATCTTCCGGGCTTAAAAGAACTAAGTGAAGGACTTAAGAGAAGAAAAGCTCTTTTAGAAATGGCAGAAAGATTTAAGCTTCGTGAGCATTTTGTAGGTGAGGGGTTTCAACCCGAACTTCCGAAAACAATAGCTGATGAATGGCATGCATGTTTAGAAGCTCAAGGGTTTTTAAAAAATACTGATTCCGGTGGATTTGAAGATGATAAGATGCGTTGCAAAGCTTTAGGTTTTGAAAGTCATAAGTATGATTTTCTTGCTTCTCTAGGTGTACTCGATGCCGGCTCTGACGGATCATTTATCTCAACCTAACAGGGAAGTAGAATAGTAATTTTAAGTTTAAAGAGATTTCTATTATAAATTGATTCTTATAATAAATTAAGTAGGATTTTAATTTATTTATTTACTATTAGTCTGTTTAATATTATAATAAACATATATCTAAATTAGTTAATAATATTTAAAAAAAGCAATTTAAAATAATTTATTATGGGTTTATCCGGGTCTCAATCTTTTTCCGGTGATTTTTCTGATGTCACATTTTCTTCGAGTGGGTCGAATCCCTCTTCGTTAGGCGATACTTCGGGTCATGATGAAGAGCGAGCCGGCAAATTGACTGTTGGAATTGAGCGACTTCAATCCAAAATAAGGTCATTAGATGATCCGGCTGTCTATAAATTAGACTCTGAAAAGCATACCGTTACCATTACACAAAAGTTTTTTAAGCCTGACGGGGATGGTTTAAGCAAATTAGTTTGTGAAGAAAATGTCTATCAGATTACTGAGCTATCTGTATGGGATGATGAACAGAAGAAAAGGGTCTTTGTTAACGGTTTATTAGATAGCCGGCAAATGGAATCCTTAGCGTCGGATATAATAGATTTAGTAAAACTTCATATAAATTTAGAAGAGAAAAAGCCTTCTACATTAAAAGTGATAGATACAAAGGTAGGACACAGTAGCTTAACTCATAAGATATCAGCCATGAGTTTGGATTATAAAGCAGAATCAAAGCGTAACTTTAAAGATTTTAGTCGCGTTGATAATAAATCTTTATATGAAGCTTCTAAAGTAATATGTCGAGATCTGGACGCTTTTAAAGCATCATTAAATGAAGCATCAGATGCAGGCGAGATTAAAGAATTGGATGATTTTAACACTGCCGGTTTACGCGCTCTTAATGGATCGGAAAGTTCTCAAGTTCGAAAAGCGCTGGAAGTAAAAGGCAAAATGTTTGCGTTGATTAAAAAGTTTGAAATTAAAAAGAATTTTAATGCGCCGGGTGCTTCTCCCATTCCTATAGAGATGTCACATAGGTGGAATTCTTTTTTAAAACACCATAAGTTATTGGCCGTAGATTTAAGAGCATTCATTAAGACGCTGGGTTTTACTGATGCATTTTATGCTAAATTTGATCGATGGCGAGCCTTTCCACCTGCACCTATAGAGGATGATTTAGAAGATAGGGTAGGACCTGTCAGTAGAAGAAGGGAATTAACCCCTACACATTCCCTCAAACGTTCGGCCGAACCGATACAAAAGATTGACCCTTCTAGAGTTACAGTACAGGACGATTCTTCTTCAGCGGATACAAGTTTCGAGACTTTCTTCAAGGCGCATTGCGGAAATTGGGATTCGGGTTTAAGATAGAAAAATTAAAATAATCTGGTAAGATTAATGTAGTTTGACTATTTTCACCCTTCGTTAAAGAAAAAAGGGTTACGGTAAGATGGTTAATCGTCCTATTAGTCAACAGATTTTCAAAGAACTGTGTGAAGTATTGCCCGGAGGTGTTAATTCACCTGTAAGAGCTTTTCCCGGTTTAAATCGTACACCTTTAGTCATAGATTCTGCCGGTGAAGATATTATCCATGATGTGGATAAAAGAGACTATATCGATTTTTGTGCCTCTTGGGGCGCTCTTATTCTGGGTCATGCCAATAAAATCGTTGTCCACGCTATTACAAAAAGCCTTTCAAGAGGGACGACTTTTGGTATAACCAGTAAAGTTGAGAGTCGGTTAGCCGGGGAGGTTGTTAAACTTATCCCATCGATTGAAAAGATCCGTTTTTGTTCATCGGGAACGGAAGCTACTATGTATGCTTGTCGATTGGCAAGAGGCTATACGGAAAAAGATCTCATAGTAAAATTTATCGGTAACTACCATGGGAATGCGGATTTCTTTTTAGTTAAAGCCGGTTCAGGACTTACTCAGTGTAGTGAAAGCTCTTCAAAAGGGATTCCAAAAGGTGCTATCGAGCAAATGATCAATTTGCCATATAATGATGCTGACAAGGTAAAAGAGCTTTTGTCTTCTTCAGAATATAAGGATCGAATTGCTGCTGTTATATTAGAGCCCATTGCCGGAAATATGGGCGTTGTTCCTGCCACACTTTCATTTTTAACCACTTTAAGAGAAGAGACTAAAAAAGCAGGGGCTTTGCTTATTTTTGATGAAGTTATCACAGGATTTCGTGTGGGCCTGAAAGGAGCTCAAGAGCTATATCAGGTGACACCTGATTTAACTTGTTTTGGAAAAATCATAGGAGGAGGTTTTTCGGCAGCTGCTTTTGGAGGGCGAGAAGAGATTATGAATCATCTGGCTCCATTGGGTGATGTTTATCAAGCGGGGACCTTATCAGGAAATCCTATTGCTATGGAAGCAGGGTATCAGGTATTACAAATGTTGCAGAAACCCGGATTTTATGAAACAATGGAAGGCAAAGCTAAGTCTCTTTTAGATCCGGTCGAAGAGTTAATACAACAAAATAATTTGAATATGTGTATTCAACGAGTAGGTTCTATGTTTACGATATTTTTTGGAAAAAGAAGTGTTGGCAATATAGAAGAAGCTAACGGTATCGACCAAACACTATTCAATCATTTTTTTTATACGTTATTTGATAAGGGAATATATATCCCTCCTTCACCTTTTGAGGCTTCTTTTATTATGCAAGCGCACACACAGCAAAGTTTAGATATATATCGTGATGCCATAATGGATTTTATAACAAAAGAAATGCTTTAACGATGGGTTTAAAAAAAAATCTTATAAAATTATTAGAGGATATTGATCAAATAGCTGCCACTACTAAAAGAGATCCTGAAGAGATCTCATTAGTAGTGGTAACCAAATCGGTTGCTATGGAAGTGATGCAACAGGCTTTTGATTTAGATTTGAAACATTTTGGAGAAAATCGTGTTCAGGAGTTCTTAGAGAAAATGCCAAGAATGCCTAAAGGGGTCTTTTGGCATTTTATTGGCCCTTTACAAAAGAATAAAGTCCGGAAGCTAGTGCCTCATATTTTTCTTATTCATTCTGTGGATAGCCTTAAGTTAGCAGAAAGAATTTCTCAAGTTGGTAAGGAAATGAATAAGGAGACATCCATATTATTACAAGTCAACACATCGGGAGAAACTTCTAAGCAAGGTTTTTCACCAAAAGATTTGAAGGATGAAATCAAAAATCTTTTAAATTTAACTCACTTGCGTATAAAAGGGCTGATGACCATGGCACCTTATACCGAGGATACCGACTGTATTCGCTCTTGCTTTCGGAAATTAAGGGAGTTACGAGATGAGTTGAACCAAATGTATCATTGTCAGTTGGATGAGCTTTCTATGGGTATGACTTTTGACTATAAGATAGCGATTGAAGAAGGTGCTACAATTTTAAGAATAGGGAGTGCTCTATTCGGTTGTTGGTAAGGTTTTTTCCCTTATTTCATATAGATTAAGTTAAAAATTAAATTATTTTTTTTAAAAACCATCCGGGTTTAAGGTGTCAATCGCTGCAAATACTTTAGAAGTTAAAATATTTTTATATTCCGCATAACCGGTTATCTTATATTCAACTAAATTGGTCAAGTGCTTACTGTTATAATACTATAATTTAAATGGTAAATCTATTTGTGTTGTTAATTATATTAATTAATGAAATTCATAATATTAAACCGAGATTCATCACTATAATTCAGAATAATATAATTTTTCGCGAACCTTATATTCGATAGCTGCATATACTAACCAACGTAGAGTCATAACCATAAGAAGAGATTCTATGCGCTCGGGTTTTTTCAGAAAAAAAGATGAAACCAAAAAATCAGGGTTTTTTAAAAACGAAAACCTCTTTAGAAAACTTTAAGAAGGATTAGATTTCTTTTTCCGACCCCTTACTTATACCGCTTAGCCAAATTCTTGTATTCTCTGTCATAAGCAGATTGGCTAAAAATAACCACCCGCTTTTGATCAACATCGGCATATGAAGTCGAATACTCAGAGGCCTTATACCCATTTCCTAAATTCATCATCTTAGATTGAAAGGTCTTGTTAATATACTCTTGAGCTAATTTGATCTGAGAAGGAAGCCTTGTCACAAAAAAACTGCCGGCGCTACTTAAGGCTTTGATACTATACGGATTAAATAAAGCGCTGTCACCTACTAAATAACGGTTCTCCACAGCATTTCTAAGACTCGTAGTGTGTTCTGAAATAATTTTCGTAAATGTCGTTTTATCGCTACTATACTCATCACGAATAAACCTCCGGATATTTTGTATTCGTATAGTGTAAATTATTTTGTATGAATTCATTTTTAACACTATCAGAAGAAAAGCATCTCAGACAGCAACATAAACGAGAAAAGAATGGTCGTATACGAGATCGTATCAAGGCTGTTCTATTGTCGAATAAAGGTTGGAGTAATACTCGTATTGCTGAAGCTGTGCTTTTAGACGATGAAACAGTGTCTCATCACATTAAAGAATATCAAAATAAACAGCAATTGCATGTAGAAAGCGGTGGTTCAGTCAGTAAACTTCTTGCGCCACAGTCAGAAGAATTCATTAAACATTTAACAACTCATACCTATGTCAAAGTAGAAGATATCTGTTCTTATGTTCTCGCGAAATATGGCATTGTTTATACGATTTCAGGGATGACTTCTTGGCTACACTCACATGGTTTTTCCTATAAAAAGCCTAAAGGTACACCGGCTAAGGCAAATTCTGATCAACAAAAAGCTTGGATGCAATTTTATAGTTATTTAATTTTATATTGATAAGATTGCTTGATCAATGGCGAATGTAAAATTCGTAACTTTTCGTAATATCTCTCTAACTTTATTTTTCATATTAGCCCAATATTTTTCTATAGGATTTAAGTCCGGAGAATATGGAGGAAGAAACATAAGCTTACAACCGGCAGATTCTACTGTTTTCCTGCTTTCCGCTGACTTGTGAAAACCGGCATTGTCAAGAATAAGAACACTACCGGGTGTAAGCTGAGGAGTCAAAACTTCCTTAAGCCAAATATTGAATAACCCGGTATTACAAGTACCTTCAAAACACATTGGAGATAAAAACTGCCCTTTAGATAGGGCTGAAATAATATTTTGCCTTATAAAGCGGTTTCCTGAAACCGCTCCAAAAACTTTTTTGCCGCGTAAGGTTCTTCCGGACTCACGAAATAAAAATTGATGAATCCCGGTTTCATCGAGATAAATTCTCTTGTCAAAGGGAATATTTTTTAAATCTTTCATAAAAGCTTCCCGTTTCTTTTCATCTCTTTCCTTATAGCGAGTAGTTTTTTTTTTTCGTGTAATTTTTAACCTTTTAAGGGCATAAAAAATCGTTTGCGGAGTGACTGAAAAATAATCAGCAATTTCCGATAAAAAATAATCCGGATGTTTTTCTACATATTTAGATAACAACTCATCATCTAATTTCTTATAAGCATATTTTCTGCGGATTGGCTTTAAATGTCCTTTTTGCTTTTTTTGCAAGATCCATCGATATATTGTTGCGATACCTACTTGAAAAATATGGCCGGCTGTTTTTTTATCATGATGTTTTTCTATATGTTGTCATACTTTCTCTCGAAGATCTACTGAATAGGCTCTAGGCATTGTTTTGTCCTTACTGTTTGTATAAAAAAAGAAGGATAACATATTATCAAATAAAAATTAAAATACTATACACCAAGCTTATGGCATCTCTGCCTAAAAATGAGCCTGTTGAATTTGCTGATGGTGTACATCCAACTATGGCAACTAAAATTTCTTATGGTTGGATTCGACCGGGAACAGATAAATTGATTGCAACAACAGCTTCTCGTACTCGAATGAATCTTATGGGGTCTATCAATTTAAACAGTATGAACCGACATTCCTAGACCGTAAGATATTTTTTTTGAATTAGAATTATAGATTGCCTATCCTGTTACTTTTTATTTGATACAAGGAGAAAAGTTATGCCGGAAGTTGCAGGAGATAATATTCAAACAGTGAACATGGATCACCATGGATTAATTGCAGCACTTTGCAGCGATCTAAAGGTAGCGGAAAGGATTGATACCGGATTAAAAAATCATCCACAAAGAAAAGTAAGTGCGGGACAGGCAGTAATTGCAATGATTCTGAATGGATTAGGGTTTACTAATAGACGTCTCTACCTAACACATCAATTTTTTGCTTCTAAATCGATAGAGAATTTACTTGGCAACAATCTTCGAGCAGAAGATCTCACAGATTATACTTTAGGTCATGCTTTGGATGATATTGCGAAATATGGGAGCAGTAAATTATTTGCTGAAGTTTCTTTTGGAATAGCCCTAGACCATGATTTACTACAAAAAACGCATCATCTAGATACAACAAGCTTTTCCGTTCATGGGTCGTATGAAGTGAAAGATGATCCGCAAGTGATTGAGATTAAGCAGGGTTATTCTAAAGATCATAGACCTGATTTGAAACAAGTTGTACTTTCTCTCGTTACCAATGGTCCGAGTTCTATGCCTCTATGGATGGAAGCCTTAGACGGCAATAGTTCTGATAAAGCAAGTTTTCATGAGACGATCAAAAAAATCAGTGAATTTCAACAACAGATTGATGTAAAAACAAAGTTTAAGTGGGTTGCCGATTCAGCGTTATACACAAAAGAAAAGCTCTTAAAAAATAATGATTATAAATGGCTCACCCGAGTTCCCGAGATAATAGGAGAAGCAAAAAGATTAGTAGAAAAACCGGAAGAAGAAATTGATTGGATTGATCAGGAGAAAGGATATAAAACATGCAGCTTCACCTCTTTTTATGGAGGGATTAAACAAAGATGGCTTTTGGTTTTTTCAGAGCAAGCCTATCAGAGAGAGATAAAATCATTAGAAAAAAAATTGACCAAGGCAGAAGAAAAGCTCAAGAAACAACTTTGGCATTTGGGTAATGAGGAATTTAAATGCGAAAGTGATGCTAAAAAAGCTTGGGGCAGATTGACTAAAAAAAATCATTTATATTCCATGAATAGTGAGATATTGCCGATTCTAAAATATGGTAAATTAGGCAAACCTAAACAAGGAGAGGAAAAACAAGTTGTTGGATACAAGATTCATGCTAGCTTTGAAAGGGAAGAAGAAGAAATTAATAAACTGATGAATAGAAAAGGACGGTTTATTTTAGCTGCGAATGACACCGATAGAGAAAATTATAAAGATGAGATGATGTTAGAAGAATATAAAGAACAGCAAAAGGTTGAAGGAGGGTTTCGCTTTTTAAAAGATCCTTGGTTTATGGTTGATTCTATTTTTTTAAAAACCCCTCGACGCATTGAAGCATTAATGATGGTTATGACATTGTGTTTAATGGTTTATAATATCGGACAATATCAACTTCGACAAAAATTGATAGAAACAGAAGAGACATTACCCAACCAATTAGGAAAGGAAGTCAAAAATCCAACATTAAGATGGATTTTCCAAATTATGGAAGGTATCGGGAATAATCCGTTTTTTTCAGAAGACTTCCCGGAGAATTTGTAAAGAAATGATCACAAATTTAACCCGTCTTCGGAAAAAGATTATTGTTTTGTTTGGAAAGACTGCAATGAGGATGTATGGCTTAATTAGAAAAACTTGTTTAGAGGTCTAGGAATGTCGGGTATGAAGGTAACAATAGATGCTTATGAAACATTAAATAGCGGTACCATGGCAAAGCATTTTGCTTTGCTACGGTCAAAATACCCCTCAGCTCCAAATATCCATCTTATTTTAGATCAAGGCCCTTATAATACAAGTATTCAGACCAAACAAGAAGCAGAAAAACAAGGTATTATTCTCTATTATTTACCTTCTTACAGTCCTAACCTCAATCCCATTGAACGATTATGGAAAGTGATGAATGAATATTGTCGCAATAATCGGTTTTTTAATTCTGCTAAAGAATTTCGGAGATCGATTACCGGATTTTTTGAAAATACTTGGCCCTCTATTGCTCAATCAATGAGGAAACGAATCAATGATCATTTTCAAGTCTTAGAATCGGCACTTTGATTCATAAGGGGTATAGTAGTACAAAAGAATGTAGATGCTTCTTGATTCTTCCCCTCCTCAAGAAGTTGTAATACTGGACTCGCTGTTATAATAGCGCGCCCGTATTTATGTTTATCTATATAGGACAGCTTTTCTTTGTATTTAGCAGATAGAGCCGATGGGTCCATACTTGGCAAATCCTTGCAGTAAGTCACTAAACTTAGGAAGCAAATCCTTTATAACCGAAAAAAGTTCTTTTTCATTTTCCTGTATTAGGAAGTTTTCCATTCCTTGTTTGACTTGATTCTCTAAATTTTTGATTTTTGGCTGAGCTTGCGTAGATAGCTCTTTCAGAACCCCTCCCAAGCCAATACATTCCAAGGCTTGTTCAGGGGTCATCATAACATGAACCGGCTGATCTTCTATTTTAATGTTACGTGATTCTAATGCATCAATGAAACTATTCCAATCACTCTCATTGTTTTTATCCTTATTTTTCTGATCACCTATAAGAGCATTAAGAAATCCATTATCATAAAGAATACGTTCCACTTTAAAAATACCTTCCACTTTAGTAGCTCCTAGTCCTTTTAATTGTTGAAATGAGAACAGAAATATATGACTACAAGTGTATATTTTTAAGAGATGTATTGAAAAAAGCCCAGCTAAATCTTTGATTAGTTAAAAAGCCTGTGCAAATCATCAATGACTTAAAGGAAGTTACTCAACATGATCTCAATTACCTCACTATATATTCAATCAGGACGCCTTTAATTGTTCTAAAATCAGATTTAGATGTTTAATTTCTGATTTTAATAACTTTATTTTCAATCCCTTAAAATTCACTGTATTCACACTGGACCTTCCAAAAAATACTGTCTTTAACTTTCCTATTAATCCAATACGCTCAATAAACTTAGACATGGATTCAGATTCACTAAGATCAAGCTCTATATCCCCTCCATCAGGATACTCTCTAAATAATTTCCTTACGAACTGATGTGGCTTAGATTCATTATTGAATTTTTTTAAATCATATTGAGTTAATCCTTCATCTCCTATTACAGATAGAGATAAAGTAGTTTTACCCCAATTAGAATCATCATCATTATCCAAACATAACTCAAAAGTCATTTCTGTATCATCAATAACCTGCTTTGTAATTGGATTAGAGAAATATTCTCTAATAGCAGTTATCAAGGTCAACAGTCCCTGTCTAAATAATTTCTCAGTAAAAATAATTGGTTTATTTAAATATAATGATGGATCTTTAATAGATGCTATCTCTCTCCAAGCAGAAATACTACCAAGATCTTTAGAATACTGCTCACAAGCCTTTTTAGTTATTAATTTCTTATTTTTTTTATTAAAATAAGATTGAGGCGTATTCCAATAAAATACGGAACTTTCAAAGTACCACCATATTATAGCGGGATTATGTACCTCATCCCAAAGAAGTGCTTTTCTTCTAGTAGAGACATCTTCTAAAAATTCAGCAAATGTAAATTCACTGACACAAGATTTATTTACCCACTTTTTTATAGATGAGTCATAATCTCTAACTGTAGTGATTTTAACAAACTGTTCGCATAAGTCTGTATATCCCTCTTCTAATAGGATATTGAATAAGAGCTTTAATTCATCAAATACTACCTCATACAGCGGAGGTAGAATATAAAGATGCCCTTCTTCTCCTTTATAGTATTTTAATTTTTATTTGATAATATGTTATCCTTCTTTTTTTATACAAACAGTAAGGACAAAACAATGCCTAGAGCCTATTCAGTAGATCTTCGAGAGAAAGTATGACAACATATAGAAAAACATCATGATAAAAAAACAGCCGGCCATATTTTTCAAGTAGGTATCGCAACAATATATCGATGGATCTTGCAAAAAAAGCAAAAAGGACATTTAAAGCCAATCCGCAGAAAATATGCTTATAAGAAATTAGATGATGAGTTGTTATCTAAATATGTAGAAAAACATCCGGATTATTTTTTATCGGAAATTGCTCATTATTTTTCAGTCACTCCGCAAACGATTTTTTATGCCCTTAAAAGATTAAAAATTACACGAAAAAAAAAACTACTCGCTATAAGGAAAGAGATGAAAAGAAACGGGAAGCTTTTATGAAAGATTTAAAAAATATTCCCTTTGACAAGAGAATTTATCTCGATGAAACCGGGATTCATCAATTTTTATTTCGTGAGTCCGGAAGAAGCTTACGCGGCAAAAAAGTTTTTGGAGCGGTTTCAGGAAACCGCTTTATAAGGCAAAATATTATTTCAGCCCTATCTAAAGGGCAGTTTTTGTCTCCAATGTGTTTTGAAGGTACTTGTAATACCGGGTTATTCAATATTTGGCTTAAGGAAGTTTTGACTCCTCAGCTTACACCCGGTAGTGTTCTTATTCTTGACAATGCCGGTTTTCACAAGTCAGCGGAAAGCAGGAAAATAGTAGAATCTGCCGGTTGTAAGCTTATGTTTCTTCCTCCATATTCTCCGGACTTAAATCCTATAGAAAAATATTGGGCTAATATGAAAAATAAAGTTAGAGAGATATTACGAAAAGTTACGAATTTTAAATTCGCCATTGATCAAGCAATCTTATCAATGTAAAATTAAATGACTATAACTACCTATAAAGAAATAAGATAAATTAAAGCTCTGTTGATATCAAAAAGTTTAATATTTATACCTTCATCGTGCTTTTTCGGATCGTTTTAGGAGAAAAAATTGGGGACGGTTGGACGCATTCAGAACTTTTGATTGGAAAAAATTAGAAAATATAACAAATAATATTATTGGAAATTAGATCATACTAGCTCTCCGTAAATGGTCAATCGACCAAGATTGTCAGGGAGCTCCTTTACTCTATCTTTAAAAGATTCCAGAATACTATCTTTTAATGCTCTACCGCTATTAAAACCCGTGATAACAGTTATATGTGGTATTTTATTCTGATTCATAAAAAATTGTATTGCTACTTTGGCAACAGAAGGATGGATTCCTGACATGCCATCTCCGCCTTTCATTGGATAAGTATAAAACGAGTTGCGATGTAAGTTTAAAGTATTATTGTTTAACTCCTGTATCAAACCTTCAATATACATCTTAGCAAAGATCTCCAAAGCCTTCTCTGGTTTACCACCTTTTTCACAAGCAGAGATGACAGCATTATAGGTAATCACATTAGGTGTAATACCGGCATCAGGCATCTTATTAAAGATCTCCAAAGCCTCCTCTGCTTTACCACCTTTTTCACAAGCAGAGATGACAGCAGTATAGGTAATCACATCAGGTTTAATACCGGCATCAGGCATCTTATTAAAGATCTCCAAAGCCTCCTCTGCTTTACCACCTTTTTCACAAGCAGAGATGACAGCACTATAGGTAATCACATTAGGTTTAATAGCGGCATCAGGCATCTTATTAAAGATCTCCAAAGCCTTCTCTGCTTTACCACCTTTTGCACAAGCAGAGATGACAGCAGTATAGGTAATCACATCAGGTGTAATACCGGCATCAGGCATCTTATTAAAGATCTCCAAAGCCTCCTCTGCTTTACCACCTTTTTCATAAGCAGAGATGACAGCACTATAGGTAATCACATCAGGTGTAATACCGGCATCAAGCATCTTATTAAAGATCTCCAAAGCCTCCTCTGCTTTACCACCTTTTTCACAAGCAGAGATGACAGCATTATAGGTAATCACATCAGGTTTAATACCGGCATCAAGCATCTTATTAAAGATCTCCAAAGCCTCCTCTGCTTTACCACCTTTTTCACAAGCAGAGATGACAGCACTATAGGTAATCACATTAGGTGTAATAGCGGCATCAAGCATCTTATTAAAGATCTCCAAAGCCTCCTCTGCTTTACCACCTTTTTTACAAGCAGAGATGACAGCAGTATAGGTAATCACATTAGGTTTAATACCGGCATCAGTTAAATTGTTGAGTAATCTAATAGCATCTTGATAATTGGCGGTAGGTTTTGTAATTAAAGATACGGTACACTTCAAAACATCTTGGAGATTTTTAGTTCCGCTACCATACTGCTTAATGATGATGCTATTATCCAATACAGGTTTATGTTGTCTTGATGCTGAGGAGTTTTGCCCGCTAAAAGACGAGCAAGAAGCTCTATTATAATTAGATAACGTATGAGACGCTAAAGATTGAACCTGATTTAAGATAGATTCTTTTTGAGAGGGCTTTAATTGTAACCAATTTTCTGTTAAATCTCCGTATCCTGTTAAATCTCCGTATCTTAGTGAACTGGCGGGTGTTTTATCTTTTATATATGCACTAAAATGATCTTCTATACCTTGATCATGCTGATAGTGGACAAAATAATCATTATACCTCAGTCTGTTGGATTTAATATACTCTTTATTATTAAATATATAATTATTTATTAGATTAAATTCTGTAGAAGAGTTACTGGTTAACATAAATTCTAATATAAGGTTATTTATTTAACTAAAATATAACATAATTAATGTATTACTTAAACTTAAAAGATGATAAATAGTAAATATCTTTTAAGGTTATTTGATTATAATTTTAAAGGTTAAATTAAAATATGTAATCTAATTTATTATTGAAAAAAATTAGGTACTTTTGAAGCTTTTGAACTTAGTACAGGACAAAAAAAATGAGATTGAAGTAACTCGCTGATATGCAGTAATCTTTTTTGAAAAAAAGGAGATTTTAACATGCATATCAATGAGTTATCCGGGATCTTAAACCGATACTTCAATTTTCACAAGGCTCGTGCTGATTGCCTTGCTCAGCTTGTGATAGCAATGATCACTGTTAAGACTGTGAATTTCGCACATCTTGCAACCTCTTTTATCACGCAGTCTCTTCCGGAGTCATGCTACAAACGCATTCAGAGATTCTTTAGATTTCTAAAATTTGATCCTTTTGCCCTTGCTTCTATGGTAATCACCCTTTTTGATCTAAAAAATAAAAAACTGAAATTGGCTCTTGATCGAACGAAGCGGAAGTTTGGGAAAATAGACATTAACATTCTTATGCTTACAGTAGCCTATAAGGGAATTGCTCTTCCTTTGATGTGGAGTCTTCTACAAAAAAGAGGAAATTCCAATACTTTAGAACGAATCGAGTTGATAAAACGTATTCTCCTTCTTATTGGAGCCGGAAACATTGACTCTCTCCTTGGAGATAGAGAGTTTGTTGGATCAGAGTGGATTCAGTGGCTAGATGAGCAAGAAATTCCTTTTCTTTTTCGTGTTCGTAACAACAGTTTACCGGAGGGAGTGTTGCCAATAAATATCTTTTTTTAAAAGATTACCTTTTGGCAAGACACTTAAAAATGCAAAAACTGTCTTGTGGGGAAGAAGTATTTATCTAAGCACAAGATGGTCTTACAAGAAAGATGAGCTTGTTACAATTATCTCCAATCGGAATTTCTACAACCCCTTCAAGGTCTATCGTAAAAGATGGGAGATTGAGACATTCTTTGGATGTTTGAAGAAAAGGGGGTTTTGCTTTGAAGACACACACCTCATACATATTTCCGGAATAAAAAAACTTGTTTTCGTTTTTGCAATAGCATTTTGCCGGAGTCATCGCGTAGGAGAGGCTAAGGAAACAAATACTCCGATCAAAATAAAATCTCATGATCGTAAGGTAAAGAGTATTTTTAGGTATGGATTTGATGAGCTGCGAGCAATATTTTTAAGAGTTAGAGAGAAACTTGAGGAGTGTGTTAATTACCTTAACTTGCTGATTATTAATCATAAAATAGAGCTGTCTTGAAAAATGTCCTGTACTAAGATGGATATGAGTAAATCTTACATATAGTCGTTTAATTTTATATTGATAAGATTGCTTGATCAATGGCGAATTTAAAATTCGTAACTTTTCGTAATATCTCTCTAACTTTATTTTTCATATTAGCCCAATATTTTTCTATAGGATTTAAGTCCGGAGAATATGGAGGAAGAAACATAAGCTTACAACCGGCAGATTCTACTATTTTCCTGCTTTCCGCTGACTTGTGAAAACCGGCATTGTTAAGAATAAGAACACTACCGGGTGTAAGCTGAGGAGTCAAAACTTCCTTAAGCCAAATATTGAATAACCCGGTATTTCTTATAAGCATATTTTCTGCGGATTGGCTTTAAATGTCCTTTTTGCTTTTTTTGCAAGATCCATCGATATATTGTTGCAATACCTACTTGAAAAATATGGCCGGCTGTTTTTTTATCATGATGTTTTTCTATGTGTTGTAATACTTTCTCTCGAAGATCTACTGAATAGGCTCTAGGCATTGTTTTATCCTTACTGTTTGTATAAAAAAAGAAGGATAACATATTATCAAATAAAAATTAAAATAATATAGTAGTATCTGTATAGCTTCATAGTCTTTTTCATCAATGGCTTTTAGATAAGAATCCTCTATTGTAGTATTAGAATACTGATTAAATAATGTCTTTTAATGATCTACTATTAGTGTTATTAAAATAATCATTTTGATTGATTGATGAAACCATATAAACCTCATTTTTTTCACAAAAGCTATAAGTATAATAGTAATATTGGAATCTTGTCTATTTAAGAGATTTCTTGATTAGTTAAAATCCATTACAGGTTATCAATGAATTAAGGTAGTGTTATTAAAGAAGATTTATATTTGAACCTTTTGGACCTTTTGGACCTTTTGGACCTTTTGGACCTTTTGGACCTTTTGGACCTTTTGGACCTTTTGGACCTTTTGAATAAGCAAATATCATGAAATATTTATAGTTTAAAAGTATTTGTGTTTCTCATCTAAAAAAGAGAGTTTGGAAAATAATTTCTTAGTTATCAATAACTTTTGTGGGGGTAGTTTATTAATGTAGTTTCTATTAAATTATTTTTTTTAATAAAGGTTTTATTGTTTTTTAATACAGTATATGTGTAATTCGCTAATAAACTAATAAAATAATGTCGGTCGAGGTTTAAAAATGTTTTCATTAAGTTCACAAATTCCTTCAGGGGTCTCAGCTCCTTATTCAACGACACCCGATAAAGGATCTATACCCCTTATGAATCAAAGTGCCGATTCTAAGACTTGAAAATGATCATTGATTCGTTTCCTCATTGATTGAGCAATAGAGGGCCAAGTATTTTCAAAAAATCCGGTAATCGATCTCCGAAATTCTTTAGCAGAATTAAAAAACCGATTATTGCGACAATATTCATTCATCACTTTCCATAATCGTTCAATGGGATTGAGGTTAGGACTGTAAGAAGGTAAATAATAGAGAATAATACCTTGTTTTTCTGCTTCTTGTTTGGTCTGAATACTTGTATTATAAGGGCCTTGATCTAAAATAAGATGGATATTTGGAGCTGAGGGGTATTTTGACCGTAGCAAAGCAAAATGCTTTGCCGTGGTACCGCTATTTAATGTTTCATAAGCATCTATTGTTACCTTCATACTGTTTAAATTGATAGACCCCATAAGATTCATTCGAGTACGAGAAGCTGTTGTTGCAATCAATTTATCTGTTCCCGGTCGAATCCAACCATAAGAAATTTTAGTTGCCATAGTTGGATGTACACCATCAGCAAATTCAACAGGCTCATTTTTAGGCAGAGATGCCATAAGCTTGGCGTAAAATTGCATCCAAGCTTTTTGTTGATCAGAATTTGCCTTAGCCGGTGTACCTTTAGGCTTTTTATAGGAAAAACCATGTGAGTGTAGCCAAGAAGTCATCCCTGAAATCGTATAAACAATGCCATATTTCGCGAGAACATAAGAACAGATATCTTCTACTTTGACATAGGTATGAGTTGTTAAATGTTTAATGAATTCTTCTGACTGTGGCGCAAGAAGTTTACTGACTGAACCACCGCTTTCTACATGCAATTGCTGTTTATTTTGATATTCTTTAATGTGACGAGACACTGTTTCATCGTCTAAAAGCACAGCTTCAGCAATACGAGTATTACTCCAACCTTTATTCGACAATAGAACAGCCTTGATACGATCTCGTATACGACCATTCTTTTCTCGTTTATGTTGCTGTCTGAGATGCTTTTCTTCTGATAGTGTTAAAAATGAATTCATACAAAATAATTTACACTATACGAATACAAAATATCCGGAGGTTTATTCGTGATGAGTATATATGTTGTAATACTTTCTCTCGAAGATCTACTGAATAGGCTCTAGGCATTGTTTTGTCCTTACTGTTTGTATAAAAAAAAAAGGATAACATATTATCAAATAAAAATTAAAATACTATAAGAGCATGGGCATGAACAAGCCGGGTATTTACTGCGAAGAGTTTATTCAATGTTATTATTTCATCTTCTGAGAGAGATTAGAGTAATTTTTCAAAAGTAAAAAACGTTGCCCTGTAAGAACTTTTTTATCCTTTTTATCAAGCTGAGCGTACTCTTATTTACGGAGCCTGTCGAGAGCTTTATTCATTATTTATGTAATATGAAAGCGGTCAAATACAATATCAATACCGTTGAGATACTGCTCCGCACCACTTATGTAAGATTTACTCATATCCATCTTAGTACAGGACATTTTTCAAGACAGCTCTATTTTATGATTAATAATCAGCAAGTTAAGGTAATTAACACACTCCTCAAGTTTCTCTCTAACTCTTAAAAATATTGCTCGCAGCTCATCAAATCCATACCTAAAAATACTCTTTGCCTTACGATCATGAGATTTTATTTTGATCGGAGTATTTGTTTCCTTAGCCTCTCCTACGCGATGACTCCGGCAAAATGCTATTGCAAAAACGAAAACAAGTTTTTTTATTCCGGAAATATGTATGAGGTGTGTGTCTTCAAAGCAAAACCCCCTTTTCTTCAAACATCCAAAGAATGTCTCAATCTCCCATCTTTTACGATAGACCTTGAAGGGGTTGTAGAAATTCCGATTGGAGATAATTGTAACAAGCTCATCTTTCTTGTAAGACCATCTTGTGCTTAGATAAATACTTCTTCCCCACAAGACAGTTTTTGCATTTTTAAGTGTCTTGCCAAAAGGTAATCTTTTAAAAAAGATATTTATTGGCAACACTCCCTCCGGTAAACTGTTGTTACGAACACGAAAAAGAAAAGGAATTTCTTGCTCATCTAGCCACTGAATCCACTCTGATCCAACAAACTCTCTATCTCCAAGGAGAGAGTCAATGTTTCCGGCTCCAATAAGAAGGAGAATACGTTTTATCAACTCGATTCGTTCTAAAGTATTGGAATTTCCTCTTTTTTGTAGAAGACTCCACATCAAAGGAAGAGCAATTCCCTTATAGGCTACTGTAAGCATAAGAATGTTAATGTCTATTTTCCCAAACTTCCGCTTCGTTCGATCAAGAGCCAATTTCAGTTTTTTATTTTTTAGATCAAAAAGGGTGATTACCATAGAAGCAAGGGCAAAAGGATCAAATTTTAGAAATCTAAAGAATCTCTGAATGCGTTTGTAGCATGACTCCGGAAGAGACTGCGTGATAAAAGAGGTTGCAAGATGTGCGAAATTCACAGTCTTAACAGTGATCATTGCTATCACAAGCTGAGCAAGGCAATCAGCACGAGCCTTGTGAAAATTGAAGTATCGGTTTAAGATCCCGGATAACTCATTGATATGCATGTTAAAATCTCCTTTTTTTCAAAAAAGATTACTGCATATCAGCGAGTTACTTCAATCTCATTTTTTTTGTCCTGTACTAAGTTCAAAAGCTTCAAAAGTACCTAATTTTTTTCAATAATAAATTAGATTACATATTTTAATTTAACCTTTAAAATTATAATCAAATAACCTTAAAAGATATTTACTATTTATCATCTTTTAAGTTTAAGTAATACATTAATTATGTTATATTTTAGTTAAATAAATAACCTTATATTAGAATTTATGTTAACCAGTAACTCTTCTACAGAATTTAATCTAATAAATAATTATATATTTAATAATAAAGAGTATATTAAATCCAACAGACTGAGGTATAATGATTATTTTGTCCACTATCAGCATGATCAAGGTATAGAAGATCATTTTAGTGCATATATAAAAGATAAAACACCCGCCAGTTCACTAAGATACGGAGATTTAACAGGATACGGAGATTTAACAGAAAATTGGTTACAATTAAAGCCCTCTCAAAAAGAATCTATCTTAAATCAGGTTCAATCTTTAGCGTCTCATACGTTATCTAATTATAATAGAGCTTCTTGCTCGTCTTTTAGCGGGCAAAACTCCTCAGCATCAAGACAACATAAACCTGTATTGGATAATAGCATCATCATTAAGCAGTATCGTAGCGGAACTAAAAATCTCCAAGATGTTTTGAAGTGTACCGTATCTTTAATTACAAAACCTACCGCCAATTATCAAGATGCTATTAGATTACTCAACAATTTAACTGATGCCGGTATTCCACCTGATGTGATTATCTATAATACTGTCATCTCTGCTTGTGAAAAAGGTGGTAAAGCAGAGGAGGCTTTGGAGATCTTTAAGGCAATTCCTGTTGGTATTAAACCTGATGTGATTACCTATAGTGCTGTCATCTCTGCTTGTGAAAAAGGTGGTAAAACAGAGGAGGCTTTGGAGATCTTTAATAAGATGCCTGATGCCGGTATTCCACCTAATAAGATTACCTATAGTGCTGTCATCTCTGCTTGTAAAAAAGGTGGTAAAGCAGAGGAGGCTTTGGAGATCTTTAATAAGATGCTTGATGCCGGTATTAAACCTAGTGTGATTACCTATAGTGCTGTCATCTCTGCTTGTGAAAAAGGTGGTAAAGCAGAGGAGGCTTTGGAGATCTTTAAGGCAACTCCTGTTGGTATTACACCTGATGTGATTATCTATAATGCTGTCATCTCTGCTTGTGAAAAAGGTGGTAAAGCAGAGGAGGCTTTGGAGATCTTTAATAAGATGCCTGATGCCGGTATTACACCTAATGTGATTACCTATAGTGCTATCATCTCTGCTTGTGAAAAAGGTGGTAAAACAGAGAAGGCTTTGGAGATCTTTAATAAGATTAAGATGCTTGATGCCGCTATTAAACCTAATGTGATTACCTATAATGCTATCATCTCTGCTTGTGAAAAAGGTGGTAAAGCAGAGAAGGCTTTGGAGATCTTTAATAAGATGCCTGATGCCGGTATTACACCTGATGAGATTACCTATAATGCTGTCATCTCTGCTTGTGAAAAAGGTGGTAAAACAGAGAAGGCTTTGGAGATCTTTGCTAAGATGTATATTGAAGGTTTGATACAGGAGTTAAACAATAATACTTTAAACTTACATCGCAACTCGTTTTATACTTATCCAATGAAAGGCGGAGATGGCATGTCAGGAATCCATCCTTCTGTTGCCAAAGTAGCAATACAATTTTTTATGAATCAGAATAAAATACCACATATAACTGTTATCACGGGTTTTAATAGCGGTAGAGCATTAAAAGATAGTATTCTGGAATCTTTTAAAGATAGAGTAAAGGAGCTCCCTGACAATCTTGGTCGATTGACCATTTACGGAGAGCTAGTATGATCTAATTTCCAATAATATTATTTGTTATATTTTCTAATTTTTTCCAATCAAAAGTTCTGAATGCGTCCAACCGTCCCCAATTTTTTCTCCTAAAACGATCCGAAAAAGCACGATGAAGGTATAAATATTAAACTTTTTGATATCAACAGAGCTTTAATTTATCTTATTTCTTTATAGGTAGTTAACTTAATAGATGCAATTTTTATGTTAATTGATGGGCGAGTTCCTGATGCTTTTAAACATCCTTTTTATGAGGAGCCTCTCCCTATTTATAATGATTGGAAGGAACAAGGTTTAGATGGTATAGGTTTAGATATTCATCTTATGCCTCAATATATTATGGGATTATTGAAATCTAAGTGACTATTTTTCTAAAAAGCTATTATGCTTTTTTTTAAAGGAGACGTGTGATGAATCGCCCTTTCAACATCGAAGTGCAACAAACCGATGCAAATTAAACTTGTCTGAAGATGGTAAAAAAACTTCCTATGGTAAACGTAAGAAAACCAAGGAGGAAAGATGCCAAACGGCTACCGTCACTTAAAGAAAGACAAGAGATGCCAATTGTACACCTTGAATAAGAAGAAGAGATCCTATCACCCTAGTTTCCAATGAGTTAAAAGTGGATCGATCTACTGTTTATCGCGAACTAAAACGAAATCGTGGATATCGGTATCAACAGGTTCAAGAGAAGGCTTTAAAGAGACGAGGCTCCAAAACCCAAAGATGGGTAGTGCAATGATTGCCGTTATCGAAGAGAAGTTAAGCCTGCAGTGGAGCCCCCGATCAAATATCAGGATGGCTGAAGAAGAAACGGTATCAAGAAGCTATAAGTCATGAGACAATCTATAAATATGTTTGGGAGGACAAGAAAAGAGGAGCCTGTTTTATAAACACCTTAGACATAGTGGAAAGAAATATAACAAGCGGGGTAAAAATAGGGCCGGACGAGGATGTATTCCCGGACGGATAGATATTTCTGAAAGACCTGATATCGTAGAGAAGAAAACTCGTTTAGGCGATTGGGAGCTAGATACAATCATAGGAACGGAAGGGAGCGGAGTCATTGTCTGAATGGTCAAAAGAGTCTCAAAGCTAACAAAACCGGAAAAGGTCTCGCGTAAAACCGCTGAGGAAGTAAAGGATGCGCCGGTAAATAGGTTAATACCGGTCCAAAAATTTGTTATGACATTATAGTCATTTAATTTTGTATTGATAAGATTGCTTGATCAATGGCGAATTTAAAATTCGTAACTTTTCGTAATATCTCTCTAACTTTATTTTTCATATTAGCCCAATATTTTTCTATAGGATTTAAGTCCGGAGAATATGGAGGAAGAAACATAAGCTTACAACCGGCAGATTCTACTGTTTTCCTGCTTTCCGCTGACTTGTGAAAACCGGCATTGTCTTTTCAACTATGAAGTGCAACAAACTTGTACTCTATTATAGCACAAATTCTTCGGATTGAAAACCTCTATAGGTGTTTTAAAATTCAAACTTTTTCTAGGTCTTTCATTAAGCAGTTTTTCTATCTCTTTTACATCCTCTTGTGTCACATTATTAAAGTTTGTTTTCTTAGGCAAATACTGTCTAACTAACCCATTCGTATGTTCATTCAAGCCTCTTTCCCGGGAATGATAGGGTTTAGCAAAAAAACTCTGCTTTGAGTGTTGAACTTACTTCTTGATGCCGAGAAAACTCTAAACCATTATCTGCTGTTAATGTGTGAAATCTATCCTTAACAGGCTTTATAGTATTTTAATTTTTATTTGATAATATGTTATCCTTTTTTTTTTATACAAACAGTAAGGACAAAACAATGCCTAGAGCCTATTCAGTAGATCTTCGAGAGAAAGTATTACAACATATAGAAAAACATCATGATAAAAAAACAGCCGGCCATATTTTTCAAGTAGGTATCGCAACAATATATCGATGGATCTTGCAAAAAAAGCAAAAAGGACATTTAAAGCCAATCCGCAGAAAATATGCTTATAAGAAATTAGATGATGAGTTGTTATCTAAATATGTAGAAAAACATCCGGATTATTTTTTATCGGAAATTGCTGATTATTTTTCAGTCACTCCGCAAACGATTTTTTATGCCCTTAAAAGATTAAAAATTACACGAAAAAAAAAACTACTCGCTATAAGGAAAGAGATGAAAAGAAACGGGAAGCTTTTATGAAAGATTTAAAAAATATTCCCTTTGACAAGAGAATTTATCTCGATGAAACCGGGATTCATCAATTTTTATTTCGTGAGTCCGGAAGAAGCTTACGCGGCAAAAAAGTTTTTGGAGCGGTTTCAGGAAACCGCTTTATAAGGCAAAATATTATTTCAGCCCTATCTAAAGGGCAGTTTTTATCTCCAATGTGTTTTGAAGGTACTTGTAATACCGGGTTATTCAATATTTGGCTTAAGGAAGTTTTGACTCCTCAGCTTACACCCGGTAGTGTTCTTATTCTTGACAATGCAGGTTTTCACAAGTCAGCGGAAAGCAGGAAAATAGTAGAATCTGCCGGTTGTAAGCTTATGTTTCTTCCTCCATATTCTCCGGACTTAAATCCTATAGAAAAATATTGGGCTAATATGAAAAATAAAGTTAGAGAGATATTACGAAAAGTTACGAATTTTACATTCGCCATTGATCAAGCAATCTTATCAATGTAAAATTAAACGACTATAAAACAAAATTATATTTTTTACTGAGGAATGACGGGTGCAACAAGGCTATTGTCAAAAGAATCAAATAATTATTTTAAATTAGATAAAAAACCCAATATTTGACTAAAAAAAATCTTGTTAAGAACCTAATCCTCTAGCTGTTCTAAAAAAGTCTACTTGAGTCACTGATAATCTGTAACGGTTTGTTAACTAATCAAAGAGTTATGATACTTTTTCAACACAGCTAATTCTTCTTTTCTAACTCCTCTCTAAAAACATTTTATTAATCAAATGTTCCTAAATTATTAAAATAGTTTTATGTAGAATAGGCCGGTTATTTTTACAGACAACCTTTTAGGCTTTATTGTTTAATAAATTGATATTTTTAATATTTAATTAACAATTAATGCATATAATTATTTTAATATCAAAATATAATATAGGTATATTATGAGTATTTTTAGCCCTGAAAACCCAAACGTGCTTTCACCCTACCTGCTTTCATTTTTTTTTGATCCTGACCCCAATGAACCTCCACCTGAACCTCCCCCACCTGCACCTCCTCCACCTGAACCTCCTCCACTTATACCCTACTTTCTTTTATTTGTCCCCAATGAACCTCCATCTGTCCCCAATGAATTTCCAATTTCACCTTTCCCCACTAAAAGACGGTTTAGTGACAAAAATAGAGAGGAAATGCCTCAAAAAAAGCAACGTAGATGCCAGAATAATCCTTTCACAAGTCTAGATGACAAACCTACTCAAAAGTCTTCCGGCGAAAAAAGACATGTTAGTGAACAAATTAAAGAGGAAAGGAATATAACATGTCGACTTAAGGAGCTGAAGGTTAGACTTAAGGAGATTAAAGCCCGGAGTAGACTCAAGGATCATCCTTCCAAATGGCCGGGTCAAGAACATAGTGGAAAAAAGAGTGAGGAAATTGCAACTCAAGTGATGGTTGCAATGAATGCAGCGAAATGGTTGCAGCGTAGACGTGAGGAGATTAAAGGCAAGCAGCATTCTTCTGCAAGTCCAGTTAAAAAATCAAGGTTTGCTTACACACATACTGAAGAAACTAAAGAGGAAAGGAATATAACATGTCGAATTAAGGAGCTGAAGATTAGACTTAAGGAGATTAAAGACAAGCAGCATTCTTCTGCAAGTCCAGTTAAAAAATCAAAGTCTGCTTACACACATACTAAAGAAACTAAAGATAGAATATCTATAACACAGCGAATAAATCGCCTGGCAGTTATATTCCGGCATATGAAAATCCAGAAAGAGCCTTATAAAACCCCGGTTAAACCACATAGTGAAAAAACTAAAAAGAAAATGTCATTATCACACCTTGCTAAAAGCAAGAAAATTAGCTGCCAAAAAGATCCTTCCGATGAGTTTGTATCTACCGATAATGCAGCTCGATCTACTAATGAGGTTGTTTCTGCCGTTGATAATGAGATTGTATCTATGAAAGAAGGACCATTGTTAAATGATTGTAAAAATGCAGATCCGGATTATCAGATTCAAGAAGAGTATCGATTTACTCATACAATAAACAAGACTTTACCTATAGATCAAATATCTCAATTACAGATACTTAAAGACCGGAAGATTTCTTCTAAACAGCAAGATAAAAAAGATTTTAAAGATAGAATCTCTGCAACACCGGTAGGTACGGATAAGCATTCGCCTACAATAATACATCAAATGAAAAACCCGGAGATTAGACTCGAAGATACTATACACCGACAGATATCTCAAACACCTCGACTTATTACCGGTAATATTACCGGTAATGAGGTTCTATTTATAAAAAAAGAGCCATTTACTCATATAATAGATAGAACCTTACCTGTACTGCAAAACCCGAAGGATAACACACAGAGCCTTCTATTGGAACGTGAAGGAAAAATAGGGTCGATTAAGGTCACATGTTGGTGTGGCCTTCATAAATATCTGGATGAAGCAACTACCTTGACAAAAAAGCAATCGACTACCTCAAAAATAAGGAAGTTAACTACATCGGAAAAAAATGCAATTAAAGATAAAATGAAAGACAGCATGCGTGAGTGGTTAACATTAAGTGAAGAGGATAGAAGTGAATATTACAATCGTTTGGATGCTATTTATAAAATTGCTATTCCTCTAGATATGGGGATAAACAGAGGAAGCTCTACCTTTGCAAAGAGAGATATAAAACAATTCGAAGTTTTAGGGCCTTATGCAGGGGTTCTTCGTGAAGGAGAGGAAGGTTTTTTGGATGGAAGACGACAATATGGAGTGAGGCGATATTCAGAATATCTATTTGCAACAAACTCGGATCTGCGTGGTGTTGATGGATTCCAATCAGGAAACCACCTGAGATACGTAAATACCGGTCAGTTCGGAGATTGTGAAAAAATAGGAGATAATAATATATGTGGAGTCCGTTTCGGTAAAAATCTAACTTTTTATGTGGCTAATAGGGATATCGAGAAAGAGGCAGAGTTTTTTGTAAGCTATGGCCTTAATTATGATCCTAATCGTGCCTTGACAGCAGACAGCGAAATCAAAACAGAATCACCGGAATAGATTCTGTTTCTTTTTTATGAAAGAAGACTTGTTGATAGTAATATTAATGTTAGTTAAAGAGGTTATTTGAAGATTTGAAAATAGATTTTAGATTATTCTATAATACCGAGTGTAAAACATTTTTTAGATCAAACAGAGCGACAAAGGCTTATAGAACCACACCAATATGAAAAAGATGATCGTATTCGTGATCGTATTAAAGTGGTATTGCCGTATGATAAAGGTTGGAATTATCCAACAAATAGCAGAAGCATGATTCATTAGCCATGAAGCCATACACCAACATACTTTAGATTATGAAGTCGATAACAAGCTGAGCCCTGAAAATGGAGGGACCATCCGGCACACTTAATCCGGTTTGTCGTGATAGGTTGATCTTTCCCTGAACAATAGGACAGTTATGATATAGTCTTCTCTAAATTTAAAGAGGAGTAAAAACAAATGAAAGAATTCAATAGATTGCTTTCGAAATTAAATTTTTGATTATAGTAGCCTACGTTAAAAGTAGGTGTGTATTATGAAATTTGAAAAAATTCGCACCTTGAATAATGAAAGGTTTCGTCGTTTAACAGGTATAAAAAAAGCAACATTCGATAGAACGATATGCATATTAAACACATCGATGAAAAATAGAAAAACTCTTAGTGGAAGAAAAAAAAGGAGAAAAAGATCTTAACTTTTTCAAATATTTCCTATTTATCGCACTTCGATATTGAAAGGGCCTTTAAAAGTTGCGTTCTGCAATTAATAAGCTTTCCTGTTTGATTTGTCAACATTTATAACATATTGTGTAATTAATTATTTTTAAAAAGGAGCAACTTATATGCATGTAGAAGATATTAATTACTATGAAGGGGATACTCTTTTAAAAGGTCATTTAGTGACTGACAAACATTCTAAAGAAAAAAGGCCCGGAATATTAGTAGCCCATGCATGGGATGGAAGAAACCAATTCTATTGTGATAGGGCAAAAGCAATCTTTTCAGAGTTTGGTTATGTAAGTTTCGCTATGGATGTCTACGGCAATGGAAGGATAGGAGAGACTAAAGATGAGAAAATGGCTTTAATGACTTCTGTTTTAGACGATAGGGCTCTTTTACGTGCCAGATTACTCTCGGCCTTAGCAACATTAAAAAAGTGTGAACAAATAGATTCTAATAAAATAGCTGTAATAGGGTATTGCTTTGGTGGGTTATGTGCCTTAGAGTTAGCCCGTAGTGGTGCTGATATTAAAGGAGTTGTCAGTTTTCACGGCACTTTAGGGGCACCGGAAAACCTGAAAACCGAAGTAATAAAAGCTAAAGTATTAGCTCTTCATGGCCATGATGATCCTCTGGTTCCGGTTGAGGCTATAAGAACTTTTGAAGATGAGATGACTAAGGAAAAGGTTGACTGGCAACTCCATATCTATGGCCATACCTTCCATTCATTTACGAACCCGGAGGCTAATAATCTTTCTTTTGGAACGGTTTATAATAAACAAGCCGATACAAGATCATGGAAAGCAATGAAAAATTTTCTCACTGAAATCTTCTCTTAGAAGACTTTTTCCTTACCCGTCTCTAGTATTGCCACATTTTTATGTGGCAATTTAATATAAGTTAGATTACTTCAAGGATGTGGGGCTTTTCTACGACCCAAATGGAATTGTATGCAGTACGACGATATGGATCAACCGAGCTTTAAGGTAATACTATTTCTATCTAATATAGGATATATCATTGGATGTCTTTGCCTATATTTAATCGCGTTTTGGATTGTTGTGGGAGAAATTATAGAAGTCCTTACTAGTGTAGGGAATCGCACCTTTACTCTCGTCTATTTATTAGATCAAGTCGGTATGATCGTTTTTTCTATCGCCTCTTTTGATGTGGTTAAGTATTTGATGATCGAAGAGGTTCTAAGAGGAAAAGAGGAGAGATCGCCTCAGCAAGCCAGGAAAACGATAACAAAATTCGGGATGATTATAGCTACTGCTTTATCACTAGAGGGTTTGGTTTTAACTATAAAAGTCTCTAAAGAAAATATAGAAAAGATAGGCTATCCAATAGCATTAATATTTGCAGCTGTACTCTTTATTGTCGGATTAGGAATTTTTTATAAACTTACAAAAGATAAAGAAGAAGAAAATATTAGTACAGATGGAGTAAAAAAAATAGATTAAAGTCTTCTTATCAAATTAACTATTTGTGGCACTTCATAGTTGAAAAGGCATAATAATGACATATACTACTATGGAGTAGAGGTGTCGAAACAAGCGCTATCTATTGCGTCTCTTTTGCACAGCTTTGACCAGATCTTTTAAAAGCGAAATGGATTCATCAAAACCAATACATCCATCAGTAACACTTTGTCCATATATGAGCTCTTTACCGGCTTGTAAAGCTTGCTTTCCTTCAACAAGGTGACTTTCAATCATGACTCCGGTGATATATTGAGAGCCGTCCTGAATTTGCTGATTGAGGGCATGGAGGACTTCAGACTGTTTTTTATAGTCTTTACGACTATTACCGTGACTACAGTCTACCATAATAGAAGGGCTTATTTTAGCGTTTTCTAATTTTTTAGCTGCTGCTTCAACCGATTTTTTATCATAATTAGTTTTTGTAGAGGAACCTCGTAGGATAATATGGCAATCTTTATTGCCCGTTGTTCCGACAACTGCAGGAATGCCGTGTTTTGTCATACCTACAAAGTAATGAGGCTGACTAGCAGCTCCAACAGCATCGACAGCAATTTGGACATTGCCTGTTGTACCATTTTTAAAACCTACCGGCATAGATAATCCGGATGCGAGTTCTCTATGAATTTGGCTTTCTGTAGTACGGGCGCCGATAGCCCCCCAACAAATGACATCAGCTATAAACTGTGGGATAATGGTATCTAAAAATTCCGTACCGGAAGGAATGCCTTTACTTGCAAGTTCAAGTAGCAGTTTACGTGCGCATCTCAATCCTTTATTGATAGCAAAGCTATTGTTCAAGTCAGGGTCATTAATAGGCCCCTTCCATCCAACTGTCGTGCGAGGTTTTTCAAAGTAAACGCGCATGACGATACATAGATCTTTTTTTAAAGAATCTATATAGGGCGTTAGTTTTTCGCCATATTCGATAGCAGCTTTTGGATCATGAATAGAACAGGGACCAATAATAACAAGTAATCGATCATCAACTCCTGAAATAATATCTGCAACAGATTGCCTCGATTTTTCAACCAAGTTTACAATCTTTTTACTTATAGGTAGTTCTTCTAACAAAAGAGCAGGAGAAAGCAGAGGTCTAAGGGAGGAGATCCTTAGATCATCAGTGGAATGCATCATAGTAAATCCTTATTTTACCTAGGAGAACAAATTAATCCATAAAAGAGGCTTTTTGTCGATCATATTTTTAACTGATTAAAGCAAATGGTTCGTGTTTGATTTTAGCTAAAAATTAAAAGTGCCATATTCTTTAGTGAAAATATGATTGTGATAGGATTTTTAAGTTTTGTTATGACAATTAAGCGAGAAAACCCAATGCTTTAGAATTGGGATATAAGCGTCTATTTGTTTGTTTGATTTTGGACATACTGCTTAGTTGTATATTCATTTAGTTTTCTCACACTATCAACATAATACGATCTTGTCCATAATGTAGGCAATCGAGATTTTAAACTTGAAAATTCTTGTCTTAACAAGCGACCGGTGTACCCTTTAAGTTGACCAATTGCAAACTGTGGAGAGTGAATAGGCTGAGTTTTGATAAACATATGTACATGGTCAGGCATAATATCAAGTTCTTTAATCTCCATAGATAGTTGATTGGCTTTCTCCTTTAATAACTCTCTTAGTCTTTTTTCAATATCTCCCTCGATAACTTTTCTTCTATACTTAGTACACCAAATAACATGATAACTAAGATTAAAAACAGCGGTCTTTGAAGTTTGCCGTCTTTCCATGCAAGTCATGTATACATACCAATAATATAATGCAATGTATAAACAGGAGTTTCGTGCTACAGAAGTGCGTTTTCATTCAAGCAAGCAGTATGAGATATTCCGGCCTTGCGATGTCAGAGGGTTGCCCTGATACATTATCACATGACAGCATTAGCCGCCGCTTAAAAGATAAAAAATTTCAACCTAAAGGAATTTTTGAAACCGTAAACCACGATGTCAATATGGAAGAGCCATAGGGTTACATTTTATCACCGGTTTGCGTAAAGCTAAAAAAGTTAATCGTAATGTAAGTTTGGCAGATTCGGATATTTCGTATGAAGGACTAAGCATTTAGTTGCGCGGTTATGGTTTTATTATAGTACTTTAATTTTTATTTGATAATATGTTATCCTTCTTTTTTATACAAACAGTAAGGATAAAACAAATGCCCGGAACCTATCCGGTAGATCTTCGAGAGAAAGTATGACAACATATAGAAAAGCATCATGATAAAAAAACATCCGGCCATATTTTTCAAGTAGGTATCGCAACAATATATCGATGGGTATTGCAAAAAAAGCAAAAAGGACATTTAAAACCAATCCGTAGAAAGGATGCTTATAAGAAATTAGATGATGAGTTGTTATCTAAATATGCAGAAAAATATCCGGATTGTTTTTTATCGGAAATTGCTAATTATTTTTCAGTCACTCCGCAAACGATTTTTTATTCCCTTAAAAGATTAAAAATTACACGAAAAAAAACTACTCGCTACAAGGAAAGAGATGAAAAGAAACGGGAAGCTTTTATGAAAGATTTAAAAAATATTCCCTTTGACAAGAGAATTTATCTCGATGAAACCGGGATTCATCAATTTTTATTTCGTGAATCCGGAAGAAGCTTACGCGGCAAAAAAATTTTTGGAGCGGTTTCAGGAAACCGCTTTATAAGGCAAAATATTATTTCAACCCTGTCTAAAGGGCAATTTTTATCTCCAATATGTTTTGAAGGTACTTGTAATGCCGGGTTATTCAATATTTGGCTTAAGGAAGTTTTGACTCCTCAGCTTACACCCGGTAGTGTTCTTATTCTTGACAATATCGGTTCTCACAAGTCAGCGGGAAGCAGGAAGATAGTAGAATCCGCCGGTTGTAAGCTTATGTTTCTTCCTCCGTATTCTTCGGACTTAAATCCTATAGAAAAATATTGGGCTAATATGAAAAATAAAGTTAGAGAGATATTACGAAAAGTTACGAATTTTAAATTCGCCATTGATCAAGCAATATTATTAATGTAAAATTAAACGACTATACGGTTTTCAAGTTTGTGATTAAAAATGGTTACAAGATCATACTTTCTCTCGAAGCTCTACTGAATAGGTTCCGGGCATTTGGTTTATCCTTACTATCTGTATAAAAAGAAGGATAACATATTATCCAATAAAAATTAAAGTACTAGATACAATTTGTGCAACAGGTTGTTGCACAATTGCCGTAGGGGGATGATGTAGGCTAACGCTATTTAGATGGTGGCTTCAAATCCGTATGTTTTATTGTACTCAATCTGATCATTCCGTAATACTGAATCTTCAATCGTTTTGATACCCCATTGATCGCTTGGTTCGGAGTGTATTTCTACCCCATTTTGGTATGTAATAAGGTGACTTGGGTCTCCATTAATTACCTGAACCGAAACAGTTTTCCCGCCTACCGAACATGAATGTAAAAATGAAGCCGGCCCCTTAGAAACAGTAAAAAAACCTCCTTTAGTTGGAGCTATAGAAGCTTTTGTTCCTGTAATTTTAATATCGGGATTCTCTTTACTTAACACTTTTGCATTGTCCATAGTTGAACAACCAACTAAATTAATTTGATCCAAATCCGGGTTTGATGCTTTTGCCTCTTTAATTATTGGATCGATGTCATTCGGATTCAACATACTAGTATGTCCATATAAATTAACGGTATTACGATTATTCTCAGTTAAAGTCGGAAAAAGAGGCCTTGATCTCTCTGTTTCAATATTAAGATATCTAGATTTGCCGTATTCATCTACGATATACAAAAAACATTCTGGTATAAAAGAATGTATTGTAGCTGCTGTCTTTTCAAAGTTTTGAGCTTTTAGTTGTACAGCCTGATCTCGACTTGTAAGCTTTAGACGAAGGGCATTAATAATTGTAATTCTTTTGCCTTGTTGATTAAATAGAGAAACACTGCTAATTGCATTAATAATTGGTTCTTTATTTGAAGAAAATAAGTTATTAGCTGCTTTCATTATCATAGATTTACCTTATAGATTAGTTTTTTTTGCATGTGCTTTAACTATAAAATATAACTTTTATATTTAAAGCTAATGTTATAAATTAGAAGGCTTATTTATGTATTTTGTAATGATTTTATTCGTCAGTAATTTGTTTTTTTTATATTTTTAGCATTCCACTTAATTTATTAGTCGATCCTCATAGTATAGATAATTATAACATATAATTTTTTATTTGAATAGATATTTTATATTTAAAGCTAATATTATAGTATAAGTTATTTATTTTAAGTGTCCGTGGGGTTTACAGAAATTTTTACATATGTATATTATAAATAATTAAGTGACCTCTAAATAAATATTTAAAGAAGCTATAAAGATGAAACTATTTTTAAAAACACCTGTAAACCTCATATATTCCTTCTCATACATAAAATATATTAGAAAAAGATTTATTTTATCTATTTAAGTATTTATTCAGATAGTCCTTAATATGTGATAATAAAAACCATTAATATATATAAATACATATAAATAGTATAATGAATTATATAAAACATTACATGTAGTTGTTAAATATCTATAAATTAAATATAAATAAGGTAAAAATATGATTAATATATATAATACGATAGCTAATAGTGTTTCCGGTGTGATAGATAATAATATTGATATGATAAATAATGGGCCTGCTAACGTGGTTTCATTTCTCAATGATAAGTGCCCCTGGATCACCGGTGTTGTTGTGCTAACAGTGTCACTGCTACCTGTACTCGCTATATTAAAATCAATGAGCTTATTTGAGGTCAATTACAAAAATAAAATTATGAATGCTATTCCTAATCTTCATTCTACAAGGGAAAAGAATAGGGTAGAGAAAGCAGTACAGAATTTATTTATTCATATATTTAGGAATAAGGATTCTTTAGATGAGGGTCAGGATCTTTTTAATTATATTTTAACACTTCCTGTAGATGAACGGGCTCAGCTCATTCAGCAGTCTAATGCGTGGCTCGAAGAATATATAACTCTCGATGCTACACTTGAAAACCAAAATGTTATGAATTCCAATGATATAGTTAACGACTGGAAGGTGATTAAAAATATTCCTGAAGCTCAACGTGAACAGCTTATTGAACTAGCTAAGAAGTTTACCCGAAAAGATATGGAGGTCTTTGATAGACGGCGTATTTTGCATAAACTTAATACCTTAGGCGTTATGAATATCCCTAAAGCTCAATGTGAACAGTGCATTCAAGTAGCTAAGATGTTGATCACAGAAAATATGAGTAGCGACGACCACATACATGAGCTCTTGGAAGTTATTTTCAATTGCGTTCAAGAACCTCTTCAAATTGATACTTTAATTCAGGCTAAGGGCTTGATCACAAAACAGATGTGGTTTTTTCAGATAGTTGAAATTTTAAAGATTATTAAAGATATCCCCCGCATTCAACGCAACCAATTCATTAAGCAGGTTAAGGGATGTATTATCGGAGAAAATGTGAATCCCGATAGTATAAATATGTCTTCTGATCATATAATTGAAGTTTTGAAAATTATTAAAGGTATCCCCGGCGTTCAACGCGACCGGTTCAGTGCACTGGTTACGGGATTTCTTAGCAGAGAAAATGTGGATTCCGATAGTATAATTGAAGTTTTGAAGATTATTAAAGATATCCCCGGCATTCAACGCGACCAATTCATTAAGCAGGCTAAGACATTTATCGGAAAAAATGCAACTTCCGATAATATACTTGAAGCCTTGAAGTATCTTGCAGTTATTCCTGAAAAGGAACGCACCACGTTCATCGAAAGACTGGTTCCGCTCTTTACACAAGATCAAGGTATGAATATCGAGCAGAAATTGCATGTTTTGCGGATAGTTCAATGCACCCCTGCATCTTGCCGTAACGACATCATAGATCGCTTTATGGCCCTTGCCCAAAGAAGAGATGAGTGGTTTGTTACAACAGGAACAAGTTCCTTCTATGAGCGATTTCAACGCGAGTTGACGACTCTTGGCTTGAAAATTGACACGAAGGAGAGGACGGAGGATTGGGTGCACCTATTATTAGAAGATGAGACTCGGCGGGATTACGAGCAGCAATGCATACTGGTTAACTACATGTTATAGTACTTTAATTTTTATTTGATAATATGTTATCCTTCTTTTTTTATACAAACAATAAGGACAAAACAATGCCTAGAGCCTATTCAGTAGATCTCCGAGAGAAAGTATTACAACATATAGAAAAACATCATGATAAAAAAACAGCCGGCCATATTTTTCAAGTAGGTATCGCAACAATATATCGATGGATCTTGCAAAAAAAGCAAAAAGGACATTTAAAGCCAATCCGCAGAAAATATGCTTATAAGAAATTAGATGATGAGTTGTTATCTAAATATGTAGAAAAACATCCGGATTATTTTTTATCGGAAATTGCTGATTATTTTTCAGTCACTCCGCAAACGATTTTTTATGCCCTTAAAAGATTAAAAATTACACGAAAAAAAAAACTACTCGCTATAAGGAAAGAGATGAAAAGAAACGGGAAGCTTTTATGAAAGATTTAAAAAATATTCCCTTTGACAAGAGGATTTATCTCGATGAAACCGGGATTCATCAATTTTTATTTCGTGAGTCCGGAAGAAGCTTACGCGGCAAAAAAGTTTTTGGAGCGGTTTCAGGAAACCGCTTTATAAGGCAAAATATTATTTCAGCCCTATCTAAAGGGCAGTTTTTGTCTCCAATGTGTTTTGAAGGTACTTGTAATACCGGGTTATTCAATATTTGGCTTAAGGAAGTTTTGACTCCTCAGCTTACACCCGGTAGTGTTCTTATTCTTGACAATGCCGGTTTTCACAAGTCAGCGGAAAGCAGGAAAACAGTAGAATCTGCCGGTTGTAAGCTTATGTTTCTTCCTCCATATTCTCCGGACTTAAATCCTATAGAAAAATATTGGGCTAATATGAAAAATAAAGTTAGAGAGATATTACGAAAAGTTACGAATTTTACATTCGCCATTGATCAAGCAATCTTATCAATGTAAAATTAAACGACTATAGGCAAGGATTGAGCCTAGATATTACCGTAATAAAAAGGTAAAGGTCTTTCTAAATAGCATCGTCTTAAAACTTTAAATTTGATAATTTGCTTAATAACTCACCTTATGCACGCACTTTCGTGAAGAGAGATTGATTCTGTAGCCTGCTTAGTAGAAGGCGTGCGTAAGGTGAGTTAATAAAAAAGGTTTTTTTTTATGGCTAATTCAATGTATAGACGGCACAATATTTCCGATGCACTTTGGAACAAACTAGAATCTCATCTTTCCGGTCGCAAAAGAACTTGGGGAGCAATTGCAAAAGACAATCGTCTTTTTATCAACACTGTGTTTTGGGTTTTTAGGACAGGAGCATCATGGCGTGATCTTGCTGCTGACTATGGGGGTCGGAAAAATACTCATCGTAGATTTATTCGATGGAGAGATAAGGGGCTTTGGGAATTTTTATTGGAAATTATAGTTGAGGATCCTGATTATGAATGGTTAATAATTGGTGCAAGCCATATCAAAATGCATCCCCATACAGCAGGAGCGAAAGGAGGAAATCAAGATATGAACCGTACAAAAGGAGGCTCAACACGACATTATATTTGGCCGTGGATGCGCATGGTATGCCGGTCCGAGTTATTATTACGGAAGGTACCACTGCGGATCGTACACAAGTAAGTACTTTAATAGAGGGATTAGATGCGGAATATCTTCTTGCAGATCGTGGTTATGATAGCAATGCCATTATTAAAAAAGCTCATAAGCAAGGCATGATAGAGGCCTATATAAACTTAGATATCTTGTAGAAAATGCTTTTCTTCATTTAAAACGATGGCGTGGTATTGCTACTCGATAGGTGAAAAATACGGCATCATTCATGGTTGCTGTTCACATTCGCCGTATTGCCCGGGAGCTATTTTATGACGACACTATTTAGCTATTGTAAGATTTTGGATTAATTAATTTGACTTCCTCCAACGACTAAAGCCATTGGATTCCTATTCCTCACGGTTAGGAGATTCCTTTAATCCTTTACCAACCCACTTTAAGTTAAAGTAGGATTACTTTCGTTTTGTAGTAGTATCAGTTTCCAAGGTTATGGGTTTTTACACAACCCTTTCCGGATACCCTACGGCAATTTTGAAAAATAAAGGAATTCAAACAAAAAGAACTGTTTAATACAAGAGAAAAGCGCTCTCATCCCAATGCTAAAGCAAAGGATTTTCTCGCTTAATTGTCATAAAAGAATTACGAATAAAATAGCTGATGCTTTTATACAAGGTCTTAAAAGTAATGAAGGAGTACACTCTTATGTAAGAGAGACCGAAATACAAGGGTAGGGATGAAAAACATCCCTACTACAGTTGATTTTATTCAAAGTCTCGATCCATGACGGTTTTTCGTCCGTCTCTTTTAGCATTTTCAACCGCTTTTTCACATTCTTTTATAATAATTTTTGTTAAAGAGGGCATAACATTTGCCGAGGTATTCATCCCGGATTCACTTTTAATATGTGCTTTTATTTTACTGGCAATGACTAAAACTTCACTCATTTTTATTTCCTTGTTTAGGTTCGGTTAAATGTATTTTACATTGTAACCGGATTTTAAATTACCCTTCCACTAAATGTTGTTACATGCATATCGTAATTATTGGTTGTGGTTACATTGGATATAGAGTTGCGTCTTCTATTCAGTCTTTAGGCTTTTATATCACAACGACCACTACAACAGAAAAAAAACTATCCGATTTAAGAAAAGTTAGCAATAAAACCTTTTTATTTGATAGTAATAATGGCAATCTTTTAGCTTCTACCTTGAAAGAAGCTGATATTATATTGGTGTCTGTTGCTTCAAAAACCCGAAAGCAATATGAAAATACTTATCTTCAAACAGCTCTTATAATCCAAGAAGCATTGAAAGAGAGAAATAATTGTAAGCAATTGATTTATAATTAAACGAGAAACCCCACCTTTTTAAGGGTGGGATGAAAGTGTCTATTTGTTTTTTTGATTCCGTATATACTTTTTGATTGTACCGACATTCCTAGACCGTAAGATATTTTTTTTGAATTAGAATTATAGATTGCCTATCCTGTTACTTTTTATTTGATACAAGGAGAAAAGTTATGCCGGAAGTTGCAGGAGATAATATTCAAACAGTGAACATGGATCACCATGGATTAATTGCAGCACTTTGCAGCGATCTAAAGGTAGCGGAAAGGATTGATACCGGATTAAAAAATCATCCACAAAGAAAAGTAAGTGCGGGACAGGCAGTAATTGCAATGATTCTGAATGGATTAGGGTTTACTAATAGACGTCTCTACCTAACACATCAATTTTTTGCTTCTAAATCGATAGAGAATTTACTTGGCAACAATCTTCGAGCAGAAGATCTCACAGATTATACTTTAGGTCATGCTTTGGATGATATTGCGAAATATGGGAGCAGTAAATTATTTGCTGAAGTTTCTTTTGGAATAGCCCTAGACCATGATTTACTACAAAAAACGCATCATCTATAGTCATTTAATTTTACATTGATAAGATTGCTTGATCAATGGCGAATTTAAAATTCGTAACTTTTCGTAATATCTCTTTAACTTTATTTTTCATATTAGCCCAATATTTTTCTATAGGATTTAAGTCCGGAGAATATGGAGGAAGAAACATAAGCTTACAACCGGCAGATTCTACTATTTTCCTGCTTTCCGCTGACTTGTGAAAACCGGCATTGTCAAGAATAAGAACACTACCGGGTGTAAGCTGAGGAGTCAAAACTTCCTTAAGCCAAATATTGAATAACCCGGTATTACAAGTACCTTCAAAACACATTGGAGATAAAAACTGCCCTTTAGATAGGGCTGAAATAATATTTTGCCTTATAAAGCGGTTTCCTGAAACCGCTCCAAAAACTTTTTTGCCGCGTAAGCTTCTTCCGGACTCACGAAATAAAAATTGATGAATCCCGGTTTCATCGAGATAAATTCTCTTGTCAAAGGGAATATTTTTTAAATCTTTCATAAAAGCTTCCCGTTTCTTTTCATCTCTTTCCTTATAGCGAGTAGTTTTTTTTTTCGTGTAATTTTTAATCTTTTAAGGGCATAAAAAATCGTTTGCGGAGTGACTGAAAAATAATGAGCAATTTCCGATAAAAAATAATCCGGATGTTTTTCTACATATTTAGATAACAACTCATCATCTAATTTTTTATAAGCATATTTTCTGCGGATTGGCTTTAAATGTCCTTTTTGCTTTTTTTGCAAGATCCATCGATATATTGTTGCGATACCTACTTGAAAAATATGGCCGGCTGTTTTTTTATCATGATGTTTTTCTATATGTTGTAATACTTTCTCTCGAAGATCTACTGAATAGGCTCTAGGCATTGTTTTGTCCTTACTGTTTGTATAAAAAAAAAAGGATAACATATTATCAAATAAAAATTAAAATACTATAGATACAACAAGCTTTTCCGTTCATGGGTCGTATGAAGTGAAAGATGATCCGCAAGTGATTGAGATTAAGCAGGGTTATTCTAAAGATCATAGACCTGATTTGAAACAAGTTGTACTTTCTCTCGTTACCAATGGTCCGAGTTCTATGCCTCTATGGATGGAAGCCTTAGACGGCAATAGTTCTGATAAAGCAAGTTTTCATGAGACGATCAAAAAAATCAGTGAATTTCAACAACAGATTGATGTAAAAACAAAGTTTAAGTGGGTTGCCGATTCAGCGTTATACACAAAAGAAAAGCTCTTAAAAAATAATGATTATAAATGGCTCACCCGAGTTCCCGAGATAATAGGAGAAGCAAAAAGATTAGTAGAAAAACCGGAAGAAGAAATTGATTGGATTGATCAGGAGAAAGGATATAAAACATGCAGCTTCACCTCTTTTTATGGAGGGATTAAACAAAGATGGCTTTTGGTTTTTTCAGAGCAAGCCTATCAGAGAGAGATAAAATCATTAGAAAAAAAATTGACCAAGGCAGAAGAAAAGCTCAAGAAACAACTTTGGCATTTGGGTAATGAGGAATTTAAATGCGAAAGTGATGCTAAAAAAGCTTGGGGCAGATTGACTAAAAAAAATCATTTATATTCCATGAATAGTGAGATATTGCCGATTCTAAAATATGGTAAATTAGGCAAACCTAAACAAGGAGAGGAAAAACAAGTTGTTGGATACAAGATTCATGCTAGCTTTGAAAGGGAAGAAGAAGAAATTAATAAACTGATGAATAGAAAAGGACGGTTTATTTTAGCTACGAATGACACCGATAGAGAAAATTATAAAGATGAGATGATGTTAGAAGAATATAAAGAACAGCAAAAGGTTGAAGGAGGGTTTCGCTTTTTAAAAGATCCTTGGTTTATGGTTGATTCTATTTTTTTAAAAACCCCTCGACGCATTGAAGCATTAATGATGGTTATGACATTGTGTTTAATGGTTTATAATATCGGACAATATCAACTTCGACAAAAATTGATAGAAACAGAAGAGACATTACCCAACCAATTAGGAAAGGAAGTCAAAAATCCAACATTAAGATGGATTTTCCAAATTATGGAAGGTATCGGAATAATCCGTTTTTTTCAGAAGACTTCCCGGAGAATTTGTAAAGAAATGATCACAAATTTAACCCGTCTTCGGAAAAAGATTATTGTTTTGTTTGGAAAGACTGCAATGAGGATGTATGGCTTAATTAGAAAAACTTGTTTAGAGGTCTAGGAATGTCGGATTGTATATTCATTTAATTTTCCAACACTATCAACATAATAAGACCGTGTCCACAGTGTGGGTAACCTAGATCTTAAGCTTGAAAATTCTTGCCTTAATATTCGGCTTGTATATCCCTTAAGTTGTCCTATGAAAAATTGTGGTGAATATATAGGCTTGGTATTTAAAAAAATATGTACGTGATCAGGCATAATATTCAGTTCGTTAATCTCTATATTTAGTTGTAGAGCTTTTAATTCTAATAATTCCTTTAAACGAACAACAATATCACCTTCAAGAACCTTTCTCCTATATTTAGGACACCAAATAACATGGTAACTAAGGTTAAAAACTGCTGTTTTAGAGGTTTTCCGTCTTTCCGGATAGACAATATATATATACCGGACATATAATGCAATACATGATGATCAAAAAAGCATATAAATTTAGATTCTATCCAACGAAAAAACAAAAGGAGTTGCTTGCAAAAAGCTTTGGATGTTCCGGAGTTGTATATAATCAAGCTTTAAACTTTAAGATCAAGAAATATCAGGAATACAAAGAGAATGTAAGTTATTCTAAAACATCGGCATTCTTGACAAGTCTTAAGCAAAACAAAGAGTTTCTTTGGTTAAACGAAGTTTCTTCTGTTTGTCTGCAACAAAGTCTTAGAGATCTTGATAGAGCTTTTTTAAACTTTTTTAAAAAAAGGTCAAATTTCCCTCGCTTTAAAAACAAACACAGTACGCAGGCAATACGATTAACTAAGTCAGCATTTAGTTGGGATGGGGTTAATCTTAAGATTGCAAAATCTAAAGACAGATTAAAAATACATTGGTCAAGGTGTTTTTTAGGTACACCAACAGGTATAACAATCACAAAAGACTCTTGTGACAGGTATTTTGTGAGCCTATTAGTAGAAGAAGAAGTGATCCCTTTTGAGAAGAGAAATAATTCTGTCGGTATAGATTTAGGATTAACGACATTCGCAACTCTTTCTACAGGGAAAAAGATTACGGCACCTAAACCTTTTAGATTTCATAAGAAAAGACTAAAAAGAAAACAACGTTCTCTTAGCAAAGCTAAAGTCAAAGGTAAAAACAGACTCAAAAAAAGAAGATCGGTGGCTTCGATACATTCGAAGATAAAAAATATAAGGCAGGACTTTCATCATAAACTTTCTACAAAGTTGGCTCGTGAAAACCAAACGATCACGATAGAAGGGTTAAATATTAATAAGATGTTAAAAAATAAAAAACTTTCCAAGCATATATCGGATGCAGGATGGAGCCGGTTTTTAACATTTTTAAAGTATAAGTGTGAATGGTACGGAAGAAATATAGTGGAATTAGATCAATTTTTTGCCGGTTCAAAACTATGCTCTGCCTGCCGGTACCAAATAGAAATTTTAGATTTAAGTGTGAGAAGTTGGCAGTGTCCAAACTGCAAAGTAACACACGATAGAGATCTTAATGCATCTATTAATCTCGATACCGCAGGGCAGTCGGTAATGTAAGCCTTTGGAGATCATGTTAGACTAGCTTGTTTGTTAGCAGTGGTCGATGAATTAGGAATCCCTTCCCTTTAGGGTTGGGAGCTGTCAAGAAAACATAAACGGGATACCTCGCAGCAATCTCCACATGGAGGGAATAAAAAAGTATCCAATGATACAATTATTAAAAAGGGTTTTACTTTTTCACATCCCTATTACTTGAGTAATGAAAAATAAAACAGGCATATTATTAGTTAATTTAGGTACACCGAAGGCGTGCACTCTAAAAGCTATTAGAAGCTATCTAAATGAGTTTTTAATGGATTCTAGAGTTATTGACATACCCTCTTTTTTCAGAAGTATATTGGTAAAAGGCCTTATTGTTCCTTTTCGTTCTTTTAATACCTATAAAATGTATCGATCTATTTGGACAGATGAAGGTTCTCCTCTTTTAGTTTACGGTAATCAACTTACAAAAGGCTTAAATGATTTGCTGGGAGATGAGTTTCACGTTGAACTTGCTATGAGGTATCAAGAGCCCGGTATTAAACAAGGTTTAAATCGTCTTAGAAGTAAAAATGTTGCTCATATTATAGTTGTTCCACTGTTTCCTCAATATGCATCAGCTACGGTGGGTTCCATTTATGAAAAAGTGATGAAAGAGATTAAATCTTGGCAAGCTTATTCGAAGTTAAGTTTTATTAATCAATTTTTTGATCACTCCTCTTTCATCTCTTCCTACGTTAGGTTAGCAAAAGACTATGACCTTAGCTTTTATGACCACATTCTATTTAGTTTTCATGGGTTGCCTATCAGGCAAATAAAAAAAGCGGATACCAACAATTTTTGTCTAGGCACAAAAGATTGTTGTCAGAAAAATGATGAAAGAAATCAATTTTGTTATTCCGCTCAATGTCATAAAACAACCAAAATATTGGTTGATTCTTTAGGTCTAACAAAAGAACAGTATTCCATCTGTTTTCAATCTCGCCTAGGTTCTGATCCGTGGCTAGAACCTTATTTTAATGATGTTTTGAAAGAGATGATTCAAAAAAAGAAGAAAAAAATTCTGGTTTTTTGTCCTGCTTTTGTCTCTGATTGTTTGGAAACCATTTTTGAAATTGAGGGGGAGTATCAATCTCAATTTAAAAAAATGGGAGGGGATACCCTAGATTTAGTTAAAGGGCTTAATGCTAATTCATTCTGGATAAAGGCTTTGAAAGAGATCTGTTTAGAAAATGCTGTTGGATGATGATTTTAGTCTCTTTTCAGCTTAAGTGTTTGTTTTGAGATGTGTCAAATATCAGTAATAATAAAAGACAAATATAACTGATAAGAATAAAAAATGCAGATATGCCGAATATCGTTGTTAAACTTCCCCTTTCGCATAAAAAAATGACGATAAAAGTCGCAAGGCTTGCTAAAATATCCACGGAGCTAATAATTCCGTAAACTTTTCCCTGATCATGTGGATTTTTTTTATGTGAAGTTATGAATGAAACAAGGCTTGGAACAAAGAAAACATAACCAAAGGTATAAGCGCTGGTAAATAGTCCCAGAAATAATCTGTCTGTTATATTTAGATAGATCAAGAGAGACATTAATAGCATTATAATGCTAATTAAAGTTAATGCACAAACAAAGAGAATACTGTCTTTGAACTTAATAAATCTCATTAGAATAGTGCCTATAAGGTAAGCGATCCCTATTGCAAAGGGAGTACTTTTTAAGTAATAGCCTATACCAAAGACCTCTAGTCTAAAAAAAATCTGATAAAATGCGATTTCTGAAAAGAAAAAAGCCAATAATGCAAACAAAATGGTTGGTTTAGAAGCTAAAGCATATAGTGCAGCAGGTTCGGCAGCGACTAAACGCCAAAATGATTTTTTAACTTTTTGAGGATATTGTCTATAATCCTTAGTATCTTGAAAGTAAAAAACAGCTAAAATAAGAGAAAAAGCAAGATCAATGGAAAGAATGAGAAATAACGTATATGTGGAAATTATTGATATCACAAATAAGGATATCCATGCCCCAAAAGCTATTGCAAATATGGATAGAGCTAACGCAAAACGAAGGGCCTTACGTGGTGTAATATCAGAAATAGCGGCCCATGCCATCGGTAAAGTATTACCTAAGACTCCTTTTATGATAATAGCAATGATTAAAAAAATTGGTCCGCCGACATTTGAATGGCTTATTAAACTGAGACTAAAAAAATTGGCGATAAGAGAGAGAATGATACTTTTTTTGCGGCAAAAGTAATCCGAAAATCCGGATTGTAGAGGTGCAAAGATTGCTTGAAGTATGAAAAGAAGGTAGATAAGATTAAAATTATTTTTAGCGGCATGAATGAAATTAATATCTATGACCTCATCTAAAAAAATAAAGAAGAGGAGGATGATAAGAAGAAATACAATGCCCCGATGGATGTGGTTATTTGAAATAGAATTGTCTATAAATTTCACTGGATGAATTATCCTTCATAATCCGTTGTTATAGTTTGAATAAGATTCTTAGATGCCATATTTGATTTTTTTACACTTCTGTGTCAATCTTATTTTATCTTTGCCGGGGCTATCCTATTAACATTTTTTCTGTATTATAGTCATTTAATTTTATATTGATAAGATTGCTTGATCAATGGCGAATTTAAAATTCGTAACTTTTCGTAATATCTCTCTAACTTTATTTTTCATATTAGCCCAATATTTTTCTATAGGATTTAAGTCCGGAGAATAGGGAGGAAGAAACATAAGCTTACAACCGGCAGATTCTACTGTTTTCCTGCTTTCCGCTGACTTGTGAAAACCGGCATTGTCAAGAATAAGAACACTACCGGGTGTAAGCTGAGGAGTCAAAACTTCCTTAAGCCAAATATTGAATAACCCGGTATTACAAGTACCTTCAAAACACATTGGAGACAAAAACTGCCCTTTAGATAGGGCTGAAATAATATTTTGCCTTATAAAGCGGTTTCCTGAAACCGCTCCAAAAACTTTTTTGCCGCGTAAGCTTCTTCCGGACTCACGAAATAAAAATTGATGAATCCCGGTTTCATCGAGATAAATTCTCTTGTCAAAGGGAATATTTTTTAAATCTTTCATAAAAGCTTCCCGTTTCTTTTCATCTCTTTCCTTATAGCGAGTAGTTTTTTTTTTCGTGTAATTTTTAATCTTTTAAGGGCATAAAAAATCGTTTGCGGAGTGACTGAAAAATAATCAGCAATTTCCGATAAAAAATAATCCGGATGTTTTTCTACATATTTAGATAACAACTCATCATCTAATTTCTTATAAGCATATTTTCTGCGGATTGGCTTTAAATGTCCTTTTTGCTTTTTTTGCAAGATCCATCGATATATTGTTGCGATACCTACTTGAAAAATATGGCCGGCTGTTTTTTTATCATGATGTTTTTCTATATGTTGTAATACTTTCTCTCGAAGATCTACTGAATAGGCTCTAGGCATTGTTTTATCCTTACTGTTTGTATAAAAAAAGAAGGATAACATATTATCAAATAAAAATTAAAATACTATAACCTAAGTTTTGGGTTTTATACCCTGAAATTTTAAATTTATCTTACTGTATCAAAAATAGATAACTTGATTTTTATTTTAAAAAAAACTTGTTATTGTCCGCAGTACTTGCTTATATTTGTGAAATAGGGTAGCTTTTGCTTTTATCCATACTATCAATTAAACGTTAATGACTTAAACCAAAAATTCAGGTTATTAAGATTAAGTCTAAAGTATGAGTTCCCTAATGATTACGGATAGCGGTTGTTATTTCATTTGATTGATCAGAAACTTTTAACTGACCCAATACAAGTCTTGCTTCCGTGGCAAAAGCACTAACTAAATGAATAGCTGATTGATTATGAATCTTATCATGACTACGTCTTCGTGTCTTGCCGTCAATGGTTACTGTTTTAAAAACTCTTTGAAAAGAATCTATCCAAGATAAAAAACAGGTTTTAAACTTTTCGGGGTTAATCGAAATGTTTAAAAGGAAGATAACGTTTCAAATGTTCAAGCTTTTCTTCTCCAAATGTAACTAAATCCCTCCAACTGTCTGCTCTACAAATAACAGCAGAGAGTGTAATAAGTAAGATCTCATTTAACGGGTATAACTTTTTTCTATCAATTCTAGGGTCTTCAAGTGTCTCAAGGCTTTCTAAAAACGGGATAACTCTATTCATTCTCTCTCTCCAAAGATTGTATTTAATACAGAGAGAATGAATGAAAAACGAATTAATTTAGAAAAATTATTTTAATGGGACAGCCCCGGGAAGATTATGAATGTTTAGGCACTAAAATCCAAAAAAACGTATTTGGCAAATCAGGGATAGAAAACTCCTTCATCATTTTAAAATCTGTTGCGTTAAAAAGATCCATTGTTTCTTCATAAGTCCGTGTTGGGATATCCATCAAAGAATGAACGTAATCATATCCCGGCAACATCTCAGGATATGAGTTTGAAGGAGCGACAATATCCACATAGAAAAAATATTTTAGATTAGGAAAATTTTGTAGATAGCGATTCATAATATCTTGGCATTGTTGCGCAGGAGTAAAATCGTGAAAAACCATGTATTGCATGAGGAGCACAACCTCCTCATAAACCCCAACTACTTGAGTAATATCTTGTTTCAAAGCTCTAACCTTGATTTCAGCATGTTCTCTAATGTATTGCTCCGCTAGTTCAATCGCTTCCTTACTGATATCAAATCCTAAACCCGGGTTATGAGTTTCTTCATAAATCTTAATTAAACGTGTTGCTGCCCCACAACCTAAATCACAAATCGTACCTTTGACATCTAGAGAGGACAGGGCTTCTATTACAAAAGGATCAATCATTTCTTTTCCAAATTCTATCGAAGCTGTTGCTATCGCTTCCCAATCAACTCTATCTTTTGGTTTGATCTTATTAGTGTGAAAAATGGATTTTTGAACACCTATCAATTCAGCATACCCTTCAAAAAATAAAGAATTTAAACCTCTATATTGTACTAATGCAAAACCCAGTTCTGTTAAATAATAGGCATCTTGTTTTAGTTCTAAGACATTAACCTGAACTAAAACTCGAATGATAATCTTTAAAATATGTGTTTTTTTATAAACATTTGGTTCAGATAGATCCCTTGTCTTAATCCCTTTTCCCCCGCCTAATATTGTTATAATGTCCATTGTTGATAATAGGGCCAGACAATGACAAGCTACCCCAATATTAACGAAATTTAAAGCTTGTTTTTTTAATTTTTGATCCACGTCTTTTACATCTCATTAATTTTTAAAAATTTGTTAGCTTGATTTATTGATTTCCAAGAAATGATATGAAATAGGCAATAAAAGAACAATTCTTATTTAATCCTAGCTTCATATAAAGACATCTGCATGACTAATGCTTAAGAATTGAGATTAATTACTAAATACAAGAGAAGTGAGTAAAAATAATGCTAAATCAAACGTTTAAATGTAAAAAAAGAGCATTTTCAAATAAATATTTGATAAATAAGTATGCACTTTTCTTCTAATTCACTCAATCTTACGCCAAATCAAGTAACATATAATTTTTGTAGTTCATAACAGGTTACCTGATTTGCCTTGATTAACCATTTATATTTAAGAGCAAAAAGATTTAAGTGGGTCTTAATTTTTAACAATGCTGGCTTGCAAGAAGCAACAAGAGATGCAAAAATATGATTTTTTTGAGATCTCTCAACCTTGGTAGGCGATTTTGCAAGACTTGCATTTTGCTTAATAGATTTATGGTACTCTTCTATTCTTCACCTTTTTTTGTAGATCTCATAGAGTAGACTTGTTACGGTTTAAATTTTTATTGTTTTCTGATTAAGGTTTTTCAGAAAAATATAGAGGCAGGCAGATGATTGAAGGACTTTTAAAACGAGCTAAACGTGAAGAACGAACCATGAGAGCTATAACAGGTGTAAGTATTCGTCAATTTAATGAATTGATTATTTTTTTCGAGCAAGCGCTTTTCCATGCCGCAAATAAAAAGCAGAAAGTGCGTGGTATCGGAGGTGGATGTAAAGGAATATTACGAAATGTTAAGGCAAAATTTTTTTTTATCTTATTTTATCTAAAGGTCTGTCTCACCTATGATTCGGCAGGTATGTTTTTCAAGCTGATCGCAGAGCCAGCCGTGTCGTTGGGTAAAAATGTTTTTTCCTATCCTAGAACATGTATAGTCATTTAATTTTATATTGATAAGATTGCTTGATCAATGGCGAATTTAAAATTCGTAACTTTTCGTAATATCTCTCTAACTTTATTTTTCATATTAGCCCAATATTTTTCTATAGGATTTAAGTCCGGAGAATAGGGAGGAAGAAACATAAGCTTACAACCGGCAGATTCTACTGTTTTCCTGCTTTCCGCTGACTTGTGAAAACCGGCATTGTCAAGAATAAGAACACTACCGGGTGTAAGCTGAGGAGTCAAAACTTCCTTAAGCCAAATATTGAATAACCCGGTATTACAAGTACCTTCAAAACACATTGGAGACAAAAACTGCCCTTTAGATAGGGCTGAAATAATATTTTGCCTTATAAAGCGGTTTCCTGAAACCGCTCCAAAAACTTTTTTGCCGCGTAAGCTTCTTCCGGACTCACGAAATAAAAATTGATGAATCCCGGTTTCATCGAGATAAATTCTCTTGTCAAAGGGAATATTTTTTAAATCTTTCATAAAAGCTTCCCGTTTCTTTTCATCTCTTTCCTTATAGCGAGTAGTTTTTTTTTTCGTGTAATTTTTAATCTTTTAAGGGCATAAAAAATCGTTTGCGGAGTGACTGAAAAATAATCAGCAATTTCCGATAAAAAATAATCCGGATGTTTTTCTACATATTTAGATAACAACTCATCATCTAATTTCTTATAAGCATATTTTCTGCGGATTGGCTTTAAATGTCCTTTTTGCTTTTTTTGCAAGATCCATCGATATATTGTTGCGATACCTACTTGAAAAATATGGCCGGCTGTTTTTTTATCATGATGTTTTTCTATATGTTGTAATACTTTCTCTCGAAGATCTACTGAATAGGCTCTAGGCATTGTTTTATCCTTACTGTTTGTATAAAAAAAGAAGGATAACATATTATCAAATAAAAATTAAAGTACTATACCGGGCTCTTAAAACAAATAGTGCTCGTCGAAGGCTTCATATCTCAGGTGCTATTGATATTGAATCGAAGTGCCTTATATCTCAAGAAGATCAAACACTCAATGCAGATTCAACAATTTGTTTTTTAAAAAAGTTAGAACATGCTTATCCCGAAAAAAAGGCTCTCTATCTCTTTTGTGATAATGCCGGATATTATCGTAATAGAAAAGTGCAAGATTTTTTAAAAACTTCAAAAATTTCCATGCAGTTTCTTCCTCCTTATAGTCCTAATCTTAATCCTATTGAACGCTTATGGAAGTTGATGAATGAACAGATCCTCAATAATCGATATTACGAGAAATTCGGTGATTTTAAAGATAGGATTTTGGGATTTTTAAAAAAACTCGCAAATCCACTAAACAGCTATTCAGATCTTTTAAAAAGGCGTATTACTGATAACTTTAGAGTTATAAAACCACCCCCATTTGTCAATTCTTCAGCTTAAATGGGTATATTAACGCTCGATTATTCTAAGCTTTCTAACTTTCAATTAGTCGGATTTGATATCGATCCCGAGTCTTTATCCTTTGCTCAATTTTTAGCTAAAGAAAAAGGCTTGCATGGCCATACCAGTTTATTTGTGCAAGACGCCTGGAAGTTTGATTATCATAATAAATATGATCTTATTACAAGCAACGGCCTTAATGTTTATGAATCAGATCCGGATAAGGTTTTGCATTTGTATACCCGACTCTTAAAAGCATTGAAACCCGGCGGCACTTTAATCACCGGAGTTTTAACTCACCTTCCTAAAAGCTCTGTTCCATGTGAGTGGCAATTAGATAAAATTTCTGAAAAAGATCTTCTTCTGGAAAACACCATTTTCAATTTTATCTTGGGTTGTAAGTGGTATAATTTTAGGTCCTCTGAAGAAATCTATTCTGATTTTCATAAGGTGGGTTTTGATGAAGTTTCAATACATTACGATGAATATCATATTTTTCCAACAGTTGTTGCAAAGAAAAAATAAGGTTGACACAGAAGCTTAAAAATTCAAATATAGTGTCTTATAATCGTATAATCGTATAATCGTATAATCGTATAATCGTATAATCGTATAAACCTGAGTTTTGGGTTTAAATTACCATAGGTAAAATATTCTGATGCTTTTCCAACTTAATTGAAGGTTTTTTTTCTTGATGAGAGTATGCAATAAGAGAACCAAGTAAGTTAATAAAAAAATGAGAGATACTACAATGGCGTGTATGTTCTATTTGTGAAATACTTTTTAATTGATCATTTACTGTTTCAATAATAGATCTTTTTCTTAATAAGATTGTATCTTTTAATGACATCAATCTATTTTTCATATTTGACCGAATGGTAATAATAAGCTGCAAACCTTTATTAAGAAGTTTTTTATAAAGAGGAGAAGAGATGTACCCTGTATCACTAAAAAGTTGTCCTGTGATTGTATCCGCCAATTTTTCTACAACAGAGACATCGGAAATATTTCCCCGGGTGATATGAAAAGCTACAATCTCTCTTCTATTTTTATAAGCAGTTCCGCGGTCATTTTCTTTGCTTTACTGCTCGCTTTTAAACGCCTTCTTTTATAGTTGTTTAATTTTACATTGATAAGATTGCTTGATCAATGGCGAATTTAAAATTCGTAACTTTTCGTAATATCTCTCTAACTTTATTTTTCATATTAGCCCAATATTTTTCTATAGGATTTAAGTCCGGAGAATATGGAGGAAGAAACATAAGCTTACAACCGGCAGATTCTACTGTTTTCCTGCTTTCCGCTGACTTGTGAAAACCGGCATTGTCAAGAATAAGAACACTACCGGGTGTAAGCTGAGGAGTCAAAACTTCCTTAAGCCAAATATTGAATAACCCGGTATTACAAGTACCTTCAAAACACATTGGAGACAAAAACTGCCCTTTAGATAGGGCTGAAATAATATTTTGCCTTATAAAGCAGTTTCCTGAAACCGCTCCAAAAACTTTTTTGCCGCGTAAGCTTCTTCCGGACTCACGAAATAAAAATTGATGAATCCCGGTTTCATCGAGATAAATTCTCTTGTCAAAGGGAATATTTTTTAAATCTTTCATAAAAGCTTCCCGTTTCTTTTCATCTCTTTCCTTATAGCGAGTAGTTTTTTTTTTCGTGTAATTTTCAATCTTTTAAGGGCATAAAAAATCGTTTGCGGAGTGACTGAAAAATAATCAGTAATTTCCGATAAAAAATAATCCGGATGTTTTTCTATATGTTGTAATACTTTCTCTCGGAAATCTACTGAATAGGCTCTAGGCATATTGTTTTGTCCTTATTGTTTGTATAAAAAAAGAAGGATAACATATTATCAAATAAAAATTAAAGTACTATAGCTTTGATTTGTGCCACAATATAAATATATTTGCCCTTATAGCTGTTTCTTTTTAATTCTCGATAAATAGTAATCTTATTAATATTTAATTCTTGAGAAATGTCCTCAATAGAATCTTCTCTTTTTTTTAAAGTATATATTTGGCATCTTTGTTCATAGGTTAAATACCGATAGACTTTAGGTATAAAAAACTCCTCCATTAGTCTTGTTTTTTGCAAAAATTTACTATAGAGATTTTATCGGCATTTGGCTATTTTCAAATTTCTTCTATTTGTTGCACTTCGATGTTGAAAGGGCGTTGGTTTAATGTTTACTTTAAAATAGTATTAAATAATTTGAAAGTATGTTAAATTACTACTTGATTAAATGTATTCAAGTAATTGTTTGGAAATTTTATATGCAAAAGTCGGATCTTGAAGGAGCCTGGCAACTTTTTTCGTATGTTATAATCGATAAGAATGACAAGATAACACATCCTTATGGCCAAAATGCATTAGGTTATGTGACATTGTCTCCGTACATAATTATGTCTTCTAATCGCTCTAAAATCAAGTCAGTTTCAATTTCAAGAAGGTACTGATAAGGGGAAAATAGAGGTTGCAGAAAATTACGCTGGGTATATCGGACGATATGAAATTAAGGAAAATCTTATTATTCATCATCCTGAACTATCTGGATTCATAAACCTGATCCAAATGCCAGAAATAAGATATCCAACTCTTTTGGGAAATCAATTAATATTAACTTGTACTAATCTTCAAGAAAGACATTCCAAGCTTCTATGGAAACGAACAATATAAATCACATTAATTTACTCTTGGTTGGGTGTGTGTTATTTGATCCTTTTGTATTATGCGAATCTCGATACTCTCAGTATGGGTATTTAGGAAATTTTTATGTTTAAAAATAATGTCTCAAAACCGACTAACTCTCTCTTATTGATACTGTTATTTATTTTTGGAGATGTTATTTGTGAAAACTACATCTTTCGTGCTTTCAATGAGCAAATATTGTCGTTGCAAATGGCACTTTTTGTAGGTGTTCTTACTTTGCAAAGTCTTGCAGCTCCTATCCAAGCATCTTTTTCGGATTTATATTGTAGAAAAAAAAGCTTAGTCTTTTCATTATCAGCCACCTCGATAACTATTATTCTATTGTTTTTATTGAATTTGACAATTGTAAAGTTTTTACCAATATTAATCATATTAAGCTTTATTAAAGGAGGCTTCGGGAATACAATCCCTCTTTCATGGGCCGCGATTGCAGATACTCAAAATAGCAATTATCGCTTTTCATTTGGACTCTCAACTGCTTCTTATGCAGTAGCTTATGCGTTATTAGTTTTTCAGGAATTTTATATTAAAGAACAGATTGCCATTGCAATAATGATAGTATTTTATATTCTGATTATTTATTTTTGTATTAAGGCCTTTACAGATATCCGCGATAAGAACAGCCGTGGTACATTGAAGAATAGTCGTTTTTTAGATCTAATCATTAAAGAGATAAAGCTATTAATAAATGATCTTAAAAAGACTTATATGTTAAGTGCGATTTTTGCATTTCTTTTGTGGGAAATTGCGATTTATTGCATTCTCTTGTTATACGTTGATTTCAAAATTCAACAATTTTTTTGGGTTGCAATAACAATATCGGTGGGGTATTTAACCGGGATTTTGGCACTGAAATTTTGTAATCGAGTTTCTGATAGCATGATGAGTAGAATTGGTTTTCTTTTTGGGTCCGTATCTCTATTGCCATTTTATGTAGATTTTTTATTTTCACACATCCCAAATTTCTCTCTATTGGCAGGTTGTTTTTATTTCTATACAATCGGTATAGCTATTCTTCCTGCAACTTTATTTTCGATGCTTGCTAAAGGAGCCGCTTATCATGAGCAAGGTAGAGTTTATGGTTTGATTGAATCGACTGATACTATTGCTTTGCTCATTTCAATATTTATTGTTTTGTTTCATAACTTTTTTCAGCTTCATATAATGTACGTTATAACTTTCTCATTGAGCCTCATTATAGTTTCTTGGTTTCCATTTATTAAATATGAAAAAATAAGGCCAAAAGAGTTACATACATAACGCCGTTATAAAGCTTAAATGTTATGAATTTAATTTGATGAGAGTTAATGATTTTTTCAAATGTACTGCAAGTTTATCAAGTGTTGGAAAATTGAAGAACTCAATCATAGGAATGTTAACACCAAAAACGCCTTTTACTTTTGTTTGGACGGTTGCAAGCAATAAAGAATTTCCACCAAGGTCAAAGAAGTTCTTATTTTGATTGATTTCTTGATTACCTAAAACATCTTTCCAAATGCTCAATAGCTTAGATTTTATTTCAGAGCTTGTTTCTGGGGTATTCTTAATTGGAATGGAATTTAAAATTTTTGGCAAAGCTTTCCGATCAATCTTTTTAATTAAGGTTCGAGGAAAGTTTTTAAGTTGAAGAAAATGAGTAGGGATCATAAATTTTGGAAGATTTTGCTTGAGAAAGTCTCGCACTGCGTCAATAGATAACTCATTACCTGACATTGTGGTAAAATAAGCTACAAGATACCCTTGAGTTTCGTTATTCTTATCAAGAAGAATAACGGCTTCATCAATGTCAATATGTTGCATAAGCTTGCGTTCTATTTCATCAAGTTCTATTCGATGCCCACGCAATTTTATTTGGGTATCCATACGTCCTAAAAATTCAAAATTACCATCTGGATGCAGACGTCCAAAGTCTCCGGTACGATAGAGCTTATTAGGCGTTTTTCTATTAAAAGAAACATCAACAAATTTTTCTTCTGTTAATTTCTTATTATTTAAGTATCCTTTGGCTAATCCAATACCTCCGATACAAATTTCTCCTTTTGTTCCTAACAAAGCAGGCGAAAGATTAGGTGTGAGAATAAATACATCTGTATTTGGAAGAGGTTTACCAATTGTCATCCGGTTGATTTTTTTTGATTTTGAATCATAAACTATAGCATGATTGCTCCCTATTGCTATTTCACAAGGCCCATATTCATTATTTAAAATTGCTTCAGGAGCTAATTGTTGGTGCAAAATAGGTAACGAGTTGGGAATGACTTCACCTACAAGACTCACCATCAACAAATGAGCAGGTAAAGGGATAGATTTTTCAAGGAGCATAGCATAAAATGAAGGAACACACATGAGATAATTCACACAATGCTGCTCCATAAATTGAATTAATGCTTCTCCATCTACATACTTGCTGTGCTCAGGAATACATAGCGTTCCACCAGTCATTAAAGTATGAAATATCATTAACAAGCTGATATCAAAAGCTATTGATCCTAATAGTAGGGGTATCGTTTCCTCAGGATAAAACATTTTTCGTTCTAATGATAGGTGGGAAAGGCTTCGATATGCAATCATGATTCCTTTAGGTTTTCCTGTAGAACCTGATGTATATATAATATAAGCTGTTGAAAAAGGGTCCGGTTTAGCATATACGAACTCTTTACCGGATGTTTGGATTTGATTCCATTCGGTATCTATTTGTAAAATAGATACCGAATATTTGTTAAACTTAACGACCCATTTAGATTGCGTTAATAAAATTTTTGGTTTGGCATCTTTGAGCATCTCTTGCAAACGAATTTCAGGATAACTAGGATCTAAAGGCAGGTAAGTAGCCCCTATTTTGATAATTGCCAAAAGGGCTATTATCAACTTAGGACAATGTGAGGTGCTAACAGCAACCACATCATCAGCTCCAATTTTCATTTTTGTTAAATACGATGCTAGCTGATTAGATTGAATATCAAGATCACTATAAGTTAAAGAATCCATATCGCCTTTAACGGCTATTTTATTTGGGAGATGTTTTGCGAAATCAGTAAAAGTATCTAAGATATTATCAGGGTAGCTTTCTGTTGTTGTCCTTGCTAATGTGTTGAGTAATAAGTCTTCTTCTTTAGGTGATAAAAAAGGAACATGCTCTAATACTTCATGCGGGTACTTTAATAAGTTTTCTAATAAACGTGAGTAATGATTTACCATATTCTCAATAGTATCAGGATAGAATGCTTTAGTTAAGGCATCGGCTGTGACTAAATATGATTCATTTTTTTGAAGTATTGAAAAATGTAAATCTATAGAAGCATTGTCAAGCAAAGATGTGGCGTTTTTTTCTGTAGAAAAAAAGAAGTTAGGTTTAATCGGGGTGCAATTAACAGTTTTGCAAAGCTGTAAACTAGTTAATAGCTTTTGGAATGTATCCTGTCCTTGACAATTTAAGTGAGCCGTCTGATTTTTGTTAGAATCCCGGATTCCTATTACAAACTCATTTTTGCTGCAGTAGCGGTAAAGGAGCACCTGATATGCTCCTAATAAAATTAGAGCTGCCGGAATTTTCCATTCTAAAGAAAAATGACGAAGATTTTTTGTCAGTTCTTTGGAAAAAAAAGAAGAATAACTAATCCTATCCTTGCTACGATCGCAAGTAATGGGTCGTTCAAATCCTAGATCAAGCATATCATTACTTCTTAATTACTCCTTATTCTATTTAAATCTTAATAATCAAAAAAGAACAATCAAAACAAATATTATATTTGTTTTGATTGTTCATGTTAAAACAAATTGGATTTATATTCAATTCTATATTTGGGGCCATCTGATATAGGCACTTATTCACTCACCTTACCGCAAAGGTGATGTAAAGAAAGTTTTTTATTTTTATAATTTTTTCTCTAATTATGAGGAAAAAATATGTCAAAACAGCTCCCGGATATATATACAGATTACCTTATCAGCCAAAACCAATATGCTACGGCTACCGGACTGTCAGCTTTATTAGATGGTGAGATCAGCCATGATAAAATTACTCGTTTTCTCAATAAGAGAGAATTTTCAGGAAAAGATTTATGGTGCTATGTAAAAGACACGCTGAAAAAATATTCAGGAGGTAAAGCCGGTGTTTTGATTATAGATGATTCTATCGAAGAGAAGCCTTACACGGATGAAAATGATATTATTGCATGGCATTTTTCTCATGCTAAAGGTCGGTGTATCAAAGGGGTTAACATTTTATCTACTCTTGTTCATTATGATGACATTGTATTTCCTATCGGATATGAAGTCATATCTAAAACAGTACATTTTTGTGATATCAAAACCAAAAAGGAAACAAGAAAATCCGATGTCACTAAAAATGAATTATTTCAAAAACAAATAAAGCAAGCTATACGGAATCAGGTCAAGTTTGATTATATTCTTGCAGATAATTGGTTTGGAGCTAAAAAAAATAGGGAGTTTATTCATTATGATACAGATAAGAAATTTATTTTAGGCATGAAGTCCAACAGACTCATCGCTTTCTCAGAAGAAGCAAGAAAAAAAGGTCAGTATCACAATCTTGAATCGATTAATTTCAAGGATGGAGAAAAAAAGATAGTCCGGCTTAAAGATTTATCTTTTCCCGTTTCCTTAGTGAAAAAAGTCTTCAAAAACGAAGATAATTCCACGGGGACTCTATACCTTGTGAGCAACGACTTAAACCATGATGCTGACTCACTCTATGAGATCTACAAAAAACGGTGGAGAATAGAAGAGTATCACAAATCTATTAAGCAAAATGCAAGCCTTGCAAAATCGCCTACCAAGGTTGAAAAATCTCAAAAAAACCATATTTTTGCATCTCTCCTATCTTATTGCAAGCCGGAATTTTTAAAAATTAAAACCCATCTTAACCATTTTGCCCTAAAATACAAATTATTGATCAAAGCAAATCAGGCTACCTTTCATGAGCCGGAAAAATGATATGCTATTTGATTTTGCGTAACATGAGTTATTCAAATGATCTTTAATTGATTTGAGGATTTTAATGAATTTATTTATTAAATATTTTTTTTAATTATTGATTTTTTAATAAGGAACATCGAATATTCAATCGAATGTTTGTTTAATGTTAATTAATTTTGCACTGATCTGAATGACAATTAATAATTTTATTATATGATTTAATACCGCATCTCAAAAGAAAACAGCTAGTACTTAACTAATATTGAATATTTATTTTAATTTTTCTGAATTATTTGAAAATATGAGTTTTAAAAGAATCAAATCGTAATTAAAAATTTTAGTTCACTTAACTAATAGGAGAAAAAAATGATTCCTAATAAAAAGGATCATAAGATTGCTATTATAGGAATGATAAGCCGCTTTCCGGGCGCTAATAATCCGGATGCCTTTTGGGATAATATTTCTAAAAAAAGGGAATCTATTTCAAAATTTTCTGAACACGATTTACATATATCGGGAATATCTGATGAACAGATAGATAATGCCAATTATGTACCTGCAAGAGGGATAGTCGATGATATAGCTTCTTTTGATGCTAATTTTTTTGGTATCAGTTCTAAAGAAGCGAAATTAATGGATCCGCAGCATCGACTGTTTTTAGAATCCTGTTATGAAGCATTAGAAGATGCCGGATATTCTAAGGACAGCTCTCAACCTATTGGGGTATTTGCAGGAAGTAGTAATAGTTTGTATTACTTACATAACCTATATCCTAATAAAGACTTTCGAAATGATTCAGATGAATATCTTTCTCATATCGGTAACGAAAAAGATTATTTAACCACAAGAGTCTCATATAAGCTTAATCTCAAAGGGCCTAGTCTTGCTATTCAAACAGCTTGTTCGAGCTCTTTGGTATCTATTTGCGTTGCATGCGATCATCTTTTTAGCAATCAGTGTGATATTGCTATAGCAGGAGGAGTATCCCTCTCAATCCCTCAAAAGCGAGGTTATCTCTATCAAAATGGGATGATTTTTTCACCGGATGGTCATTGCAGATCTTTTGATAAAAAGGCTGAAGGTACAGTACCGGGAAGTGGTGTTGGAGTGGTTGTTTTAAAACCTTTAGATCAAGCCTTGAAAGATAACGATCATATTTATTCGGTTATCTCCGGATATGGCATGAACAATGATGGGGGAGAAAAAATTGGATTTACAGCTCCCGGTATTGAAGGGCAAGTTGAAGCCGTTTCCCTTGCTATTAAGAAAGCTGACATTCATCCGGAAACAATAGGCTATATTGAAACTCATGGCACTGCTACGCCTCTGGGAGACCCGATTGAAATTCATGCTTTAGACCGAGCTTTTAAAGCACAGACTCAAAGAACGGGTTATTGTGCTATAGGTTCTATTAAAAGTAATATTGGTCATTTGATGGAAGCGGCCGGAGTAGCAGGCTTTATTAAATGCTCATTAGCTTTAAACCATCAAATGTTGCCTCCTAGTTTGCACTTTGATACTCCTAATCCAACTATCGACTTTGCTAAAACTCCATTTTACGTGAATACAGAGTTAAAAAATTGGGAGAAAAAATCTCATCCAAGAAGAGCATTAGTGTCTTCTTTAGGTTTTGGAGGGACAAATGCTTGTATTCTTTTAGAAGAAGCGCCGATCTTACCGACTATTCAAAATAAGAATAGAGATGAGTTAATTATTTTGTCTGCCAAATCAGAATGGGCACTTAATCAGATGTTTTCTCGTTTAAAAAACCATTTGCTTAAGAATCCGGAGTTCTCTTTAAGAGATATATCCTATACCTTGCAAGTCGGTCGAAAAAGCTTTTCTTATAGAGAGGCGATTATGTGTTCCAATAAAGAGGAGTTACTTGCAAGGCTATCATATGATCATCAGACTTTCGAATCTGTTGATTTAAAGCCCGATGTTATTTTTATTCTTCCCGATATTCAAGATGAGTGGACTAATACCTCACAATATCTCTATGAAAAGGAGCCTTGTTTTAGAGACAGTATCGATCACCTTATTGAGTTATCGAAAAAGTATTTCGATATTAACCTTCGACCTTTTCTTTGCTGCGAGGCATTAGATATAAAAAATCCTTCTCTTCAAGATCAGAAAAAAGAGGTGGTGAATCTATCATATTTCATCATATCATATTCGTTATTTTTGTTATGGAAAAGCCGGGGTCTCTTTCCGGATAGAATCATTACATGGGGTATAGGTCGCTATTTAGAAGGCTATATTGAGAATCCCGGCATCTTAAAAGAGACAATGGAAAAAGTGATGACCTATTCCAATTCTTCGATCCCGTTAAATAAGCATTTATCAGTTTTTCAAGATCTTTTAAAAAGACCGAATCAAGCAATCATTGAAGTTGGCCCGGGCTCTAGTGTTTGCCGTTTCATCAAAACAAATCAATTAACTCACCGTGAAAATATTATTTCTCCATCACTACCTACAGTAGAAAAGGACAGTTCAAAATTTCATCTTTCATTATTAGGTAAGCTTTGGTCGCGTGGTCTTGATATAGATTGGGGTAGGCTTTGTGTTAATAATCAATCTCATAGAATCTCCTTGCCCACTTATCCTTTTAAGAAAAAAGAGTTCTGGATCTACCCACCTACGAAGGATTCTTCTACTACAAATACTCCGAAGGTACACAAAGAGATAAACCATAGTTTAAATCATTTGGAACGATCATTGAGATCTATTTGGCAAGAGGCTTTAGCGTTAGAGTCGATTGGTATTCACGATGATTTCTTTCATTTAGGAGGAGACTCATTATTAGCTATTCAAATTACTTCTAAAATTCAAGAATTATTCCAAATTTCAATTCGTTCTAATATGCTATTGGAATATTCGACAATAGAAAAACTAGGTAAAGCGATTCATCAACAAATTCAGGTAAAAGATTCAACACATTTAGTTGTAAAATTAAAAGACGGTAATACAAATCAACCCTTATTCTGCATGCATCCTATTAGTGGTTCCGTCTTTTGTTATAAAGATTTAGTTGAGGCTTTGAAACACGATAGTGCTATTTATGGTTTAGAGAGTCCGGATTATGAAATTGGAGATCATATATCAATTGAAAAGATCGCTGCTAAGTATATTCAGTTAATTCGCAAGATACAACCTAAAGGGCCTTACCAATTACTAGGAACGTCTTTTGGAGGCCTTATAGCTTATGAAATGGCGATACGGTTAAAAGAAGAATCTGAAGATATTTCTTTACTGGCAATGTTGGATATTATTTGCCCTGAGAAATTGCCTCACAAGGTACAGGTAGATACTGAAACTGAAATGATAACGACCTTAGCTGAACTTTTTTCTGCTAATCCCAAACTAGCAGAAGAGCTTAAAGGTCTTTCAAGACATGACCAAATAGAAATATTGATGAAAAGTATGCACTTTGAACCTTCATCCTTTTCTGAAAAGGAAAAACTCTTTGAAAAGATGAAAGTTCATTGGCTTGCCTTTGATAACTACAAGCCAAAAAAATATTTTGGTGATGTGCTATTTTTTGAGGCAGAGGACAGATTATCTTCAATAGCGGATATTACCGTTTCATCTACTTGGCATCATCTCATAGAAGGAAGTATTGAAAATCATGAGGTAGCAGGTAATCATATCAGTATGCTCATGCAACCTAATATTACTGATTTAGCTAAACGATTAAATGTTTATTTAAAAAATTATCAGACTAAGCTGCACTCAAAATTAGAGACTTAAGATAAAAGAAATATGTATAATGAAACAATTCGATTTACTTAAGCGATCAAAACCTCTTTCTCTTCATTCTGATAAAGGTATTTTTTATCTACTTGATCTCAAGTTGATTCAAAAACATGAAGTTTTACAAGCGATAAAGTTGCTAGATAAAGCTTCCTTAGATAGATCACAGCAATATGTGTATGAAGAACATCAGCATAAATCTATTATTACTCATGCACTTCTAAGATTTCATTTAGCGCAGCTTTTAGATTGCTTACCCTTACAAATTGAAATAAAGCTAAATCCCGTCGGCAAGCCTTTTATTGAAGGCTTGCCCATACATTTTAATTTGTCACACACTAAAGCCTATGCATTCATCGGTTTTCATTCAGAACTTTCAATTGGTGTTGATATTGAGAAGAGACGTGATTATGACAACTTTATAAAATCGTCTATTTTGCATGATAAAGAAAGAAATTACATATTAAATTCTAAAGATCCATTAGATACTTTCTATCAATTTTGGTGTGCTAAAGAAGCTTTATTAAAAGCTTTAGGGACAGGTTTTAAAACTAATGAGATTCCCTTACTGGAAAAATTACCGGTAAAGAATTCCGAAGAGGTAATTCTTCATGGAAATGGTCATCACATCTATGTTTTTACAAACAAACTAAAAGAACATACACTAGCAATTTGTTATAACAATTAAGCAAGAAAACTCTTTATCTTTAGCATTGGGATTTTTTTTACTCATTTAACGCATTAGGACTAGCATAACATGTTAAATAACACCTTATATCATATTTGCTTTTTTACTATAACGAAATGCTACTACCTGAGCGAAATAGGCAAGAATACCAAGAATGAGAAGGATATAGCCCAAAGGAATTTGATTTTGTGTGTGGAATCCCGAAACAATAGCGGTTACGATTGCTCCACCTAACATTTGAAAGCCACTATACAAAGCCCCGGCAAAACCGGCCATCTTAGCAAATGGTTGAAAAGCCCCGGCAAAAGCACCCGCAAAAATAGGAGCCGATCCTATCATATAGATGAGTATTGGGCCCATAACAACATATGTATTGAGGTAGCCTAAATATCCGAATAGAAGCATTATGACTCCGGATAGCACAACAAGGGCAATTCCTATAAGTAACATACGATGCCTTCCAATTACTTTTACAAGAAAACTATTCAGGACTCCTCCTATACCAATTCCTCCCCCGGTTATGAAAGCAAGCCATCCAAATTGAATAGGAGTTAATCCTACCACATCTTCTAAAAGAAAGGGACTGACGGCATAAAAAGCTTCAATTCCGGCTAAAGCAAGCCAGGAGCAAAAACTATATCCAATAAAGATAGGGTTTTTTAAAATATGAAGATAATTTCCTATAAAAGTTTTAATTTTCATAGCATCCGGATTAAAATGCGCATTTGTTTCAGGAAGCCATTTCCATATCCAAACAAGCGTGATAAGGCTATAGATTAAAGCTGCTACAAAGTTGATTCTCCAGTTGAAATAATGTTGAATATATCCTCCTATTGCCGGTGCTATAGCCATCATGAATGCTGTCCCTATTGCTATAAAGGAACCATAAAAGGCGAGCTCTTTTCCGGAATAAGCATCTCTTAAAATAGCTCTAAATACAGTGGATCCTGCACCGAAAGCAAGTCCCTGTAAAAAACGTCCAATAATTAATGTAGTAATATCCGGGGCAAATATACATACGAAATTGCCTACCAGACTGAAAAGTATTCCAAAAACAGCAATCTTACGGCGACCATATTTTTCGGATAAAGGGCCATAATAAATTTGGGAAAGAGCAAAAGATAAGAAATAGAAGCTAAGGGTTAGCTGTACTAAGCTTTTAGTAGTGGCCAGGTCTATTACTATATATGGAAAAGAGGGTATATACGCGTCGGTTGCAAAAAAACCAACGGTTGATAACATAATAACACCGGGAAAAAATGTTTTAAACGGCGGGTGCTTCTTTTTTTCTTCCATAAAATAGCTTACCTTCCATCAGGATGAATTGTTTTCGAAATGATTTCGTAAACATTGTTGGATAAATCCTTTTTTCCGAGAATTTTCACCATTTCTTTATTCATCATCGTTTTTCTCATCGCATCAACTTTAGCGTAATATTTAAAAGCACTACAAAGTCCCGAGGCTATTTGCGGGTTGAGAGTATCGAGCTCAATAATTTTATCGGCAATGAAAGAATAGCCTTTGCCATTTTTATTATGGAATACAATCAGATTACTGATAAAGCTTCCGAGAAGAGCTTTGACTAAATTAGGAATGCTGATATCAAAGATAGGATCGCACATAAGAGACCTAACTCTTTCAAGAGTATTGGAAAGCTTGGATATGGCTTGGACAGCAAGCCATTTATTCATCACTAACGTATCTTCTTTCCATTTGTCATAGAAAAGAACCAAAGCCTTATCCTTTTCTTCACAGTCTATGTTGGCAAGTATAAAAAGAGCAGCAAACTCATCTGTCATATTATTAGCTTCTTGAAATTGTTTAAAAGCCAGTGCGATCATTTGTTTTTCTTTGCTTTTTACCAAGTAATTTAAACAAGCGTTTTTAAGACTTCTTTTACCAATAGACTCGGGATCAATTCGATAATCACCGGTGTCATGCAATTCTTCATATAATGAAAGAAGTTGATCTTGATACTTTTGGGCAATTTGCCGATAGACAAACTCTCTAGCTTCATGAGTTGCATGAAAGTCAATGACTTGTTGTTCATTTATCAGAGAAGCTTCATCGGGAAGGATCATCGCTTTAGCTTTTAGTGCATGGTCAAGATTCTTATTTTCCAATAGGGTCTTAAATGTATCCAAATAACCTTCATCTATTTTTAGTAAGGTTTTGTCTTCTTCTTTTTCAATTAGTTCATTCATAATCGATTTTGCAAGTTCTCGGGAGGCTTCGAAACGATTAAAATCATCACTATCATGCGCCATTAGAAACATATAATCTTTACGAGTATATGGAGCTTGAATTTTTACGGGAGCAGAAAAATTTCTGTTAACTGATGCAATCGGCTGTTCATAAACATTTGAAATTTCAAAGATTTCTTTTTTCTGTGTCACATTAAGACAAATAGTCGTCCCTTTTTGTTCATTTAGCTGAATTGCCATATCCTTTCCTTTTTGATCTAAAAGGCCTATGGATAAAGGAAAATGGAAAGGCTGTTTAGTGTTTTGATCCGGTGTAGGGGGACATTTTTGTTCAACTGTAATTTCTAAGGTTTGCTTTTTATGATGATAATTAAAATGGATAGTCACTAAGGGTGTTCCTGATTGAGAATACCAATTTTTAAACAGGGATAAATCCTTTTTAGAAGCAAGTTCCATTGTATGAACAAAGTCTTCTGTTGTCACCGCCTGTCCGTCGTAGAGTTCAAAATAGGTATCGATCCCTTTTCGAAAAGCCTCTTTGCCTATAAGCGTGTGGATCATTCTGATCACTTCCGCCCCTTTACAATAAACAGTTGAAGTATAGAAATTATTAATCTGTATATAGGAGTCGGGTTTAATAGGATGGGACATGGGACCTGCATCTTCCGGGAATTGTTCGGATCTTAAATTTATGACATCTTGTATGCGCTGCACTGAACGAACGTTCATATCAGCTGAAAATTCTTGATCTCTAAAAACAGTAAGACCTTCTTTTAAAGTTAACTGAAACCAATCTCTACATGTTACTCGATTGCCTGTCCAGTTATGAAAGTATTCATGAGCAACAACTTTTTCGATTCGTTCAAAATTGGCATCTGTAGCTGTTTTCGGATTTGCCAAAATACAGCCGGTATTAAATATATTTAGGCCCTTATTTTCCATGGCTCCCATATTGAATGCATCGACTGCCACGATCATAAAAATATCAAGATCGTATTCAAGTCCAAAGACCTCTTCATCCCACTTCATTGACTTTTTTAATGACTCCATAGCATGGCCACATTTTTCTTCATTCCCTTTATCGCAAAAAATTTGCAAGGACACTTCCTTTTTGGAACGGGTCGTAAAGGAATCTTGTATCATTCCTAAGTCGCCTGCTACTAAAGCAAAAAGGTAACTGGGTTTAGGAAAGGGGTCTTTCCAAGTTACAAAATGCTTACCGTCATCTAAATCACCTCGATCGATTGCATTACCATTTGAAAGAAGTATGGGATAGAGCTTTTTGTCAGCAATAACAGTGGTTGTATATTTTGACATAACATCTGAACGATCAAGAGAATAAGAGATGCGTCTGAATCCAAGCGGCTCATTTTGTGTGCAAAAGATATCGCCCGATTTATACAAGCCATCTAAAGCCGTATTATTCTTTGGATTGATCTCGTTAGAAATTTCTAATAAGAATTGATTTGGGACATTCGGAATTGTTAAGAATTTGTTATCAACTTCATACTTTGAAGAATCCAGTAATACTCCATCTAAAGTAACAGATAATAATTTCATATGTTCCCCATTTAATACAAGGGGAGCATTTTTGTTGTTTTCATCCGAATTACGAACAATATTGAGTTTGCTTGAAACAATGGTATTTTCATCAGCTAATTGGAATGAGAGTTCACATGATGGGATGAGAAAGTTCGGTTTCTTATAATCTTTTAACAAAATCTTTTTAGGTTTTGTTTCGTTTAGCAAAGTAATTCCATTCATAATAGGTAAGCCTCATTGAAATTATGTAGGTTGAAAAAGAGTTTATTTGATATACTGACATGGAAACTTTTAGCATATCAAATAAAAAGATTTTACTAAACAAGTTTGAATAAAAAGAAAATTTTAAGGGGATCTCATGACTTTAAAAAACGCTAAGTGGGTTAGACATATTTATTTTGGAGCATCCATTATTTGGTTAATTGCAGTCCTTTATGCTTTTGGAACAATCATACCGTATCTCATGAAGCTTGGATTTCAAGCTTTTTTTCATTATAAATACCTTTTTGTTTTTCTTAACTTCTTATTAGTAACTATGTTTTTATTAATACCTCTTTATTATGCTTATGTAAGAGGAAATTGTTTTGCAGCAAAGTTTAGATACTATTGTATTTTGTTACTCTCTGTTCCATACTTTTTAGGGCTTTGTATTGAAATTCTAACTCAGTTTATTTTAGTAATGCACATTAAGGTAGTCTTAGTTGATTCTGTTGGTATTGTTGGTAGAATATTTTGGCTTTGGTTGTCATATAAGTTTTATCAAGCCGTTATCTATACTGAAGGAAGAAAAAATGCCTCTATAGAACGTTTACAATCAGAACGATTAGCTTAACAGCTCCCAACCCTAAAGAGAATGGATGCCTTATTCAAACGATCATTGCTAACAAATGCTAGTCTAACACGATCTCCAAAGGCTTAAATTACCGACTGCCCTTCGGTGTCTATATTATAGGTTGCGTTAAAGTCTCTGTCATGCAAAGTATTGCATTTGGGGCATTTTCAAGATCTTATATCGTAATCTAATTTTCCTACATTGTACCGGCATATGGAGCATTGTTGTGTACTAAGAAAATACTGAGAAAAGACTAAGAAAGTGATTAAAATGCGAAAGCCAATCAACTCTCTATGGAGGTTATTATGCCTGACCATGTACATATATTTATCAAAACTCAACCCACTCAATCTTCACAGTTTGCAATTGGTCAACTGAAAGGATACACCGGTCGCTTGTTAAGGCAAGCATTCTCAAGTTTAAAATCTCGATTGCCTACATTATGGATAAGATCGTAGTATGTTGATAATGTGGGAAAACTAAATGAATATACAATTAGGAAGTATATCCAAAATCAAAAAAAACAAATAGACGCTTTCATCCTAATGCTAAAGCAAAAGATTTTCTTGTTTAATTGTCATAAAATAATTTTTTCAAATTTAATTAGGAGATGATTATGAGAGGTGTGACCATTGGCACTCTTTTTTTTCTTTATTCTTTTACCCTTTTATTTTCATTTCAAGAAACCGTCCCTTATGTCACTACCCCTGCAGATATAGTCGCTCTTTTCCCTAAAAGTATTAAGGAAATAGATGAGAGAAAAGATAAGAGCTTAAACCAATTTCGAGTTGCTATTCGATCCATTCTTGCTATCGAAGAAGATGAAAGAACTTTTGAAAATACGATTATAGCGTGGGATAGAGCTTCCGGAGCGCTGGAAATTCAAGTTTCGCTTTTACATAGTCTTAGTATGGTTAGTCCGGAAAAGGCAATGCGAGAAAAAGCATCGAATATCTCTCAAGAAATGGAAGCGATTTATATCGAATGCATTTCTAATAATGAAATCCTTTATCGGACGGTTAAAAATTATACTTTAAAAGCCGAAAATGAACAGTATTCTTTGACCGATCAGCAATGGTATTATTTAACTGAATTAATCAGCGATTTTGAGGACTTTGGGTTAGCATTAGAGGTAGAAAAAAGAGAAAAAGTCAAACAAATCCTGCAAAAATTAACAAAGTTATCACAGTCTTTTAGTAAAAATATTCGTGATGATAATCGTTTTATATTTGTATCTGAAAACGCATTATCAGGCGTAAATCCGGATCTCTTGAACGTCCTGTCAAGAGATGATCAGGGTTTGTATAAAGTGACCTGTGATTATCCGGTATATATCCCGATAATGAGTACTTGTGTCATAGAAGAGACGAGAAGAAAACTTTATGAGATGTTTTCTAATCGAGCCTATCCACAAAATGTACCTATTTTAAATGACATGATTTCTCAAAGAGATCGCTTAGCTAAAGAGCTTGGTTATGAAAGTTATGCTCAATATGAATTAAATAGACAAATGGTTCAAACGCCGGAAAATGCAGAACTTTTCTTAAATGGATTGATCAAAAATTCTTTGATCAAGGAAGAGGAAGAGTTTATTTCCATCACTAAGAATTTACCTGATGGGGTTACCTTATCCAATGAAAAAAAAATTAAACCCTGGGATGTGGCTTATATTCATGACCGGTATAAGAAGAAGTATTATAATCTTGATGATGAAGTGATAGCGCAATATTTCCCTATGGATGTCACGATTCGAGGCTTAATAGGAATATATGAACAGTTTTTTAATCTAAAAATTACAGAAATGCCTATCAAAGAACTGTGGCATAATGAGGCCAGATTACTAAAAATTGAAAATCATCATTTAAAACTTTTAGCTTTTATTATTTTAGATCTCTTTCCAAGGGAGAGTAAATATTCGCATGCTTGTGATTGTCCACTTATTCCTGCATTAAAAGGTTTGGATGGAAGGGATTATCCTGCTGTTAGTTTATTAATAATGAACTTTCCTAAAGCGACGAGTGATAGGCCTTCATTATTAGAACATAGAGAAGTGCAGACTTTCTTTCATGAATTCGGCCATGCCATTCATGATGTTTTAGGACGTACTAAGATGATTCAAACATGCGGTACGCGGGTCAAAAGAGATTTTGTTGAACTACCTTCACAGATTCTGGAAGAATGGTTATGGGATAGAGATATTCTACATAAGCTTAGTGGGCATTATCAAACTAAAAAACCATTACCGGATGAACTCATTGATAAGATGTTTGCTGCTAAAAATTATTCTTCGGGAATGTGGGTTCAAAGACAATGCCTATACTCAATGATTGCTTTGAATTATTTTAAAGAAGGTGAAACAAAAGATGCTGATGGAATCGTTCGTCATTTAAAACAATCTATTTGTCCTCATTACCTACATACTAAAGATACACATTTTCAATTGTCTTTCGGTCATTTAGATGGTTATGGATCTAGATACTACGGTTATCTTTGGTCAAAAGTATTTGCATTAGATATTTTTCAAGAGATTAAAAGATACGGATTGCTAAATCCGGAAGTTGGGGAAAAATATGTTAATGAAATTATCGGAAAAGGAGGAAGCGAAGACCCTAATCGTATGTTACGATCATTTTTGGGTCGCGAACCGGATCAAAAAGCTTTTTTTCAAGATTTGGGTATCCAACATATGTATCCTCCCAATCAGGAATAAGACCACCTAACTATTTCAAAATGGTTTGGAGATCTTCACGCAGCAAAAGAGTTTTAATGTTTTTGTCTAAATTAGAATTCTCTTCTTCAGATTGATAGGATAAGTCCATATCTATACCTGAAAAAGATTTAATTATATGCTCGGAATATTCTTCTATAGAATTGTCCTCCCCGAAGAAAAAAATAGAAATAATTCCGATACAAGCAGCAATTAAAATCACAAAACAAGTGACAAAAAACCTATTCCTTTTTTCTTTAATTAATTTGATGGGATTTATTCTTTCCATGGTTACCTCGTTTAGATTGGTTTGAATTTCGGTGATGGTGCTTTGGGGAATCCTGTTTGGAATCTACCTTTTTAGATAAATCTTCTTTAAAAAGCGATTGATAGAAAAGAGGTATCTGTTGATCCCAAGGGTGATAGTTATTAGAAAAGTTGATTCTTTCTTGTAAAGGCGGATGGTGTGCAATCCATAATCGGTAAAATAGGCCGGGAGATGGGTTGATTAAATTTTCTCGTTGTAAAACAACAAATGCTTCAGCGGCGGCTCTATTATTTTGAGTCAGTTCCAGTCCAAAGCGATCTGCTTCATGCTCCCTATATTGAGAGAAGGCATTGTCTATGGGTTCTGTAATAAAAGAAAAGAGATTAAATAAGAGTATTAAAAGAGGAAAAGAAGCAACATCATCCATTTTTTGAAAATGGAAATGATATCGAAAACGATTGATTAAATAATGTCCAACCTTATAAATCAGAAAAAAGATTAAAAAATTTGTCAAACTAAAGTAAAGTAAGCTGATCCAAATATGTCCAAGTTTATAATGACCCATTTCATGAGCCAGGACAAACATCAATTCATCGTTACTTAGCTCTTTAATAGCCGTATCCCATATAACAATGCGTTGGGTGCGTCCCCATCCGACAACATAAGCATTAATTCGATTCGTTTCCTTGCTTTTGTTTACTATATAGATGCGCTTACTATCAATACCGGTCCTTTCCGCTAAATTTTCGATTCTACTTCTTAGCGGCCCGGCAGGAAAAGGTTTGAATTCGTTAAAGATTGGTTGTATCCAAATAGGGTAGATAAGTATAAAAAAAATGGTGGTAGGTATGGAAAGGATCGCAGCGTAGAACCAGCATAGCGTAGGATATTTTTTAATTAATATATAAGGGATCCAAAGAAAGAGAGCTCCGATCATTAAAACAATCACTGTATTTAATAGATACTGAACATACCAAGCTCCTAAAGGTTGAGTTGACAATCCGTAATCATGAGGGCGGAGATAAGTGGCATAAAGTGAAAGAGGTATGGAGATGACTTGATAGATGATAAAATAAAAAGAAAAGTAAAAGAGAAGGGTGAAGTACCACCTATCGGAAATGATCCTTGCCCAAGTTCGGAGCTTTGCAGAAAAACCGGTAAAAAGAAATAAGGCGGGGATGATTAAGTTCCAAAACTGCGAGACAAACCATAGGATATTCCCTGTATGGTAATACCTCATGACTTTCTCTGTCGGTTGGGGGATTTTAATTTGATCAGCGTGACCTAATTCATAACTATCTGATATCTTACGATCTTCGAAAGCAAGCGGTTCGTTTAAAAGATCATAAGAATAAATAGAAGAAGCCGAAAAAATAATGCATATAAGAAAAAGAAAATTAAATCGTTTCATAATCGATAAATTGAGTTACTCCTGATTGACTGATTTTTTAAAATTAAGAGAGGATTACTAATCGTTTTTTTCTTTCCGGAATACCTCGCTGATTTTCCAAATATTCTGTTACGGCTTTTCCGTCTCGGATACTGTGAGGTTTTTTATAAAGTCTCATGAATTTTTAGGCATTCGATCTCACTCTTAAAAACATACTTTTTTATTACTACAATACGATTAATACAATATTAAACAATATTTTTTATGACAATTAAACGAGAAAACCTCTTGTTTTATCATTGGGATGAAAGCGTCTATTTGTTTTTTTGATTTTGGATATACTCCTTAATTGTATATTCATTTAGTCCTCCCACACTATCAACATAATACGATCTTGTTCATTAATGTAGACACTCGAGATTTTAAACTTGAGGATGCTTGCCTTAACAAGCGACTGCCGTATCCTTTAAGTTGACCAATTATAAACTGTGAAGATTGAATGGGTTGAGTTTTGATAAACATATGTACATGGTCGGGCATAATATCAGGTGCTTTAATTGCCATAGATAGTTGATGGGCTTTCTCATTTCATAACTCTCTTAGTCTTTTTTTCAAGATTTTCCTCGAAAATTTTGCTTCTATACTTAGTACACCAAATACATGATAACTAAGATTAAAAATAGCTGCCTTTGACAGTTTTCCATCTGGACAATATATATACCAATAGTATAACACAATGTATGACTATTAAAAACGTTATAAATTTAGATTCTACCCAACAAAAAAACGAAAAGAGCTCTTAGCTAAAAGCTCCGGTTGTTGCAGGATAGTGTATAATCAAGCTTTAAATTTTAAGGTTAAGAAATATCAAGAAGAAAAAGAAAGTATCTCCTAACTCTGTGATATCAGCATTCTTGACAGATCTTAAAATAAAGAGTTTCTTTGGTTAAAGGAAGCATCTCTATTTGTCTACGGCAAAGCCTTAGGAACCTTGATAGAGCGTATTCAAATTGTTTTAAAAAGAGGGTTCATTTTCCTACATTCAAAACTAAAAACACTACCTAATCAATTTCGTTTACCAATTCCGCGTTTAGATGGGCTGGAAATGCATTTATATATTGCAAAGTCTAAAGAACCGGATCATTCTACCGAAATAGATCCGGGTTCGGAAAGTTGTCTAACAACATCCAACGGTAAAAAGTTACTTTCCCCTCAGCCATTTAAGCATTTTAAAAAGAAATTAAAAAAAAATCAAAAACGTTTAAGTAAATTTAAATCTAACAGCTCAAACAGAAACAAAAGCAGAATCGAAGTTGCCAAGATTCATTCTAAAAATATAAGACATGACTTTTATCATATACTTTCTACACAATTGATTTATGAAAACCAAGCAATCATAATTAAAGGTTTAGATATCAAAAGTATGTTAAAAAATAAAAGATATGCGAAAGGTATATCAGATGCAGGATGGCGTCAATTGTTACCATGTTTAAAGTATACATGTGATTGGTACGGAAGGAACATAGTAGAATTACCTCAGAATTTTCCCGGTACACAACGATGCTCCATGTGCCGGCACAATATAGGAAAATTGGATTGCGATATAAGATCTTGGAAATGTCCCAAATGTAATACTTTGCATGACAGAGATTTTAACGCAGCCTATAATATAGATACCGAAGGGCAGTCGGTAATTTAAGCCTTTGGATATCGTATTAGACTAACCCTTGTTAGCAAGGGTCGTTGAATGAGGAATCCCTTCCCTTTAGGATTGGGAGCTGTCAATTAGTGGCTTAATAAGAGGTGCTCACATGACTTGGGAAGAACAGTTATTAATGGTTTTCCAATTATTATTTGCCGCTATTTTAGGTGGTGTAATCGGGTTGGAAAGAGAAAAGCATGTTGGTCTTTCCGGCATTAGAACTCATGCTGCTGTAGCTTTAGGGGCGTGCCTCTTTGGACTTATTTCTTTTAATGTACACGGCCCTGCTGATCCTTCCAGGATAGCAGCCCAAATAGTTAGCGGAATTGGTTTTTTAGGAGCCGGGGTTATTTTACGTGATCATGGTAGAGTAAGAGGAATGACAACAGCTGCGACTCTATGGGCAACAGCATCTATCGGACTATCTATTGCCAATAGTATGTACATAGTTGGAATCGCCGGAACTATCATCATCCTTGGGCTGCTTGCCCTTCCCAATATCCCCGGTTGGAGCCCTTGGAAGCGCCAACGTAATAAAGAGATTGATGATAAACAGAGAGATTATTCTAAAGACGACTAGACTTCGTTGCAATGCAATAATCTCGAGAGATTCATGCAGAGGAACACCGTTGATAATAAGACAAGATACTTGCCCTTTTCCGCCTATGCCAATAAGTTTCTGTCTATTTTCAGGGTTTTTTACATCTTTGTGAGGTATTTGCTTACTCTCAGAGTTAAGATACGCCATAACTTTTTGGCAGGACCGGCAATTAGGGCTTATTTGACAGCTCCCAAACCTATAAGGGAAGGGGTTCCTGATTCACAGACAACAGCTAACAAAAGAGCTGGTCTAATACGATATCCAAAGGCTTAAATTACCGACTGCCCTTGTTTATAACCGTATGTAGAACACTTTTGTGTACTAGGAAAATATTGATCTAATTCTACTGGATTTCTCCCGTAGCACTCGCTTTTATATTTTAAAAAAATTAAAAACCGGCTCCAATCTTATCGAGATATTTGAGGGTTTTTTTTCTTAAATCAAGTGAATTAAGTCATTCGTGCATGGTACATCATCATAATGAAAAACAAAATTAAATTTATTACTTTAGAATAAGAGGATTATTCATCAGCAGATAGATGAGACCCGGCCTCTTCATCATTTAGCCATTTACCGGTTTCGAGCAAATGCTTTAGCTGATACTTAGCTAGTTCATCATCAATTTCGAGGTCTTTTTTGACTGCAATGTAGTGGTATCCTTGAAAAGCGATCCCTTGCTTCTCCATTTTTTCTTCTACAGATTTTACATTTTTTAGCTTACCGTCAATAAAGAGAACGTTTTTTGGCTTGAAGTTAAGCCGGCTTATAAAAGTAGATAATACCTCTTCTTTGCTATAGCGATCACAGAAAAGAACACCGTCTTTAAAAATGGGTTGATTTTTTTCTTCGTCGATCATTAAAACCATGCCATTTTTATCCGGAAATGTTTCTGAAAAAGAGATGCCTAATTCTTCAAGTTCGACTAAGCGAGCATCTTCCTGACTTTGCATATACCCTTTAGAGCCGATATTTGTTTTAGTAAGGCCTATGGCCGGAATATGCTTTGCTTGTAATTCTGCAAGAATTTGAATGATATTAGCATCAACTAAATTATTGGTTTTTTGGAGATAGATCTTGCTTAAGATAAGATCAAAGTCATGATCTCCTAAAGAGCCCATTTGAATCATTGAGATTTGGTCTTTTAACAGAGCCTCTGAACAAGGACGTAGTACGAGATCATCGGGAAGGAATAGTACTTGTTCAAGATCAAAAATGACAAGAGTTTCAGAATCGGCCGTTTGCAATTGATCATTAATATCATTGATATTTTTCTATTGTGTGGATATCTGCTCCCAGTGTTTGCAAAAGCATAAAAATGCATCCAAAAAATAAAAAAAGTTTGTTCATATAGATACCCTGTGTCTTTTTAGTTAAAGAATGGTTAGACGATGAGAAATTATGACTTTCTTTGCAAGAGTTTAAATAAAGGATTCACTCTCTTGAAGGTAGCGCCATTTCCCTTTAGGGAGAGCGCGCAGATTGATATTGCCAATACGAACTCTTTTTAAACTGATGATATCAAGATCAATCAACTCAAACATACGTCGAATTTGTCGTTTTCGTCCTTGCCTTAGGATCATTTTAAGCATTTTATTTTTTGTGAGAGTAACTTGAGCTCGTCTCAAGGGGACACCATCAAGCCTTAGTCCACATTGCAAAAGAGATAATTTTTCTTGAGAAAGATAGCCATCGAACATGACGCGGTATTCTTTTTCTACTTGAGAATGATCTTCGATAAGTTGTTTGGCAACACGACCATCTTCTGTGAAGGCCATTAAACCACTTGAGTTAATATCGAGCCTACCGGCGATAACCAGATTGTTGTTTTCGTTAAACTGATTTACGGGGACAGGGCATTTAGGGTCTTTGTTATTTAAGATCAGTAATTCTTTAGCGGCTTTGTACGTATCTTGCCTTGGACCGGAAATATAGCCAAGAGGTTTATTTAAAAGGATAGTCATTTTTTTATTCTGAGCGGTATCGGCTTTTGTGTCTAATTGGATATCAACATCACTACTACATTGATACCCCAACTGATCAACTTTTACTCCATCAACGGATACCCATCCTTTATAAATATAATTATCAGCCTCTCTACGAGAACATAGGGCTCTCTCAGACATAATTTTGGATAAACGGATTTTTTTCATAATAATAGAAATTAATTGATTTAAGATTAAGTTATTATATCCGGTTATTAGATTTAAAAAAAGAGAAACACCTCTATTGGCAAGGCTGTCCCATTAAAAATTGTTCTGTATTAAGATTAAATCTAAAGCGTGGCTCCCCCAACCTGCTTTTTTTCTAAGCCCCTTTAAAAAAAGATTTAGCTTATTGGAGTAAGTTTATTGCACAGTGTCTAATTGTAGCCATATTGTCTGCGGATTTTTTACTCCTTATTCGTGATTGATCTTCATTAAAAACGACATCTAAAGTCCAATGGAGCTGATTTTCTATTCCTCAATGATTTCGAATAGCGTCTGTTATTTGTTTGGCATTTGCAGGAAGACCGGATATAAAACATCTTCTCTCTATGCTTGTTTTATTTTGAATGATTCGTTTCGATTCTAAGATACAAATAGTTTTTAAACCACTCCATTTTTTTTATCATGAAGCCGGGATATATCAGATGTTGCATAACAAGTCCTTTCTTCTATTCTTCCATGACCTTTATCACACTCCGTGTCGCTGTCAAAAGAATAGGTTGTTTGTGGATCGAAAGGTGCTACTGCTAGAAATTCTGTAATTTCTTCAGCAAAAAGTCCTTGATTGCCCTTGAGGGCTAAAACATAATCTCCTTGTTTATCGATAATGTTTCTAGCTATATTCTTTTGACAACCCATAGCATCAATAGTGATTATCAAGCCTTTTATGTCTAAAAGATCTAATAATTCAGGGATAGCGGTTATTTCATTTGATTTATGACAATTAAACGAGAAACCCCACCTTTTTAAGGGTGGGATGAAAGTGTCTATTTGTTTTTTTGATTCCGTATATACTTTCTGATTGTATATTCATTTAATTTTCCAACACTATCAACATAATAAGACCGTGTCCACAGTGTGGGTAACCCGGATCTTAAGCTTGAAAATTCTTGCCTTAATATTCGGCTTGTATATCCCTTAAGTTGTCCTATGAAAAATTGTGGCGAATATATAGGCTTGGTATTTAAAAAATATGTACGTGATCAGGCATAATATTCAGTTCGTTAATTTCTATATTTAGTTGTAGAGCTTTTAATTCTAATAATTCCTTTAAACGAACAACAATATCACCTTCAAGAACCTTTCTCCTATATTTAGGACACCAAATAACATGGTAACTAAGGTTAAAAACTGCTGTTTTAGAGGTTTTCCGTCTTTCCGGATAGACAATATATATGTACCGGACATATAATGCAATACATGATGATCAAAAAAGCATATAAATTTAGATTCTATCCAACGAAAAAACAAAAGGAGTTGCTTACAAAAAGCTTTGGATGTTCCGGAGTTGTATATAATCAAGCTTTAAATTTTAAGATCAAGAAATATCAGGCAATACAAAGAGAATGTAAGTTATTCTAAAACATCGGCATTCTTGACAAGTCTTAAGCAAAACAAAGAGTTTCTTTGGTTAAACGAAGTTTCTTCTGTTTGTCTGCAACAAAGTCTTAGAGATCTTGATAGAGCTTTTTTAAACTTTTTAAAAAAAGGTCAAATTTCCCTCGCTTTAAAAACAAACACAGTACGCAGGCAATACGATTAACTAAGTCAGCATTTAGTTGGGATGGGGTTAATCTTAAGATTGCAAAATCTAAAGACAGATTAAAAATACATTGGTCAAGGTGTTTTTTAGGTACACCAACAGGTATAACAATCACAAAAGGCTCTTGTGACAGGTATTTTGTGAGCCTATATAGTAGAAGAAGAAGTGATCCCTTTTGAGAAGAGAAATAATTCTGTCGGTATAGATTTAGGATTAACGACATTCGCAACTCTTTCTACAGGGAAAAAGATTACGGCACCTAAACCTTTTAGATTTCATAAGAAAAGACTAAAAAGAAAACAACGTTCTCTTAGCAAAGCTAAAGTCAAAGGTAAAAACAGACTCAAAAAAAGAAGATCGGTGGCTTCGATACATTCGAAGATAAAAAATATAAGGCAGGACTTTCATCATAAACTTTCTACAAAGTTGGCTCGTGAAAACCAAACGATCACGATAGAAGGGTTAAATATTAATAAGATGTTAAAAAATAAAAAACTTTCCAAGCATATATCGGATGCAGGATGGAGCCGGTTTTTAACATTTTTAAAGTATAAGTGTGAATGGTACGGAAGAAATATAGTGGAATTAGATCAATTTTTTGCCGGTTCAAAACTATGCTCTGCCTGCCGGTACCAAATAGAAATTTTAGATTTAAGTGTGAGAAGTTGGCAGTGTCCAAACTGCAAAGTAACACACGATAGAGATCTTAATGCATCTATTAATATCGATACCGCAGGGGCAGTCGGTAATTTAAGCCTTTGGAGATCATGTTAGACTAGCTTGTTTGTTAGCAGTGGTCAATGAATTAGGAATCCCTTCCCTTTAGGGTTGGGAGCTGTCAAAAGTGTTTTTCTTATCCGGTTTTCTCTTTATTTCAAAGTAATATTTCAGTAAATATTATAATATTGATATAAGTATTCATGAAGCTTATTAAAGAATAAAAAGATCGAAGATATGATAATCTCAAGAGGCATTAAAAGACGATACGAATTTATGCAGTATAAAAAAATTATTGTTAAAGTCGGAAGTAATTTAGTTACCAAACCAAATGGTCTCTTAGACAGGAGAAGGTTAGCTAAAATAGTTGACCAGATTGTTCACATGCTTAGGCAATCAATTGAAGTGATTTTGGTCAGTTCCGGTGCTTTAACAGCCGGAAAAGGGATAACGAAGCTTAGCAAGAGCGTTGATGTCATTGAAGAGCGTCAAACTCTTGCTGCATTAGGTCAAATTAAATTGATAGGGACGTATTCTCGCTTATTTACCGGAGCAGGAGTCCATTGCGCTCAAGTGTTAGCTACAAAAGAAGATTTTAGAGATCGGCATCATTACTTAAATATTAAAAATTGTTTTAACGCATTATGGAAGTCAAAGGTTATACCGGTTGTAAATGAGAATGATGTTGTGTCTGTAGATGAATTGATGTTTACTGATAATGATGAGTTGGCAGGACTCATTGCGGCAATGATGAATGCAGATGCGTTAATGATTCTAACAAACGTTCAAGGCCTATTAACGGGATCTCCTGATGAGCAAGATGTTGAACTGATTACAGAGTTAGACCCATCTAAAGAATCATTCGAACATTTTATTTCACCCCGGAAATCTGAATTTGGAAGAGGAGGTATGCACACTAAATGTCGCGTTGCAGCTAGATTAGCGGGTCTTGGGATCGCCGTCTATATTTTGAACGGTAAAAAAGATGATGTGATAATCAATGCTTTGAATGGGGAAGTCGCGGGCACGCGATTCATTGAAAAAAGAAAAGCATCCAATGTAAAAAAATGGATAGCTCATGCAAAAGGGGGAGAAAAAGGAGAAATCTATATCAATCGCTGTTTGGAAAAACAACTGACTTCAAAAACAGAAATAAGGAGTCTTTTGCCGATTGGTATTACAAAAGTTTCAGGTTCTTTTTTAAAGGGAGATATCATTATTATCAACAATGAAAAAGGTAAAAATTTAGGCCTTGGAATAGCAAAATATTCTTCAGAAGAAGCAAAAAAATTAGCAGGGAAAAAAGGTGGACGGGCTTTAATCCACTACGATTACCTTTTTATAGGCAATATTTAATTATGGAAATAGTTACAAAAACACTACAAAAGGTTAAAGAGGCAAGCTCTTCTTTGATTAGTCTCAATGAGGAAAAAATTAATCAAGTTCTCACTTATTTGGCCAATGCAATCGAAAAAAACATCGAAACTATTTTAGAGGCTAATCAAAAAGATTTAAGTAAAATGGAGAGAAGCTCTCCAAAGTATGATAGATTGTTGCTTGATGAAGAGAGGCTTCTTGCTATTGCTCAGGATATTCGTAATATTATTTTGTTAAAAAATCCATTAGGGGATGTTTTGGAAGGTAGGACATTAGATAACGGCTTGCAAATTTCTAAAATAGTCGTTCCTTTAGGGGTTGTCGGCGTTGTTTATGAAGCAAGACCGAATGTGACATTTGATGTTTTTTCTTTATGCTTTAAATCGGGAAATGCTCTTGTCCTAAAAGGGGGTAGTGATGCCCATCACTCCAACCGAGCTATTGTCGATCTTATATATAAAATTTTAGAAGAAGAGAAAGTCAATCCCAATATAGTAGCCCTTATACCACCGGATAGAAAAGCAACCCATGTACTATTAACCTCATCAGGGCTTATTGATGTTATTATTCCACGAGGGAGTAAGGCTCTAATCGATTATGTAAAAGAGCATTCTAAAATTCCTGTAATAGAGACGGGAGCCGGCATTGTACATACTTATATTGATGAAGAGGTTGATGTCAATATGGCAAAAAAAATTATTCTGAATGCTAAAACCGGAAGAGTGAGTGTTTGTAATGCTTTGGATACTTTGATTGTAAATAAAAAGATACTCTCTCATTTAAAGGAATTGGTTCTAGATCTAAAAGACCGGGATGTTGAGTTGTTTGCCGATCCGGATGCTTTTGCTGCACTAGATGGTCATTATCCTTCATCACTTTTAAAAAAGGCATCCTCTGACTCATTCGGTCATGAGTTTTTATCTTATAAGATGGCAATCAAGAGTGTTAATAATATCAATGAGGCCATCGTTCATATTTCTCTTTTTAGTTCGAAGCATAGTGAAGCGATTGTGTCGAATAATAGTGATCATATCGAACAATTTTTAAAAGAAGTAGATGCTGCGGTAGTTTATGCGAATGCTTCAACAGGGTTTACAGATGGAGCGCAATTTGAAATGGGAGCTGAAATAGGAATTAGCACTCAAAAATTACATGCTAGAGGTCCTATGTCTTTACCTGAATTAACGAGTTATAAATGGATTGTAAGGGGACAGGGTCAAATTCGCCCCCTTTAAGCTTTAATAAATGTGCTGATAATAGCTATGACGCCGCATCCCAGGAGAAACATCCCGGTAATTTTGTTCACCCAAGTCATACTGTTATGGTTGATCTTTTCTCGGAAAAACGAAACGGCTTCTATTAAAAGTAACCAGCAAAGAATAGAACCACAAATAACACCTATTACAAGAGCTGTTGCTGTAAGATAGGTATGTGTCGCTTTATCAAGACCAAGGGCTGAAAATAAGGCAAGGAATGCCAAAATGGTTAATGGATTGGTCAATCCTAAAAAAAAAGCGGAAGAAAAATCACCTAGCGAATGCCTGATTTTTACCGGTTGTGTATCAATTGCAGGCTTTGAGATAAAGATTTTAATGCCTATAGCAAGCAGAAATACTCCTGCTATTGGGCGTAACCAATCTTCAGATTGTAAAATTAGATGAGAGATATAGGTTAAACCAAAACCGGCGATAGCTCCATATACACCATCTGCCATAGCGGCTCCTAAACCTGTTAAAAGGCCTGCCCGTCTACCTTCCGTAATAGTTCTTCTAACGCAAAGGGCTCCTATAGCACCAATCGGAGCTGCTATAATAAAACCGATTAAAATACCTTTAAAATAGAATTCGAGTTCTTCCATTTCAGCGTCTTTTCCCGAGTAAAGTTCATAATTTGCCAGCTTGCCGGATAAACGATTTCTTTTATAAGACAATATTTCCAATCTTGATTTTTTTATAATTTTAATATAATATTTATGTAATCTTTAATTATAATCAGTAGGTTATCTATGTTTTATACTGTGCCACAAGGCCATGTTGCTCTGGTAGAGAGATGGGGCAAATTCGATCGTACCCTAACTGCCGGGCTAAATGTTCTCAACCCTTTTACCGAATCTGTTAAAAAGCTTGATACATGGGGGAGAGTAGCTAATAAAGAAGGTTGTTATATCGAGTTAACAGAACAACAAACGAATACATCTGTTAGACACTGTCAGACCAAAGATAATGTAACGATTAAAGCTAACACATCCATATCATGGAGAATTATTGATCCGGTCAAAGCAGCTTATGAAGTTGATATCTTACCCTCTACTATTGCTGATATTGCTTTAAATGCTCTTCGCTCGAACATAGGGACTATGCAATTCGATGAAATATTATCATCACGTGTTCTTCTCAATGAAAATATTTTAAATGAGTTATCATCAACTGTAGATAAATGGGGTGTTAAATTGATTAGAGTTGAATTACAGGAATTGACCTATTCAGATGTAACAGCAAAAGCTATGATGAAAGAAATGATTGCAGAAAGAGAAAAGCGAGCCGTTATTACAGAAGCTGAAGGATCTGCATTAGCGGAAGTGATGAGAGCAGAGTCTAAAGCAACAGCATTAATAATAGAAACTGAAGCAAATACTAGAGCACTAAAAATGGTAGCTGAATCAGAGAGTCTATACTTGCAAACATTAGCTTTACAAGTAGGAATAGAAAATGCAACAGAGATCTTAAAAGCTGAGAAATCTCGCCGGAGCATGGAAAAAATTTCGGAAAACCCCGGCAATAAAATTTTTTTACCTGTGAATACGTCAACGATTATTGTCGCCGCTTAGAATAGGCCTTTTTCGGATACCGCTTCTTAAAGGCAGGCGCTTCATTTGGAACGGGTTGTTCTTTAACGATACCTGAATCGGAAAGTGTTAAGATGACATTTCCTAATTCAGGTACGTTGACGGGCGATAAAATGACCCTTTTTTGCAATAGCTTTTGGATATGATTCGTAGAAAGAGTGACTCCCTTGTATTCTCTCCATAAAACGAATGTGCAGCCTTTTTTCCATTGAGAACATCCGAAGCCCTTCTTTCCTTGAATAACGGAGCTATTACAAAGAGGGCAAGGACCCAGTTGATTTGGGTCAATCTCAGTTAGATTACTCGTTTCAATAAGTTCCTTGGTATAACCGTAAATTTCATTCATAAATTGGTTAGAATCTAAACCACCATGTTCGATTTCTTTTAATTTGGACTCCCAAATACCGGTAAGCTCCGGAGATTTTAAATTGGGGTTTTGTACTAACGTAATTAAATATCGACCATTAGCAGTAGCTACAAGAGTTTTTTTCTTTCTTTCGATGTATCCTCTTTTGAGTAAAGTCTCAATAATAGCAGCTCTAGTTGACGGTGTTCCAAGGCCTCTTTGTTTTAATGCTTCTCTTAACGTCTCATCTTCCACCATCTTTCCTGCGGTTTCCATGGAGCCAAGTAGTGAATTTTCAGAATAATATTTAGGGGGGCTTGGTTTTACCTTCTTTGATATATGGATTATGAGGACCCGTTTCACCTTCTTTAAATTCAGGCAATTCTTGTTCATCATCTTTTTTAGTTTTAGGATATAATCGTGTCCAACCGGGCTCTATGACTTGAATGCCTTTAGCTTGAAATTTTAATTCATTACTCTCTCCCTCAACTGTTTTAACCTGCTTAGTGCAATTAGGATAAAAACCGGAGATAAGGCGTAACACAACGGCATCAAAAACCTGTTGATGAGATAGTGGAAGGCCTGAAGGGATTTTGCCGGTAGGGATAATAGCATGGGTGATCGGATACTTTTTTATCATTGATAATGCGAGATGTAAAAGGAAGTGCATTCAAATTTAGCACGTCGATTTCATTTGATTTTATGGCTTTTAATTTATGAAGTGTATGAATAATGTCCTTTTTCATATCATTGCTTAAAAAACGTGAATCGGTTCTGGGATAAGTCAGAATTTTACTTTCATATAGGGTTTGAGCAATTTTTAACGTATCCGATGCACTCATAGCATATCGACGGTTCATGTCTCGCTGTAAATCGGTTAGGTCATATAAAAGAAGGAGGGTTGTTGCTTTTCCTGTTTGCTTTGAATTTTTGTTATGCTGAAAGGATGAGATGCAACTTTGGCTTTTGCAACTTCTGCTTTTTCTTTTTTATCAAAACGTTTACCGGTATATTTAAAAGCTACGTTTTTAAAAGTGGAAAAAAGCTCCCAAAAATTTTGAAGGACAAAGTTTCGAATTTCATCATCTCTTGCAACGATCATAGCTAAAACAGGTGTTTGTACCCTTCCGATGCTCCAAAGAGTTCCTTTTCCATATCGCACAGTAAAATTTCGCGTGCCATTTATTCCCACTACCCAATCAGATTCACTTCTGCATTTAGCAGCCATATATAGGTTGTTATAGACCTCTCCGGGTTGTAATTGTTTAAAACCCGACTTAATTGCCTCATTGGTTAAAGAAGTTAACCAAAGACGGCAAAAGGGCTTTTTTTCACAATTACTCATCTTCAGAATATAGCGAAAGATAAGCTCTCCCTCTCTTCCGGCATCTGTAGCGCAGATGATTTCATCCGCTTGCCTTAAACAGCTTTTTAATTACTTGAAACCGGGTTTTTACCCCTTGATTATTGACGAGTTTCAATTCAAAATCTTTAGGAATAAAGGGGAGAGTAGATAAGGTCCATTTTTTTAAACCGGGATCGTACTCATTCGGGTCTTTTAAGGTGACTAAATGTCCGAATGCCCATGTAACCTGATAACCATTACCTTCAAAATAGCCATTGCCTTTAGTATTAGCTTTTAAAAAGGATGCGATATCTCTTGCGACGCTGGGTTTTTCGGCTAAAACGACTTTCATATACTAAGATATATTAATTAATTCAGGGTGTCCTAACGGATAGGCTTCGGTATGCTTTTCCGGCTTTTGATGCGCTGTGATATAAATCTTACCTTTTGGAAAGTCTTTTGCCGGTGTCATCTCGAATTGACATGTATTTTCATGTATGCTTTTTATGGTTAGATCTTCTTTAAATGTCAAATAGATTTCGAGCCATAATCGATAAACAAGATGACAACAGCTGCAGAAGCTGCTGAAAAATAAGCGACTTTTCCATGGCCATTTAGGGTGAGTTAGACGCGTTAAGAAGGCGAGATAAGAATCTATATATTCTTATCTCGAAAAGGTAATGAAGGAAATTAGCTTTTCTGCGAACCGGCAAAGCATTCAGCTGCAAAATCCCAATTGATAACATCCCAAAAACCTTCAATAAAACGAGGGCGCTCATTTCGATAATCGATATAATAAGCATGTTCCCAAACATCTAATGTAAGAATAGGTTCTTTATCATGTTTTAGAGGAGTATCGGCATTACTTAACGGTAAAATCTCTAATTTACCTTGCTTGTCGCAAGCCAGCCATGCCCATCCTGAACCGAAGAGAGCAGCAGCTGCGTCCGAGAGTTGCTTTTTAAAGTTATCCATGCTTTCAAAATCTCTTTCGATTGCAGCTTTCAGGTCGCCTTTAGGCATTCTTCCACCGGAAGCAGACATACAATTCCAGAAAAAAGTATGATTCCATGCTTGGGCAGCATTATTAAAAATACCACCCGATGATTGAACGACTAGATCTCTAATAGGTAGGTCACTTACAGGTTTCCCGTCGACAAGCCCATTGAGCTTGTTAAAATAAGCTGCATGATGCTTATTATAGTGATAATGCATCTGCTCTTCGGAGACAAAGGGTTGCAAAGCATTTAGTGAATAAGGAAGTTCAGGCTGTTTAAAAGTCATTTTGTATACCCCATATATTGTAGTTTTATAAATCAAATATAAAAATGATAACAATATTTATATGATAAAAGAACATTAATCATCAACTAAAGATAGTTAGCAAAAAAAGCAGGTAAAAAGAAGAAATGAGTTGTATTAAATTAGTTGTTCGTGATGTGAATATGCGATTGATGTTTTTTTTCTTTCACGAACAGATAGACAAAAAACGCCAGTATCAAAGTAATAGGGAAAACACTCATCGCGTATAGGTAATTATCTACAGTATAGATAGCGATGCCTTTTATTCTATGACCATCCCAAACGGTATCCAATAAATACCCTACCAGAGGTTGAAGACCCGATCCTGCGAATGCAATCAAGCAATTAGTAAGGGCTACGGAAGAGGCTTTAGCAAGCCGTGGGTTAAGTTCAATAGCCAGGCTAAAACTTAACAGTTCAGCAGAAGAGAATAAGCCGACTAAAAATAGCAGGATAAAAATCGGGTAGGGATGCATTCCTTGCGTATAAATAACCGGGCAAAGAAGGATAAACGTGAAAACGATAGACACCAAAATAACTAATTTTCTTGATCTTAACTTATCGGAGATAATGCCAACAAGAGGACCCCCAACTAACCAGCCAACGAAGATCATGGAAGTAGCGAAGCTAGCGGTATTAATATCCATTTTGTGAGCGACATGGAGAAATGGGATACCCCAAAGGCCGGCAAAAACACTAGTCGTTAGATAAAAAAGTAAAGCTCCTAAAGCATTCACCCAAGTAAAGAAATTTAAAAAAACGTCTTTGAAGCCTCTTAGTAATTCTTTAACCGACTCTGTTCTTTTTTGATGTTCTTGAATATTGGGAGGATCATTTCTAACAAATACAAAGATGATTATCGCTAAAAGAATTCCAATAATTCCAAATCCATAAATAGAAGTATCTCGCCAACCGAAGATTCTTACCATAAGACTTAAAGGGCCTTGACCTGCAACGGCACCCAGCATACCGAGTGAATTGGCTAACCCTACTAAAAGAGCAAGTCTTTTAGTAGGAAACCAGTGTGAGCAGACATAAATCATGGCAACAAAGGCAAAGGCAGAGCCAAAACCCATAAATAACCGACCCAAGCCAGCTGTCCAAATTTCTTGAGAAAAGCCAAAAAACAAACCCCCAAGACCACAGACAAAAGCGGCTAAGGTTAACAACTTACGTGAACCAAAGCGGTCCATTAAAAGACCGACGGGTAGTTGCATCGAAGCGTATGAATATAGATAAAAAGCTGACATGGTTCCGATAATAGTCGCGTTGACATGAAATGTTCCCATAAGCTCTGAGATCATAACGCTAGGTGAAACTCTTAAAAAGTATTCATACAAATAGAAAAAAGCGGCTAATGACCAAATCAACCACTTCATAAAGTTTTGTTCACGGTCCATATTTTTTAAGCTATTTCAAAATTTGCACCTTATCTTTTTTTCTATTCCTAATCAAGAGTCTTGTTAACAAAGGGCATTTCTTTTTAATATGTTAGGTCTTATATCAAAAATGAGAAGAATAAGGAATAAATAAGGTCTTTTTTACTGATCTGATCTGTGACCTCAAGATGATATACTCTATAGATTTAAATGTATTAAAATGAGCTGGAATTATCCCCAAATCTTCAAGCTGTTTGAAGAAAATAGGCAACATGAACTATTTCTTCATTCGAAACACGGATTAGAGAAAGAGTGTTTAAGGGTAAATAATATAGCTGAGTTATCTCAGCAACCTCACCCTAACTTCATGGGTTCTTCACTAACTCACCCTTATATCAGTACAGATTTTTCAGAGGCTCAATTAGAATTTATCACCTCTACTTTCAATAATGAAAAGAAGGCCATTCAGCATCTTAAAAATCTTCAAAAGTATACCTTCGATCATATGAAAAAGGAATGGATGTGGCCTTTTAGTTCGCCTTGCTTACTACCTAAAGCAAAAGACATCCCTTTAGCTGACTATGGGTCATCTAAGTTAGGAGAAGAGAAAAAAATATATCGTCGAGGTCTCGGCTTTCGATATGGAAGAAAGATGCAGACGATGTCCGGAATTCATTATAATTTTTCATTTTCTGAAGATTTTTTCCGGCTCCTTCATAACAATTTTGATCCTGATACTTCCTTGCAGGAGTTTATTAATAAATGTTACTTCAAAATAATGCGTAATTTTTTAAGATGGGGATGGATCAACGCCTACTTTTTTGGCGCCTCTCCTGCTGTTGACCGTTCTTATTTTGATAAACCTTGTAAACAGCTTTCATTGATGCGGCATCGAACACTTTATGGAGAATATACCACTTCAATTAGAATGAGCGCATTAGGGTATTATAGTCGTGTTCAAGCCCAATATGCTATCTCCTTCAATGACTTATCTTTTTATTTGCAGGATATGAAAAAGGCACTATCTACTTCTTCTTCTACTTTTAAAACGATTGGATTATTTAAAAAAAATAAACATCTGCAGTTAAATCATAACGTTTTACAAATTGAGGCGGAGCATTATTCACGTATTCGACCGAAAGCACCTTATGGTTCTAAACTTAGCTCGGTTGAGGCTTTAAAAAATGAAGGGGTTAGTTTTATTGAAATCAGAGCTGTTGATCTTGATCCGTTTGATTCTGTAGGGGTAACAGAAGAACAGTTACATTTTTTACATGTACTTATCATTGACTGTCTTTTTCAAACAAGCTCTCCAATAACAGAAACTGAGCGAAAAGAAATCTGCTACAATCAAAATCGTGTGACTTTAGAAGGGAGAAATCCAAAACTGAAATTAAAGAAAAATGGTAAATCAATAAATTTCAGAACTTGGGCTATGGAGATTATGAATAGAATTGAAAAAACAGCTAAACTTCTAGACCTTAATCATACTGATAACAGGTACATAAGTGTTTTAAAAAAGCAAAAAGAGAAGCTTAATGATGTTAGCCTAACACCGTCTTATCGCATCATGCAACAACTTCAAAAGGAGAAAATTAGCTTTAAAGAATTCGGTTTAAAGTTAGCCAAAAAGCACAAAAGAGCAAGTAAACAGTATTCGATACCACCAAGTTTTGAAAAGGAGATGGAAAAATGGGCGGTAGACTCCAATAGAAAACAACAAGAGCTGGAGTATCATGATGACATGTTTTTATCGGGTTTTGAAGATATGGAAATTTCCACTCAAATGATTATTCGCGAAGTTCAAAATAGAGGCATAGATGTTACCGTTTTAGATAGAGGTGATAATTTTATCCGTTTGAAAAGAGGATCTAAAACGGAGCTAATCAAGCAAGGGACTAAAACATCAAAAGATAGCCTGATAAGTTATCTGATAATGGAAAATAAATCAGTGACTAAACAACTTCTAAGAGAAAAAGGACTGCAAGTACCATGTGGAAGGATTTATTATGATCAAAAGAAGGCTTTTGAAGATTATTCATACTTTTCTAAGAAAAAAATTGTCGTCAAACCAAACTCTACGAATTATGGATTAGGCATTTCTTTTGTAAATCCTAATTCTGAAAAAGAATACACTCTAGCTTTAGAGAAAGCATTTAAATTATCAGACGATGTTTTGGTAGAGAACTTTTGCATTGGAAAGGAATATCGTGTTTTGGTAATCGACTATAAAGTCGTAGCGGTTTGCCTTAGAGAGCCTCCTCATGTGGTTGGGGATGGTATTCATACTATAGGACAATTAATTCATAAGAAAAATTTCGATCCCAATGAATTCAAAATTCCAAAGTATCGGATTCAAATGGGAGATGAAGAGAGTTCTATATTAAAAGAACAGGGTTTTACTTTTAAAAGCATCCCTAAAAAAAATGAAAAGGCTCTTTTAAGGAAAAACAGTAATGTTTCTACCGGAGGCGATCCTGTTGATATGACTGATCTTCTTCATGACGACTATTGTCAATTAGCGATTGAAGCTACCCGTATTGTCCGTGCCACTTTTTGTGGTGTTGATATCATCATCAAAAACCCTACAAGTAAGAAAACCTCAAAAAATCACTCCATTATCGAATTAAATTTTAATCCGGCCCTGTTCTTGCATCGTTATCCTAATAAAGGAGAAAAACGATATGTTGAGAAAGATGTTTTAGATGCTTTAGGGTTTTAGTAATACCAATCCCATAAAATAAATTCATACGTATTATTTGATGAATATGTTAAGCTTTTTCTCAAAAAACTTATTTATTAAAGAATAGGAAGCATTAAAAGCCGGTCTTCAAAATTCTGAAGAGATCTATTTTTTTGATGCAGTACATCCTCTAAACTGTATGTGGGTGGATCCAAAAAGGGGTTAAGAAAACGATTAAGACCGGAAAGAAGCAAACCGGGAGGCCTAATTATTGGAGCTTTGCGACTTGAGGGTATGACAATCAGGTCAAAAGAATATTCTATGATTGGAGGAAGAGGGGGTTATTGACTTCTTAAAAGGATTAGAAAAACATTCACAGGCTTCAAAAATAGATGTCATTTTAGATAACGGAAGAGCCAATAACAACAAACTGATTCACAGAATATTTAAAAACTTCACGTATAGAGCATGTCTATTTACCCCTACATTATTCTCCAAATTTAAATGCAATAGATAAGGCTTTGGAAAATGATGAGGGAAGCGGTTACTTATAATAAATTTTATAATACATTCACTGATTTTAAATGAGAGGTAAGGGGCTTTTTTAAAGAAAAAATCCCGATTTTAAGAGACAAGCTTAAGACACGAATGAATGATACATTTCAAGTGCTCCTGTCCGGCTTCCAATGTGGATGAGTGTATATCTGAAGGGCAGTCGGTAATTTAAGCTTTTGGAGATCATATTAGGCTAAGACTTGTTACAATGGTCATTGAATGAGGAATTCCTTCCCTGTAGGGTTGGGAGCTGTCAACCTTGTGATGATAGCCTTCCTTTACCAAGATATCTTATTTTCTTTAAGGCCATCCTTATAATATTGGATGTTGGCTTTTAACAAGTTGTCTAACGGATTTTTTTGCCGAGCATGTATGGATAGTTGCTTGGTTTGAAGGGGGTCTTGTTCCCGGTTGAAATATTCGATACTACCGTCAGGATTCATCTGGGTGAGAAAATCATCTTTAACAAGCCAATAGGTATTAGAATTGTAGATTAGGGCATAATGGTTGTTATCTTTTTTGATTAACGAGTTGCCAAATAACGCTTTTTTAGTCTGTAGGATACCCAATAAATCTAAAATAGTAGGTGTAATATCCACATGTTGAGCGACAGTCTTTTCTGATACCAGAGGTAATGATTTCTGCGGGTGATAAAAAATTAATGGAATCCGAAAACGTCCTATATTGGTTTGGTATTGGGGATATTCAGATTTAGAAGTGTGATCAGCGGTGAATATGAACAAGGTATTATCAAACCAATCTTGTGTTTTGGCTTTCTCAAAAAATTGTCTTAAAGCATAATCAGCATAACCAATGCTTTCATGAATTTCTAAAGTTCCTTTAGGAAAATGATTTTCGTGTTCGGGTGGAATATTATATGGATGGTGAGAGCTCAAACTAAAAATAGTGCAAAAGCAGGGTTTTTTCATTTCATTAATCCGTTCTATTGAAAAGGAAAAAAAAGAATGATCATGGATCCCCCAACTACCGCTATGGTCCTTTTCATTGGGATAATCGGAAGCGCCGAAGTATTGATGAAAGCCAAGCATTTTGGTTAAAACATCAAAATACATTGTCCCTTCTTTCCCTCCATGGAAAAAAGCTGTTGAATATCCTCGTTCATCTAATGTTGCCGGTAATCCGTTTAAAGAACATGTTTGGTATCTAGAGACGATAAAAGCGGTATCCATCAAGGCAGGTAAACCACCTAAAATCGAAGGCAGAGCATCAATAGAGCGACGTCCATTTGCAAAATGGTTATAAAAAAAATGTCCGTTGTTAGCAATTTCATCAAGAAAAGGGGTGTATCCTTCGTAGCTATTAGGCAAACCCATATATTCCAATGCAAAGCTTTCTAAAATAAAAATAACGACATTAGTGTTTTCCGGTAAGGGATCAATACCCTTATTTACAGATGATTCTTTATTGAGAATATTTAATATTTCATTCCAATTTTTAAAATAATGAGGGGATGAGAGTTGTTCTTGTGTAGAAGATTTTAAAATAGTAAAAGAGCTATTTAAGGCAAGCTGAGCTAAGCGAGGCTTATTGTTAGCGAAGGCATTGGCCGGTATGACAGGTTTAAGTTGTAAGCCACCTCTTGCGAATACGACCATAAAAAAAATCATAAGAAGAAAAAGAAAATTTTGAGAGAAGAAATTAAATTTAAAGTTCCATTTTTTTAAGAAAGGTTTGTCGTAAAAGTAGGCTAAAAACCCGATATTAAAAATAATTAAAAGAGATAAATACCAGTAATAGCCGATCAATTGAAGAGATTGATCGGCTAAATCTTGCGTAATTTTAAATGAACTTAATGATAACCTTGTTCCGGAAAATTTAAAATATTCGGCATCGGAGATGTTCGCTGTAATAAAAATACCATTACTAATGACGAATAACCATTTTAAAAATGCGAGATAGGATTTATTCATCCACTCATCTTTTATGGGAAACATATAAAGGATTACATATAAGAAATTGATAAATCCAATACCGGCTAGATCAAAACGAAGGCCTGAGATAAATGTTTTGAGAAGGTCTTTAGTAGCAAAATCTTGAAAAAAATCGATATTGTTGATTAAAAATAAAAGACGTAATCCTTCATAAATAATGATAAGTAAAAAAAAATGCCACGCGAGTTTGATGAATCTATTCAAAAGTATCCCCCCTTTAGAAGAACAATTGACAGCTCCCAACCCTAAAGGGAGGGAATTCCTCATTCAACGATCATTGCTAACAAGTGCTAGTCTAACACGATCCCCAAAGGCTTAAATTACCGACTGCCCTCGGTAGATATTATAGGCTGCGTTACAATCTCTGTCATGCTCAGTATTGCATTTGGGATTTTCAAGATCTTATATTGCACTCTAATTTTTCTACATTGTGTCGGCATATGGAACATCGTTGTATACCGGGAAAATTCTGAGGTAGTTCGACTATGTTTTTTCCGTACCAATCACATGTATACTTTAAAAATATTAACAATTGACGCTATTCTGCATCTGATAGACCTTCCGCATATCTTTTATTTTTTAACATACTTCTGATATTTAAACCTTCAATTATGATGGCTTGGTTTTCATAAATCAATTGTGTAGAAAGTTTATGATAAAAGTCATGTCTTATATTTTTAAAATGAATCTTGGCGACTTTGATTCTGCTTTTGTTTCTGTGTTTGCCGGTAGATTTAAATTTACTTAAACATTTTTGATTTTTTTTTTAATTTCTTTTTAAAATACTTAAATGGCTTAGGAGAAATTAACTTTTTACCGTTGGATGTTGTTACAAAACTTTCCGAGCCCATATCGATTCCAATAGCATAATTATATTGCTTAAGTTGAATAGGTTGCTCTTCCACCGGGATACTGATAAAATATTTTTCGCATGTATCTTTAGTAACCGCTACTCCTGAAGGAATTCCAATCAATCTCCTCGACCAACGTATTTTTAATGGTTATTTAGGTTTTGCAATATTTAATGTGCTCTCTTTTTCTTCTTGATATTTCTTAATCTTAAAATTTAAAGCTTGATTATACACTACCCTACAACAACCAAAGCTTTTAGCTAAAAGCTCTTTTTATTTTTTTATTGGGCAGCATCTAAATTTATAAGCTTTTTTCATAGTCATATGTTGTATTACTATATACATTGTCCACATGGAAAGACGGCAAACTGCAAAGACAGCTATTTTTAATCTTAATCATCTTAATTATTTGGTGTACTAAGTATATACTCATCACGAATAAACCTCCGGATATTTTGTATTCGTATAGTGTAAATTGTTTTGTATGAATTCATTTTTAACACTATCAGAAGAAAAGCATCTCAGACAGCAACATAAACGAGAAAAGAATGGTCGTATACGAGATCGTATCAAGGCTGTTCTATTGTCGAATAAAGGTTGGAGTAATACTCGTATTGCTGAAGCTGTGCTTTTAGACGATGAAACAGTGTCTCGTCACATTAAAGAATATCAAAATAAACAGCAATTGCATATAGAAAGCGGTGGTTCAGTCAGTAAACTTCTTGCGCCACAGTCAGAAGAATTCATTAAACATTTAACAACTCATACCTATGTCAAAGTAGAAGATATCTGTTCTTATGTTCTCGCGAAATATGGCATTGTTTATACGATTTCAGGGATGACTTCTTGGCTACACTCACATGGTTTTTCCTATAAAAAGCCTAAAGGTACACCGGCTAAGGCAAATTCTGATCAACAAAAAGCTTGGATGCAATTTTACGCCAAGCTTATGGCATCTTTGCCTAAAAATGAGCCTGTTGAATTTGCTGATGGTGTACATCCAACTATGGCAACTAAAATTTCTTATGGTTGGATTCGACCGGGAACAGATAAATTGATTGCAACAACAGCTTCTCGTACTCGAATGAATCTTATGGGGTCTATCAATTTAAACAGTATGAAGGTAACAATAGATGCTTATGAAACATTAAATAGCGGTACCATGGCAAAGCATTTTGCTTTGCTACGGTCAAAATACCCCTCAGCTCCAAATATCCATCTTATTTTAGATCAAGGCCCTTATAATACAAGTATTCAGACCAAACAAGAAGCAGAAAAACAAGGTATTATTCTCTATTATTTACCTTCTTACAGTCCTAACCTCAATCCCATTGAACGATTATGGAAAGTGATGAATGAATATTGTCGCAATAATCGGTTTTTTAATTCTGCTAAAGAATTTCGGAGATCGATTACCGGATTTTTTGAAAATACTTGGCCCTCTATTGCTCAATCAATGAGGAAACGAATCAATGATCATTTTCAAGTCTTAGAATCGGCACTTTGATTCATAAGGGGTATAGAGCTTGTCTCTTTAACCCCATAATTCTCCAAATTTAAATACCATAGAAAGTCTTTGGAAGGTGATAAGGGAAACGGTTACTTATGACATTTACTGATTTTAAATGAGAGGTAAGGGGTTTTTTAAAGACAAAATCCCGATTTTAAGAGACAAGCTTAAGACACGAATGAATGATACATTTCAAGTGCCGGAACTCAATCCTGTCCGGCTTCGAATGTGAATGAGTATATCCAAAATCAAAAAAACAAATAGACGCTTTAGTATTGGGATGAGAGCGTTTCGATTACAGTTTTATTTCGTATTTTTGTTAATCCTCATATTTTGTATACTATCCCTATCTTTTAGATCTACCGTAGGGCAGTGATCGTGGAATGAGCAATCCCTTCCCCCGAGGGTTATGAGTTGTCAAAGTCGATATTTAGTAAGCTATCCCGTATTTAGGAGGTTAATTTATGAGTAATATGACCATCGTTTCAGAGTCACCGTATGTTTTTAAGAGGGATATATTGGATGGAAAATCTATTGAATCGAAAGCATTAACAACTAATCCAATTATTGAATTCACTGATAGGAGGATTCAATCTGCTCAAGATGTTATAGAAGGTATAGCCAAATTTACTCTTTCGGTTTCATTATTTGGTGTCTTTACAGCTGTAAGCATTGTTAGTATAGGTATTTATGCAGAAAACAGTATTTTTTTTCTATCCGGATTAGCTGTGGGAGTTATCTCAGGGTGGGGTATGATAGAAATCACACATGATATGGATAAAGCAATTGTTGAGACAACACAGGTAGCGATGAAAGCGATTGTAACAAACCGGCAGAGATTTTTAAGATAAGAAAGAGATTGTTTTGTGGGACTGCCTATATTAAATCAACCTGTAGAGCTGCAAATCGAGCAGCTCCTAAAAGGGCTGCGTTGTCATTTAAAATGACATTTACCGGAATAGGCTTTAAGAGGGTATCCATACGGCCTTTTTTACAAAAACACGTCATGAACTGTGAGGTTTTTAATTTCTCTAAAATTTTGGGTGCGATACCGCCTCCAATATAAAGCCCGCCGACTGCCAGAAATTTTAACGCAACATTACCCGCTTCAGATCCATATAGCATCATGAAAAGCTCAAGTGCTTCGACACAGATTAAATCTTTATTGTTTAGAGCATATTCTGAGATAACATAAGCAGGGTCTTTTTCTTTCAGATCTTTCTGCAACTGATTACCGGGACGGCTTTGATGATCATGAAGTAGAAATCGATAGATGTTATGTATTCCAATGCCGGAGAGTACCTTTTCATATGAAACATGCTCTTCTTCTTTATTAAGGAATTGAAATAAACGCATTTCCAGTTCGTTTCGTGCTGCGAAATCTACATGACCGCCTTCACAGGCAAATGGAAGATGGTTTTTACCATCCCAATATAATCCGGCTTCTCCTAGGCCTGTACCTGCAGAAATTAATGCGGCATTGCCTTTTATAGAGGTGTCTCCCTTGTTTAAATTAAAAAAGTCTTTGGTTTCCAGCACTGCAATGCCATAAGCATTTGCTTCCAGATCATTGAGTAAGGATACATGCTCACATTTTATTTCGTTTGCAAGAGTTTTGGCATCAATAACCCAAGGCAGGTTAGTTGTTTTAGCTTTTCCTTCTTTTACCGGGCCTGCAATGCCAAAAGAGGCACTTAAGATTTTAGTAGGATGTTCACTTAGAAAAAGATTAACGATTTTATCGAGGCTTTCATAATCAGAGCCGGGGTATTTTTTTTCTTCTTTTAAAACCAATTTAGAATCTTTAACATCAAAAATAGCTAAGTTAGTTTTAGTCCCTCCGATATCTCCTGCCAATATCATAGATGTCTCCACTCCCTTCCCTCTCTTTGAATCAAGTCATTAGCTGCATCCGGGCCCCACGAACCGGATGCATAATTCGGAAAATCGCCCGGAGGTAATGATGACCAGATATCAAGCATAGGCTGTGCAATTTTCCAGGCTTGTTCGACTAAATCGCTTCGAGAAAAAAGTGTTGGGTCATCGACAAGGCAATCATAGAGCAAGACTTCGTACCCCGTCCCTCTTTCAGTGTGAAAGGCTTCTTTATAGTCAAAATGCATTTTAACAGGTTGTAGAGTCATCTTTTCACCGGGGACTTTTGCTTTTAGTACTAATTCAATAGCTTGTTTGGGTTGCAGTAAAAAACGTAATTCATTTGTATAGATTTCTTTTGACTTAGATGTTGCAAATAGTTGTTTAGGCGCTTTTTTAAAATTGATAACCACTTCAGCGTACCGTTTAGAAAGGTGTTTGCCTGTGCGTAAAAAGAAAGGCACGCCCGACCAACGCCAATTATCGATATTAAGTTTAGCAGCTACAAATGTTTCAGTTATTGATTGCTTGTCGACATCATCTGCATCTCGATAAGCAACCTTGTTTTCTTTCCCTATTTTTCCCGGTCCATATTGTCCACGGACCGTATTTTGGAAGACCTCTTCAGGTGTCATTATCTTTATTGCATTTAGTACTTCTATTTTAGCATTGCGAATGGTCTCGGCATTAAAAGCATTAGGAGGTTCCATAGCAATATAACTGACCACTTGTAATAAGTGATTTTGTATCATATCTCTCAAAGCACCGGCATGGTCATAATAGCTACCTCTTTTTTCAACTCCTACTGTTTCAGCAACAGTAATTTGAACATGATCGATGTAATTGCGATTCCAGAGAGGCTCAAAGATCCCATTACCAAATCGAAAAGCTAAAATATTTTGAACGGTCTCTTTTCCCAAATAATGATCAATGCGCCAAATTTGTTTTTCTTCCCAATTATTATGAAGAGCAGCATTTAATTTTAGGGCACTATCTAAATTTCTTCCAAAGGGTTTCTCCAGAATTAATTTTGGGTTTCGGTCTTCCATTTTACTAAAACCATTATCACTTAAATTATCCGATACCAATTCAAAAATGGCAGGGGATATGGCTAAATAGAAAAGAAGTTTCGATTTGCAGTTATTTTGTTTGTCTATTTCGTCGATCTTTTTTTTCAGATTATCGTAACAACTTTTTTCATCAAATTTGGAAGTATAGTAAAAAAGGTTTTTAGAAAATTCTGAGTAAGCATGACTATCAAATTCTTGAGTGCCGTATTCATTTAAATTATCCCCGATTTTCTTTCTAAACGAGGAGGTATCCATTTTGTCCATTGAGGTGCCTATTATAAAATACTGTTCAGGAAGTGCTTCATGAGTAAATAAATTATAAATAGCCGGCATTAAAAGACGTTTGGTTAGATCGCCTGATGCTCCGAATATAACAATTATACATGGTCCTTCAGGACGATGCACAGGGTTTTCCATTATTTTTTTCTTTTTCTCTTCCTTTTTCGCCATGAGTATCACCTTAGATAAGTATAAATTAATCAACCACCGGACGCACGTTCAATATGCCCACCAAACTTGAATCGCATAGCAGAGCATATTTTTTCTGCAAAAGTATGTTCTTTTCGTGAACGGAATCTGGCATATAACGCAGCTGTTAGTACTTCGGCTGAGACAGCCTCTTCTATCGCTGCCATGATTGTCCACCTACCTTCTCCTGAATCCGAGACTCGACCTGTATAATTTGATAAATCCGGATTTTCAGCTAAAGCTTCCGCAGCTAAATCCAATAGCCAGGCTCCTACTACACTACCTCGTCTCCATACTTCAGCTACATCTGCAACATTAATGGTGTAATCTAAGTCTTTATTAAGACTAGGAGCTGTTTCTGCATCCTCTTCCTTTTTCTGAATATCACAATCACCATTACTTAAAATATCAAATCCTTCAGCAAAAGCTTCCATGATCCCGTATTCCACACCATTATGAACCATTTTTACAAAATGACCCGCTCCGGACTCCCCACAGCGCAAATAGCCATCTTCTGCTGTATCGCCGAGCTGTTTTCGTCCGGGTGTCAGTGCCACATCTCCTTTTCCGGGAGCAATGGTTTTGAATATAGAATCTAAATGTTCAACTGCTTCTTTATTACCGCCGATCATTAAGCAATAGCCGCGTTCTAATCCCCAAACTCCACCACTTGTTCCACAGTCTATGTAGTGAATGCCTTTTGGTTTTAATGATTCTGATCGACGTCGATCATCTCTAAAATATGAATTACCCCCATCAATGAGAATATCACCTTCTTCTAAATATTGAGAAATCTCTTTTACTAACTCTTCTGTAAGAGCTGCGGGTATCATCATCCAAGCGGCTCTGGGCTTTTCTAATTTACCGACAAAATCTTTTATAGAAGTCGCCGGTATAGCGCCTTCTTTAGCTAAGTCTTCTCTCATTTTTTCATTGGTATCAAAGACAACACAAGTGTGGCCGTTTTTTTATTAGACGTCTTACAATATTTGCGCCCATACGGCCTAAGCCGATCATCCCTAATTGCATGTTGTATCCTCCTTGGAGTGAATAGTTACAGTAAATATTTCTTTGTCCCATTTATTACTTTCAATCCAATAAAAAGTGAATTGACATGTTTGAGACTTGTTAAGGTTTTCTGTTGGCAAATCAACGTAGTAAATCCCTAAAAGGGTGTCTTTTGTATCGAGTTCATTTTCCGTTTTACCACCATCAATAGACCATTTAACTTTGGCCGGATTAGTCGTCTCGACGCGTAACTTCTTGCCTTCTGCTATACAATGACATTTATGATTAAAACGCCAAATTGCGATATCCGACCCTGTCTTTTCGATTAGATAACGTTGAGTGGTTTGAGTTGGCGTATCGAAAATACTTCCTTGCTGAATGGAGCGTAATAGTTTGATATATTCGGCATGAGCCCAAACAAGAGGTTGTGCCCCTAAAGTAGGTTCTCCATTTATTAATGATTTTTCTTCAATATCGTCAGTATCCCAAATTTGTTCCGAAATTAAAGAGTTCATACCTGCCTGTTTTGTCATCACTGCTAATAGACGTTTGGTTTCCTCCGGGTTTCCTTTGGCTAGTTCATAATGAGCCCGTTCGCCAACTAATAGAGGCCAACTGCGACCTATTCCTGTTCCATCGAAAGGGCTTCCATCTTCATGTTCACCATAGCCATCTTCATTATAGCGACGCCATGAAACCCCTTTTTTGGTTTCTGTTTTTAGTACTGTATCGATAACTTTAACGGTATTGATCATGTGAGGATCATCGGCTCTTCTTAACCCAAAACGAACCAAGGCAAGAGCATCTGTGCTAATAATATCAGAAGCCGGGTTAAATCGATGATCAGGAGGGCGATTTTTTACTTCAATAATCTCATCTTCTGCGGATTCAACCGAATGATTCTTGTCCGGAGTGATACGGACATAGTAGCCTTCCACTCCGGCTTGTTTAGTTAATTCCGTATTGGTTCTATAAGTCCATTTTTCAATATTACTATTCCAATTATCGGCTAACTCTTTTAAATAAGTAGCCGTATCGTGTAACTCTTTATCTTCAAAAAAATCAGCAGCGGCTAAAAGGGCAGCAATCTCCGCTGCAAGCGTAAACGGAGTATATCCTCCATCTTCTTCCCATCGGTCTTGTGGTGTTACCGGACCATTGCAGGCAAGATAAGCAGCAGCTTTTGATACTAATGGCCAAGCATCAATCCAATCCAGAGCACCGGCATGTTTAAGGCAATTTGCTAAAAGAATAGGCAGGGCTGTTTCGTCCATTTGGATATTGGTCCAGTATGGGTATCCATCATGCCAAAGACATTGTGCAAAATGACCATCTGCTTCTTGTATGCCGGATAAATAATATAAAATTTTGCGAGCATTTTCTAAATCACCAACAGCTACAAAGCCACCGGCTATTTCGACTAAATCTCTTGGCCATATTAAATGGTAGCCGCCCAGATCATTATCTCCTTTGTTTGATCCCCAAGGAATAGATAAGCCGGCAATGACACATCCATCAGCATTTTTGCCGCGGTGAACATTTAAAACCATTAAAGAAGTGCGATACAGTCGTTCGACTTCCGGATCTGTAATACCTAAGGTTCTATATTTTTCAAGAGTTCTATCCCATTCGGTCATATAGAGCTTAAGAAGATCATAGTTTTTACAAATTAAGGTTCCTTTAGCTTGTCTTCCTGCATCAGAATAAGTAGATCCAAAGGAAAGAGCGATAGTGAATCTACCTTCATTTGCCGGAAGGTCTACTTCACTTGTTATCGCAACATTGCCATCTCGTGCTTCGGAATAAAAGTTAGTGAGTTTTTTATTAGCTTGGATATCTAAATAACCATCACTGGTGCCAACATACCCGCAACTTCCCGCAATAAAGTAAGGTTCACAAGCCATAGCTAAAAAAGAATGAAATTTAGAAGCATAGAATATAGGCAGTCCCTTGAAATCGGTAATCCAAGCATCATTACCACTCCCTTGACCTTGAACATGAGGAGCCAGTAGGGCATAAAGCTTATAATCTTTTAGCGTTCCTTTAAGAGTTTCGAAAAATACTTCCTGTACTAAAGAATTATTATGAGGATTTAGGAAAATGGTTTTATGTATTCGATAGCGCCCTTGCTTACAGGTATTGATACAATTATAGGCAGGTATACCCGTTTTAATATAAGTGGTTTCATGATCGGTATCCCTTTTCTCTTCTGAAAAGAAATCAGTTCCATTTGTTACCAAAAAACCCAAATCTCTGATATTAGGATTATCGACTGTCGGATAATAGACTTCATTTAAAATACCATGCGAAATGGTAAACCATATCGAGTTTTTATAAGATATAGTCTTACCAATCCCACTTTTACGACTAGATGTCCATCTAGGTGTAATACCCGGATGTCCCGGGGGATCGTTATTTTCCATTTTACCTGCCTCCAATTTTATTATTAAGGGTATTATTGGAAAATTGCAACCTATACCTTACCCAATACATTTAAAAAGAATGATAATATTAAGCAGATAAACTAATGTGTTGAATCTCTTAACAATATAATAGTTATTATTTCAATTTTTTAATGTTAATAGATTATTAGTGACAGGTTTTTTATTCCGATTTTAATTAAATTTTTTCTATAATACAATTAAAATAAAAAAATGGTTAATTATAAAGAAGATGCAAAAATCAATACATTCAAATGCAGAGCAATCTTCTTTATGACAATAAAGCGAGAAAACCCCTTGCTTTAGCACCGGGATGAAAGTGTCTATTTGTTTTTTTGATTCTGTATATAGATTCTAACGGTATGTTCATTTAACTTATAGTATTTTAATTTTTATTTGATAATATGTTATCCTTCTTTTTTTATACAAACAGTAAGGACAAAACAATGCCTAGAGCCTATTCAGTAGATCTTCGAGAGAAAGTATGACAACATATAGAAAAACATCATGATAAAAAAACAGCCGGCCATATTTTTCAAGTAGGTATCGCAACAATATATCGATGGATCTTGCAAAAAAAGCAAAAAGGACATTTAAAGCCAATCCGCAGAAAATATGCTTATAAGAAATTAGATGATGAGTTGTTATCTAAATATGTAGAAAAACATCCGGATTATTTTTTATCGGAAATTGCTGATTATTTTTCAGTCACTCCGCAAACGATTTTTTATGCCCTTAAAAGATTAAAAATTACACGAAAAAAAAAAACTACTCGCTATAAGGAAAGAGATGAAAAGAAACGGGAAGCTTTTATGAAAGATTTAAAAAATATTCCCTTTGACAAGAGAATTTATCTCGATGAAACCGGGATTTATCAATTTTTATTTCGTGAGTCCGGAAGAAGCTTACGCGGCAAAAAAGTTTTTGGAGCGGTTTCAGGAAACCGCTTTATAAGGCAAAATATTATTTCAGCCCTATCTAAAGGGCAGTTTTTATCTCCAATGTGTTTTGAAGGTACTTGTAATACCGGGTTATTCAATATTTGGCTTAAGGAAGTTTTGACTCCTCAGCTTACACCCGGTAGTGTTCTTATTCTTGACAATGCCGGTTTTTACAAGTCAGCGGAAAGCAGGAAAACAGTAGACTCTGCCGGTTGTAAGCTTATGTTTCTTCCTCCATATTCTCCGGACTTAAATCCTATAGAAAAATATTGGGCTAATATGAAAAATAAAGTTAGAGAGATATTACGAAAAGTTACGAATTTTAAATTCGCCATTGATCAAGCAATCTTATCAATGTAAAATTAAATGACTATAATTTGGTAAATTCAGAAAATAGGGTTTCTTCTTCATTCTTTTTTAACCCGGCATTTTCCGGCTCTTTTAATTGTTTGATTAGAATATCTTTTTTTAAAAGGCTTTCTTTTTTCTTTTCTATGAGGATAGATAATTCTTTGGATAACACCTTCTCTTTTAAAAACTCATCTTGAACTTGTTTTTTAAGGTCTGAGAGATTGGCAAATGTATCAAGGATATCTCGATGAGTATCGACATGGGTAAAATCCTGATTGGCATGTTGTGCTATCATATCAATCAATAAAGGACCAATTTTTTGTAATAGCGTAACCCGGGCCATTTGATTATTAGACTTCTTTCGAAACTAATTTTTTGATAATAATGTTCTTGTTAAAATAAGTGAGGATAACATGAAGTTTGAAACAGTTAAAAGTTTAGACGACGAAAAATTTCGTCGGCTAACGGGCATTAAGAAAGCTACATTTGATAGGATGCAGTTGATTTTAGAAGAATCGAACAAACTCAAAAAAGTTAAAGGTGGTAGGAAGAACAAACTAAGCATAAAGGATATGCTGCTTATGACTCCGGAATATATCCGAGAATACGGGACTTATTTCCATGTGAGTCAAAGTTACGGTGTTAGTGAGAGTACTGCCTATAAAACTGTAAGGTGGGTCGAGGATACATTAATCAAGCACCCTGATTTCTTTTTGCCCGGACGCAAAGCTCTTCTAAAGAGCGATGTTGAATATGACGTTATTTTAATCGATGCAACAGAAACGCGTATTGAAAGGCCAAAAAGAAACAGAAGTATTTTTACTCAGGAAAAAAGAAAAAATATACGCTAAAAACTCAGATTGTTGTGAACAAGAAGACGCAATAAGTAATCTGTACGGCATTCTCGAATGGCAAGCTACATGATTTCAGATTATTCAAAGAGTCAAAAATACAAATCCGTCCGGAAATAAATGTATTGACTGATACCGGATATCAAGGTCTACAAGATATTCACTCTAAGACCCAAATGCCAAAGAAAAAAAGTAAAAAGAAGCCATTGACTAAAGATGATAAGAAACGCAATCGACAGCTTTCCAAAGAACGAGTTCTCAATGAACATGTCATTGCCCGTTTAAAGCGATTCAAGATTATAACTGATCGTTACGGAAATAGGCGTAAAAGGTTTGCTCTTCGTTTTAATCTAATTGCCGGCATTTACAATTTGGAGTTGGCACAATGAGTTTCGAAAGAAGTCTAATATAGGACCTATTTTCATATCAGTCAAAGTTCCGGTATATAGTATTTTAATTTTTATTTGATAATATGTTATCCTTCTTTTTTTATACAAACAGTAAGGACAAAACAATGCCTAGAGCCTATTCAGTAGATCTTCGAGAGAAAGTATTACAACATATAGAAAAACATCATGATAAAAAAACAGCCGGCCATATTTTTCAAGTAGGTATCGCAACAATATATCGATGGATCTTGCAAAAAAAGCAAAAAGGACATTTAAAGCCAATCCGCAGAAAATATGCTTATAAGAAATTAGATGATGAGTTGTTATCTAAATATGTAGAAAAACATCCGGATTATTTTTTATCGGAAATTGCTGATTATTTTTCAGTCACTCCGCAAACGATTTTTTATGCCCTTAAAAGATTAAAAATTACACGAAAAAAAAAACTACTCGCTATAAGGAAAGAGATGAAAAGAAACGGGAAGCTTTTATGAAAAATTTAAAAAATATTCCCTTTGACAAGAGAATTTATCTCGATGAAACCGGGATTCATCAATTTTTATTTCGTGAGTCCGGAAGAAGCTTACGCGGCAAAAAAGTTTTTGGAGCGGTTTCAGGAAACCGCTTTATAAGGCAAAATATTATTTCAGCCCTATCTAAAGGGCAGTTTTTATCTCCAATGTGTTTTGAAGGTACTTGTAATACCGGGTTATTCAATATTTGGCTTAAGGAAGTTTTGACTCCTCAGCTTACACCCGGTAGTGTTCTTATTCTTGACAATGCCGGTTTTCACAAGTCAGCGGAAAGCAGGAAAATAGTAGAATCTGCCGGTTGTAAGCTTATGTTTCTTCCTCCATATTCTCCGGACTTAAATCCTATAGAAAAATATTGGGCTAATATGAAAAATAAAGTTAGAGAGATATTACGAAAAGTTACGAATTTTAAATTCGCCATTGATCAAGCAATCTTATCAATGTAAAATTAAATGACTATAAGTGAAAGCAGTGCTTATAAAAGTATAAAGTGGGTTGAAGGTACACTTAATTAAGCACTCTGATTTTGCTTTACCCGGTCGTAAAGCACTTTTAAAAAACGATTCGGTATATGAGCTTATTTTAATAGATGCCACGGAAACAGCCGTTGAAAGGCCCAAAAAAAATTCTACTCGGGGAAAAAGAAAAAGCATACCTTAAAGACTCAGGTTATAGTAGATAAAAAAACACGACAGATTATTTGTACTGCATTTTTTAATGGTAGGAGACATGACTGTAGACTGTTTAAGGAATCAAAAATAAAAATTCATCCGGGAATAAGCGTATTAACGGATACGGGATATCAAGGATTAAAAAAGCTTCATGCTAATACCAATATGCCAAAAAAGAAAAGTAAGAAGAAGCCTCTAACTAAAGAAGATAAGAAAAATAATAGACATTTATCAAGGGAACGTGTTTTGAATGACAATGTGACAGGAGTGATCAAACGCTTTAAAATCATTTCCGGTCGTTATCGAAATAGACGAAAAAGGTTTGCTTTGCGGTTCAATCTTATTGCGGGAATTTATAATTTGGAATTCATATGATGCATTTCGAAAGAAGTCTATTGAATCCTTTTTCGAAAGGGATCATCACTTTTTCAATGAGAATAATATTGTTGATACGAAGTTCTTTTAGCATTGTTGCATCACATCATCAAAAGTTTTGAAATGCTTTTTCGATACTTTTGCCAGTCCATCAGGACCTAGCTTACGTGCTATTTTAATACCTGTTTGGATAGTTTTTTGAGAAGCACCTTTTGGTAATTCAATCTCAAATTGTTTACCTAATGCGGCAAGCCTCTCTAAAAAGGCAGCTCTTGCTAAACAAGCTGCTGCTGCTACGACAACATCTTCTTCAGCTCGGTGTCTTTGAGTTAACATTACTTCTAGTTGGTAGCGTTTCAAAGCTTGAGGGACGATAGTTTTTGAAGCAAACTGATCAATGATCACATTGGTGCATGCCGTTTTTTCGACAAGTTCTTTGATACAGGTTGCATGTCCCCAAGCGAGTAAGTGATTGAGGTTACCGAATTTTTGGTATAGCTCATTATATTTCTCAGGACCGATACGAATGGTGTGATGGACACATAATGATCGGATGATTTTAGCCATATCAAGAACCTTTTTATCCGACATGGTCTTAGAATCTTTAACACCCAGTTTAACTAGTTTTATTACTTGCTCCGAATCGGCATAAGCACTTGCAACACATAAAGGACCAAAAAAATCTCCCTTACCGGCCTCATCAACCCCTATTCGCGGTTGCTTATCTACATAAGCTTCGGGGTGGCTGTAGTTAAAAGAATTAAGAATCTCAGGTTCCAGATAAAATTCCATAAATTCAGCTATGGCTTTTCCTTGAACCATTAATTTTCCGGATTCATAAAGAGTAACAGAAAGGCCTTTTTTTTTAGCAGAAAAGATAGAATAAGGGGGTTGTGTAAAAGTAAATCTTTGATTTTCTAAATCATGTTTTAACTTATCGGTTAAATTCAGATCCAGTTTAGTGACAAAGCATGTTGGTTTGCTATTTTCTTTAGTAGGTTGTGTCATAAAAGAGTGCTCTTCCGGTCATTTTATAAATATGTTATTGCCATCAATTGAGTAAAAGATAAATCATAGCACGAGAGTTCTTACTACACAAGAATTTGGCAAAAGACCAAATCGTAATGTAAAGACTATAAAAATATTTCTAAAAAAAAGACTTTCTTGAAAATCCTATATTACAGATACTTGATGACAGTATAATTTTGAGGTAATTATGAATGATCTGAGTTTAAATGATCAATTGAAGCATGTTGGTGGTTTATTACAAGAAAGACGTACAGAAAGAAACTTTTCTCTAAAAGAAATTGAAAACGGTACATCCATACGAATTAATTATCTTCAAGCAATCGAACAAGGGAGGTTAAATAATTTAATTTCACCTGTATATGCTCAAGGCTTTATTAAGCAGTACGCCCAATTTCTTGGCTTGGATGGCGATAGGTTGATTAATGAAAACTTACAGTCTTTAAAAGACCCTCAATGTAAACAAGAATTTGCTTATGGCTTAGGCACTCTTGAAGTAAGAGGGGCTCCGGGTTCAGGAGTTAAATGGTTACCAAATGTGCTCTGGATCGGAGCTTCATTCTTGGGATTATTGGCGCTTTGGATATTTGCTAAATATATGGACGTCCTTTAATGTCCAAAGAAGATGTTTCAAAAAGTTGGTTTAACATTTGCGGCATTGGAATGTTAATGGGAATAGCTGATTTAATACCCGGGATATCAGGTGGGACCGTTGCTTTTCTTAGTGGGATATATGCCGATTTATTACAAGCTATTCGTAGTTTCAATAGAAAAACGATTCTCTTACTCTTTCGAGGAAAATTTAAAGCCTTTTCATCTTTAATTCCTTGGAAATTTATTACGGCTATAGTCATCGGTATTTCATTAAGTTTAGTAATATTTTCTACTCTTATTCGCTATCTTCTCAATCAAGAGCCATTACGAACGTATTTCTATGCTTTTTTTATTGGATTGGTAGGAGCTTCTATTTTCTTGTGTTTCAAAGAAGTTAGAAATTGGACTAAAAAAGAGTTTATAGCTCTAGCTTTGGGTATCGGAACAATTATTTTGCTTCTATCAATTAAATTACCTACTCAAAATGAGCCTGTGTATGATGTATCTCTAGGGGTGTATACGGCTCAAAAAAATCTTGATTTAGCACATAATTATCGTGAAGATACTCAGATGTTAACAGGTGTAAATGAAGCGACATTGAGCGCTATGTTAAGTAAGGGTATTATTTTTGATGACACTCCCGTTTACAGTTATTTACTGAATGAAGTCAAAGTAGCAAGAGATTTTGTTGAGGCTCAAGAAGTTCATTATTTTAACCCTTGGTTAGTCTGTTGTGGTATTTTGGCTGTATCGGCGATGCTTCTGCCCGGTATTTCAGGAAGCTATCTAATGCATATGTTGGGATTGTATTCTCTTATCATTGGTTCCCTGGCAGATTTTAGCATGGGGTTTACTCAAGGGAGGATTTATGAGGATGCGTTTTGGACTCTCTTGAATATGGGAATTGGCATTGTTATCGGATTAGTGATATTTTCACGTTTTTTGTTTTGGCTTTTAAAGTATTATTCTAGTGTGACTATTGCCTTTTTATGTGGCATCATGATTGGAGCTTTAAAATCAATATGGCCTTTTTGGTCTTCTCGTTATGTTCTGAATCCTCTTCATCCTTTTAACGGTATTCATCTTGAATTAATTGAGCCTATTTGGCCGAAAAATTTTTCATACCAATTTTTACCTATTATTCTAGTGGTAATAATTGGTTTTATTATTATATTACTGGCAGACAAGTTTTCGGTAAAAAAAATTGATCCGTAAGTTACTGTTATTCACAGTTTAACGGATTTTTGTTTAAAAGAGTTAGGTGGAAAAACTCCTTTAGAAAAATCAAATTGCCCGACTTTAGATTTTCCGGCATAAAATGGAGATTTTTTTGCACTCACGCCTCCTAAACAAGGAGGGATTGAAACAGCTCTTTGTGACCTACCGGATCTAAATAAACAGAAAAAAAGGATAGCTCCAGGGCCTTTAGAAGCTCTTGCACTTCAATATCCACTCAAGCCAAACCGGGTCGTTTTTTGTTTTCGTTTCGTATCTTTATGACAATCAAGCGAGAAAACCCTTTGCTTTAGCATTGGGATGAGAGCGTTCTTCTCTTGTATTAAACAGTTCTTTTTATTTCAATACTGTTGTTTTTCAAAATTACCGTAGGGCATACGGAAAGGGTTTCATAAAAACTCATAGCCTTGGAAACTGATACTACTACAAAACGAGAGTAATCCTACTTTAATTTAAAATGGGTTGGTAGAGGATTAAAGAAACCTCCTAAGTAGGGATTGATTCTGTAGCTTGCTTACCGGAAGGCGTGCGTAAGGTATGTTGTATTTATGAAATTAGTAGGCAAGACAAGACAGTAATCCGGGGCCGCTATACCCACTCAAACCGGACTGATGAGTGGAAAGCAAGTGAAAATACTACTAAACAGGTAATTATATGGCAATTATTTTATCATATTTGTATCCAAGATTCCGGAATCGCCTCACTTTCAACACCTCCCCATCCTGCTTGAGCTACAACTTTTTTATCCGGATAGGTATTTAGCCAACCGGCCCACCATGAAAAGAAGAGCCGGAGATGTTATTTGATGATCACACATAGTCATGAAGTGAAAATCATAATAGTGAGGATTTCCTTCAATAAAGACGACGTTATGCTCGGTTATAGGAAAGTGTTCTTTGGTCCAGTCCATAAAATCAGAAAAACAATTACCATGTGGTTTTTGGGAAAGTGTTCCAAGAGCTTTTAGAAGTAATTCCAAAAATTAGGGTCATCATCCGGGTTGCGGTTATCGCCTAAAAATGTCCTGACATGAAGGGCGACATGGGGTTGATTTAAAAGAGGAGCATATTTTTTGGTGATCTCTTTTTTTAGCTTGGTCTTAGGAGCCGAAAAGTTTTTGAATCGTTTCTCTATGATGGACAAAGTATTTTTCTGTTTGAAAAAAACCGGAAATCTTAAGGTTAGGTTGGTATGGGATAGGATGATAGTGACAGTAATCCTCTTCCTCGACAAAGACAGTCCATTTGCCTAAATGTTTTGTTGTTTGCAATCGATGAAAGACATGTTTTTTATTTAAACGACCATTCTTGCTTTTTTTTTACAGTTGGGAAAATAGGAGTCGCTCTATTATCCATTGCAAGAGCTGTAGCAGTGGCTATTTGGAACATGTTATTACCCAATTGCCCTCTAAAATCACATGTGACATAAGGATTAGAAAATCTTTTATAAGCGTACATACCGCTAAAAGTTATTCCGATTAAAAGAATAGGTATTATAATTTTTTTCATATTGAAGCACCCTTTGTTATCATGTGGAAGCAGGAAAATATATTACTAAATTTTTTTTTAAAGTGAATCAAGTTTATCAGGATTTCTTTGGTAAAAATAGAATGTCGTTTCCGGCAATGTACGTTGAACACCTCTTGCCCAATCTTCAGCATCATCTATAGAATCAAAAATCATGCCGGCGGTTGCAAGTGCGTCAGCTATCATGCAGTTAGATGCACATACCGATACAGATGTTATGGAATGAGAGGTAACCTGTAGGGGTTGGTGATTGCCGGGGTTAATGATATGAAAACAAACGGTATTGTTTTTTTGATCCGGCCACCGGTCTAAATAATCTCCACTAGTTGCTATGGCCTGATTGATAAGGGGTATGGTTTTAGGCGGATTATTCATAAGAGAATTTTTGGGATAAAGAGATACTTGCCAGGGACGATTATCCGGATAAGAGCCTGAAGCGCGAATTTCACCCCCCCCATTCTATAAAGAGATCGGCAAAGCCTTTTTCTTGTAAGGCAATAACGATTTGATCAATCGTATATCCTTTAGCAATACCACAGAAATCTAATTGAACAGCTGTGTTATCTTTATAGAAAGTAGACTCAGTAAAATGAATCGAGTGCCAATTAGTATTGAGATTAATAAAGGGTTCTTCTCCATTAATAGCAGTTTGCTTCCAGATGGCTTTCAATGCTCCTATAGCAGGATCAAAACGACCTTCTGTTAGGGTATACATTTGATTTACCATTAATAAAAACTGATACATTTCTTCAGAGATGTTAGCGACTTCATATGCAGATAGTGTGTTTAATAAAGAGATTTCGGAATCAAGATTCCAATTGTCAAAAGTTTGATGAGTATTGTCAAATGCAGTAAGAACGGTATCTTGTACAAGATGCCATTCTTGATCATTTAAATTTTTCCCTATCGTCATGCGATAGGGGATGGTCATAGCGATGCCTTCGAAGTGAGTAACCTGACGTTTTTTTGAATCCGGATGATTGCAGGAAGAGAATAACAACAGGTAAAGAATCATAATCTTTTTCATTGTTTTCTCTGATAACTAAGAAGGGTATTTGAAAGCAGCATGGCGATAGTCATAGGGCCTACTCCGCCGGGAACGGGGGTAATATACGAACATTTATCTTTAATATTATCAAAATCAGCATCTCCTACTAAATGATTGTCTATTCGATTAATGCCGACATCTATTACTACAGCCTTATCTTTAATCATATCCTTTTTAACAAAATGTGGTCTTCCAAGTGCTGCCACCAATATATCCGCTTCTCTTAGTATGCTATGTAAATTTTCACTTAGGCTATGAAGCACGGTGACAGAAGCGTTAGCCGCTTCTTTTTTTTGCATTAAAAGAGCGGCTAATGGTTTACCGACGATGTTGCTTCGACCAAGTATGACAACATGCTTACCTTCAATTTTAACTTGTGATCTTGTTAAAATCATTTGAATACCTAACGGAGTACAAGGGACAAAGCCTCCCGGTATGCCCGTTAATAGTTTTCCCATATTGATAGGATGGAAACCATCGACATCTTTTTTCGGGTCAATACATTGCATGAGTTGAGGTGAATCAATATGGTGAGGTAAGGGTAATTGAACCAAAATACCATCGATAGATGGATCTTGATTCATCTTTTCGATCATAATAATCAATTTATCTTGAGAAATGGTTTTGGGTAGGGTAAAAACTTGAGATTTTATACCGACGTCTTCGCAAGCCCTCTTTTTCATTCGAACGTATACTTCAGAGGCAGGATTATCGCCTATTAAGATAAAAGCTAAGCCGGGAGGGGTTTTATGTTTACTAATTAAAGAAGCCATTTCTAAACGGATTTCTTTAGCTATTTTTTTTCCATCTATAATCATCAATATGGTCCCAAAAAAATTAAATTAAAAGTATACTCGTATATCTTGGTTCTTGACAACTTGTCTCGTTAATTATGGCGTTTTTAATATGAGTGTTTTGGGTCGTTTCACCTGCATTTTTACAAAGGGAAGATGGCTCAATAGAAATATGGGCAAAACAAATCCAATGAAAGCAAATAAGGCATCACAGAAAGGCATGATGATAAGATCGGATATAAACCATCCAAATGAAAGTGAAAGAGTCACATGTGATAGGGTAAGGATTATAACTTCTATGAGAGTTGATATAATACCAAATAAAAAGCTTAAAAGTGGAACGGTAGAAAGTTGATCCTGAAAAAGAAGCCGTTTTAAATGATATAATAGAAGTGTTGTTACGCAATAATTCACAGCATACATACCCAGCAAGCTGTACGATGAAACTAAGTCAAGGCTTAATCCGATTAAAGATGAGATCCATAAAGTAGCCAAAAGAGAGCGTTGATAGAAAAGTAAAACTAAAAAAGGAGCGAAATAAGTTATTTTAAGATTAGGAAAGATAATAGGACTTAATGCAGCAGGTAGACATGATAAGAGAAAGGCGATGAATAATAATGTTTTAGAATAGCGTTGCATATCTTAGTAGGCGTTCTTGTTATAAAACCCTTTAACAAAGGGTCAAAAAACTATTTTGAGATCAAAAATTAAAGACCAAATTTTTTATATAATCTGACAGAGTCCAACCCTAAAATGAAGGGATTCCTCATTCAACGACCATTGCTAATAAGTGTTAGTCTAACACGATCTCCAAAGGCTTAAATTACCGACTGCCTTAGGTATATATTCTTCGCTACTGATAAGGTACATAAAAAAGGATAAATATGATATTAGTTTTGTATGAACCAATTAACGCCACATCAAAGAAGCACTTTTGAATGAATGAACGTAATCGTTTATGTGTGCTTCTTGCATGAGATGACGGTCAGAGCCTGATCACATTGCTCATGTTCTGCGCTTAAGCCGCTCGAGTGTTTATGGGTATTTGAAGGGATGTCAATCAGAAGGAAAAACTTAGCATGATACCAAAGGAGGATCAGCCGGTAAAGGATCCAAACGGCAAATGAAAGAACGAGTGCAATATCTTTCTCAATACACTTAATAGAAGGGTTCAGAGTCTATGTGCGTCTGTCTTAAAACACTATAACATTTCCTATAACACAGAAGAGATGACATCCGGGCTAAAGCATCATCATTTTGTTTTCAAAAACCCTGTTAATGGCCCCGGTAGGCTTGACTGAGAGAAACAGACGCCATTTATAGTAAATTAAATTTTATTTTTCATTTTATTCATGTAAAATATCCGGATGACATATTCACTTGATTTAAGAAAACAAGCTTTAAAATATATTAAAAATGTGGGAATACGAAAAGAGGCAAGTATCATTTTTTCAGTTACAACCCGCACTTTATCGAACCGGATTTTCTCGAGAAAGGCTGCAGATCTTAGCTCCTAACAAAAGGCGCCCTAGCCCAAGTAAAATTGATCATCATAAACTTAAGCAATATCTTCAACAATATCCGGATGCCTATCTTAAAGACATTGCTCAAGAATCGAGTGTTAGGATACCGGCTATTTTTTATACCTGTAAACGTTTGAAACTAACCTTAAAAAAAAGATCCCGTTCTACAAAGAAAGAGATGAAAAAAAACGACAAGAGTTTCAAAAAACACTAAAAAATATTCCCATGAAAAATCGTGTTTATGTAGATGAGAGCGGGATTAATTCAAGTATCCGGAGCCGTTTTAGGAATGCGATATGCACGTGAAAGTTTTATCGCAGCAAAGAATCAATCTCGAATCTTAGCTCCTTTTTGCTATACGGGAACATGTGATACTAAGTTATTTAATCTATGGTTAAAAGATTTTCTTATTCCGGAACTTAAACCCGGTCAAGTTGTTATTATGGATAATGCAACTTTTCATAAATCTCAATATTCACAACAACTTATAAAACAAGCAGGTTGTCACATTCTATTGCTTCTTCCCTATTCACCAAATTTAAATACAATAGATAAGGCTTTGGAAAGTAACTTATGTTACGCAAAATCAAATAGCATATAATTTTTCCGGCTCATGAAAGGTAGCCTGATTTGCTTTGATCAATAATTTGTATTTTAGGGCAAAATGGTTAAGATGGGTTTTAATTTTTAAAAATTCCGGCTTGCAATAAGATATAAGAGATGCAAAAATATGGTTTTTTGTAGATCTCATAGAATGAGTCAGTATCATGGTTTAAGTCGTTGCTCACAAGGTATAGAGTCCCCGTGGAATTATCTTCGTTTTTGAAGACTTTTTTCACTAAGGAAACGGGAAAAGATAAATCTTTAAGCCGGACTATCTTTTTTTCTCCATCCTTGAAATTAACCGATTCAAGATTGTGATACTGACCTTTTTTTCTTGCTTCTTCTGAGAAAGCGATGAGTCTGTTGGACTTCATGCCTAAAATAAATTTCTTATCTGTATCATATAGTGAATAAACTTTAATATTTCATATATTACACACCTCAACAAAAGCACTATCGATAGCTTCTGCTAACCCTGAATAGAGCTTAAGAGTTTCTTTTATTTTTCTTTTAAAATTTGCCCAAAATTGCTCAATTGGATTTAGATCAGGAGAATAAGGAGGCAGAAATAAAATACGGCACCCTTTGCTTTGGATAATGTCTATGGTTTCCTTAGACTTGTGAAAACTTACATTATCCATAATAACAACCTGCCCGGGCTTCAATTCAGGAATAAGTACCTGCTCAAGCCATGTATTGAATAATAGCGTATTGCAAGTACCAGTATAACAAAAGGGAGCAAAAATACGTGATTCATTTTTTGCTGCTATAAAGCTTTCCCTCTGATAACGATGACCTGATACGGCTCCATAAATCAATTTTCCCTTCAAAGCTCTGCCATGTTGACGATCGAGATATTCATTGATACCGCTTTCATCAATATAGACTCTATTTTCAGGAGGGATGTGCTTTAACTCTTTTTGAAACACCTCTCTTTTTTTCTCATCCCGTTCCCTGTAGAAGGGCGTCTTTTTTTTAAAGTGATCTTTAAGCGCTTACATGCTTTGCATATGGCGTTAACGGATACACTGAAAACAGCAGCTATTTCTCTCAAATAGCTGTCAGGATGCTTTTCAATATAATGATTCAGTTTATCTCCGTCAATTTTATAAGGTTTGCGTTTTCTTGTTGTCGCGGCAGCTAAACGACCTGCTTTTTTTCTATTTATCCAATTCAATAAAGTACGTGTTGTTACACCAAAAATACGCCCGGCCTCTACCTGAGAGCCTCCTCCTTCTATATAGGCTAAAGCCTTTTGTCTTAAATCAGTTGAATATGCCATGTCAAAAAAATAACATATATAAAAGAAAAATTAAAGTTTATTCACTATAATGAATAAACTCCATATTTTTTCCTCATAATTAGAGAAAAAATTATAAAAATAAAAAACTTTCTTTACGTCACCTTTGCGTAAGGTGAGAAAGTAATGAAGAAAACAGTTACTTATAATTAAATGTGTGAACTCATTGGATATCAACCAATTTAATCAACATGCCTTTTAAGGCAGTTAGTCACCGTATGCAAGTAAAATTTTTGCGATTGTATCTTTAATATAAGAGAGTTTTAGCACAGCTAAGGAGGGGGGTATAATATTATTTTTTTTCGATTCCAGAAAGCGAGGGAGCTCTTTTAAGGAAAGCAAAGAAAGAGAGTCATACTCGTCATTAGGCTCTGTACTTATTGGGCAGTTATCATCGAGTATGACGAGCATGCAAATATCATAATACTCTTCTTGCCTATCATAAAGAAGCGTAAAGGGTGTAAGTGTTGTGACATATTTCGATGCAATCGTTGTCTCTTGTTCCAATTCTAATAATAGCTGCTTACGATAAAGTATATTATCACCTTGTTTGCAGCTGTCATCCACATTTCCGGAAGGAGCCAACTCCAGATATTTATTATATGAATAGACTTGATTCGAACGCGTCCCAAAAAGAAGATGGTCTTTAAAAAATGTGATACCGCTAACGCCTAGGGAGATTAAGGGATATTTTTTTTTCAGCTTAGGGTTTATTCTATGAGCCAGGAATTGTTTGTATTCAACATAGAATCCTATAAGTAATTCAGAATCAAATGTGTCGATGCAAAAAATTTGACCGTTAAATAAAGATTTGTGGCTTGTTTTTAAAAGGGTTTTCCAATTCTCATCAATAAAATGAGATTCTTTATCATTATAGGAAAAACTTTTCTCTTGATTGATGACAGAAAACGTTTCGGTGACGGGATACGTTTTAAGATTTAAGTCTGATGTCATGGTTGCAAGCTTAATAAGTGTTTGAGTGTTTTAAAATTATTATGAGAGGGCAGAGGATGAAAAAAAGCCCTATGAGCGATTAGCATACTTTTCATTCCGGCCAAATTAGCAGCTAAAATATTTTTCATCGAATCTTCAATCAAAAGAACTTCATTTGCAGCAAGAGCATATTTTGACAATACCTGTTTATAAAAGGCAGGATCTTGCTTTGCTATTTTTAAACAGTCATTGGTTTGAATCGATTGAAAGTAATGCATGATGTTATGGCTTTTTAAAAAACATTTGGCAAGCTTATAGGGAGCTGCGGTTACTAATATGAGATTTAACCCTCTTTTATAAGCATATTCTAAAAAAAGCCCGGCCCCGTTATGCAGAGGAAGTGTTAAATAGCTATTTTGTAAATGAGTCTGATACTCCTTCAACAGCTCATCTTGGGAAGGAAGGTGTGAATGTTTTTTACGAAGTATTTGGATGATTGTCTGCAAACAAAGACCATTATACATTTGAAAATCTTGAAGAGGTGGGAGTATCCCATATTTTTTCAAAAATCTTTTAAATGTCTTCTTTAAAAAAGGGAGGCTATCAACTAACGTGCCATCTAAATCAACGAACAGTGCTTTTAAGCTGGTTTTCATTCCAATCCCCTATTTGTATTCCATGACCTAATAAAATTGATTTTTCAGCTTTTTTCCCTTCTATTTCAGTAAGATATTTAGGGTGAAGGCCTCGTGGTTGAACGCCTGCTCGCAAGATATCAATGTTTATACCTTCTTTTAAAATATCGCCTTTAGAAATAGGTTTGATAGCTTGTATACCCCGCTTGGCAAAACTATAGAGCTCCTTTTCTTTTTCAAAAACACATTTTCTCTCTTCTCCTAACATCTTCTCTACTTGACGAATAGCGCCTACCATCTCTTTTAACTGAGAATCAGTGATAGCAAAAAAATGATCGGGCCCGGGTAGACGTTTATCGATTGTAAAGTGTTTTTCTATCACCTTTGCACCTATTGCAACCGCTGCTAAGGGAGCATGCAAAGGATGCTCAGAGTGATCAGAGAGTCCTACAGTGGATCCAAAACGATTCTTTAGCCGGGAAATCGTTTGTAATTGCATGCTTTCAGGATCGGCAGGGTATTGAGCCGTACACTGCATTAAAGTGAGGTCTTTTCCTCCGTGTTTTTTAAAAGTACTAACTGCCCAGGCAATATCGGCTTCCGAGCTGGCTCCTGTAGATAAGATAAGAGGTTTATTGGATTGTGCAGCCAATTCAATCAAACGCAAGTGAGTGATTTCGTATGAGGCGATTTTATGTCTTGTAACAAAGGGATTGATTGCTAAAAAGTCTTTCTTAGAAAACGAAGAACACATAAATTCGATATCTAAAGTATAAGCATACTCAGCTAATTCCGCAATCCGGTCAGCCGGCAATGCATATTCGGCAAAAAGGGTATTAATATCCTTATCTACCCCATTTTTTGTTAGATAGGAAGCTTTTCCTGCGTTGGGAACATAGACTCCTTCAGGATGGTAGAGCTGGAATTTAATAGCATCGGCTCCTGCTTCTTTTGCTAATTCAATTAACAGCTTAGCCATGGCTCTATCATTTTCTATAGATCCCAATCGCCAGTTTACCCCGGCTTCGGCAATAATAAAAACAGAGTCTTTTTTCTTTAAATCAATAGAATAGAGGCAGATGTCTACACAGTCGTTATTATCCTGAATTTTTTGCTTTTTCTCTCTCAAATAGAATCCTGCTTTTTCAAAGGCTTTTATAGCTCGTATGTTTTCTGTTTTAATGAAAGCATAGATATAGCGATAGCCTTTTTTTTTGACATAGCTTTGAATTTTTTTTTAAAGTATCAGAGCCTAACCCCTTATTTCTTTTATCTGAATCAAGATTGATGGAAACAAGGCAAGCATCTTGTTGGGAAAATGAAGAGAAAAAAATAACTCCGATAGGCTCTTGATGATATACAATAAAAAAAGGGGGTAGCTTATTTAACTCAAAGTAACGTTTATAAAACTCTTTTTTAAAATCGGCATAAGATTTTAACTCCCCATGAAAAGACATGCTTCTGGTAACCAAATCATTTCGCCATTTCAGGATTCGGCTAATTTCTGAGTCTGTGCCTTTTATTGGCCGGAGTGCAATGTCTTTTAGCATACAGGCATGATACGTCAAAAAAAAAGAAAAGAAAAGTCAATTTTTTTTCGAATTAAGAAAAACAACGACATCATTAAAGTCAGGTTGCAGAGGATGGAAGTATTCAAATATTTCTTTTACCTTCTTAAAATCCTGATAAGTATCTACTGAAATATTATATCCGGCATAATTATGTTTTAAGCAAACTCCTGATAAATTGATAATATCCGGGTTTTGATAAAAATAGGGGGTTACATGTTCTCTATCAAATGGTAAAGAAGTTTCTAGATATGCTCTTTCTAAAGAAGAGAACTTAAAGACCTCCGTATCCAGTCCTTTAGGATACGTCCTTTTAGGTATGACATTTGAGACATAGTCGTATTTTGGATAATGATAAGTAAAATGTTCGATAACTTCACTTGTCACCTTTGGGTCTATTAGAGGGCAGTCTGCTGTTATACGCACAATAGCATCTGCTTGGTAATACTTACCTGTTTCATAGAATCTTGCTAAAACGTCGTTCTCATTGCCTTTAAAGACCTCTATTGCATTATCTAGGCAATAGTCTACAATTGCCTTATCTTCTTCTTTATGAGTCGTAGCAACAACGATAAAAGGATGAGTATCCATCATTTGCAAACGATGCACAACATAGTATAAAAGAGGCTTTTTTAAGATAGATCGTAGAGTTTTTTCCTTTAAGTCTACCGGAACCCATCCTGGCTTGTATGATAATGATAAGACGCATATAAAACCTTGAAAGAACTAAAGCCCGAATTTTAGAGACTCCGAGTATTTTTTAAAAAGTATGAAGGCAGAAAAAAAAACCAACAGAGTTTTCTCTGTTGGTTTTTTGAATTAATTTGATTAAAAAAATTAATTATTTACAAATTAGCTGTTGTATTATTAGCAGTTGTATTAAAACCGGCAGTTGTATTAAAACCGGCAGTTGTATTATTAGCAGTTATATTAGAATTAGTAGTGCCATTACCACAATAAGCACCTAAATAAGATACGTTTGCTAATGAGCCACAATAAAGATTACCGGCAGTCTGAGTCATGTTTCGGCCGGTGAAGGATTCTCCTGCTATTATTGCTAATACTGTCACTGCTACTGTCGCTGCTACTGTCTGAACTGTTTGATTCTTCAGAATAGCTTTACCGGCACTCAGAATAGTTTGACCGGTATTTTTAAGAAGAGAAGCACCATCAACAACCGGGCCGAGCCTCAAGCAATACATTGCCTTTGGGTAGCTCTCGCTCCAAGATTGTGCAACCGGTTTTTGGATCCCCAATTTGGGTGTCTTTTCCATTGGCTTTACCATTTGCTGTTTATTATAATAGGTATCAAGTATGTGGCGGATATCTGAATTGTCATGTATCGTATTTCTAGCCATACTCTTTATATCTGGTTCGGAAAAACCAGGCAATAGCTGGCGGAAATACTGCTCTAAGGCTATTTGTTGGAACACTGGCTGTGAGAATAAGAAATCTTTCTCCGAAAAGACTGGACCTGATGTTACCGGAGAGGGTGGACGTGATGTTACCGGAGAGGGTGGACGTGATGTTACCGGAGAGGGTGGAGGTGATGTTTCCGAAAATACCTCAAGTTCCGACTCGTTCTCGTTAAATAGCCCACCTATAGAGCCCGAATGCGTAGTTATCGGCATAATTAATTTCTTCGGTCCTTGTTCCCCCGGTTTTGGGATATGAGGTCCTTGTTCCCCCGGTTTTGGGATATGACTTATTGCTATCGAAGCTACCTTCAAAGCTCCCTTCGAGCTTAGCCAAGTAGGTTGTTGATGAGTTTGTGACTGCGATGGATCTCTCGTATCCGGAGGGAACAACGTACTGATTAACCGCTGATTTTGGTGTTTTTTACTATAAACATATTTTTTTTCTCCAATTAATTTTTATTAATATTTTAAACTATCAAGTTTTTATGTGTTTTTGATTGCTTTTGCTGCTTAATTTTAATGTATTTAATAAAGTTTGTCAATATTTTATTTATTGAGTATTTGTTTTTAATAAATAAATTAAAAGCATATAAGTAAAAGCATATAAGTAAAAGCATATAAGATTTTTTTTGAATATTTAAGGAGGGGGCGTTTTTAAGTATAATATTCGGGTATTTAAGCGCCCTTTCAACATCGAAGTGCAACACTCGCTGCTTCCTTACTGAGACGGTTAAACACCTCCTCCGGTGTTGAAAAGTTTAACACTTTTCGGGGTCTATTGTTAAGCAAGTTCTCAATCTTTTTTAAATTACCTGCTGAGACTTCATCAAACCGTTTATTTTTAGGGAGATATTGTCGAACGAGTCCATTCGTATGCTCGTTCAGCCCTCTCTCCCACGAATGATAGGGGGTAGCAAAGTAAAAACTTGTCTCAAGTAATTGGCTCACTTGTTTATGGTAAGTAAATTCTTTCCCGTTGTCAGCAGTTAATGTCATGACAAATTTTTGGACCGGTCTTAACCTGTTTACTAGCGCATCCTTTACTTCCTCAGCGGTTTTACGCGAGACTTTTTCCGGTTTTGTTAGCTTTGAGACTCTTTCGACCATTGAGACAATGACTCCGCTCCCTTCTGTTCCTATGATTGTATCTAGTTCCCAATCGCCTAAACGAGTTTTCTTCTCTACGATATCAGGCCTTTCAGAAATATCTGTCCGTCCGGGAATACATCCTCGTCCGGCCCTATTTTTACCTCGCTTGTTATATTTCTTCCCACTATGTCTAAGGTGTTTATACAACAAGCCTCCTCTTTTTTTGTCCTCCCAAACATAGTTATAGATTGTCTCATGGCTTACAGCTTCTTGATACCCTTTCTTCTTCAGCCATCCCGATATTTGATCGGGGCTCCACTGCACGCTTAACTTCTCTTCGATAATGGCAATCATTACACTGCTCATCTTTCGTTGTTGAGTTTTTGAGCCTCGTCTCTTTAAAGCCTTCTCTTGAGCCTGTTGATACCGATATCCACGCTTTCCACAATTTCGTTTTAGCTCGCGATAAACAGTCGATCGATTTACGTTTAACTCATTGGAAATTAAGGTGATAGGATCTCCTCTTCTTATTAAGGTATACAATTGGCATCTCTTGTCTTTGTTTAAGTGACGGTAGCCGTTTGGCATCTTTCCTCCTTGGTTTTCTTACGTTTACCATAGGAGATTTTTTACCACCTTCAGACAAGTTTAATTTGTAGCGGTTTGTTGCACTTCGATGTTGAAAGGGCGAAGTATAATATTCGGGTAATTGATTTTTAGAGATTAATATTTAAAAAAATTACTTTCTAAACTGTTTTTTTATGGCGGCTAGCTTGGATTCAATCGATTGACGTTCTTTAATTTTTAACCTATCAATATATAGAACACCATTTAAATGATCGTTCTCATGCATGATTTGTCTGGCAACATAGCCTGTAAATCTTTTTTTGAAGGAATTGCCTTCCGGATCTTGAGCTTCAACCGTAATGGCTAAGGGTCTTTGAATAGGGACATAAAGCCCCGGAAATGAAAGACATCCTTCTGTAATTACTTCAGTTTTTTCTTCGGGTTCAGAAAGAACAGGATTAATAAAAACCTCAGGATGCCCTATATGTGTCTTACCCTCAACATTTTCTGTTAGAGGGCAAATAACAAAAATTCGATATAAACTTTTTACTTGAGTGGCAGCTAATCCAATGCCATTTGAAAAGTTCTGCATAGTCTCTATCAAATTGGCTATAAACTCTCTGACATCATCGGTGATTTCGTCTACCGGCAGAGCCTTCTTTCTTAGGAAAGGATCATCATAATAGGCAAGTTCTAATATCATAAAACAACGAGACCTTTATTCCGGCAAAGTGATTGATTCTTCAATGGCAACAGTTGCTGATTTTGTTGTAACTCTACCCATTGCCGCTGTCCAAGAAGATAAGAAGACACAAGCAATTAAAAAGGCAAAAGCCAGCCATGCGGTGAATTTTTTTAAAATATCCGCTGTCGCTGTACCAAATAAGGAATCAGAGCTGTCTCCTCCAAAGGAGGCTCCCATTCCCATGCTTTTGCTCTCTTGAAGGAGAATGACAAAACAGAGAAGAATACATAAAAGTATAAAAATAATAAGGCTCGAAAAATAAATAAAGGTCATTCAAGATTCCTTTAAGTTATTAATAATCAATTTAAAAGAGTCAATATCTAATGAGGCTCCTCCAATAAGAGCTCCATCGATATCATCTTCATCAAGTAATTCTTTAATATTATCAGGTTTAACTGAACCGCCATATTGAATAGTCAAATGATCAGCAACCTCTTGGTCCCAGTTTTTGGCAACGAACTCACGGCAAAATTTATGGGCCGTTTGAGCGATATCTGCTGTCGCCGTTTTTCCTGTGCCAATAGCCCATACGGGCTCATATGCTAAAATGATATTAGCAATTTCTTCTTTAGAAAAATTTTTTAATCCATTAGTTAATTGAGAAGCCAATATATCATGTGTTCGCTTCGCTTCAAAATCTTCAAGTGATTCTCCTATACAAAAAGTCGGAGTAAGCCCGTTTAATAATGCAGTTTTCAATTTAGCATTGATGAGATCATCGGTCTCATTAAAATAGTATCTTCTCTCTGAATGTCCAATGAGGACGAACTTAGCTCCTGCGTCATTAAGCATTAAAGGGGAAATCTCACCGGTGTAGGCACCCTGTTCCTTTTCATGCATATTTTGCGCTCCAATAATTAAAGGGCTGCCGTTAGCGGCTATTGCAGCAGCAGAGAGGGCAGTAAAAGGCGTTGCTAAAAATATTTCTTGATAACAGGCATCAAGCATAGGGATTAACTGCTGCACAAAAGTAAGAGTTTCCTCAATAGTTTTATACATCTTCCAGTTACCTGTAATGATTTGCATTCTTTGCATGTCAATAAAAACTAACCATCGTTTAAAGATAAATATGATACCCTTGCATGCGTAGAATTTCAACCTATTTTATCAAAAAAGATAGAGATCTAAATAAAAAAGTTTGTTTTGAAGAGTTAATCTTATTATCATGATAAGTTATTTGGTTTAATGTTTTTTGAAGATAATTGTAAATTTAGACATTTTATAGAGGATTTATGAAACAAGATTCATTGATATTATCTGTTTTTCAGCTGACACAGGCTATCAAATATCATTTAGAAACTAATTTTTCATTTATCTGTGTGCAAGGTGAAATTACTAATTTTACAAAACAATCTTCCGGTCACTATTATTTTTCTTTAAAAGATACACATGCGCAAATTTCCGTTGTGATGTTTCGAGGGGAGAATACTTGGTTGAAGAATCAACCGAAAAATGGCGATAAAGTGATCATCAAAGGTGAAATAAATGTTTATCCAAAAAGAGGGAATTATCAGATTATTGCCAGAAATTTGCAGTTTGCAGGTTTTGGTGAGTTGCTTATTCAATTTGAAAAACTAAAAGAAAAATTAAAACAAAAAGGTTGGTTTGATCCGGTCCATAAAAAGACGCTCCCTCTTTTCCCTAAACGTATAGGGGTTGTGACGAGCCCCACCGGCGCTGTCATTCAGGATATCGTGCATGTATTAGAGCGTAGATATAGTGGTATTCACCTTATTTTAAATCCCGTACGCGTACAAGGACAAGGAGCCGGAGGTGAGATTGCAAAGGCAATTGATGAATTTAACCGTTATCAATTAGTTGATGTCATTATTATTGGTCGAGGTGGAGGAAGCATAGAAGATCTTCGGCCTTTTAATGAAGAAATTGTAGCAGAAAGTGTTTTTAAAAGTGAGATACCTATTATTTCGGCTGTAGGGCATGAAACGGATTTCTCTATCTCAGATATGGTTGCGGATATTAGAGCACCGACACCTTCAGCTGCTGCAGAAATAGTTGTAACAGAAAAAAAGAGGTATCTGGAACTTCTTTTTGAATATCATCAAAGGTTGAGTCAAACGCTGACACATTTAGTAAAAAAAGATTCTCATCGATTAAAAGGTGTTTTAAGACAGCCGTTATTTACTTCTCCATATGCTCTTTTGGGGTCTTACTTTCAGAGTATGGATGAGATGCAGAATCGTTTAGATGGAGCTCTGACGAATCGAATCACGACATTGCGATTGCAGCTTGATATGCTGAAAAAGCAAAAAGAGGTTTTGAACCCTTTAAAACGGGTCTTTTCTCTTAGAAAAGAATTGTTGCAATGGGAAAAAAATATCCGAAATAAAATGAAACACAAGATGGTTCTCTATAATGAAGAAATTCTGAAAAAAACGGATTATTTAGATAGGACACTTGTAAGAAAGTTGAATAATGATCAAGAGAAATTGAAGCGTTTAGTTGCACATTTAACCTCTATCGATCCAAAAAATCTCTTGAAAAAGGGATATAGTATTCTCTTTGATGAAAAGAAAGATTCGGTTATCGTCTCGGCAAGAGATCTTATTCGAAGGCAAGTGGTTTGTATTCAATTATCAGATGGTGACATATTAGCAAAAATAGAAGAAGTGAAACTGTAAGTAAACAAGGAATAAGGCTTGAATAAAGAAAATGATAAACAAAGCTTTGAGAAAATCTTTTCTAGACTTGAAGAAATATTGGAACTAATTAATTCAGGAGAATTAGGGCTGGATGATTCTTTGAAATTATATGAAGAAGCCGATGCTTTAATTTTGAGTTGTAATCATAGACTTTTAAATGCCGAAAAAAGGATTGAAATGTTAATAAAAAATCGCAATAAAGAACTCGCTTTGGATGAAGCCGGAAAACCTGTAACCCAAGATTTTAACCCTGATCAGCCGCCAAAAAACTCTCATTCGTCCGATTCAGAGGCTTAAGTTCATGAAAACAACTTACTTGCTATCTAAAATAAAAAGTCCACAGGACATAAAAAATTTTTCAGTTGCTAGCCTTATTGATTTAGCCGGTGAAATTCGAAATCGTATTATCGAAGTTCTTTCAGTTAATGGGGGCCATTTGGCTTCAAATTTAGGAGTGGTAGAATTAACCGTTTCTCTACACAAGGTATTCCATTCACCGCTTGACCGATTTCTTTTTGATGTCAGTCATCAAACATATACCCACAAAATTTTAACCGGTAGAAATAACCGTTTTAATCAAATTCGGAAGTATAAAGGGTTATGTGGCTTTGCCAATCCTAACGAGTCAAATCATGATCATTTTTATGCCGGTCATGCGGGTACGGCGTTATCTTTAGCATTAGGGATGGCAAAAAATCGCGACTTGCAAAATGACACAGAACATATTTTACCTATTATCGGTGATGCTGCCTTTACATGTGGCATGGTCCTGGAGGCTCTCAATAACATTCCAAAGAATCTAAAGCGTTTTACTATCATTTTAAATGATAATGCGATGTCTATTTCTAAAAATGTAGGGGCTATTACCAATATACTCAGCCGTTTTTTGAATAATCCAACAGCTAACAAATTGTATCAAGAGTTTGAAAATGTTATTTCCAGGGTCCCTTGTTATGGCCCTCAATTAGCAAAACATGGGCAAAAAGTCACAGAATCCATTAAGAATCTAGTAAGTCCTGCAGCATTTTTTGAACAATACGGTGTGACTTATATAGGTCCTATTGACGGGCATGATATCAAAAAGATGATTCAAGTCTTAGAGGCTTTGAAAGATAATAATAAGCCTGTTATTTTACATGTATTGACGACTAAAGGTAAGGGAATGCCTGAAGCGATGCTCAACCCTATTACGCATCATGGAGCAAAACCTTTTAATAAAGATTCAGGTAAATTTTTACCCGCAACGTCAACCAGGCCAACCTTTCCAAAGATTTTCGGACGCCACCTTTTAAAGATGGCCGATAATGATCCGAATGTTATTGCCGTAACTCCTGCTATGTCATACGGCTCTTGTTTAGACGCTTTTATGGAGAAATATCCCGGTCGTTGTTTGGATGTAGGAATTGCTGAAGCTCATTCTGTGACTTTTTGTGGCGGAATGGCTTTTGGCGGAAAAGTAAAAGTAGTCGTTTCAATTTATGCTACATTTTTACAAAGAGCTTTTGATAACCTTTTTCATGATGTATGTCTGCAAGATCTCCCTGTTCTTTTTTGCATAGATCGTGCCGGTCTTGCCGGTCCTGACGGATCAACACATAATGGTATCTATGACATTGCTTTTTTGAATGTCATGCCGAATATGGTTATTACTCAACCTCGAGATGGCCATGTACTAAAAGAGTTATTAAACTCAGCTTTTTCCTGGAATCAACCTACCGCTATTCGCTACCCAAATAGGCCTACAGAAGAATATGATCAACCTCTTCTAAACAGAGAGCTTGGAACAGCAGAGATATTGACGGAGGGACAAGATGTACTTATTATCGGATTGGGGCATATGTGCCGGGTTGCTTTAGAGGTAAGAGAAAAGCTGGAAAAATTTGGTATGTACGCGACTGTAATAGATCCTGTTTTTATCAAACCTTTAGATGATAATTTATTTGTCCAACTTTTAAAGACACATACTTGTATTATTACGATTGAAGAACATTCTCTCAGAGGTGGTTTGGGTGCTATATTTAACCATTTTCTGATGCAAAAAAGTTTAGGTCACATACGTGTTTTAAATTTTGGAGTTCCTGATGTGTTCGTAGAACAAGGCGGGTATAGGGAATTATGGAAAGAACTAGGATTAAATGCGGATCAAATCACTCAGCGAATTGTTCATCATTTTTCTTTTAATAAACTTTATGTAGCAAGAGCTTTATTATGAAAATTGCACTTTTCCCAAGAATTAATAAAGAAACAACCAAGCGCTTAGCATTTGGTATTATTGAGTTTTTAAATAAACGAAATGTAACAGTTGTTGTTAGTGATGAAAATGCTGAACTATTCAACGTGGCTCCGCTATCAAGCATTGATCCCAAAACCATCGATTTTATGATTTCTATGGGTGGAGACGGCACGATTTTAAGATTAAAACATAAATATATTGCTTTAGATATTCCCATAATCGGTATTAATTTAGGTCATTTAGGTTTTATGGCGGACATTCCGGTAGCGGATATTTATCCTAGCTTACAAGACCTTTTGGAAAGGAAATACAAGATTGAAGAACGTATCATGATGCAGGGTTGTATTAATGATGAAAAGTGCTTTGCCATTAATGATCTGGTGATTCACCGTTCTCAAAATCCCGGCTTGGTAGAATTAGCGATTCGCGTCAATGGTGTGCGTGTTAATACTTTTGAAGCTGACGGTATTATTATGGCAACTCCAAATGGATCGACGGCCTATTCTCTTGCTTCAGGAGGTCCAATCCTAATTCCGAAACTTCAAGCGTTTGTTCTTACTCCTATTTGTCCACATACTATTTCTAATAGGCCTATAGTTTTATCGCCCGATCAAGAGATTCAGATTCAATATCTGAGTCCTTACGAACCGGTGAAAATTGTAACGGACGGTATTTCACATTTTTCAATGAATACCGGGGATGTATTTACAATACGACGTCATGAGCAGAATTTTAGAATAGTTAGTTTACATCGACACGATTATTTCTCAACTTTACGAACTAAGTTAGGTTGGGTAGGTAAATTAAGGTAAAAAATTGGAGGAATTATGGATAAGGGTTTTTTGAGCGAACTAATCAATAAAATCAGCGAGTTAAAAAATTCCGGATTGTTTAAAGATGAGCGCATTATCACTTCTCCACAAGGCGCTGATATCTCTCTTCAAGACGGCAGTCACGTATTAAATTTTTGCGCTAATAATTATTTAGGCTTAGGAAACCATCCTGCGATTATTGAAGCGGCAAAAAAAGGATTAGATGAATATGGTTTTGGTCTCTCCTCCGTTCGTTTTATTTGTGGTACAACGAAAGTTCATAAAGAACTGGAAGCTCGCTTAACCCATTTTCTGGGTACAGAAGATACAATTTTATATTCTTCATGTTTCGATGCAAATGGCGGGCTTTTTGAAACGATTTTAGGCCCGGATGATGCTGTCATAAGTGATGAATTAAATCATGCAAGTATTATCGATGGTGTTCGCTTATGTAAAGCCAAGCGTTTTCGTTATAAAAATAATAACATGCAAAACTTGGAAGAGCAGTTAAAAGAAGCAGAAGGTTGCCATTATAAGCTAATTATAACGGATGGTGTCTTTTCTATGGACGGCATCTTAGCAGATTTGCATGCAGTTTGTGATTTGGCAGATAAGTATCATGCATTGGTTGCTATCGATGATTCACATGCTGTTGGCTTTATGGGAGAAAATGGCAAGGGAACACATGAATATTGTGGGGTTTTAGGTCGGATTGATATCATTACGGGAACCTTAGGTAAAGCTATGGGTGGAGCTTCCGGTGGTTATACTTCCGGTAGAAAAGAAATAATCGATTGGCTTAGACAACGTTCAAGGCCTTATCTTTTTTCTAATACCTTATCACCAAGTATAGCGAAAGCTTCATTAAGCGTTTTGGATCTTTTAGAGCAATCTTCCGAATTAAGAGAGAAGTTAAAAGAAAATAGTGCCTATTTTAGAAAAAAAATGACAGATTTAGGTTTTACCCTGGTCTCCGGTGACCACCCTATTATTCCGGTTATGTTAGGGGATGCGAAAGTTGCGGGCGAAATGGCGGATCGTTTATTAAAACACGGAATCTATGTCATTAGTTTTTCCTATCCTGTTGTGCCAAAAGATCAAGCGCGTATCAGAACTCAAATATCAGCCGCTCATAGCAAAGAGGATATAGATAAAGCTGTAGAAGCATTTTCAATAGTAGGTCGTGAGATGGAGGTAATCAAATAAGCAACCGGATTTATAATTTATTTACAAAGTGAATGGTTTAATATTTATGAAGGCAATAGTCAAAAGAAGAGCAGAAGAAGGTTTATGGATGGAAGATGTTCCAATACCTAAACATAAACCTAACGAAGTTCTGATCAAAGTAAAAAAGGCTTCTATTTGTGGAACGGATGTACATATCTACAAGTGGGATGAATGGTCTCAGAAAGCTGTTAAAGTTCCGGTGACTATCGGACATGAATTTATGGGTGAAATTGCTGAAGCGGGATCTCAAGTCAAAGGATTCAAAGTAGGGCAAAGAGTTTCGGTTGAAGGTCATATTACCTGTGGATATTGTCGAAATTGTCGTGGTGGTACCAGGCATCTTTGTGTGCACACTATTGGGGTTGGTATACTCTGTAACGGCGGTTTTGCAAAGTATGTTGCAATACCTGCCGAAAATACGTTTCCTCTTCCGGATGAAATATCTGATGAGGTTGGTGCTTTTCTTGATCCTTTAGGAAATGCTGTACATACGGCCCTATCTTTTGACTTAGTAGGTGAAGATGTATTGATTACAGGGTCCGGACCGATAGGACTTATGGCCGCCGCTATAGCTAAACATGTAGGAGCTCGCCGAGTTATTGTAACAGATATTAATGATTATCGATTAGATTTGGCCGAAAAAATGGGCGCCACAGCGGCTATTAATATTAAGCAAACGTCTCTGCCTTTCATTGTTAAACAACAAAAGATGGTTGTCGGATTCGATGTGATCATGGAAATGTCAGGTAGCCCTGAAGCGTTACAATCTATTTTTGAAGTTTCTATGCATGGAGCTAAAATTGCTTTATTAGGTATTCCTACCACAGATGTTTCGATTAACTGGCATCATGTCATTTTTAAAGGACTTTTCTTAAAAGGGATATATGGTAGAGAAATTTTTGAAACCTGGTATAAGATGGTTAGTATGTTACAAAGCGGTCTGGATGTCACACCGGTGATTACGCATCGTTTTCCTGCGGAAGAATTTGAAAAAGGATTTCATACTATGATGTCAGGTGAATCCGGAAAAGTGATTTTAGATTGGGAGAACTAATGCGATGAACATATTAATTGTAGGAACAGGTTATGTCGGCCTTGTTACCGGTACCTGTTTTGCAGAGATGGGCCATCGCGTTATTTGTCTTGATATTGACAAAGATAAAATTAATAAGCTCAAGAAGGGAAAGATTCCCATTTATGAACCGGGATTAGAAGAGCTTGTAAAACGTAATGTTGAAAACAAACGTCTTCATTTCACAACGAGTTATGCAGAGGGTGTTTCCAACTCCGTTGCTTGTTTTATTGCTGTTTCAACGCCTCCGTCAGAGGAAGATATAGCCGATTTAAAATATGTTCGAGCGGCAGTGGCTTCTATTGCTGAACACATGAATGAGTATCATTTTATCGTTAACAAATCCACAGTTCCTGTTGGTACCGGTAAACAAGTTAAGGCGATTATTTCACAAGTCCTTTTCGAACGTAAGGTGTCGGTGGAATTTGATGTGGCTTCTAACCCGGAATTTTTGAAAGAAGGAAACGCTATTCAAGATTTTATGAAGCCGGATCGTATTGTTATCGGAGTGGATGATGTGCGTGTTGCAGCGCTTTTGAAAGAGTTATATGCTCCCTTTAATTTGAGTAATGAACGCATATTAGTGATGGATGTGGTCTCGGCTGAAATGACAAAGTACGCTGCTAATGCCATGCTGGCTTCTCGTATTTCCTTTATGAACGAAATTGCAGGGTTGTGTGAATTATTGGACGCAGATGTGACTCAAGTTAGACGGGCAGTTGGTGCAGATAAAAGGATCGGATATCAATTTCTTTATCCGGGAGTTGGTTATGGAGGGTCGTGTTTTCCAAAAGATATTACAGCCTTAAGAGGAACAGCCAGGAATCTGAATTATCCGACTATGATGCTTAATGCCATTGAAGATGTGAATAAAAGACAGAAGCATGTATTGGGAAAAAAGATTTTGGAATACTACTTTTCAAAAGAGAGTATAGAGAATAAAGTGTTTGCTCTATGGGGTCTGTCTTTTAAACCGGATACGGATGATATGAGACAAGCGCCTTCTCTTATTTTAATTGAGGATCTTATTTGCTTAGGAGCTAAATTTCAGGTTTATGATCCAATCGCAATGGAAAATGCCAAAGCACTTTTAAAACATCATAAGTCATTAATTTCATGGTGTAAGAGTGAAATTGAGGCGGCAAAAGGTGCTCAGGCTATCATTCTTTTAACCGAATGGAAACAATTTCGAGTTATTGATTTTGAATCGATTCTAAAAAATATGCAAGGCCGTGCTTTTTTTGATGGAAGAAATCAGTATTCTCCTAAAGAGATGGCAATGATTGGTTTTGATTATATTTGTATTGGTAGACCTAGAGCTTATGCAGACACTATTTAATGACCTTAAAGAACAAATGAGCCTTATTGAAGGGCGACTAAAAGCTTTGATACCGGTTTCCTTGGACAAGGAAAATCTTTTGTATCAAGTTGTGCGTTATGCTCTTTTAGCAAAAGGCAAAAGATTACGACCGCTAATCTGTCTTGTAACGGCTCAAATGTTAGGTAAAGAGGTATTTAATGCAATAGACTCTGCCTGTGCTCTTGAAATGATTCATACTTATTCCTTGATTCATGATGATCTTCCATGTATGGATGATGATGATTGGCGTCGTGGTAGACCTTCGGTGCATAAAGCTTTTTCCGAAGGTCAAGCTGTATTAGCAGGAGATTATCTTTTAACTCATGCATTTTTAGTGATAGCTAAATCTTCCGGTATTTCTAATGATCAAAAAGTTCGATTAATAGAAGTCTTAGCATCTCTTTCCGGAGGCGATGGCATGGTATTAGGGCAATCTCTTGATCTCTTAGCTATGAAAGAAAAAATCGATATGAAGACATTGAGAACCATTCATGCATATAAGACGGGCGCTATGTTTATTGCCAGCCTTTTATTTGGTGCTATCATTGCTAATGCTTCCAAAAAAGAAGAAAAAATCTTAGAGAGCTTTGGTAGTAAGATAGGTCTTGCTTTTCAAATAGTAGATGATATTTTAGACGCCACTTCTAAAAAAGAAGTGCTGGGTAAGTCGATTTGTTCTGATCAAATGAATGATAAAATAACATTTGTTAATCTAATGAGTGTTAAAGAGGCTAAAATAACGGCAGAAAATCTCTTGGAAAGTGCTTTAGAAGATCTATCACCACTTCCTTTTAATACAGACAATCTTGAAATGATAGCTCAAAAAATTGTTCATAGATATTACTAAGAGATAATTAATGAAATATACAAATATCAAATCCTTTGAAAGTCATCTAAGAGAGTCCTCTAAACAGCATCTTATGGATCTTTATCTTATTTGTGATAAAGAAGACTTCACTTGCCGATTGTTGGTAAAGCACATTGTAACTCTATCTGATTTAGGTCAGCCGAAGGTTTTGTTAGGTGAGGATGTTTCTCTTGCCACTTTAGAAACTTATTTATTTGGGATGTCTTTATTTACTGACAAAGAAATCGTTATTATTCATCAAATTCATAAATTGAAGAAACCTATTTTGGATGCCCTAGCTCGCTTTTTAGACCATCCAAACCCGGGTATTCGCTTGATCTTGACTTGTCGGGAAAGAGATCAGCATCTTTTTTTTAAAAAAGCTGAAAAAGCCGGGGTTATCTTAGACTTATTACAAGAAAAGCCATGGGAAAAAGAAGAGCGTTTAGCTAAATGGATTGAACAATCTGTTCGATCTGCAAAAAAAAATATGACTTATGCTACAGCTATGCAATTAGTCAAACGAATAGGGCCTACTCAAGGGCTTATATCCGGAGAAATAGAAAAATTAATTTGTTATGTAAATGCGCGTATTGATATTACGATCGAAGATGTGAAAGTATTATCTTCAATAGCATTACATGACACGGTTTGGAAAGTAGGCAATTATTTGCTCGAAGGTGCATTGGCAAAAGCTTTAAAAGTAGTGGATTATCTTTTCAATCAAGGATTAGTCTTACCCGTTTTTGTTGCCACCTTAAGGCATCAATTTCAAAATAGCTATCAATTGCTTTCCTTAAAAGAAGAAGGCAAGAGTTATCAAGAAATTGAGCAGAGTCTTCCTAAGCAGAGAGGAAAATTTTTTATAAAAAATTTGCAGTTAGCAGAGATCTATAGTCATGCTAATTTGAAACAAGCGCTTATGCGTATTCATGAAATAGAAGTGCAATCCAGAGAAATCATGAGCAATCCAAGAGCTGTATCAGAGCTTCTCTGCATTCAGATCGCTAAAATAGGAATAGTTTCATGAGTAAAGAAAAAGGAGCTCTATTTTTATTACCTAATTTATTGGGAAAGGTTAAGGATCATAGAGATTTTTTACCTCAAAGTGTTGATCAAGCTTTAAAAGAAATTGATGGGTTAATAGCAGAAAGCCCCCAAAAAGGACGTTCTTATTTAAATCGATTTCAAACTAAAAAACCGCCTTATCAGATAACTTTAGCGATATTAAATGAACATACCCCATTTAGTGATCTCGATTTTTTATTAGAGCCAATGGAATCGGGAGAAACCTGGGGGTTTGTCTCAGATGCCGGATTACCATGTATCGCTGATCCGGGTGATCAACTAGTACAAAAGGCCTATAAAAAAAATATAAAGGTATCGGCCTTTGTTGGCCCCTCTTCTATCTATCTCTCATTACTTTTATCCGGACTTCCCGGCCAGCGTTTTAGTTTTAACGGATATTTGCCCAGGTATCCTAATGAAAGAGAAAAGGCTCTAAAACAATTGGAAAAGAAATCTAAACAATTTAAGTCTTCAGAAATCTTTATTGAAGCTCCCTATAGAAATACCCATATGCATCAAGCGGCTATAGAGACGTTAAGTCCGGATACATTGTTTTCTGTTGCTTGCAATTTAACCATGCCGGATCAATTTGTGATGACAAAAAAAATTAATGAGTGGGATAAGAACGATGTGTTGCTCGACAAAAAACCGGTAGTTTTCATACTGTATGCCTCTAAGGCATAGGAGGAAATTATGCACGCTTTTCAAGGAAAAATACCGGGTAGATCACCCGTTTGTTCAGGAAATAAAGAGGTTTTTACTGATGGAATGGAAATTGTCTCTATTCTTAAGGGTAAGATAGAATATGTTGAGAGAAAGGATTTTTGTTCAGAATGTTTTGATAGGCTTAAAAAGGAAAAAAAACTAAAAAAAGCCTGGGGTATTTGGAAAGGAAAGTTTAAACCAAAATCAAAAAAGGAAAAAACTAAAACACCTGATGAAAAGGCTTTGGTATTACTAAAGGAAATGCTTAGCAATGAAAAGAGTGAGACTTTTCATATGGCTTATGTTTTAGCCCGGTATTTAGAAAGGTGCTCACAATTGGTATTAAGAAGAGAGCTAATGGACTCTAAAAATAGCGAGATCCTTTTTTTTGAGGATGCCACAACTTCTGAGATCCTTTGTATCAAGAAGATGGAGACCTCTTTTCAAGAAATTCAAGCTCTTCAAAAAGAAATCATTAGTCAACTGCATTTAGATCAATAAGGGCTTTATCAAGATTTTTTTTAAGGTCGATATCTTTTGCAAAAGCATACGAATAAGTCTCTTGTCTTTTTTTTTTAAATATTCGGAGATTGTCTTGAAGCGTTTTATCTATTATTGAATAGAGATGGGGAAAATCTTTTGGCAGAAGACTTAGTCCACATCGATGGAGGTAAGCACTCTTATCAGTTTTAATATTTAAATCATTATGGTTAAAAAAATACATAGGAATATCAAATGCCAGACAATCATAACCAACCGAAGAAAAATCTCCTAAAAAGATATCAGTAGCATTTAATATAGGGTAGACAAGAGGATAGTTAGGAAGAATAACAAGATTAGATTGCTTTTCGTACCTTTTTAAAAGTGCCTTTAATCTATCAGGGCGATAACCTTTATGAGGTTGTGTTAGGTACGGATGAAGCTTAATGATAAGGTTGTAGGTGTCGGGTAACTTTTCTAAAAGAATAGGTGCTATTATGTTAAACGACGATGAGTTTTCATCATCATCGAAGCTGGGAGCATATAGTATGATGGGTTTTTTTTCTTTGAAGCTTAAGAGTATTTCATCATTTATTAAGGTATCGTAGAAATCTTTATGTTGTAAATAATACTGATAGCGCACGTTTCCCGTACATATGAGGGATTTTATTTTAGGAAGGATGCCAATGTCTTTATACAGGTCTATCATCCGTTGCCCGGAAGACAAAACCAAATCCGCATGGGTTATATGAAGGTGACCTCTTCCTTCCGAAAGGTAACCTTTATCAGAGCAACCATGTTGCATATGGATATGACGGATCTTTTTATTTAAAATAGATGATGCCGGGTTTGATTTCTTCACCTCTTTATAAAAATCATCAAAGGTATTTTGAAATTCAAAAGTATGGATAAAGGTGTCGTATTCTGTGATAAGATCGTAGAGATTAAGTTCCTGAAGGTGACAATGAAGATCAGGATACAATCTTTCTGCTATTAACTTTGAATGAAGGTTATCTGTTAATAGCGGGATGTTAAGAAAAGCACAAAAACTGGCCAGATGATCAAATCCCTGAAGGGGGACAGAGTTAAAGCTAACAGCGTCTGTTAAAGGCATGTTTAAATTAAGCTTTCAATTTGTGTTCTTATTTCTGATATAGACTGCAGTTTGCCAAAAGCATAGGTCACCATTTCACCTCGTACTTTAGAGAATTGGTCTTTATCATCAGCCAGATGTTCATCGATAACCTCATAGAGCTGAGAGAATTGTTCAGGCTCTATCGTTATACCGGTTTGATATAGGTTAATACTTTTGTCTTTTGAAATATCATATCGGTTATGGTTCAAAAAGAACATGGGTTTATTGAAATTCAAAAAGTCGTAACCAATACTGGAGAGGTCTCCAAGATAGATATCGGCTTTTTCTAAAAGAGGGTAGACGAGAGGATAATCCGGTAGAATGACAAGATTAGGTTTATAGAGATATTGTTTTAAAATATCAAAGATAGGATTGGGATCATAACCCTTTCTTTTCTGAGCCATTAAAGGGTGGAGTTTTACAAGCAAATTATACTGTTTAGGTACATTATGAAGTACATATTGATAAGCCTCATCAAAGGAAGAAGAATTTTCAATATCTTTCCATGAAGGGGCGTAAATAATAGTGTATTGCTTTTCTGCAAAACGATTAAATATTTCAAAGTCTACAAGCTCATCATAGAATTTTTTATGCTTCAGATAATAAGCATAACGATAGTTACCGACTAAGGCATATTGTTTTAATTTGGATAACATACCTCTATTTTTGAAAAGATCGACCATACTTTGGCCATATAGCAAGATAAGATCGGCATCGAGGATATGATTTATTTTACCATCCCAAGATTGGCAGTATCCTTTATCGGAACATCCATGAAGATGATAGATAAGCTTAAAAGGTTTCGTCTCTTTTTTAGAAGGTGTAGCGATGACATTTTGAATGGATTTTTTTAAAGGAAGATTAAGGGGGAACGGATAAAAAACAGCCGAGAAATTTTGATATAAATAGGAGGGATCCCACTTAGTAAATAATATACTGAGATCAGGGTAATATTTCTCGTAAGTTAGTTTGACACTAATTTCATTACTTAAAAGCGGTATCCTCATGATAGCAGATAGAGGGGCAATATGATCGATTAACTGAGCCGCTTCTTGAAGAAGTCCAACAGCATTAATTTGTGGCATTTAGTGCATTACCTGTTCAATTTTTTAAATGCTTTTTCGAAAAGTGTAATATGAGTTAATGACATTTTTTTTTCAAATGTATAGTCATTTAATTTTACATTGATAAGATTGCTTGATCAATGGCGAATTTAAAATTCGTAACTTTTCGTAATATCTCTCTAACTTTATTTTTCATATTAGCCCAATATTTTTCTATAGGATTTAAGTCCGGAGAATATGGAGGAAGAAACATAAGCTTACAACCGGCAGATTCTACTGTTTTCCTGCTTTCCGCTGACTTGTGAAAACCGGCATTGTCAAGAATAAGAACACTACCGGGTGTAAGCTGAGGAGTCAAAACTTCCTTAAGCCAAATATTGAATAACCCGGTATTACAAGTACCTTCAAAACACATTGGAGATAAAAACTGCCCTTTAGATAGGGCTGAAATAATATTTTGCCTTATAAAGCGGTTTCCTGAAACCGCTCCAAAAACTCTTTTGCCGCGTAAGCTTCTTCCGGACTCACGAAATAAAAATTGATGAATCCCGGTTTCATCGAGATAAATTCTCTTGTCAAAGGGAATATTTTTTAAATCTTTCATAAAAGCTTCCCGTTTCTTTTCATCTCTTTCCTTATAGCGAGTAGTTTTTTTTTTTCGTGTAATTTTTAATCTTTTAAGGGCATAAAAAATCGTTTGCGGAGTGACTGAAAAATAATCAGCAATTTCCGATAAAAAATAATCCGGATGTTTTTCTACATATTTAGATAACAACTCATCATCTAATTTCTTATAAGCATATTTTCTGCGGATTGGCTTTAAATGTCCTTTTTGCTTTTTTTGCAAGATCCATCGATATATTGTTGCGATATCTACTTGAAAAATATGGCCGGCTGTTTTTTTATCATGATGTTTTTCTATATGTTGTCATACTTTCTCTCGAAGATCTACTGAATAGGCTCTAGGCATTGTTTTGTCCTTACTGTTTGTATAAAAAAAGAAGGATAACATATTATCAAATAAAAATTAAAATACTATATAGGTATAGATATCTTAAAATTTTATGCATTCAATGCTTGTTGATAGGTATGAAGAAGTTTTCGGAAATGCTTATCCCGGCTAAATAACTTCGCTCTTTCTAATCCCTTTTTAATATATGACTGTCTTAGTTTATCAGAGTGATAAAGAGATAACACTTTTTGTGCAAAAGCATCTTGATCATTGTTATCTATCATGATGCCGGCATCACCAACTACTTCAGGAATAGATGAGTTATGAGCGGTTATGAGGGGTGTAGCACATTGCATGGCTTCTAGAGCGGGAAGTCCAAAATCTTCATAGATAGGTAAAAAAACAGAGGCTAAGGCATTGGAATAAATAGTGGCCAAATACTTGTTTTCAATAAATGGAATATGGGTAACCCGATCCTGATAACCTCTTTCAAGGATATATTGATTATAGGTATGGAAGATAGAGTCCGATGGAGGGGTAATGGCACCACAGAAGATGAGATTGAGATCATGGATCTTTTCTTGCTCTATGAGATGAATAAAAGAGCGGATAATATGATGTGTATTTTTTCTGTCTTCCAATCTGCCGACACAGAGAAGATAGGGGGTATCGCCGATTTTATATTTTGTTTTCAAACTATTGAAAATAGATTGATCGCTGCAGGGATAAAACGTTTTTGTACAAGCAGCATAAGAATTAATGATGACACGATCAGGATCGATATCACAATAATTACAGATTGTATATTTAGCAGAGCCGGAAGGACACAGAATCCAACTATTTCGATTCAGTTGTTTAAGATATGCTATTGAGCTTTTAAGAGTGTTAGAGTCATAAAATTCAGGATATAGGTAGCAAAGAGTGTCATGTACGGTATAGATAGTCCTTTGAAAAGGTTTTAAATGTAATTCTTCCGGGGGAATAAAACAGGTAGAAGGAAAATGAATAAGAGAGACATCTTTTATAGCAATAGGATCTATTGAACAAAGTGTTTTGGACTTTTGGTAATGCTCCCATTGAGGGAAAAAAGTATTTGAGACCATATTGTTGCTAACGAGATACTGTCTGGCATCGAGAAGGTTTTCTGTAGGATCATTAACAAAAAATAAAGGAGTTAAAAAAGGATGATCTTTTAATAGGTTTAGTAGGTTATCGACGTATCGAAAGATCTCGGTTGGAAAAATTTTTCTTCTTTGGCCAAGACCTAAATCATTAATGTTTATTGCGACTTTCATAATCTTCTAAGGTAGAGACTCTATATTTCTTTTGAGCTTTTCATTTAATGTTTTAGGGTCATTATTTGTTCCATAAGCATATTCATATGTTGCCATCCTCTTATCCTGATAGTTTCTTTTATCATTTTCCAAATTATTTTCTATAAGAGAATAGATATTATTCCAATCATCAGGAAGAAAGGTTCTACCACATTGATGTAAAAAAGCACTTAAATCTTGTTCGTCATAACGATTATGGTTGATAAAGTAGAGGGGTATGTCAAACGTAAGAGCATCATAGCCTACCGATGAGTGATCACCCAGATACACATCTACTCTATTTAATAGAGCGTAGACTATTGGACAGTTTATGATAAAAAGGATCTGTTTATTGCCGGCATATTTTTCAATGAGCTGTTTGGTAAGCCGTGCATTTTTATCATCAGGTTTCATGAAAATTAGCGGATGAAGTTTTACTATTAGGTTATAGTCTTTGGGTAGGGTCTCGATAATATATGAATGGGCTTCCAATAACGATGAAGATGATTCTGTATCATGAACAGAAGGGGCATATAGGATAGTGGTTTGTTTTTTTGTGAAGTATGAAAAAATTTCTTTTTCTACAAAAACATCATAAAATGCTTTATGAAGTTGATAATAAGCATGTCGTATATTTCCTGTCAGGACGATTTTTTTTATATGTTCGTTTCGTTTATGAAAACGGAAGATATCGAGCATTCGACTGCCATTCGTAAGTAATAAATCGATCTCATCCAGATGTGGATGAAAGCAGAGAGTTTCACTTTTGTAACCTTTATCAGAAGAACCATGGGTGGTATAGATTAACTTCATTTTTTTGGAATATAAGGGATTATAAAGATCGGTTTGTCTTAAATTCTCAAAAGAATGATAAAATAAAGGGTCCCACTTGAAAGGATAGATAAGGGTATCAAAATTTTGAATGAGTTCTTGAAAACTGATTGTGTTGAACAGACAATTCAAACCCGGATAGTATTGTGAACAAAGCAGTTTAGTTTGTAATGAGTTGGTAATAAGAGGAATGTTAATTAGACCGCATATTGGAGCTATATGATCTAGATAAGCGCAGCTATCACCAATAAGACCAACTGTTTTATGACAATTAAGCGAGAAAATTCTTTGCTTTAGCATTGGGATGAGAGCGCCTCGATTAAAGTGTTGTTTCGTATTCTTGTTCATTCTCATATTTTGTATACTATTCCTATCTTTTAGATCTACCGTGGGGCAATGATCGTTGAATGAGGAATCCCTTTCTTTGAGGGTTGAGAGCTGTCAATTATATACATATTCACTCTCCCGTTGTCATATTGAAAGCTTTTAGAATGCTTTTTTTTATGTCTTCAGAATCTTGAGAATGAAAAGCATAACCATATGTTTCTTTTCTTATTCGATTAAAGTTCTCAAAGTCATGAAGAAGAGATTGATCTATTATTTGATAGATACTCTGAAAATCCGCAGGTAAAATAGAAGTGCCGCAGCGATGTAGGTATATACTTTTATTTTGTTCAATATCATGCTGATTATGATTTAAAAAGAACATGGGCTTGTTGAAAGCTAAGCAATCATAGCCAATAGAAGAAGCATCACCCAGATAGATATCAATAGCATTTAAAAGAGGATATATAAGAGGGTAATCATGAAGTATGAGGATGTTGGGGCTATTTTTATATTGGTCAATTAATTCAAAAATAGGCGTAGGATCATAATTGTTACCAATGGCTGTTAAGTGGGGATGTAATTTTACTAAGAGATTGTAGTGTTTAGGCATATACTTTAATAGATAGTTACTTGCTTCGAAAAAGGAAGAAGCATTTTCATTATCTTTCCAAGTAGGGGCATAGAAGATAGTTGGTTGTTGTTTTGTGAAATGTTTAAAAATATCATCATAGACTAAAGAGTCGAAATATTCCTGATGCTTTCGATAATATTGAAAACGATAATTTCCAATGAAAGTATAATTTAAAAAATGTTTCGTATAGCCTCGCTCTTCAAAGAGGTCAAACATACGCTGACCATATAATAGGATCAGATCAGTCTCACTTAAATGACCTTTAGGTCCTCCAAACCAAAGGGGATTTTTATACCCTTTATCAGAGCAACCATGGAGGTTGAATACCAGTTTAATCGGTTTTCGCCAGATGGAATTATAATGATCTTTTTTCTTCGATTGTTCAATAAGTTCTCTAAAACGAGGTACGGGTTCAAAGGCATAGAAGAAATAATCATAATCTCTAAATAAAGATTCCAAGTCCATTTTATGAAGGTGCACATCTATATCAATATAAGTACGTTCAAAAATAAGTTTGGTTTTTAAGTCGTTGGTAAAAAGAGGAATTTTCAATAGGGAACATAGTGGTCCCATATGATCTATTGACTGCTTGTGATTGCCAAAAAGTCCTGCTGCTTTGAGAATTGTCATGGTGTGTTTTCTAAAGCAAATTGATATGCCACTATCGCTTGTTCGACATATTTTTTCCAATTAAATAGCTTTGATCGCTCTAACCCTTTTTTTCTGTAATAGCTTCTTTTAGTATCTGAATGATACAGATCTAAAATATTATGGCATAAAAGATCAGCATCATCATGATCTATTAATATCCCGGCATCAGCAACAATTTCAGGAATAGAGGAGTTATTGGAGCAAATAAGCGGTGAGCCACATTGCATTGCTTCTAAAGCAGGTAGGCCAAAACCTTCATAAATGGGTAAAAAGAGGCTTATTAATGCGTGAGAATACAGCGTAGCCATCCATTCATCCTCTAAAAACGGAATGTGAATAACGCGGTTTTGAAATCCTTTTTTTATAACCTCATTGGTAAACGTATAGATCACAGGATGAGAGAGTGTATTCAATGGGCCTACCAGTACAAGGTTTAAATCATCAATTTTTTCTTCATCGATCAAACGAATAAAGGTCTGCAAAATATGACTGATATTTTTTCTCTCTTCAAGACGGCCAACACATAAAAGATACGGATTATCTAATAGATGATATTTTTTCTTTATAAGATTGAATGGCTCTTCACTTATAGAAGGATAGAAGATATGAGGGCAGGCGGCATGATGAATAACAAAAATCTTATCGGGATCTAGTTGAGAGAAGGTTAAGAGGTCTTGTTTTGTAGAAATAGAAGGGCAAAAGATGCGGTCGAATTTAGATAATCGTTTGCATAAGTTAATGACTACATGCGCTCTTTTCTTGGTATACAATTCGGGATACATACAGGGAATGGTGTCATGAATCGTTTGAAAGATAAGAGGTTTTGATTTCAAAAAAGGTCTTGCTAATGTCTCTAACGGGTAATGAATAATATCAGCTTCAGGATAGGGCGAAGAGGTATGAGCTGATTGCAAGAAGCCGGCACTTTTTAGAATAGGATGTTGTGACAGATATTGATTAATCACTTCGAGGTTATCATCGAGGTCACCGGTAAACAAAAGGAGGTTATGTGTTAGATTTTGGGCTAACAACTGCCCAATTTGATATATATAGCGATAGATACCGGTTTTTTTATTTATTGAGTGAAGACTTTTAGATAATTCACTAATTTCAAAGGCGATTTTCATATCAACTACTTAACGCAAGTTTATAGATTTGATGCGTTTTTTTTACATATTGTTTCCAAGAGAATTTTTTAGCTTGCTCAAGACCTTTTTTAATATACTTTTCTCTTAAAGATTCGGATTGGTATAAGGCTAGGACGCTATCACAAAAGGCTTCTTCATCATGTTCATTAATTAAGAAGCCGGCATCTCCTACTATCTCGGGTATAGCGGAATTATTTGCAGCTACAATAGGCGTTCCACATTGCATGCTTTCTAATGCAGGGAACCCAAAGCCTTCATAAATGGGCAAAAAGATACTTGCGAGGGCATTGGAATAAATAGAAGCTAAATATTTATTGTCTATATAAGGACTATGAATAATACGAGATTTATGTTGTGTTCTATTAATATGCTCATGATAGAAATGCAAGATTCCTTTCGATAAGTTAGTTAGGGGACCGCAGAAAATTAAATTAAGATCAGGAATCTTTTCTTCTTCGATAAGCTTAATAAAACTACGCATAATATGAATGGTATTTTTTCTGTCTTCCAACCTTCCAATACAAATTAGATAGGGCTTATCGGGGATACCGTATTCTTCTCTAAGGTTATTAAAAAGTTCTTTGTTTTTCTCCGGATAGAAGGTTTTAGGGCATGCAGCTTGATGCATGACAAAGACCCGGTCAGGATTCGCTTTGGTGAAATTACAAATATCATCTTTGGCAGCATAAGAAGGACAAAATAACCAGTCATATGAGGAGAGTTTTTTAGCAAAGGTTATAAGAAAATAAAGCGTCTTTGCCGAATAAAACTCAGGATGAATGAAAGGGATTGTATCATGAACGGTCGTGAAAGTTTTGATATTTTGATTCATTTCCGAACCGAACCTGCGGTAAAGTGTTTGTCCCGGATAATGAACAATCGAGCCATTATCGGGAAAATACACACCCTCCGGTAGGTTTTTCTCTGTTTGGGAAATGTTTTGAGGGAACTTAATTTTAGAAAACAGTGGATGATCGTTAATGTATATTTGAGTATTTTTTAGGTATTTTATCGGATGGTTTACAAAGAGCGTAAGGTCATCATGTAATAGACTGTATAACTCGGTAATAAGCACGTAAATATAACGATATACACCGGTTGTATGAGTTCTATTTTCTAAACTTAAACTTAGGGAACTGATTTCAAGGTCAACATGCATGAATGACTTCTTACCTATAAGAAGATATTTTCCATTTTTGTATTTTATTCTGACAAGGCTCTTTTATAAGCAGCGAGAGTTTTTTGTATAACACTTTCCCAAGAAAAAACTTTTGCTCTTTTTAAACCGTGTTTGATGAGTTTATCTCGATAGCTTGTAGATGAATAAATGTTAAGAACAGCCTGAGAAAAAGCATCGGGATCATCTGTAGGCACCAAGATTTCGGTATTCTGAACAACCTCTTGAAACGCAGGTATATTAGATACAATAGTAGGTGTTTGACATTGCATTGCTTCGATAATAGGAATACCAAAACCCTCATAATGTGATAGGCAGGTAAAAGCTAAGGCTCCGCTATAGAGTGAGGGCAGATCTTCATCTGAGACATCATTTAAATGAATGATTCTATGAGAAAATAAAGAGGAGCCGGCTATTTCCTGAAACTTTTTGATAACAGGCAAATACTCTCCTCTTACCATTCCACATATAACAAGGTTTAAGTCTAAATGTTTCTCTTGTTCAATGAGTTTAATAAAAGATTCGATTAGATGAATGAGATTTTTTCTTACCTCAATGGCTCCAACATATATTATGTAAGGTTTATCGGGAATGTGATATTTGTTTTTGATATTTAGAATGTATTTTTTATCTGTAACAAAATAGAATTCTTTATCTGAGACGCCGTTATAGGTCATAAAAATTTTGTTTTGATCGACTTTGCAATAGTTGATGACATCCTGTTTTGTTGTTTCTGATGGACAAAGAATCCAATCATTTTCATCAATCGTATGGTAGGGTAAGTATTCATATTTAAGACGATGGAAATTTCTATATTCGGGGAAAATTAGCGGAATGACATCATGGATAGTTGTAAATGCTTTAATCAGAGAATTGTTTTTGATGTCTTGTAATATAGGATGCATATGGAATGGAGAATGGAAAATTTGTTTTTTTGTCGTTTCATAAAGGGCTGCAGCATGCTTTGCTTCGGAATGTTCATAATACTGGAATAGATCATGTTTAGAAAACATCGGGTTTTGATTTAAAAAAGTTTTTGATTTATCAAAAAAAATATCTGATATGTGACTAAATGCAAAAGATAGATCACATTGATTTGTCTCTATGAGTCCTTTAGCTAAGTGGTATATATATCGATAGACACCTGTTCTGGCTCCGCTTGAAAAAGGGATGGTGTCTAAGTTAACTTTGATTGACATGTCAAATTACTATTTAAGTCGATTATTTTAGTAATACGAAATTAGATTTTTTTGGTCAATAGATATGGATTAGGATGTATTTCAAGTATCAAGAGCTTTTTGATACGCATGATGCGTTTTTTCTATCATGTTTTCCCAATAAAATTGTTTTGCTCTTTTAATACCTTTTTTTACTAAAGCATCTCGCTTGGAGGAGGAGTATATACTAAGAATAGCTTGGGAAAAAGCTTCTGAGTCATTTTTATCTATCAATAGTCCGGCATTCTGAACAATTTCCGGAAAAGCGGAAGAGTTAGATACAATAACAGGAGTCCGGCATTGCATCGCTTCTACAGTAGGGGATCCGAAGCCTTCATAATGTGATAGGTTAACAAAGGCAAAAGCGCCATTATAAAGAACAACTAAATCTTCATCCGGTATGTTAGGCAAATGAATGATTTTTCCATCCGGTTTGGATTGTTTCATTAATTCATGAAAATCTCTTAAAACAGATAAGTATTCGACTCTTACAGATCCGCATAATACAAGTTTCAGATCTGATATTTTTTCTTGTTTGATAAGCTCAATAAAGGAGGATATGAGTTGCACAATATTCTTTCTCTCTTCAATTGCTCCAACATAGATTAAATATGAAGTATCTAAAATAGCATATTTTTGTTTGATCGATTGAATCTTATTTAAATCACTAACGGGATAAAATTGTTTAGATGATACGCCACTATAGGTAACAAAAACCTTCTCTTTATCGACTTTGCAATATTGAATAAGATCCTGTTTAGTATGTTCTGAGGGACATAAGATCCAGTCCATTTCATCGATTTTTTTGTAGTTGGATAATTCAAAGTCAAGGTGCTTAGGATTTCTAAATTCAGGGAAAATCAAGGGGATAGTATCATGGACGGTGATAAATGTTTTTATCTGTCTGTTGTTCTTAATATTTTGTAATAAGGGATTTAGTTGGAAAGGAGTATGAAAAATTTGTTTTTCTTTTGTCTGAAAAAATTCATTGACATCCGGGTCTTTAGATTCTTCATAATATTGTTTAAAGTTTATTTTAGAAAAAATAGGATCTTGGTTTAAATACCTTTTCGTTATATTAAAAAAATCAGAAGAAAAATGAGAAAAACCAAAGATTATCTCATATTGATTTAAACCGATGACTCCTTTAGCTAAGTGGTATATAGTATTTTAATTTTTATTTGATAATATGTTATCCTTCTTTTTTTATACAAACAGTAAGGATAAAACAATGCCTAGAGCCTATTCAGTAGATCTTCGAGAGAAAGTATGACAACATATAGAAAAACATCATGATAAAAAAACAGCCGGCCATATTTTTCAAGTAGGTATCGCAACAATATATCGATGGATCTTGCAAAAAAAGCAAAAAGGACATTTAAAGCCAATCCGCAGAAAATATGCTTATAAGAAATTAGATGATGAGTTGTTATCTAAATATGTAGAAAAACATCCGGATTATTTTTTATCGGAAATTGCTGATTATTTTTCAGTCACTCCGCAAACGATTTTTTATGCCCTTAAAAGATTAAAAATTACACGAAAAAAAAACTACTCGCTATAAGGAAAGAGATGAAAAGAAACGGGAAGCTTTTATGAAAGATTTAAAAAATATTCCCTTTGACAAGAGAATTTATCTCGATGAAACCGGGATTCATCAATTTTTATTTCGTGAGTCCGGAAGAAGCTTACGCGGCAAAAAAGTTTTTGGAGCGGTTTCAGGAAACCGCTTTATAAGGCAAAATATTATTTCAGCCCTATCTAAAGGGCAGTTTTTATCTCCAATGTGTTTTGAAGGTACTTGTAATACCGGGTTATTCAATATTTGGCTTAAAGAAGTTTTGACTCCTCAGCTTACACCCGGTAGTGTTCTTATTCTTGACAATGCCGGTTTTCACAAGTCAGCGGAAAGCAGGAAAACAGTAGAATCTGCCGGTTGTAAGCTTATGTTTCTTCCTCCATATTCTCCGGACTTAAATCCTATAGAAAAATATTGGGCTAATATGAAAAATAAAGTTAGAGAGATATTACGAAAAGTTACGAATTTTAAATTCGCCATTGATCAAGCAATCTTATCAATGTAAAATTAAATGACTATAGATACCTCCGGATACCGGTTGGTTTGTCAATGGAGAAAGGGAGGACATCGAGTGTTAATTTCATTGGCAGTGTTGTAAATTTTATTTCTTTTAGATGTAACCTATGTTATCTTTTTGACCAAGAACTATGCAAAGACAACTCGATGATTTTTTTCTATATATTGCTTCCGAAAAGGGATTAGCTGAAAATACGATCATAGCTTATAAAAAAGATAGTTACTCCTTTACTGAGTTTTTAAAAGAGAGAGGCCAACAAGGCTTCAAAGCTGTTCAAGAAGAAGAAGTTGTCCTTTTTTTAAATTCTTTAAAAGAAAAAAAATACGCAACATCTAGTATTTGTCGAGCTCTTATTGCTATAAAAGTGTTGTTTCGATTTTTAAAAAGAGAAGGGTATATTCCTTCTAATATCACTCTCTATTTAAAAACCCCTAAGCTTTGGCAATTAATTCCTCAGGTCTTAAGTTATGAAGAGGTAGAGCTTTTACTCCTTCAACCGGATATTCAAAATAAAATTGGGGCTAGAGACAAAGCGATATTTGAATTGATGTATGCTTGTGGTGTAAGAGTATCTGAGGTGGTTCATTTAAAATTAAACCAAATAGATGAACACTTTATAAGGGTAAGAGGAAAAGGAAATAAAGACCGTTTAATCCCAATAGGAAAAAAAGCGATAGAAGCGCTTGATCACTATCTTTTGACATTTCGAGGCAAAATAAAAAATGATAAAATGCCGCTTTTTATTAGTAAAAGTGGAAGGGCCCTTGATCGTATTACGATTTGGAAAAGAGTGAAAAAATATGCCAAAGAAGCCGGTATTATTAAGGACTTTTCTCCTCATACCTTAAGGCATTCTTTTGCTACCCATCTATTAGATAATGGAGCAGATTTACGAGTGATTCAAGAGATGCTGGGTCATGCAAATATTGCTTCTACCGATCGATATACTCACGTGAGCCAAAGTCGATTGCAAAAAGCATTTCAGTCATGTCATCCCAGGTTATGACGCCAGCTTTTTCTTCAGCAACTCATTAACAAGATTTGGAGAGGCTTTTCCTTTAGATAACTTCATTACCTGTCCTACCAGGTAACCAAAGGCTTTAACTTTCCCTGCTTTGAAATCTTCTACAGACTGAGTATTTTCTGAAAGAGCTTGATCAACAAATTGTTCAATACCTTTCATATCACTAACGGGTTGGTAATCCGGATTTTCTTTTACAATTGTTTCACAGTCTTTACCCATTGTTGTTACCATATCATCCGCAACTTTTTTGGCTATCTTTCCTGTAATCGTTCTATTATCGATCATGTTAACAAGTTTACCAATATTTTGAGGTGTAATTTCTGAGGCCGGAAGGTTCGTTCCGGAATCTTTAAATCGACCCAAAAATTCGACGATAATCCAGTTACAAAGACTTTGCGCATTGCCGCAAATTTTTAAAGCATCTTCAAAAAAATCAGCTAAAGCTTTGTCACTAGTAAGTATCAAAGCTGAATCTTTAGATATAGATAGTTTTGTGATATAACGATTGGTTTTTTCAAAGGGAAGTTCAGTTATTGTACTAGCAATCTCATCAATATATTCTTTAGTTAAAATCACCGGAGGTAGATCGGGTTCAGGGAAATAGCGGTAATCAGCAGCCTCTTCTTTACTTCTCATCAGAATGGTTTGGCGCATTTCAGGATCCCAGCGAAAAGTTGATTGCAAAATAACCTCATTAGGATCTTTATCGGGATTTTGTTTATATCGTTGAATTTGCCTTTTGATTTCCGCTTCCAGAGCAAACCCCATGTTAGAAAAGGAGTTCATATTTTTAATTTCAATTTTATTTCTTAATCCTTTTTCGCCCTTTTTTCTAACAGAAATGTTAGCATCCATGCGTAAAGACCCTTCATCCATATTACAATCTGAAGCATCAAGATATTCCATAACAGATTTAATCGCCATTCCATATGCCATTGCTTCTTGCGGACTATGTATACAGGGTGTAGAGACGATTTCAATTAAAGGAGCTCCCGCTCTATTGTAATCGATAGCAGCAAAATCACTAAAGTGTTTAAGCATACCGGCATCATCCTCCAGATGTGCGTGTTCAATAATAAAATTTTTGATTTTTCCTTCTACTTCAGCACGTATGGACCCACCAATAACGATGGGTTGATAAAATTGAGTAATTTGAAAGTTTCTTGGACTATCCGGATAAAAATACGATTTTCGATCAAATGTGCTAAAAGGCGCTATTTCTGCTCCTACAGCACATCCAAATTGCACCGCTTTTTTTACCGCTTCCTTATTTAGAACCGGTAAGGCACCCGGTTGACCCGTACATACAACAGATATATTAGAATTTGGTTCGTCTCCAAAATTATTGGGTGCAGAGCTAAAAAGCTTTGAAATGGTATTAAGTTGGACGTGAATTTCCAAACCTATAACCGCTTCCCAATCAGAATGCGTCTCCATTATGAATCACTCCTTGTTGAATAATTCGGGTATTTCTTGGTTAACAGGTATCATTGTTTCCATGGCATGGGCTGCACTAACGACGCGGACATCTTCCATCTGAGGGCCAATAAATTGCATGCCAATTGGTTTGTTATCTTTATTAAAACCAATTGGTATATTAAGGCATGGCAAGCCTGCCATATTACCCGGTATTGTGTAAAGATCCATAAGATACATATTGAGTGGATCATGAACAGCATTTTCTTCAAAAGCCGGAGATGAAGTTGTCGGCATGGCCACAAGGTCACATTGCTTAAAAGCTTCTTTAAATTTATTAATAATTAAGGTACGAACTTTTTGAGCTTTTATATAATAGGCGCCTTGGTAACCGGAAGACAAAACATAGGTACCTAATAAAATCCGTCTTTTAACTTCAGCTCCGAACCCTTCACTTCGTGATAGGGCGTACAATTGGTCTAAGGAATCTGCCGGGGGTCTTACGCCATAACGCACACCATCAAAACGGGCCAGATTAGTAGAAGCTTCTGCTGTTGCCAGAATATAATAAATAGCGATTGAATATTTGAGCACACTCAGATCGATATCAACAATTTCAGCTCCTAATTGTTCTGCAACTTTTAAGCCATTTTCAAAGGGAGTTCGTACTTCATCGGATAAAGATTCTAAAAAGGCCCAAGGCACTCCAATTTTAGAATCCTTAAAATCTTTTTTCATTTTTCCTAAATAGGCATGAGAGGGTAATTCTGCACTTGTTGCATCATGAGAGCAATGTTTACCTAAAACTTCCATTGCAAGGGCTAAATCTGTAGTGTTGGTTGCAAATGTTCCTATTTGGTCTAGCGAAGATCCAAATGCAACCAAACCAAAACGTGAAACACGGCCATAAGTTGGTTTAAATCCTATTAGGCCACAAAATGAAGCGGGTTGTCGAACAGATCCACCGGTATCACTTCCTAAACCTAAAGGACATAATCGAGCTGCTACAGCAGCAGCAGATCCACCGGAGGAACCTCCGGGTACACAAGCTAAATTCCATGGGTTATGCGTTTGAAGTAAAGCTGAGTGTTCGGTAGATCCTCCCATGGCAAATTCATCCATATTCGTTTTGCCAATTAATAAAGCATCTTCTTCTTCTAAAAGTTTAACAACAGTAGCATCGAATACGGCCCGATAATTAGTTAAAAACTTCGAAGCACACGTTGTGATTTCTCCTTTAATATGTATATTATCTTTTATAGCTATTGGAATGCAGGCCAAACGACCAATAGGTTTTCCCAGCCGCCTTTTTTCATCAATTTCTTTTGCTTTTTCAAGAGTGCGATTTGTTAAAACATTTAAAAAGGCTCCCAGTTTTTCATTATGGGTATCGATACGTTTTAAAAAGTATTCGGCAATCGATACAGCACTGGCCTCTCCATTTATAAATGCATCTCGAATTTCCAGTGCGGATAATTTAAACATAGATCAACCTTGGAGATTAGCTTAATTTTTTTAGAATAATGGGTACTTTTGTCATTCCACCAATATGATCAGGGGTATTAGCAATAAACGTGTCTCTTGGTAAGAGTTCCCCAACAGTGTCATCTCGCATAAGATGTTTATGGTTTGCTAAGACATAACAGCAAGGCAACACTCCTTCAGTATCAACTTCTTGTAATTGTTCGACATAATCTAAAATATGTTTTAGGTCTTTTACGAGTTCTTGCCTTTCTGCTTTAGAGCATGCAATTTTGGAGAGTTTACTTAAATTTGCTATTATATCTTCGTCTAGATTGCTCATTTACAAGCCATATTGATTCAATTAAAGCTAAAATATTAATAACAAGTTACATAAATTGCAAGAAGAACCCATCCTTCCGGGCGTGTTGCGATCCTGCTAAATTTCTAAGTATAGCTATGCCTATATTCTGTCAAATTTTCCGACTCGCCACAGCAAACCACTAAGATAAACTTAAAATCACTTACAAATAACCCGCTAAAGCCGTATCCTCTTTTTTAAGACCTCTTATGCCTAAAAACCACTTAGATCGAAACAGGCCTATTAAACTAAATTTAACCGGTTGTTTATTCTAGGTTACAATTAACTTGATTTATTACAATTTAATTATAAATGGTTTACTGTTATGGATGGTTTTGTAACTTCAGTTGCAAAGGCCAATACTGCTAAACCTCTTTTTAATTTATCTTTACGTTTAGGAGGTGAATAGGCGACAAGTAGATTGTGTGCGATAGGGATGATAGGCCCTGCTGCTAATCCTTGCAATACACGAGCGACTAATAAGAAAATAAAAGTGGGAGCAGCTCCGCAACAAAAGGAAAAGAAGATGAATGAAATCAAAGACGTTAAAAGAACTTTAACAGAACCAAAACGTTTTGTAAGCCAAGGGCTCATCAATAGAGTTACCGCATTGCCAAGAGTAAATGTTGTGACTAACCATGTCCCTTGAAACGTATTAACTCCTAAACCACCGGAAATATAAGGAAGGGAAACAATCGTAATGGTAAAGTCTAAGGCGGGCATGACAATACATAAAGCAAGACCGAGAGAGACAAAAATTAGCTTATGCCCGCAAAGGCAGTTATTTGTTCCGGATTCACTCACGGTAAGCCGGGGTGAGCTTTATTTGCATAGATAATGGATCTAATAATACTTAAGACACCCACTTCTTGATCTGCATATACATGCGTTTGATAAACAGGTTTAAGAATTTTAGGTTTGGTTAGCATCTCACCTGAGGTATCTCTGATATCGATAGTCACATTTAAAGAAAGCCCGACTCGAAGAGAATATTTTTTGAAAAATTCAGGTTCTAACGCTACTCGAACGGGTAGACGTTGAACGATCTTAATCCAATTATCTGTTGCATTTTTCGGAGGAAGGATTGAAAAGACACTACCCGTTCCGGCTCTTATGCCAACCACTTTTCCATGAAAAATAACTTCACCGCCGTAAAAATCTGACCGAACCCTAACGGGTTGTCCTATTCTAACTTTAGATAACTGTGTTTCTTTATAGTTCGCATCAATCCAAATTTCACTTAAAGGTACAACCGATAACAGGGGATCCTCAGGTGTTACCCATTCGCCTAATTAGACGGATCTTTGTGCGATATACCCATCTGTTGGAGCAATAATTTTACAACGTTTAAGATTTACCCAAGCCTCTTTTACTAATGATATGGACTTTTCAACAAGAGGATGGGTTTCTACCGTTGTATTGTAGACCATAGCTTTAGCTTTTTGAAGTTGAGCTAAGGTGACATCTAAAGTAGCTCCGGCAGATAAAAAACCTGTTTCTGAATGTTCGAAATCTTAGATGGAAACACTGCCGGATTTTACAAGTGCTGTTCTATGTTCGTAATCGAGTTAGGTTTTGATGACCTCGGCTTTATTAACAACGATTTGTGCTTCTAATTCTACTACGTCATCAAACATTTGAACAACTAGGCGAACATTTCCGGCTAGCATCTGACAATTTGTTTCGAAGGTAAGGGTTAAATCAGTTGTGTCTAACTCAACAAGAATTTGTCCTTTCTCAACATAATCGGTATCAATAATATTGATGGAAGAGACGATACCTGAGACTTGAGAATTAAGGTTAACAAGATTTCCTGAAACATAAGCATCTGTTGTATAGACTTCATGGCGCCATACAAAAAGCCAATAAAAAAAGGTTAGGACTGCGATAATAACAATAATAAAGCAGAAGGCACTAATCCAAATCATTCGCTTTTTATTTTTCGGTGCAGGTGTCTCAGGTATGCTCATATTAGTTTTTTAAAAGGAAGAAATGATTTTTTTCATTCGACTTCTTTCGAAATTAAATTTCATGGTACAAACCTACTTTTAAAGTAGGTTACTATAATCAAAAATTTTATTTCGAAAGAAGTCTAGTGCTTTACGGTTTCAAAAATGTCTTTAGGTTGAAATGTTCTCCATAATAAGGTAGAATATTTTGTTCAATATCTTAGTATGACAGCGTACTTTTTTTGCAATAAATAGACATCAATGTCCTCCTTACCGTTCAGAAAAGAAGAGAAGAATAGATCGATTTTATTAGGCATTAATTAAGAAAATAATGTTGAATATTATAATATAAATACAAAGTAATATCAAAAAAGAGGTTTTATAGTAATGAGAAAGCCAATGGAAGCGAATAGTCAGCGTAGTAAGCCGTTGTTGCTTGATACTTTCAAAGAGGAGTGGTTTGAAATACTTAAAAAACTCCCGGAAGAAGGTCTTAAAGGAAAATTTGCTCCTGTAAATATATTAGGTACGCTAGCTAAAAGTTCGGAATATTTTGGACCTTTTCTTGAATGGTGGATAGCCTCTAAATTGCATGTAAAATTAGATCTAAGAATTCAAGAAATGATTATATTGCGAATCGCATATTTGAAAAAAGCTGATTATGTGTGGGGCCATAATCTACCTATTGCAATAAGTGCCGGTTTTACTGAAGATGAAGCAGAACGACTTTGTTTAAGACGCTTGGACGACCAATGGCAAGAATTAGATTTGGCCATTTTACAAGCTGTAGATGAACTGATGCAAATGTGTAATATTTCTCAAGAGTTATGGCAAAATTTAATACGTTATTTAGATGAGCATCAAATAGTTGATATTATTACACTGGTTTCTCAGTATTTTATGTTGGCTAGTATGAATAATTCTTTTGGAGTTCGGTTAGAGCTTGGCATGGAAGGGTTGCCCGAAGATTTACCCTAGATAAGAGGGCTGTTAACTCTATGGTAGATAGTATCGAATCTTTTTTTCATTTTTAAGCTTTTTAAATAAAATAGATAAAGGTGATACCCGCTTAAAGAGGGTATTCGTCCTTACCCACAAGGGAAGGGATGCCTTATTCAACGATCACTATCCCGGGAACAACATTTGGTTTTTGCAATAAAAATTCCTCAAAGAAATTTTTACGGTCTTCAACCAACTCATGCCCTCCCGAGTTTGACATGATCTCCAAAGGTTTAACTTATCGACTGTCCTAAAGTAGCTCTAAAAGATAGGGATAGTATACAAAATATATTAACACGAATACGAAACAACACTTTAATCGAGACACTCTCATCCCAATGTTAAAAAAAAGGATTGTCTCGCTTAATTGTCGTAAAATACTTTTACTTTAAGCTGTTTCGAAAATGGATAGGCAATCTTTTGCAACTACCATCCGCTTCGGATTGATAAAATATTTTCTCATTCAATAGACTATTTAAAAACCAAGGGGGTTTACCTTCTTCTAAAAGATATGTTCTTTTAACCTCATCAGAATTTGAAACAATATGTTCAGTAATAGATGATCTATTATTACTTTTAAAGGTTTCTTGAAAAGAAAACTCTAAAACTTTCTTATAACTTTCGCCTTCTTTGGTCTTTCCTTCACAGTTTATCAAATTATTATCAGAAAGATCACAGTTAACTGCAACGAATCGAGGGAGACATGTTGGGCTATCATAATGATTACCTGTCTCATAAATAAGTGTTTGTGGATTTCTCTTAGAGAAGGATACGGAACTGTGAGAACGACCATAGCTTCTTCTCGTACAAGGCTCAAAGACGTGATAGTGATATTCACCTGTGGTACTACGAGGATTACATCCCTCCTTTTCTGACGTAGGTTTAGAGGCCCAACCATTGTTCGTACATGATTGTAATAGGTCCATACGAGGTTCATCTTTATTCATTTCAGCTCGTATGCTTTGTAAAATTTTGGATTTAGAATATTGAGAGGTTTGTGAAATAAAATCACAAGATCTCTTATATCCGTCTAAAGGTATTTTCGAAATATCTAATGTAGGTATATCAGAATATTCAGGTGTCAACATATAAGAAATTGAATGGTACCCACCATAAGCAATTAATGCAGCCGTAGCAATAGCACTTATTCCATAGGCAACTTTTTTCCAAGTTGGAATACCTTCATCTTTTGTTGATCTCGCAGGACTTACGGGTAAGGAATGAAAAGGTGTTATAGTCTCTTTTTTATGGTGTAGTAGGTCGTTATCTTTCAAATATTTATTTGAAATATAAATCGTTTGATTTTTTACATATACCGAATCCCCGCCCTGTTTAAAAACATGCCGACCCGGCGACCCGAGGGCCGACGGAACAGCTAATGTGGTTGGTACATAATCAGATGGAATAGAAAACAGGTTATCAATAAGTCTTCCGTTTTCTATATGTCTTCCGTTTTCTATATGTCTTCCGTTTCCTATATTTTTTGTTTCTTGAATGGTGTTGTCACGAACATTATCAGCAAAACTCAGATCTATTGGTTTATTATCTAAAGAATAAATTGTCATAATATCACTATATATTGAAGTTTAATCTAAAAGCAATTATAATAAAAAACAACAATTAATTAAAGTAAAAAAATCGTCAATTATCTAAATGAAGAAATTTATAAATAATTTTATTGTTTTTTAAGTTAAATAAAGAATATATTTTATCATTTTAGAGGCTTGTAGAACAATTGAATGATACATTTCAAGTGCCGGAACTCAATTCTGTCCGGTTTCCAATGTGATAAGTATAGACTCTTTTGATGATAGATTTATAATTTAAGTTTGGAAAAAATAGCAGAGAGTGAAATGTCAGATCAAGAAAAATTCAAGGGAAATAGATTGTAAATATTAGATTAGCATAATTTTGCTTTCTTAAAAAAAATGAAATCATTACTGTTTTTTTGAATTTATGACAATTAAACGAGAAAACCCACCTTTTTAAGGGTGGGATGAAAGTGTCTATTTGTTTTTTTGATTCTGTATATACTTTCTGATTGTATATTCATTTAATTTTCCAACACTATCAACATAATAAGACCGTGTCCACAGTGTGGGTAATCTAGATCTTAAGCTTGAAAATTCTTGCCTTAATATTCGGCTTGTATATCCCTTAAGTTGTCCTATGAAAAATTGTGGTGAATATATAGGCTTGGTATTTAAAAAAATATGTACGTGATCAGGCATAATATTCAGTTCGTTAATCTCTATATTTAGTTGTAGAGCTTTTAATTCTAATAATTCCTTTAAACGAACAACAATATCACCTTCAAGAACCTTTCTCCTATATTTAGGACACCAAATAACGTGGTAACTAAGGTTAAAAACTGCTGTTTTAGAGGTTTTCCATCTTTCCATATAGGCAATGTATATATACCGAACATATAATGCAATACATGATGATCAAAAAAGCATATAAATTTAGATTCTATCCAACGAAACAACAAAAGGGGTTGCTTGCAAAAAGCTTTGGATGTTCCGGAGTTGTATATAATCAAGCTTTAAACTTTAAGATCAAGAAATATCAGGAATACAAAGAGAATGTAAGTTATTCTAAAACATCGGCATTCTTGATAAGTCTTAAGCAAAACAAAGAGTTTCTTTGGTTAAACGAAGTTTCTTCTGTTTGTCTGCAACAAAGTCTTAGAGATCTTGATAGAGCTTTTTTAAACTTTTTTAAAAAAAGGTCAAATTTCCCTCGCTTTAAAAACAAACACAGTACGCAGGCAATACGATTAACTAAGTCAGCATTTAGTTGGGATGGGGTTAATCTTAAGATTGCAAAATCTAAAGATAGATTAAAAATACATTGGTCAAGGTGTTTTTTAGGTACACCAACAGGTATAACAATCACAAAAGACTCTTGTGACAGGTATTTTGTGAGCCTATTAGTAGAAGAAGAAGTGATCCCTTTTGAGAAGAGAAATAATTCTGTCGGTATAGATTTAGGATTAACGACATTCGCAACTCTTTCTACAGGGAAAAAGATTACGGCACCTAAACCTTTTAGATTTCATAAGAAAAGACTAAAAAGAAAACAACGTTCTCTTAGCAAAGCTAAAGTCAAAGGTAAAAACAGACTCAAAAAAAGAAGATCGGTGGCTTCGATACATTCGAAGATAAAAAATATAAGGCAGGACTTTCATCATAAACTTTCTACAAAGTTGGCTCGTGAAAACCAAACGATCACGATAGAAGGGTTAAATATTAATAAGATGTTAAAAAATAAAAAACTTTCCAAGCATATATCGGATGTAGGATGGAGCCGGTTTTTAACATTTTTAAAGTATAAGTGTGAATGGTACGGAAGAAATATAGTCATTTAATTTTACATTGATAAGATTGCTTGATCAATGGCGAATTTAAAATTCGTAACTTTTCGTAATATCTCTCTAACTTTATTTTTCATATTAGCCCAATATTTTTCTATAGGATTTAAGTCCGGAGAATATGGAGGAAGAAACATAAGCTTACAACCGGCAGATTCTACTGTTTTCCTGCTTTCCGCTGACTTGTGAAAACCGGCATTGTCAAGAATAAGAACACTACCGGGTGTAAGCTGAGGAGTCAAAACTTCCTTAAGCCAAATATTGAATAACCCGGTATTACAAGTACCTTCAAAACACATTGGAGATAAAAACTGCCCTTTAGATAGGGCTGAAATAATATTTTGCCTTATAAAGCGGTTTCCTGAAACCGCTCCAAAAACTCTTTTGCCGCGTAAGCTTCTTCCGGACTCACGAAATAAAAATTGATGAATCCCGGTTTCATCGAGATAAATTCTCTTGTCAAAGGGAATATTTTTTAAATCTTTCATAAAAGCTTCCCGTTTCTTTTCATCTCTTTCCTTATAGCGAGTAGTTTTTTTTTTCGTGTAATTTTTAATCTTTTAAGGGCATAAAAAATCGTTTGCGGAGTGACTGAAAAATAATCAGCAATTTCCGATAAAAAATAATCCGGATGTTTTTCTACATATTTAGATAACAACTCATCATCTAATTTCTTATAAGCATATTTTCTGCGGATTGGCTTTAAATGTCCTTTTTGCTTTTTTTGCAAGTTCCATCGATATATTGTTGCGATATCTACTTGAAAAATATGGCCGGCTGTTTTTTTATCATGATGTTTTTCTATATGTTGTAATACTTTCTCTCGAAGATCTACTGAATAGGCTCTAGGCATTGTTTTGTCCTTACTGTTTGTATAAAAAAAGAAGGATAACATATTATCAAATAAAAATTAAAATACTATATAGTGGAATTAGATCAATTTTTTGCCGGTTCAAAACTATGCTCTGCCTGCCGGTACCAAATAGAAATTTTAGATTTAAGTGTGAGAAGTTGGCAGTGTCCAAACTGCAAAGTAACACACGATAGAGATCTTAATGCATCTATTAATATCGATACCGCAGGGCAGTCGGTAATTTAAGCCTTTGGAGATCATGTTAGACTAGCTTGTTTGTTAGCAGTGGTCGATGAATTAGGAATCCCTTCCCTTTAGGGTTGGGAGCTGTCAAACAAGTCCACAAATGAAAGTACAGGTAGATTACTACGAATATTTTACTCCTGATTTTTTTGAAGGTTATCCAATACAAGATCTATTACCATCTTTTTTTCAACATGACTATATAGCTGAAGGCTATCATCCTTCTATTTAGAGGGCATCTTTGGTAAAACAATTTGAAGAAATAACAACAAAATGTATTCAGCTGAAATCTTTAAATCATTTGGATGAATATAGTGAATGCAAAGATCGAAAGGTATATGTAACAAAACAACTTGAAGAATTAGGTCTCAGTATCCCTGAAAAGCCTTTAACGGATTTTTTGAAATATGTAGTAGACAAATCAAAGTATTACGATACAATCATGAGAAATTATGAAACCGCCACGCTCGATAGATATACTTCTTTTGTTGTCAGAAATCGAGAATCTGAAGGCGCTGTTTTCGATAAAATGTTCACTGAAATTGCATCAGAAACTAGTCGAGGCATAAAAGATCCCGGAAAATTTCCGTTTGCCGGACTTCCTTTTTACAATGGGGAGTGTATGTACTTGCAGCGACTGGATGGGTAGTAGATTTCGCCGTAGCGAATGCTGCTTGGACGAAGTGTAATGCTTTATGTCTATTAAAAGGAGACGATACAATGGAGTCAAAAAAATGTGTAACGGATTGCTTAGCGGATCATCTACCCTAGGTTTAACCTGAAGAGCTTTCAGATTGGAACCTAAAATTAGCAATCATTATAAGCCCTCTTTGATAAGATTTACGCCGCTTTCTAAAGCACACTTACTTAGATATAGTCCTATAATTGAAAGACTATAGTGCATAAAGGCTACTGTATGGAAAGTGGGAGGCGTAGCAACGTAAGCATCATAGCCAAAGCTAAACATCCTTATGTTGTGAGCTAAACCAAAAACACCTATGGCTATCAATGCTAATCCGGTAACTAATTTAGCAACCCCCCCCATAATCTAGTAGTTATCGTCTTATTACCATCTTTGATAACGGTAACTTCTTTAGTGCTACCATCTCCAAAATCAGAGCTGCTCGTCATTTCGCTATTGCTTAGTGGAAGCGGTGGATTGATAAAGGGTTTAATTGTATGTGATCCGGCAACTGAAGTCATAAAGAAACCTATAGTAGCAAAAAATTTAAATTATTGACAATTAAATTATAGCAAAGCAAGTTAATTATAACCTAAAATAGGTAAATCATAAAATTTAGTTTAATAGTGCATGTTTCTACTTCAATTTCATTTGTCTTTAGGCTACACTATAAAAAATCCGGCTACAATAGAACCTTTTGTTCAACCATTGGATAACATATTTTTACAGCTCGTCTGATTACTTCTGATATGGTGACTGTCTTGCCTTCTTGTCTAAACATTTCTATTGCTATTGCTTCTATTTTCGTAATTGTTCTTTTTTTGCTTGCTTATTCTTGTTTCAGATTAGGGCTGTGACTATTTATAGTCACTCTTTAGATAATATATTAGAAGGGTGTGGTTTTAGGAGAGGGTTACTCGCCAAAAAAGTTCCGATTTTCGTGTGCAAAAAATTCCTTTATTTTTTAAGTATTAGATATTAAGAAACCTAAATAATGTCTTGGTATGGATGACATCTTCATAAATCTGCTTTTTTAGAGCTTCTAAAGAAAGGAAAGGGAGTTCAGGGCGCAAGAAAAGCTCAGGAATGACCTCTACATCACAATCATATAGATTGTCCTCATAATCTAAAATATGAGCTTCTAATACAGGCCTTTTTCTGTTCCCCATAGTAGGAGCTAATCCCAGATTTGCAACCCCATGATATGTTTGGTTGTTATGACGCAGGCGAATAGCATAAACGCCGAGAGGAGGTAAGCAGAGATCGTTAACTTCCATATTAGCAGTAGGATAACCTAAAGAACGTCCTTTTTGTGCCCCTTTGGAAATATGAGAAAAAAAGGAATATTTTCTACCTAGGAGTTGAGAAGCTTCTTTTAACGATCCTTCTTTAATAAAAGTTCGGATACGCGTAGAAGATACAACTATGTTGTTAACTGTTATAGATTGAAGATAATGCACTTCAAAATTATATTTTTTAGCTAAAGATAAAAGGGCTTGTTTTCCTCCTGTTTTATTCTTTCCAATAGTAGCATTATGTCCCAAGATTAAATGTTTAAACGGGATATATTGCCGTATATAACTTATAAAACCTTCAGGGGTTTTTTCAGAAAGCTTTTTGGCAAAAGGGATAAGAAGCAAATAATCGATAGGATATTGTTTAAAAAGATTGAGTTTATGTTTTAACGTAGTCAACAAATGAAGGGGATTATCAGGAGTTAGAATGGTAGAGGGGTGATTAGAAAAAGTTAATACAATTCTAAGCCCGGTATCAAGAGCTAAGTCATCAATTTTTTTTAAAATGGCTTGATGACCTAAATGAAGGCCATCAAAATTACCTATCGTTAGTATTTGATTGTTGTTATTCTCATGAAAATCATTAATTTGTGTCAGTATCTGCATAGGGAATAGCCTTAGTATATAGATGTTTTCAGATGGGAAGTTAAATCAAACTCATCTTCATCTAAGTGACAACCATCAAGACATTGGTTAATTCTAAAAGGACCACTGCGAGTACGTTTCAGTTGAGATAGGTGAGAGGAGCAGCCTAAAGCTTTTCCTAAGTCTTCTGCAAGAGTTCTAATATAGGTGCCTTTGCTACAAATAACATAGATGTTTAAATAGGGAAAATTATAGCTTAAGAGATGAATAGACACGTGAACATTGATTGGTGCTCTATCAATTGTGATGCCTTTTCTGGCGAGAGTATAAAGCTTTTTTCCTTTAACTTTTTTAGCTGAATACATAGGTGGTATTTGTTGGATATTTCCCTGAAATGGATTCAATGCTTCTGTTACTTGTTTAATAGTAGGGACAGTTGTAGATGTAGAAGTAATATTACCGGTAGAATCAAGTGTAGTGGTTGAAATACCTAATTGTACTTGCGCTTCATACTCTTTATCAGAGTTGATAAAAGTATCAGAGAGTCGCGTATACGATCTACTGATTAAAAGAACCATAACCCCTGTGGCAAAAGGGTCAAGCGTTCCGGCATGACCGATTTTTTTCACTTTAGTAAGTCTTCTTGCAGATCGAATTAATTGAAAGGATGTTATATCTTTTGGTTTATCAATTAAGAGAATGCCTTCCATATTTTATGTTAATAATCGTTATCGCGATTATCTTTTTCTATTTTTATTTGTTCTAGGAGGGAATTTATACGCATATGTTTTTCTACAGAGTCATCTATAATAAAAGTTAAATGAGGAAAATATCGCATAACAACTTTTTTAGAAGCGATACAACCGATGAACCCTGCCGCAGATTGAAGAGCTTTTAGCGTTTCTTGTTTTTCGGATTCTTCAGCAATAACACTGATGTATACTTTGGCATAATGTAGATCTTTTGTGATATCTACTTTAGAGATGCTTACAAATTCATGTACTTTTGGATTTCTAACATCCTTGCGAATAACTTCTGATAACACCTCTTTAAGAAGAGAATTTAAGCGATCAGTACGACGTGTAGTTGGCATTGTAAACTCTTGTATTAAATTCTAATTAAAGTTCTTGAGTTAAATACGATACTTCATAGGCTTGAATTTCATCTCCGGGTAAAATATCACTATAATTTTCTAAAAGGATACCGCATTCTAAACCTTTTTTAACTTCGCGAACATCTTCTTTTTCACGTTTTAAAGAAGTAATGCGTCCTTTCCAGATAATGTCGCCTTCTCGGATAATACGACAATTATAATTCCTGGTAATAGTCCCTTCAGTTACTAAACAGCCGGCGATTTTGCCTAATTTAGATGCTTTAAAAACAGCCTTGATTTCAGCTTTTCCACGATCGTCTTCTTTTGCAATTTTATCTAGTTGATCGACCATGAGTTTTTTTACGCTATCAATGGCATGATAAATAATATCATGAGAAAAAATTAATAGATCAGTATTCTTTTTTAGCAACTCTTCAGCATGACTCTCAATTCTTGTATGGAAGCCAATAATAGATGCTTTGGATGCAGCAGCTAAATGAATATCAGATTCAGTGATTTCACCAACAGCTGCAAAAATAATATTTAATTCAACTTTTTCAGATTTGATATTAAGCAAACTAGTTTTCAATGCTTCTAAAGATCCTTGTACATCTGCTCTAAGAACAAGATTAAGAGCCTTTTTCTCTACTTCATCTTCTTGTTGCATAAACTTGTCCATAGAGATTCTCTTAGAGTGTTGTTGGTGCAACTGTTTATGCTCTGCAAATCGTGTTTCAGCAATTTCTTTAGCTTCCTTTTCAGTTTTGACTACGATAAATTCATTCCCGGCTTCCGGGAGCCCGGATAATCCGGTAATCTCAACAGGAATAGATGGCCCGGCTTCATTTATATAATTACCAAGTTCATCATGCATGGTCTTGACTTTGCCCCATTGATGTTCGAAAACGATAGAATCTCCTAGTTTAAGAGTTCCATTTTGAATTAAAACAGTTGCTACACAACCAAGACCTTTATGCATTTCTGATTCTAAAACTGTTCCTCTAGCTCGTTTATGAGGATTTGCTTTCATTTCAAGCATTTCAGATTGCAACGCCAGCATTTCCACTAAATCTTCGACCCCTTCACCTGAAGTAGCAGAACAGTTAACCATAATTGTTGAGCCACCCCATTGTTCAGGCATTAGCTTATGATCTGATAACTGTCGATATACCTGTTCAGGGTCAAATCCCTCTTTATCACTTTTATTAATAGCGACTACAATAGTGACACCGGCTGTTTTAGCATGCTGTAGGGCCTCAATTGTCTGCTCGCGTATACCTTCATCCCCGGCTACAACTAAGACCACAATATCCGTTACTTCAGCTCCACGGCCTCTCATTGCAGAAAAGGCTTCGTGGCCCGGAGTGTCTAAAATGGTAACGTCTCCATGTGAGGTTTCGCAACGGAAGGCACCAATATGCTGAGTAATTGCACCTGCTTCTTTTCCTGCAATATTACTTTTTCGTAAGGCGTCAATTAAACTGGTTTTTCCATGATCAACGTGGCCCATAAAAGTGACAACCGGTGGGCGTTTAACTAGCTGAGTAGCGCCTGTATCTTGAATTTCTTCTTTCACTGACTTGTCCGTGATACGTATACGCTCTTCTTCCGAAGTATCAATAGTGATTTCGCAGCCAAATTCCGTTCCTATTAATTGGATAGTTGTCTCATCATCTAAGTAATCATTCAAAGTAAATGTCATTCCTTGTGCAAATAACTTTGAAATAACTTGAGAAACTTTGATCTTCATAGCAGAAGCCAGATTTTTGATTGTAATGGGAAGTCGAATAGATAATTCATTGGGGCGTATAGTTGTATCTTCTTCTACGACTTTAGATCTATTAGATCTTCGTTTTCGTTTCCATGCGTCATTAGATCGACCTGAATCCATTCGTTGATTTGATCGCTTATGAAGGGGTTGAAGATCGTAAAATTGTTTTTCATTTAAACCTTTACCCAAAGGTGCTGATTTATTTGTCGTTTTAAATTCGTCAAGTAAAGAAGAAAAATTACTGCCTTTAGGGTTGTCAAATCCTTTTTTCTTTTTAGCAAGTGGTTTCTTTGCTGCCGATTGAGCTGTTTTCTTTGCTGTATAAGATTTAGTTTCTGTTGAAATAGGCGTTTTATTATCCTTTTCTTTTGGTGGTACTTTCGTTTTAGAAGATTGGACTTCCTTGTTGTCATTAATTGGAGTATCAACAACTTCCTTTTTCTTCGGATTGGCTGTACTCAGAGGAGCTTTTTTAGCATTAGTTGCTTCCTTAGGTGCTTGTTTAGAAGGAGCAATCATTGCTTTATTAGCTAAAGGTTGCGCTGTTTTTGGCGTTTCAGGAACATCCTTTTTAACCGGTTTTTTTGCCGTTGAAGCAACCTTTTTGGCTACAGCTTTTTTAGGTGGCTTGCTAACCCTTTCAGTGGATTCTTCAGCAGCCTTTTTCTTTTTTGAAAACTTAGATTTTAAGTGATCAAAATTTACGGCTTTAGCAAGTTGTTCGTTTTTAATTTTTATCTTCAGGTTTTTACTCAATGTTAGCACCTTTTTTCCTAATTTGTTCTATAATTTCATCAGCCATATCAATGCTTATACCAGGTACTTCTGCTATTTTATCAGGATTTGCCAATAAAATTTTTCTTGGTGTATCGAAACCGGCATCAATTAGGTTTTCCAAAATTAACTTATTAATAGTTGGTAAGTCTAAACGTGCATCAAGAGAAGGATCTTCGGAAGAAGCTAATTCATTGCGTTGAATGGACATGGATTTTTTATATTCACTAATTCGTTGCACGTCTAATTGGGCATCTATAAGAGCCCCATTTAGTCTTGCATTCATTCCCTTTTTCCCAATAACAGTAGGGAAATCATCATCGTCTACTACTATAGAAACGATACGATCTTCTTCATTTATGCTAATTTTTCTAATTTCTACCGGGGCTAGGGCGTTTTGAAGTAATTCAATTGGATCATCAGAAAATGGGATAATATCAACTTTTTCATTATTTAATTCACGAACAATGTTTTTTACTCGACTACCTCTCATACCGACACAAGCACCAACAGGGTCAACTCTGGAGTCAGTGGAACGAACAGATAATTTCGTGCGGTATCCGGCTTCCCTTACAATTTTTTCAACAACTACAGTATTATCTTGTAATTCCGGTACTTCTTGAATGAATAATTGTTTTGCAAATTTTGGATGACTTCTAGATAAAATGACTTCAGCTCCGCCACCTTCCGTATCTTGAACTTCCAGCAATAAAGCCATTACGCGATCTCCAATATGATACCTTTCAATTTTGGGATATTGTCTTGTTGGAAGAATAGCCTCTACTTTTCCTAAATCAACAACTAAATCAGAGCCTCTTATGAAGCGTTTGACAGTGCCGGATACGATTTCATTAATACGATGACGGTATTCTTCATAAATAACATCTCTTTCAGCGCCTCTAAGTTTTTGATTGATAATTTGCCTGGCTGTTTGCGCGGCAATACGACCGAAGTCCTTCGGTGTGATAGTTACTTGAATCGTTTGTCCTAATTCATAATCAGGATTAATTTCTTGGGCTTCTTTGAGAGAAATTTCTTTTTCAGCAGATTGTACAGTTTCAACAATGATTTTGTTTCCGAATACACCAATAGAACCTGTACGGGGATCAATTTGAATATTAAGTTCTTGAGTCTCCTTCATTCCTTTACGAGCAGCAGCTCTTAGAGCTTCTTCAACAGCTTGAATAATAATTTCTCGTTTAATACCTTTTTCTCTCTCCATGTATTCAAAGATAGCAAGTAGATCTTTATTCATTACTTTTGCCTTGAAGTTAATGTTTGTTAAAATTGATCTTTTAAATCATAAAAACCGAAGTTCAACTTCGGTTTGTTTTACTCTTAATAAGAGTTTTAAGCACGCAGGATATTGACTGTATCTTACAATGTTCAAAATATTCAATTAAACATAAACAAGTCCTGCGCGAAACATAACCAAGTTATTCATTACTATTGTTCTTCTTGAGGTTCTTGGCTTGCCGTGTCACTTTTGTGACTGGAAGCTGTAACTATTTCATCCTCAAAATTATTATCAATATCTTTTAATGATAGAGCAATTTTTTTATGCTCAGGGTCAATTTTTATTACTTTAACAGTAACATTTTGGCCTGTATTAATGATATCTTCTACCTTTCCAAATGTCTGAGAAGACAATTCTGTAACGTGGATAAGTGCTTCCATTCCATTTTCCAGCTCGATAAATGCGCCAAAAGCGGTAATTTTAGTCACATTTCCCTGAACAATTGATCCTATAGGAATAGACTTTTCTAGTGTCTCCCATGGATTATCTGTCAGTTGTTTTATACCTAATGTAATCTTCTTACTTTCTTTGTCGACAGTCAGAATAATAGCCTTAACTTTGTCACCTTTCTTTAAAATTTCAGAAGGGTGTGAAATTTTCTTTGTCCAACTAATATCGGATATATGGATAAGACCATCAATTCCGGGTTCTAAAGCTACAAAAGCTCCATAATTTGTTAGGTTTCGTATTTCTGCTTCAACAATTTTTCCTTCAAGATATTTATCTTCGATATCTTGCCAAGGATTGCGTTCTGTTTGTTTGATACCAAGTGAAATTTTGCCTTCTTCTTTTTGTACAGATAATACAATAGCTTCGACTTCATCGCCTTTATTGACAATTTCACTAGGATCGGTAATGTTTTTTACCCAAGACATTTCAGAGATGTGAATTAATCCTTCAATACCCGGCTCAATTTCAATAAATGCGCCATAAGGTAATAGATTAACAATGGTTCCTTTTATTTGCATGCCGGGAGGATATTTACTTTCGATTTCTTCCCAAGGATTCGATTCTTTTTGCTTAAGACCTAAAGCCACTCGTCCTTTTTCCTTATCGATACTTAAGATCATCACATTCATTTCGTCACCTAGGTCACATATTTCAGAAGGATGCTTAATCCGCTTCCATGTCATATCAGTAATATGAAGCAAGCCATCAATACCATTAAGATCAAGGAAAACACCAAAGTCTGTAATATTTTTAACGATACCTTTATGAACTTCACCGATTTGAATCGTTTCAAGCATTTCAGCTTTTTTAGAGATACGCTCTTCTTCCAGGAGCTCTCTTCGAGAAACAACAATATTTTTTCGTTCGATGTTTATTTTAAGGATTTTGAAATCAAAGGTTTTATCCAAATACTCATCAAGATTTTTAATTCGCTTATTGTCAATTTGAGACCCGGGCAGGAAAGCTTCCATTCCAATATCAATCATCAATCCGCCTTTGACCTTTCTGATTACCTTACCGTTAACAATAGAGCCTTCTTTACAGTGCTTGAGTATAAACTCCCATTTACGTTGTTTTTCGGCTTTTTCTTTTGATAGGACGATTTGCCCATTTTCATCTTCCGGTCTATCCAGTAAGACCTCAACTTTGTTATCTACAGCCAGTTCTTCTGCATTGGAAAATTCTTGAATAGGTACAAGTCCTTCAGATTTTAAACCCACATCTATTACTGCAAAATCTTTTGTAATTTCAACAATTTTCCCTTTTAATATAGTGCCGGGAATCATTGCCGGACGGAATTCCTCTTCATTTAGACTGCGTTCTTTCCCATCTAGTAGAGTTTTGAAGAGTGCTGCATCTTCTTCTCGATAATCTACGCCATCAAGAATATTGGGTTCAGATCGGTTATTGTTTGTTTGTGATTGAGTGGACATTTAATTAATATCTCCTTAAGTTTTTCGCTCTCCTTTCGAAAAAGGATTAGATACACCCTTATCATTTTTCCTTGGTTCAACAGTGGTCAATTAAATTTTAATAAAGTGGCCTTACTGTGTCAAAGAACAACAAGAAAGATATATGTAATCCCTTTACGGGCTTTTGATAGAGAAAGTTTAACAGAGGCTTTAAAAAAAATGCAATCATAAAAATAGGACTTTTTTTAGAAGAGCAATAATATGCTGACTTTAAGCATTTATTTATTTTAAAAAATTCAAATCGTAGTAGACTTTCGTTAAAAACTTAAGTGCAAATTTTTTATTGGGGTTTTAGCATTATGAGCTTATTAATCATGAAATTTGGCGGGGCTAGCGTTGCCTCGCCTGATCGATTTGAAAAAATTGCTGATATAATCGCAGCTAGGATGCAACAATTCGATCAGATTGTCGTTGTTGTAAGTGCCATGGCTAATATGACGGATCAGTTGATTTCTTTAGCGCATAGCGTCAATTCAAAGCCATCCCAACGAGAATACGATATGTTGATATCCGTAGGCGAAAGAATAAGTATTTCTTTATTAGCAATGGCGTTAACAAAAAAAAAATTGACGCCGTAAGCCTTACCGGGAGTCAATCAGGAATTATCACAACTGATCAGCATACCAATGCTCGTATTATCAATATTCGCCCGATCAGAATAGTTGCAAATCTTAATAAGGAAAAAATTGTAATTGTTGCAGGGTTTCAGGGGGTCAGTGTACGAGGAGATATTACAACCTTAGGAAGAGGTGGATCAGATATATCTGCTGTAGCATTAGGCGTAGCATTAAAAGCCGAAAAAGTGGAATTTTACAAGGATGTTCCGGGCATTTTTGATAAAGACCCCAATGCTTATGACAAAGTCTTTTTAAAAAAGAAATTAACATACAAAGAAGCTTTAAATATTATAGATGGCAATCACCCTGTTTTACATCCTCGTTGTGTTCGGCTTGCAGGGTATAATATTCTTCCTTTATCAGTATATTCATTTATAGATTTCAATCCCGGAAAACTTGAAGGGACATTGATTGAAGATACCGGTTCTCTACGCTTAGACACGTGTCATTATGAAGAACAGGAAGAATCTTATTTTTTTGATTGTTAATAATTTAAATTTATGAAATCTTAATCATAGCTTTATCGCATAAAAATATAAAGTAAGGGTAAACAATGGATATTGAAAGCGATGGTATTCCTAGAATTGCCGGCGTTTTTGCAGGTTCAACTGAAGGCGCTAACAATAAATTGTATGAAGCTACAATAAGAAATATCTTAAAAAAAGTTCTGCCTAAAAATTTTTTTATTGGAAAAAATCGATTTGAACAGCTGACATCGCTCAATGAGCGATTGCCGCTGATCAATTGGTCTGAAATGGAAGCCATGCCTTGTGAGGTCGCCATTATAGGCCTATATAAATATCGTTTATGTTCTACTAAATTCGTCTATGACATGATTAGTAGATGTTTAATTCCGGGAAAGCATTTAAATATTGTTTTCTCTTTCACAAGTGATTTCTATTTTCCTGAACTTAGTAAGGGTCAATATATTGTTACCGAAATGATTGTAAATATTGCAGATTTTTCGGATTTAAAAATTCTTAAACGTAACCTTCCGATCATAGCAACTGAGATAAAAATGGGTGTTATTTCATGTGAAAGTGCTATACGAATTTTAGAGATCAAGGGATTTTCATCGGATGAAAAGTCAGTTTTGATACAAGACAATATCTTAGCATTACTCAATCGCTTACTCAATCGCTTACCGCAAATATTTGATCGAGATATTTATAACGAGATGCAGCATTTTCTTGTGCTATGTCATGAAGATTTTAAGGCGATTCATGAGTATCGACATATGGCTCGTATGATATATTTGCAGTATCTTTTTAGAAAATCCTTGCGTAACACGAAGAAAAACACTAATCCCAGACGTCGTTTGGTTATTAAGTTAATCAAGACACGTCTACATTCACCCTATGGGACAAGAACTGTTTTAGCATTGTTAATTGGACTTAATTTTTTGAATGAGAATGAAGTCTTTGGTGAAAAACAGATCATTAAAGGTATTAAGAACCTATTACCTGCTGTCAATCTGATTGAAGATTCATTTATTGCTAATCAAAGAAATACAGGTGGAGCCCTAATATTATACATTGAAATGGAAAAAGGAGTAGAGGAACTCTTTACTTGCGAAGAAATTAATCGTTTGAATAAACAACTGCCTATAGAGTTAAAGCATTGTATTGAACGATTAATGCACCCGATTTTCATGCCTCGTAATGAAGAAGAGGTGATGCGAAATATTTTGACATTAGGAGAGCAATTAAAACAGGTTAAAGATTTGCCTCAAGTCATTATTTCTTTTGATGAACAGACTGACGCTACCGTTTCTTTTACTGTAATTTTATTAAGGATTTCGAAACAGAATTCTATACCAATACGTGATTTATTTAAGAAAGTGAGCGATGGTATTGAATTTATTCACGATAGAACAAAGGTTATTGGATTCATAAGAAAAAAAGAAGCCAAGGAAGCGAATGTTTTTCACATACGCTTGAATAAGAGTAAATTTTTACGGCGCAACCATTCACTAGATCTTTATAAAGCAAGGCAAGTAATCGTTGAAGAACTAATCTCTTTATTGGGTAATATTAGAGATTACAATGGGGGAATGATTAGTAAAGAAAATGAAGTATTCTCATCTTTGAAAATGTTGTTAGAAAAGATTGGTTATTATAATGAGTTGCTTCTTGAAAACTTTTTCTATTCCCTAACCCCGGTAATCATGCGAAGCGTTTTAAATGCTTCCGTTTTAAAAATCATTTTTTGTATGCTAATGGATCTTATTGAGGAAGATCCGTTAAAAAAAGAAAAATATTTAATAAAGGTTATTCACGATTCTGAATTTATGTATTGCATGGTTCGTAGTAATGACTCATCCTTTCGACTTCAAGTCAATCAAACGATTGAAAAACTTGAAGTTGCTCGTTTTCAATTAGCATCTGTTTATCTATCCCATGATAATATTTCCTTTTTAGGGTATCTTTATCGTTGTGATAACTTAGAGAAGAGAGCTTTCTTCTTAGATGCGATTCGCACTACCATGCAGTTATGGAGCCGAAACAGTATTTTAGTTCAAGATTAAGGATTATTTTAGATGAAAGAAAAGCAGCTACTTATTTTCGAGATTAATGATACTTTGGTTAACATAAATGATTCGTACTTTCTCAGTACTCAAAAGACAATTGAAGAGTTTCTGGAAGCTAGTATAAAAGCAAATATTTTAGATGCTTTTAGATTTAAAGAAGGCTTTAGCAATTTTTATAATATTATCTTAAATATTCTAAAGGAATCTCAAATTACACCCGATATTGACACGGTCATATCGAAGTTTCAAGATTATTACATTGGAACTAATGGCTATAGCCTGATGCAAAATGAAGAATGGTTGTTAAAGAAAGATATTTTAAAGCAATTAGATGAGAAATTTCATTTAGCTATTGTTACGGCTCGCCCAAGACTAGAAGCTTTATATGCTTTAGAACGTTTTAATAAACTTCAATATTTTGATGTTTTGGTGGCTAAAGAAGATGTTAAGCATCCAAAACCTCATCCTGACGGTATTAAAAAAGTGATGGAAAAATTTCAGTTAAATAAAGGGATTTATGTCGGCTATTGCTTAGATGATGTGAAGGAGGCGCAAAATGCTAATATCAAAAGCATTGCAATTGTTCCACCTCATGTAGGTAATACAGATAACCATCAAGCTTTATATGATATTGGAGCTAGTCTTATTCTACAGAATGTCAATGAGTTAACAATATTACTTTAACTCACCAATATTTTTTAAAATGTTTTAATATAACATCATTATGTCCTGACTTTCGATTGACTGAGTCCCATAATCGATCGACGGTTTCCATTGGAATATCTTCAAATGGCTGATTAATGCCAATACAATGCCTTTCTATTCCCTTTTTAGCCAGATGGCCGCAGTTCCATAGATCGTCGTTATAGAAAGCTCTTGGACAACATTTCATATCGAATACGCTGTTATCAAAGAATTTTTTTCTATAAAGCACTCCTAATACGCCGGTTAGAACATCAACTTTCAAGGCCTCCTTAAGATTGTTTGGGATAATAGTCTTGGCTTTTTTATACTTTGGTGACCTTTGAAGGTTAAATGGGAAAAAAGAAGCTTTAAAAGAGGGTTTTTTAAAGATTTTACCGCGATAACCGACGACTACATCAGGATGGTGATTGGCATACTCAATTAAATTTTTGAGCCAATCTTTAGGATAAATGGTATCATCATCTCCTGTAATAATCATGGTATTTGCTCCTTTTGCATAATTGAGGCTTGGTAGAAACTTTGTGTTGGGACCACAGTCTTCAGTAAAAAAAATCTTAATTTTAGTATTAATAATAAATGAGGGGGTTTTTTCATAGTTCATGACTTCATTCGTTCTTTTAGTTCGTTTACTTAGCCAGAGGATAATTTCGTCCGGTTGAACTGATTGATTTAAAATAGATTCAACCATGGGTCGACTATAGTGAATGCGATCAGGCATCGATGTGAAACTTAAAATTGTATGACTCATAAGATTTTATCCCGGTAGATTTAGATATAAATACTTGCGGATAAAATCTTGCCTTATGCATTCCTAGAATGCAAGCGATTCTAGGAATGCATAAGAAGTTTATTTCTTTAGACTAAAGTAGCGGGTTTTAATTTTCTAATTCCCTTAGAAAGTTTTGCCCAAGATTTCCAGTCGCCATGAAGTTTGCTTCGTAAATGTTTTACCTCCTTTCGAATGGAATAACATTTTTCTTTTGCAAGATCGGACTTCTCTTTTTTTATTGCCCGATATTTGTTTAAGAGACCGGTTATCATATTCAGATTGCTAATAATCTGATTGGAAACATCAGATAATTTTGTTTCTAATAACCCGGCTTTATCATCTACATGATTTCTAATCTTTTTCAATAGGGTCGTGTTATCGGCTAAAAGCTGTCTTTTTTTAATGGTATAAGAATCCATTCGTCTTAAGCCGGTTGCTAATCTTAATTTACTTAATGTCCAGATTAACCATTTGGAAGGGTCAAAATGGAACCATTTAATGCCGTTACGATAATCATTAGCAAATGTATGATGATAGTTGTGGTAACCTTCTCCAAAAGTTACGAGCGAAATAACATAATTATCTACAGCGGTATGTTCTCCGGAATAAGTTTTACTGCCCCACATATGAGCTAAGGAATTAATAAACCAGGTAAAGTGGTGTAAAAAGAACATTCTTAAAAGTCCATAAATTAAAATAGCTCCTAAAACATCATGAAAGCAAATAGCAGCTAAGGTGATGAGTAATCCATTAGTGAGTATCATTAATAATGGATAGAAACGATGCTGGAATATTACTAGTTTATTTTTTAAAAGATCAGGCACTACTTTTGGGTCGATTGGCGCCGGGTCATCAAAAAGCCAAGTAAAGTGTGCATGCCAAAAGCCTTTTTTAATAGAATAAGGATCTTTTTTTGTATCGACATATGCATGATGGAGGCGATGCTCAAAGCTCCAGCGAAGAGCGCTTCCTTGAGTGGCAATGGTGCCGAAAAACAATAAAATGGCTTCTATCCATTTATTCGTTTTATAAGATTTATGAGAAAAATAACGGTGATATCCTGCAGTTATGCTGACCCCACTTAATAGAAATAGACCTATAGAGGCTAGAATCAGCCCTACTGAGGGACCTACAAAATATAGATAAAATGGAAGAGTAACAGCTAGAACAAGATGATAAGTGATGATAAATAAGCCAACAGCCCAATTTCTTTTTTTTGACAATAAAGATTTAAACATAATACATAACAAAGTTAATTTTTGATATTAATTGAATAGTAGCAGTTTTTTGTTAAACAAACAAGGTTATTTTTCAGACATAGTAATCTTTTTTTAAGCCTCTTGGGTGCTATTCCAAATTTGGATTACCGGCGTTTCTCGCTCATACCCTAAAAGGGATAAGGAGGCCGTCGATAAAGCAAAATAACGAGCGACCAGAGGATGTAGACCAATCCAACGAGCTCCTAAGACTCGTAAATAGTGACCGCTGGAGAATAAAGCAATATCGCCGGTATATTCAAGAATTTTTTTTAGAATTCGATCAGCCCGAGCTCCTACATCTTCTATAGACTCACCATTTTTGATGTGAACATCAAAAATATTCCAACCCGGAATTTCTTTTCTCATTTCTGTCGTAGTTCGACCGTCAAAGTCTCCATAATCCCATTCAAGAAGGTCATCTGATAATTCACCTTGATCTCTATATCCGGTTATAGTTGCAGTCTCTATCACTCTTTTCAGAGGACTTATTAAGACTTTATCGAATTTGCGATGGTTAAGTTGATTTTTAAGTAAAAGAGCTTGTTGCTTGCCATTTTCAGTAAGTTCAATATCGGTTCTACCTGTATGCTTCCCTGACTTGGACCATTCGGTTTCGCCATGCCTAATAAGGTAAATATTTAATTTTTTTGGCTCTATCGTTTCATTCATTTTTTTAATACCTCGACTTTTGATAAAAAATTTATATAGCGATATAATATTCGAAAGTCAATTTTTTGATTTATTTTTAGACTTTGAATGCTAAATTCATTAAAATGGTCTACATTTTTATAATTTCTAAACTATGACTTTTAATTATTGAGGCGTACATAATAATGGATAAACACAACGTTAAGGTAGCCCCTTCAATTTTAGCCGGAGATTTTGGTCATTTAGCTGATGAAGCCAAACGATTAGAGGACGCCGGAGCTGATATGATCCATATTGATATTATGGATGGACATTTTGTTCCTAATCTGGCTCTAGGACCAAAAGCTGTTCAAGCTATTAACCGATCCACTAATTTATTTCTCGATGTTCATATTATGATTTACAATCCGTTTGATTATATCGAAAGGCTTGTAGCATCCGGATCGGATAGAATTACGTTTCATTTTGAAGCGACCGAAGATGTCGAAGAAGCACTTCAATTTATTAGAAAATGTGGGGTCAAAGCCGGCTTAGCAATATGTCCTGAAACCTCTTCTTCTTTGATTATTAATTTTTTAGATAAATGTGATTTACTTTTATTGATGACAGTTGATCCGGGTTTTGGTGGACAGGCGTTTATCCCGGATGTATTAGAAAAAGTGAAATTTATAAGAGAGACCTGTAAGACATTAAAAATTATTGAGGGTGGCGTAGTCAAGGAAACTGTAACGGAATATGATTCTCTATTTGATATTCAAGTTGATGGTGGAATAGATGATGAAACAGGCCCAAAATGCGTTGCTGCAGGAGCGAATATTTTAGTGGCCGGTACGTATCTTTTTAAATCACCTAATATAGCAAATGCCATTAAGAAATTAAGATAATAGAATAAGGAAATATAATGAAAAAAATTGTCGTTATAGGAGGAGGTACAGGCAATTTTGTAGTGCTTTCGGGTTTAAAAGCCTATCCGGTAAATCTAACAGCGATTGTTTCAATGGCAGATGATGGCGGGAGCACCGGAATTTTACGAGATGAACTAGGTGTTTTGCCTCCGGGAGATGTTAGGCAGTGTTTAATAGCTCTTTCACATTCCTCTCTTTTAATGCGTGATTTAGTTAATTATCGTTTCGAGAGTGGCGGATTAGGAGGGCATAGTTTTGGTAATCTTTTTCTTTCTGCTTTAGAAAAGGTAACCGGCAGTTTTGAGCGAGCTGTAGAAGAGATGGGAAAGATTTTACTTATAAAAGGAAAGGTCATTCCAATAACCTCTAACTCTGTGCGTCTAAAATTGATTTTAAAAAATGGTAAGCTGTTAGATGGAGAGAGAGAGATCTATTTGTCTGAAGAGATAGATCAAGGTTATAGCCAATTTTTTTTAGAACCCACTCCAAAAATCAATCCTCATGCTCTTGAGGAGATTATGTATTCCGATCTTTTAGTTTTAGGGCCCGGTGGCTTACATACTTCGTTAATACCTAACTTACTGGTTGAAAATATAGGACAAGCTCTTTGCAAATCGAAAGCAAAAAAAATCTTTGTTGTTAATCTTATGAATAGAAAAGGGTGCACCACGGAATATAAGGCGAGCGATTATTTAAATGAAGTTTGTCGTTTTATTGGAAAGGATATTTTTGATTATATCATTGTAAATAATGCCACTCCTCCAAAAGAGTTAATGGTTCTTTATGCCGAACAAGGCAGCTTGGTAAAAAATGATCTAAAGGGAAGTCGAATTATAAGCGCTCCTCTTTTAGGTGATGCAGGAGAAAATAAGCCTAATGATCTGATCAGAAGAAATCTAATAAGGCATGATCCTGAGCAACTGGCTTTTTATTTAATGAAAGTTATTAAACTTAGTTAAAGCGACTTAAAACTAATATTTGTTTTTCCTGAAATGAAATAAACTTTTTATGCTATCAATCGATCTTTGCCGAAAAGAGCATCCATTTTTTTTAAGTAATGGATAGTCTTCTGTTAGGCGCTTTCTTGGTTTTTAGATGAAAGCATAGTGGTTTATTCTTTAATCAACCCCATAATTGCGAGATATACACGTCATTTAGCATTTCATAAATTTTGATAGCAGTCAATCATTGCAATTGGTATAATTTCGCATTTGTTAGATGAAAATTTGTTTTACTAATTACTTAGTTTTAATTTTATGGGAAAGATTCAATGACGACATCCATTAGCCCCGGCATGATTATTAATTTGAAAGGGAAGCTTTACCGCGTAGAATCTAGTGTGAAAGTTACGGTTGCGAAAGGCACCCCATTTATTAAAACCAAGCTGAAAAATCTTATTTCAGATGAGGTTTTGGAAAGAAATTTTAAGCAGGACCAGGTTGTTGAAGAAGTTTTTTTATCCGAAAGCAAGTTAGAATACCTTTATTTAGAAAAAAAAGATTATTTGTTTTTGGATATTGATAAATTGGAGAGAGTACCTGTTCCACCTGAAATTATTGAAAATAAAGTAAATTATTTAAAAGAAGGGGTTCAAGTAAAAGCCATTTTCTATGGTGACACTATATTTTCTATTGAACTCGCGCAATTTTTGGAATTAATGATAACAAAAACAGAAGAGTCTAGCGAGAAGATCACAGTATCAAATGCGACTAAGTTGGCAACGTTAGAAACAGGGGCTAAAATTCAAGTACCTTTGTTTGTGGAAATTGGCGACCTTATCAAGGTGGATACTAAGACTGATGAGTATATCCAAAGGATATAGAATTGGTTTTTCTTTTATTTTTAATGGAGAGTTTGGCGTGGAAATAGACGAGATTAAGGACTTAATTAATACATTTGAAAAAACTGAAGTGAATAAGCTTTTGATCAAAAAAGGGGACTTTGAGTTACATCTCGAACATAAACCCCCTCAGGATCTACCCGCTGTTGCACCATTTCCACTTACGCCCCCACCCTTACCTTCTCATATGCCTCAACGGACTGAAATCCCTCAAGTGATTGAAAAGGAAGCAATTCAATCACCAAAAGAAGAAGATGAAGCGAGTTATGTTTCATCTCCTATGGTTGGCACGATCTATATGGCGCCATCACCCGAGGATCCTCCATTTGTTAAGCCGGGGGACGAGATTGATGAAAATACGGTTGTCTGTATCATCGAAGCTATGAAAGTTATGAATGAAGTTAAATCCGGATTAGCGGGAGTTGTAAAAGAAGCTTTGATTGAAAATGGTCATCCTGTCGAATTTGGCTCAAATATATTCCGCATAACTAAAAGTTGATCCGTATGAAGAAAGTTTTAATCGCAAATCGCGGAGAAATAGCGTTACGTATCATTCGAGCGTGTCATGATTTAGGCTTACAAACGGTTGCAGTGTACTCACAAGCGGATCGCGAAGCATTGCATGTACTACACGCTGATGAAGCTATTTGCATAGGCGAACCCCCTTCCGGTAAGTCTTATTTAAAGATTCCCAATATTTTGTCAGCATGTGAAATTACAGATGCCGATACGATTCATCCCGGTTATGGTTTTTTAAGCGAAAATACAAATTTTGCTTCTATTTGTGAAAGTAGTGGTTTGAATTTTGTGGGACCGGCGGCAAAAACAATTGGGTTATTAGGAGATAAAGCGCAAGCAAAAGCTACAGCTAGAGCTGCAAAATGTCCGGTTATCCCGGGATCTAATGGCATAGTAGCTACGATAGAAGAAGCTAAAAAAGAAGCTAAAAAATTTGGATTTCCTATTTTTATCAAAGCCGTCGCCGGTGGAGGAGGAAAGGGAATACGAATAGCTCAAGATGAAAAAAACTTGGAAAAGCAATTCTCCGCAGCTCGTGCTGAAGCAGAAATTAACTTTAGTAATCCTGATGTATATCTAGAAAAAATGATTGTCAATCCTAGGCATATAGAAGTTCAAATTATTGGCGATAAGCATGGCAATTGTGTGCATTTGGGTGAGAGAGATTGTACGATTCAGAGACGAAGACAAAAATTGATAGAAGAAACCTTTAGCCATGTCGTGAGTGCTAAATTAAGGCAGAAGATCTGTCAAGCTGCAGTAAATATTGCAAAATCAGTTAAATATTTTTCTGTGGGAACCGTCGAATTTTTGCTTGATGCTGATAATAACTTCTATTTTATGGAAATGAATACACGTATTCAAGTTGAGCATACCATTACAGAAGAGTTAACGGGTATTGATCTAATGAAGCATCAGTTACTCATTGCTATGGGAGAACCTTTACCTTTTAAACAGAAAAATATACAATTTTCCGGTCATGTCATGCAATTTAGGATTAATGCAGAAGACCCCGCAAACGACTTCTGTCCTTCCCCCGGTAGGTTGGAGTATTATCTGCCACCCGGGGGTCCTAACGTTCGAATTGACAGTGCTTGTTATACCGGCTATATGATACCGCCTACTTATGATTCTATGATTGCGAAGTTGATAATAAAAGGTAGGGATCGTACTGATGCAATAGCAATAGCGAAAAGAGCTCTACATGAATTTCATATTGGCGGTGTTAAATCAACGATTCCTTTTCATCGTTATATGCTAGAGGACAAACATTTCTTAAATTCCCAATATGATTTAAATTATATCGATCGCTTGATAGCTAATGGCTGTACTTTTACTTTGAACGAAGAATACCTTGGTTAGGTAGCGGGAGATTTATGCGTCAATTAATCTCAGAAATTGAAATACACAAAAAATTAGCCTTGATTGGAGAAGAGCTTAACCATCTTTATAAAGATAAGGATGTCACTCTCATTATCATTATGAAAGGAGCGATTTGCCTTGTAGCTGATTTGATTCGAAATATTGAGTTTAAATTTAACTTGGAATGCATACATTGTTCTAGTTATGGTGAGATGGGAACCACACCAAACAAAACAGTCGATATATACGGTTTAGAGACCTTGAACCTTCAAGGCCAAGACATATTGATTGTCGATGATATTTATGATACCGGAAATACTTTGGCTACTGTAACTATTGAATTACAAAAACAGAATCCTAAAAGCATTGCGAGCTTAGTCTTACTAAATAAAAAGATAGAAAAAATAACCTCTATAAAACCGACTTATACTTTATTTGAGATAGAGGATCATTTTGTCGTTGGTTATGGACTCGATTATAAAGAGTGCTATCGAGGGTTGCCGGGTATATATGTTTTTAACCCGGAAGAAAGTGTTTAAAAATTCCGAATGGAGTGTTCTTTATTAAAGCTTATATCTATGGCATTCGCTACTTCGTTCGCGTCATCGGTAACCGTCATTAGATTAAGATCTTCTTCAGAAATATAACCATGTTTAACCGCGGTGTTTTTTAGCCATTCAATCATGTCTTTCCAGTAATCTTTTCCCATAAGAAAAATGGGGAAAGGACGAACTTTATGTGTCTGGACTAAAGTCATTGCTTCAAATAATTCATCTAAAGTGCCAAGTCCACCGGGTAGAACAATAAAGGCTTGAGCATATCTAACAAACATGACCTTTCTGACAAAAAAATAATGAAATGCGACTTTGTATTCATAATCGATATATTCATTAGGTGGTTCGTTAGGTAAGTCAATACAAAGACCACAAGAGACACCATTTCCTTTTTGGGCGCCTAGATTGGAAGCTTCCATAAGGCCACCACCACCACCGGTAATAACCGCAAAACCTTTTTCTGCAATTTTTTTCGCTACTTCAACGCCTAATTCATAATGTTCCGAGCCCGGTTTAGCTCTTGAAGAGCCAAAAATCGTAACAGAAGGTCCTGCATTCATCATCGTTTCAAAGCCGTCGACAAATTCAGAATTGATTCGAAACAGGCGCCAGGATTCTCTTCCTCTCCAGTCTTCTCTAGGTTTAAGGGAAAGTCTATGTTTATTGTGTTTATTACTCATAACTCGATATGTATGAAATATCATTATTTTAAGTAAAGTACGATAACAACACGAATCAATGAAAGGATTGCAGATCAAATCTTTATATATTTGATTTATTTATTTAAGTAGGGTACTTTTCTTCTTTCGTCTCATCTTGGTTGGATTCCAGTATGATTGCTTGCCGTAGACAACTTCATGTAAATTTTCTATGGCCATAAAAGCTGTTGGATCTTTGCCTAAAACAATATCCTTTAGCTCTGCTAGCTGAAGTCTTTCAACGATAACTAATAGAATCTCTCTATCGTTACCCGTAAAGCCACCTCTACCATACACGATTGTTAAGCCTAATCCCAGCTCATGAATAATAGTATCAGCAATATCTGTAGGATTTGAAGAAATGATCATCACAGATTTTATCTCATCCAAGCCAACGATAACGAAATCCATCGTCTTATACGTCACCATATAGGTAATAAAAGATCGAATGGCCGTATTCCAGTCTCCATAAACGAATCCGGCAATTGCAAAGATAAAAGCATTGATAAAGAGCACGACTTGACCAATGGTGAACCCCTTCGTTCGGCTAACAATGATTGCCAATATCTCGGAACCGTCTGAACAGCCGCCCATACGAATGATTAAGCCGATGCCTATACCTAAGGCGATACCACCTAAAACAACGACTTCTAATGAGTCGCCATGAAATGGAGGGACCCCCTCTAAAACGACTAAAAAAACAGCAAAAAGAACGATTCCAACGATCATTTGGATAACAAATTTTTTGCCTAAGCTTCGAAAGGCTAAATAAATAAAGGGGAGGTTGATAACGACAACGAATAAAGGTAAGTAAGATTGCCCTAAGAGGTGGGATAGGATCATTGATATTCCGGTAACACCACCATCAATCAAACTATTCGGCTGTAGAATCATATCAACCGAAATAGCAGCGAGGAAGGCTCCGATAACCATCCAAAAAATCGAAATGATTCTTAGAGGTTTAGCTTTTGCGCTCATTAATTGACCTAATTCTTATATATAATTTAATGAGGCAAGATTACTAATTCGAACTAAGTTCGTACAGAAAAAATACCTGAACAAAAGAAATTCGCGGAAGACGGGACTCGAACCCGCAACTTCCGGCGTGACAGGCCGGTGCTCTAACCAGTTGAACTACTTCCGCATTTTTCTTTTTTTATGGGCGCAGCTGGACTTGAACCAACGACCGCCTGTTTGTAAGACAGGAGCTCTACCACTGAGCTATACGCCCAAAAAAGAAGCATAAAATTTAATCGATTTAAGGATTTGTCACAAGGGAATTATAGATATTTTCTTATTTTATGACAATCAAATGAGAAAACCCTTTGCTTTAGCATTGTAAAAGCGAGTGGTACGGGAGAAATATAGTAGAATTAGATCACTATTTTCCCGGTACACAAAAGTGTTCTGCATGCGGTTATAAACAAGGGAAAATATCCCCCGAAATAAGGATTTGGGAGTGCTCAAATTGTAAAATTAAGCATGACAGAGATTTTAAGGCATCATATAATATATATACCGAAGGGCAGTCGGTAATTGGAGCCTTTGGAGCTCATGTTAGACTAACTCTTTTGTTAGCTGTGGTCTGTGAATGAGAAATCCCTTTCCTTTTAGGGTTGGGAGTTGTCAATTCAAGCAAATACAGGTAGGTTGCAAGTAAAATTAGGTTTTAATCCTAAATTTTTTCTCGAATCATTTTGCTTATTTTGTCTTTGCCTTATAAGCTTGTACTAAGAGTCTAGTTTTATTTTTTTTATACATTTATGAAAAAGCTATTTGTTATGATTACTTTAAGTTGTCTTATTGGATGCACACCACATTCGATTGATGACTTCCGTGCTCAAGGAAATGGTGTCATGTATCACCTAGTTAAGGAATTAAAAAAAGTGCAAACTCTTGATCAATTACTAGCTGTAAGTCACCGCCTAAAACCTCTTTTCAACAAACTAGTCACTATTATGATACAGGCAAGGCGATTCCAAGAAAAACATCCGGATCGTTCTTATCTATGGCATCCTGAAAAGAATTCAATTGCGGCAGAAAAGTTAAGAGAGCAACTTCAGAGAATTTACACTATTCAAGGTGCAAGAAAAGTTATGGAAGAGATTCAAAAAGAAGCATTGCATCGCTTAGATGCTTTTGAAAAAATGAACGAGGAGAGTTATGAAAGGGGTATTTAATGGAGATAGATAAAGATAAGCATGTTATTTATATTAATGGAATTGAATTGTACTTGGGGCATAATGATGAGATCGCCTTTAATTGAGTTGGACAACACGACCTTTTAGAGCAGTTATTAGCAGCATGGTTTGTCTTAGACGACAAAGACCTTCCCCTAACCCTCGATTAACAGGCAAGCCCGGAGTAGGTAAGACGACTTTAGCCTATGCTGCAGCCAAAGCTTTAAACAAGACAGTCTATATTTATCAATGTACGATGGATACCAGACCGGAAGACCTTCTCATTACACCTGTAATTGATAAGCAAGGAGCTATTCGTTACGTCGCCTCGCCTTTAGTAACGGCTATGATACGAGGAGGCGTTTGCATATTAGATGAGGCCAATCGTATGGGTGAGAAGTGTCCTGGGCATCTTTAGCACCACTGTTGGATCAGCGTCGTTATATTGAATCTATAGTGGCAGGAGTCAAAGTGAAGGCACATGCTGATTTTCGAATTTGTGCTACGATGAATGATGATGCTTCTACTTTTGAAGTCCCCGAATATATTCATAGCCGATTACAACCACAGATTTTTTTAGATTTTCCTGATGAAGAAGAAGAAATGAGAATCTTAAAGGAAAATCTCCCTTTTGTCAGAGAAGATTTGATTAGCTATGTTGTCGCTTTTTTACAAAAATCTCATAGTCAAGATGAAAATTATACGGTTCGTGATGGCATAAATATTGCTCGTTATGCAGCTAAACGTATTCATACTCTTCATGTTGAAGGCAATATCGAGGGGTTATTACGTCAAGCGACAGTGATGGTATTAGGCGAAGAAGCGATGACTTATATGTTATGATTGGATCAGCTATTTTTTATATAAAAAAAGATAACATTTATTTGTTACCTACCATCCATTATAATATGGAAATGGCTGTCTATACGCATTTGGTATTAAAAGCGCTTAATCCTTCATGTATAGCTGTTGAATTGCCTCAAGAGATTCAAGAAACGTGTATTCATGCGGCCACTCGCTTGCCGGATTATAGTTTAATTAAAACGAATAACGACATCTACTATCCTTGTGAGTCTTGTGATTCGAGTTTTGAGGGTTTGCGTTTTGCGATAGAAAACCAGATTCCCGGATACTGTATTGATCGCTATACCAATACCTATCCCGAAGTAAATCAACCCTTACCCGATCCCTATACCATTTTCCCTATTGGATTGAAAACATACTATTCTTATTGCCATTCCTATGTGTCATCGATTCATTTAAAAGAAGATGCTATTAGAGAAAAGCAGATGGCTTTTCGCTTAAAAGAACTCTCTTGTTATTATGAGAACGTCTTATTTATTGGAGGTATGTCACATATTAAAAATATTTTAAGCATTTTAGAAAAAGGTTTTTTTAAGAAGATAGATGATTTACAAGATGTTTCATCACAGCTCATGACAGTATGTTTAAGTTCACTAAGAGAAGTGATGGGCGAATGTGGTTGGATAACCTCGTCCTATGAACTTTTTAGAGAAAAAAATGAGCAAATAGCGATGATTAATCGCCGGCAAAGACATTTTCAACTCTATAAATCAGCAGCAATGCGCTATACTGAAAAAACAGGAAATGCTTTTCGAAAAGCTAATTTGAAGAATTTAATGAAATATGGGCGGAATCTTGCTTTAACCAAGGGAATGCTTGTTCCGAATCTTTATCAGTTATTGGTAGCGGCAAAGGGATGTGTTGATCACAATTATGCCTATGAAGTTTGGGAGTTAGCCACTACTTTTCCTTATTTTAAAAATATTGACGGGCTTTCCCAAGTCACTATTTCCGCTGAAAAAATATGGGGAAATAGTAAGAAAATTCATTTCGATCTAAAATCGAAAAAAGATAAGAAGCTGAATTTCTCTAAGCGAGATAAGAAAAACACCTCGTTTCAATTTGATCGTTCACCGAATGGTGGCATCTGCTCGTATCCTCCTGAAGATTTAGCTATTGAGAATTTTGGGAAATTCTTAAGAAAGAAAGGGTTAAGCATATTGCAAAATGAGATATTTAGTAGCATTCCATTTACTACCGGCTTGGGAGACGGATTAGATATTAAAGAGACCATTCGTCATTTTCATGAGAAACAATTATATGTAAAAGTAGAGGCCCGGCCTATTCTTGTTCCCGGCTCTGTTGTTATAATTTTTGATGAAGATAAAGAGTCTAAAGAGAAGTATCCCTGGAAAATTACGTGGCATGGGGAACATAATCAAGAATCAGATATGGCATTTTTTGCATCTTCTTTAACTCATAATATTGTGGGTCCCGGGATTAGCCGTTGTGAATATGGGGGATTTATGCTGACTTATCCTCCTCAGCGAGTCTTCAATGTCTGGGCAGATGAAGATTACGTCTTCTGTTTAACTAAATCAGAGGTATTACTGGCTGCTGCTATTGATTATGCGTTAACAAATTCGATTATTTATATAGCAGCGAAGCCACCAAGAAATTATTTCAAGCAATTAGCGGGGCGCCATGGTAAAAAAATCATTTATCATCCGATTACTCGGATTTCATCATACATTTTAAATAAATTGCGAGCATTTCATGTTCTCGATAGTCACGATCGGCGAAGCTCAGCAGATGCATATATTTGGTAATCTTTTTATTTACAGTTACTTAACAAAAATATTTTAATGCTTACACCTAAGCTTGTTAAATTTTTATAAAAAGTTTATATGTACAATAGTAGGTAAGTTTTAATGCAGTATAAGAAGCAACGAAAACGATTTTGGTTCTATGTCATATCATTTCCGATCATTTGGTCGATGATAGTGCCTCTTCTTATATTGGATTTTTTTCTAGAGCTGTATCACGCCACCTGTTTTCCTTTATATGGCCTTAAGAGAGTAAAAAGAAAAAGGTATATTCGCATGGATCGACATAGATTACCTTATCTGTCTTTTAGAGAAAAGACAAAATGTTTTTATTGTGGTTATGCTAATGGACTCTTGAGATATGCCAAGCAAATAGTCGCTCAGACGGAGGGGTATTGGTGTGGCATTCAGCATAAGCAAGTAAAAGGGTATCTACCTGATGAAGATCAAAAAAATTTTTTTAAGTATGGGGATGAGGCAGAGTTTAAGCGGTTTTGTCCAAAAGATTGCTGTAAAAAGAAATAATCATGGAATTGCCAAATATCAGAATACGTGTGAATGTCAAAGAAAATATCAGAAGACTTCTTGCAGAAGAAGATACTGATGGCGACCGTCGCATAACAATTGAGGATGGGGGAAATAAACGTTTTCAGCTTAAGTCGGTTGATGGAATATGGTATGAAGTAGCAGGAACCTACCGTTTATCTATTTTACTACAATTACTGGCTGAAGCCTATATTTCAGGTAAGAAAACAGTAGAAGTTGCCATTAAAAGACTCTTTGAAAACCAAGTAGATAATCTAAGTAGAACAATTCGTGAGCGTTTATGGGATGGGTTAACCAGAACCATTGATGCCGAAGGTCTCGCTCATATTTTATGTGATTCGAAATCCGGTGATGAGTGTTTAAGTAATATTTATGTTCCTTATTCTGATGAAGTGGCACTAGACTACTTTAAAACCCTTGCCAAGGAGCGTCCTGAAATGGGTCTAAACGTTCTTCGCCTTCCTGAAAAAATAACCGAACAATATGTTCATAAAATTGAAAAGGCACCCGGACTCTTATGTTTAGGGTTAAAAGAGAATGAAAGAGAAGTTTTAAGAGGAATACCTTTTATTGTTCCCGGCGGCCGCTTTAATGAGATGTATGGTTGGGATAGTTATTTTGAGTCTCTTGGATTAATTGAAGATAGACGTATTGATTTAGCTATAGGTATGGCTGATAATTTTGTATATGAAATTAACAATTACGGAAAAATATTAAATGCTAATAGAACCTATTATTTAACACGTTCACAACCACCCTTTTTAACATCGATGGCTCTAGCTATTTATGAACATCTGCCAAAGAATAAAAAAACAACAGAGTGGCTTATCAATGTCTTTAGCGCTGCAATTGATGAATACTATACTGTCTGGACAGGCGCTGATAGGATGACCGAAACGGGACTTTCACGATATCATGGGTTAGGTATTGGCATGCCTCCTGAAACAGAACCTGATCATTTCGATATTACGTTTATGTCCTATGCAAAGAGAGCAAAGATGGATGTAAAAGAGTATGCTAAAAAGTATCATACAGGAGAAATTAAAGAACCGAAATTAGATGCCTATTTTATACATGATCGCGCTATGCGCGAATCGGGTCATGATACAACGTATCGCTTAACCGGTTGCGCAGCTGATCTTAATACTGTCGATCTCAACTCTCTACTATATAAATATGAACTGGATATCGCTCATGTTATTAGGCTCTATTTTAACGATTGTTTGAAGATACATGACAATCAAAGCGAAAAATATGACGTATGGATGGCAAGGGCTGAGACAAGAAAAGCGATTATGAATGAATTACTTTGGAATAAAGAAAAGGGGATGTATTTTGATTATAACTATCTGACTCATCAGATGACCGAATATGAAAGCGCAAGCACTTTCTATCCTCTTTGGTCAGGTTTAGCTACTATAGAGCAAGCGGAGATGCTTGTTAAGAATGCCCTTCCTATTTTAGAGGCACCGGGAGGACTTCTGGCAAGCACGGAGCTGTCACGTGGTGAAATTACAGAAGATAGGCCTCAGAGACAGTGGGATTATCCATTTGGTTGGGCTCCTCATCAAATGATAGCATGGGAAGGGTTTCAACGATATGGTTATGAACCGGAAGCGTCTAGATTAGCTTATCGATGGCTATATATGATGACACGTGATGCTGCTGATTACAACGGTATTATACCTGAAAAATATGATGTCATAGCAAGGTCTCATAAAGTTTTTGCTGAATATGGTAATGAGGGTACAGAGTTTGATTATATCACTCCCTCCGGGTTTGGATGGATGAACGCTTCTTTTCAAGTCGGGTTAACATATCTAACAACAAGTCATAGAGAAGCACTAGAACACCTCTTTCCTCCGGAATGGATTTTTGGTGGTATGATCCGCTTTCAAAATATCTATCATTATTGAAAAAACAACATTTATTATGCATTGAAATTCAAAAGGTTGTTTTTAAGTCTTGAATAATATAGGACTTAGAGGATATTTATTTAATGATGATGAGGGAAGGGTACTTTATGACGAGAGAAATAAGAGAAAACTAAGGCAGATACGGTACTTAGGATAAATGCCGGGATTAATTCAGGAATATCAATAGAAAGGGCATGATTTACATAGCGCCAAAGAGCCGCTACCATGCCACCAACTATAATAGCTGCTACCGCCCCATGTCGATTTACTCTTTTACTATGAAGAGATAAGAGAATAATAGGACCGAAGGCAGCTCCTAATCCCGACCAAGAATAAAGTACTAAGGAATAAATGGACTGTACTTTACCATAAGCGATGAAGAAGGCTAAAAGAGCGACGACAACCACAAAGGCTCTTGATACCCATAAAAGCTCTTTAGAGGAAGCCTTGGGTCTAAAAAGTCGCTTATAGAAGTCTTCACTTAATAAAGTTGCTTGAACGAGAATTTGAGATTCCATGGTGGAGGTAGTCGCTGCTAAAATAGCGCAGAGAATCAATCCGGCAAAGAAGGGAGTAAAAAGCTCTTTAGTCATAATGACAAACACTAATTCAGGGTTGTTTGGAGTCGCTTTGAAGTAAGCGATACTAACAACACCAACAAACACGGCTGCCGCCATAGCAAGGATTTGCCAGATAATTCCGATATATTTGGCTTTATACATCTCGTTAGGGTTTTTAATACCCATGAACTTAGTAAGGATATGAGGTTGTCCAAAATATCCGGGTCCCCAACCAAAAACAAAGAACAGGATTTTCAGCAGGGTTGTACCTGTCTTACTCGGTATAGGTAAAAGAGAGATACCTTTTTCTTTAGCAACTTGGATAATAGTGCCAAAGTCACCTACTTTGTGAAAAGCCACAAATGGAACTAAAATAATCATAGCTAAAAGAAAAAGACCTTGAAAAAAATCAGTCCAAGCAACACTGACGTATCCTCCGATAACAGTATAGAGTATAGCGATGATAATGCCAATAATAATGCCAACAGAATAAGGAATATGAAAAGCTAATTCAAAGACATAACCTAATCCTACTAAGCCGGCAGAGATATAGAAAGTAAAAAATAAAAGTGAAATAAGAGCGGTTGAAATGCGTATAAAACCTGTATGATCATGGAAACGGCTTTCTAGATAAGAAGAGAGGGTAAGGCTACCATATTTTTCTGTCATCAAGCGTAATTTAGGAGCGAGATAGTGCCAGTTTAAGAACATGAATACAATTAAGCCAATAGCTATCCAGGATTCAATCATTCCGTTTAAAAAAATAACGGCCGGGAATGCCATTAAAAGCCAGCTGCTCATATCACTAGCATGGGCGCTAATTGCTGTAACCCAGAAGTTAATTGATCTGGAGCCTAAAACGAAATCTGTTTCATTCGTATGTTTTTTATAAGAGGCTAAGACAATACCGAAAAGTATCAATGCGTATAGAATAAATGCTAAATACAAGAGTCTGGACTTATAGTTTAATTTATAAAGAAAATAGCTTAACAAAGGAATTCTTTTTTGTTAAGCACGATTAGTTTGATCGGAACCGTATCGTTGAAAGGCTAGTGCGAGATTATTTCTGGCATTTGAAAATAGAACTTCTATATTTTTGATTCACTAGACTTGTTGCGGTTTAAATCTTTATTGGTTTCTGATAAGGTTTTTCAGGAAAACGTAGAAGCGGGCAGATGATTAAAAAACTTTTAAAACGAGCTAAACGTAAAGAACGAACCATGAAAGCTATAACCGGTGTAAGTATTC
>CBDBKM010000004.1:0-24077 GCA_965206695.1 Chlamydiales bacterium | reverse complement strand
CTTAGAACTTTTATGGGTGCTTTTGGAGGCAGTGACTCCATTTTTGATTCTTTTTTTGGTTTCGGAGGAAGTGAAGGATCAAGCGCCCGTCAAGGGGCCAGCAAAAAGATTAATGTTACTGTTACCTTTGAAGAAGCCGTCAAAGGGGTTGAAAAAGAGGCCCTCATATCGAATTTTGCAAACTGTAGTAAATGCCAAGGTAGTGGCGCCCAATTTCCTAAAGCAATCAAAAAGTGTACGTACTGTAAAGGAACCGGTCAAGTTTTTCAGAGCCGTGGTTTTTTCAGTATGTCAACAACATGTTCTTATTGTCATGGAAATGGAGCTGTCATTACAGATCCTTGTCGAGAGTGCCGTGGTGAAGGAAGGCTTAAGACAAAACAAAAAGTTACAATCACGATTCCTGCCGGTATTGATAATGGTATGCGTCTTAGAATGCCCGGATATGGAGATGCAGGAGAGGGTGGTGGCCCTGCAGGAGATCTTTATGTATATCTAACTGTTAAACCACATGATTTGTTTACAAGACAAGGTGATGATATCATCATTGATTTGCCTATTGGCTTTGCTGAAGCGGCTCTTGGCTGTAAAAAAGATGTACCCACTCCCTTATCGGGTAACGTTCGTGTCATTATCCCGGAAGGCACCCAATATGGAAAAATACTTCGAGTGCGAAAAGAAGGCATACCAAATGTTCATGGTCAAGGCAAAGGAGATCTTTTAGTACATATTATTGTGGAAACGCCTGCCCACCTTTCATCTAAACAAAAAGAAATACTGAAAGAATTTAGTGATACGGAAACGCCTAATAATCTACCTAAAAAACGTTCGTTCTTAGACAAGCTAAAAGTTTTTTTTTCGAAAGTTTAAGCCTACCAATCAAATCTTGGCTTATTAAAATACGAGTCGCATGTAAAGCTACCAAAGCACAATTTGGTAATGGCTTACGTTCGAAGCGCAGATAACTAAAAAATCTTTTATATGATTTTCTTAAATCATACGATATGGCTATCTCTTGACAGCTCCCAACCCTAAAGGGAAGTGTTAGATTAATACTTCCCTTTAGGGTTGGGAGCTGTCAAAATAGCAACGGTATCCATAGATTATTCTTATGCTCGCGGATGGGCTTTATCATAAACTTCTTTCTTTAACTTAATCGATACATGGGTATAAATGGAAGTAGTTGATAAAGAAGAATGTCCTAAAAGCAGTTGGATGGTTTTAAGATCCATTCCATTTTCTAACCAATGAGTCGCTATAGTATGACGTATAGTATGAGGTGTTATTTCACCGGATAATCCACTAGCTATTAGGTATTTAACAAATTTACGATCTACAGAACGTGTTGTTAGGCGGGTACCGAGTTTATTTAAAAAAATAGCTTCGGGATTTAGTTGTCTTAAGTGACCATTAATGTCCTTATCTCTTTCAGAGTGTTCAAGATAAGAGAGAACCCATTCAGCGGCATTTTTCGTAATAGGAATAAGCCTTTCTTTTTACCTTTACCGGAAAGTTTTATAATAAGTTGTTTATAATCTAAGTCATTTCGATTCAAAGCTGTTAGTTCACTGACACGAAGCCCTGAACTATATAATAATTCCATAATACAACGATCTCGAAAACCTAGATAAGTCTCAATATCAGGTTGGTCTAATAGATTTTGAATCTGTTCATAATTTAAGGAATTAGGCAGAAATTTGTCTAAGCGAGGGCTGTCAATATCTTCAAAGGGATTGGCTTGAATTATTTTTTTGCTAAAAAGATATTTAAAAAATGAGCGGAGAGAAGAAATACGCCTGACTAGAGAACGTTTACTAATTTTATTTTCAGTTTGGTTAGCTAAAAATTTTCGGATAGTTCTGCGATCAATAGAACCCAAATTAAGAGTATCTTGTTTTTCAGAATGGTCCTTATCATAGGTCCTATTATAATAAATTTTGGGCGCCGGTTCATGATACGCCTCTTTTGAAATTGGAGGTTCTAAAAAATCTTTTAAAGCATTCAGATCAATAGAATAATTTCGTATAGTATGTTCCGATGCATTATTCACTATTTTTAAATAAGATAAGAACTTATAAGCGGCTTTAATAAACAAAGCAAAAACCTATCTTATTAAAATTAAATATAATTGCTACAGCTTTTCCCTTTTCTTGTCGAGAGGAAAAGGGACTTATTTTCATGCTACTATAACTAATATGTACTCTTCGCAACTGATAAGGTGCACAAAAAAGTATAAATATGATATTAACTTTGTATGAACCAATTAACTCCAAATCAAAGAAGTACTTTTGAATTTCAGGTAAAAAAGACCTGTGATATAAATGAACGTAATCGTTTATGTGTGCTTCTTGTACGAGTTGACGGTCCCGGGAGCCTGATCATATTGTCCATGTTTTGCGCTTAAGCCGGTCGAGCATTTACGAGTATTTGAGGGAATTTCAATCAAAAAGAAAAGCTCGGCATGATATCAAAGAAGGATCAGCCGGTAAATTATCCGAACTGCAAACGAAAGAACGAGTGAAATATCTTTCTCAATACACTTAATAAAAGGGTCAAGGACGTGATTTTGGAAAGTGATGAGGGAAACGATTACTTATAATAAATTTTACGGTACATTTATTGATTTTAGATGAGAAGTAAGCGGGTTTTTTTAAGATAAAATCCCGATTTTAAGAGACAAGCTTAAAACATGAATGAATGATAAATTTCAGGTGAGGACACTCCATCCTGTCCGGGTTCCAATGTGAATGAGTATATTTTGTAGTGACTAGTTAGTTTGGGAGAACATAACATATGATTACCTTAGATTCTGTTTCCAAAAGTTTTGGAAGCAATATTTTATTCGAAAATGTGAGTATTACCTTTAATCCCGGTAATCGTTATGGTCTTACCGGACCGAATGGTGCCGGTAAATCGACTTTGTTAAAAATTATAATGGGTATCGAAAAGCAACTAACAGGTGTTGTTACTCTTCCGAATAAAATTGGTTTTCTTCGTCAGAATATTGAAGATTTTAGAGACTATAGAGCTATTGATGTTGTCATTATGGGTAATGCACCACTTTGGGTTGCTTTCCAAGAACGAGATCGTTTGTATGAAGGCAAGATGACGGATGAAGTTGGGATGCGTTTAGGTGCAATAGAAGAGATTATTGCTGATGAAGATGGGTATACTGCTGAGAGTGATGCTGAGATGCTTTTAAATGGTATGGGTATTGATTCTTTAGTCCATGAAAGTAAAATGAGCGAATTACCTATAGACTTTCAATTTCGTATTTTATTATGTCAAGCTCTTTTTGGTGAACCTCAAGCTCTTATTTTAGATGAACCTACGAACCACCTTGATATGGGTTCTATACGTTGGCTGGAAACTTTTCTGAAAAGCTATCAAGGTTCCTTGATTGTAGTGAGTCATGACAGACATTTTCTTAATTCGATTACGACTCATATTGCTGATATTGATTATGAAACAGTTATCATTTATCCCGGTAATTATGATGACATGGTATTAGCTAAAACTTCGATGCGTAAAAGTGCTGAAGAAGATGCCAAATCAAAAGAGAAAAAAATTTCCAGACTTCAAGAGTTTGTTTCAAAATTCAGTGCAGGTACCAGAGCTAGCCAAGTTCAATCGAGAAAAAAAGAGATGCAAAAATTGCAGCCTCAAGAATTAAAACAGTCCAATATACAAAGACCCTATATTGCGTTCAAATCGACAGAACAACAAACCGGACAAGTTGTTCTAAATGCTCAAAAAATATCTAAAGCTTATGATCATGAAGTGATAAAGAACTTTACATTAGAAGTTCTTCGCTATCGGAAAATTGGAGTCATCGGAAGTAATGGTAGAGGTAAATCAACTCTTTTAAAAATGCTGGCCGAGGTCTTAGAACCTGATAGCGGACAGGTTGAATCAGGTCATCAGGTCAAAATTTCGTATTTTCCTCAAAATCATTCGGATGTTATCGAAAAAGATACTACAGATAATTCATTTGATTGGTTGAGAGCAAGAAAACAGGGTATCTATGATCAAGATATTCGTAGTGTATTAGGACGGATGCTATTTAGTGGTGATGACGCTTTTAAAAATGTTAAGACTTTATCGGGTGGAGAAACAGCTCGATTAATATTGGCCGGTATGATGTTAGAAGATCATAATGTGTTAATTTTAGATGAGCCGAATAATCATTTAGATTTAGAAGCCGTGTCAGCTCTATCACAAGGTTTAAGCAGTTATAAAGGAACAGTAATTGTAGCTAGTCATGACCAAGATCTTATTGCAAATGTAGCGGATACAATTATTGCATTCGAATCAGATGGTGCTCGAGTTTATGATGGTAAATTAGAAGAATATCTTAAAACAACGGTATGATTTTTTTTACTCAAAAGAAGTTTCTTTCTTTGCCCCTTAGACAACAACATAAAAAGGCTTTTGAGTTATTACGTAATTATTATGAATCATCCGATATGGATCTATTGATTCAATATAAAAAAATTCAAGAATGGTTAGCGCTTTATCCTTGCGATTTTAATGATAAAAAACAAGTGTCTGACAGGATTCATGATCATTTAAAGGAAGCTTCGATGACTTTGAAAGAACATAATTTGCTTTCCTTTGTCAGAACGCATGATAATACGGAGACGAAGCGCTCTATATTACCTATTTCAATTTATCTGGATAATATTCGTTCAGCCCATAATGTGGGTAGTATGATAAGAACAACTGAAGCTTTTCAATTAGGCACGCTCTATTTCTCTAAAAAAACTCCGTTTATTGATCATAAACAAGTTCAAAAAACTTCTATGAATACCTATCAGTGGGTTGTATGTCATAATCATTTGGAATTAAATGCATTGCCTAGACCTGTCATTGCAATGGAGACAAGTAATCAAGCTAAAAGCATCTATTCGTTTAATTTTCCAAAAGTCTTTACTCTCGTATTAGGAAATGAAGAATACGGGTGTAGTGATGAGGTATTAGCAATGGCAGATGACATTGTAGAAATTCCTTTAGTAGGACGAAAGAATTCACTCAATGTAGCTTCTGCCTTTGCAATTTTAGCTTCTGAAATATTTCGAACAAGTAGTGCTAATCTACCTTGTTAAGGTTTCACTTTATCTACTAACATTGACAATCCTATAGAGTCAGTGGTGTTATAACCGCTCCGGCAAGAGGTGGTAAGATGCTTCCTGTATATACTCATTCACACCCGGAAGCCGGACAGGATGGAGTGCCCTCACTTGAAATTTATCATTCATTCGTGTTTTAAGCTTGTCTCTTAAAATCGGGATTTTGTCTTTAAAAAACCCTCTTACCTCTCATGCAAAATCAGTAAATGTATCGTAAAATTTATTATAAGTAACTCACCTTACGCAAAATCAAGTAGCATGTCATTTTTTCAGTTCATAAAAGGTTAGCCGGTTTGCCTTGATTAACCATTTATATTTAAGAGCAAAATGATTTAAATGGGTCTTAATTTTTCACAATTCCGGCTTGCAATAAGCAACAAGAGATGCAAAAATATGATTTTTTTGTAGATCTCATAGAATGAGTCGGCATCAAGGTCTCAGTCGTTGCTTACAAGGTACAGGGCTCCTGATGTACCATCTTCGTTTATGAAGAATTTCTTTATTAGAGCAACAGGAAAAGATACATGTTTAAGCCACACTATCTTTTTTTCTCTTTCCTTGAGATGAAGCAATGCCGAATTGTGATACTGACCTTTTTGGCTGTTTTTTTTTGAGAAGGCGATTAGTCTATTTGACTTCATACCTAAAATAAATTTCTTATCTGTTTCAGATTGAATAAGCTCCATGTTTTTGCAATTCAAACCAATTATCAGCAAGGATATAATCAAAGTGTAGCCGGTTGTTTATAGCCTGCTTGATTTGTCTTCAGAATTATTCATTTTTAGTTAAACAGGAGTTTCTTTTCTCTTTTTTGATCTTAATATCATAAAAATGAACTGTTTTAGATATGATTTCATAGCCAATAGGAAAGGCTATAGTATCGTATCTAACAAGACCGGAAAGAATATGAATGCCTTTAACGCATCTTCCTTTGGCATGAGAAAGGTGCCAAGTAACGATATCATTTTCATCCATATAAGGTTTCTCTCCTATAGAGTCATCTAAAATTAGAATACCCCTTGAAGAATTCTCAAGTTTAAAATCTCGATGGCCTACATTATGGACAAGATCGTATTATGTTGATAGTGTGGGAAAACTAAATGAATATACAATTAGGAAGTATATCCAAACTCAAAAAAACAAATAGACGCTTTCATCCCAATGCTAAAGTAAAGGGTTTTCTTGCTTAATTGTCATAATTTTATTTTTTTGAAAGATTTACAAAAAGAGCTTTTTAGTAGATAATTTTATTTTTCTAATTAAGTTAAATCATATCCTATCATGTTTATTTTTCGTCGTAGAATAGCCGATTCCTTTGAGAAAATTAAGATGAAGCTCCTAGCTAAAGCAGCTCATACTTTAGATGAAAATGTTCTACTATTTAATAAAATAAAAAATAGCAGAGGCTCTAATAAGCGACCAATGATTCTTTTTGTAAAAGATAGGGGATGTAATGTTCCTTATCTTATTCAAATGTTACGTTACTTGGAGGTCAAGAATCTCATAAAAGTTACGGCTATTTCAATCAACGACTTTTCAAAAGTTCAGACAGATGCTTTTGATCTTTTAATTTATCAGACATGGTCGTGTGAACAAGGGCATAATGAAAAAAGTGATGAATATTTTTATAAATTTCAAAAGCCGAAAATATTATTTGATGCACATGCGAGTGGATCTTTTGATACCTATAAAAGATTTAATGACAAAACCATTCCTCGTATAAAAAATGCGCCTCATGTCGATTTTATCAAAAATTATAATGTTATTGCTTACACAACGCATCCTACTCAGATGATTAAGCCAAAAATTCAGAAGAAGGAAATTGACTTATCTTATTGCGTCGGCCTTCAAACTCATCCTATTAGACCTGAAATATTCAAAGTTTTAGAGGGGTGTAAAGACCGCTTTATAGTGGACCTTGATAAGAACAAACATGCTTATCAAATCTACTTAAGAAGAGTTAAAATTTCAGTAAATGCTCCGGGTTATGGAGAAGGGACCTTTAGACATCTGTATAGTTTGAATGCAGGGTCTTTGATGCTTGCTCATGATTCTATTATTCCTATTAAGTTACTGCCTCATGCGGACTTAGAAGAAGGATTAGACTATATCGCATTTAATATGAGCAACTTAAATAACAAAATCGAAGAATATTTAAAATGTTCAGAACAACGAGAAGAGGTCGCTTTAAATGGCTTTAAAAAATTTATAAAAGGTTATTCGATTCCCAAATCAGCTCTTAATTTTTATCAAGATCTTCAATATTTACTCTCATAAATAATCAATATACTTATAATAAACCAATTGCGAAATAGTAAATAGATTTTTAGTTAATTGTTAAATCAATTGTTTAATTGAATAATAATTGATTATATGCTATAATATAAGCAAGAAAGAAGGAACGCTGTTAATTAAACAATAAGTAGTTAAATGAAAATAAATCGCGATATAGTTAAAAATACCAAAGGTCTTGATGCCAGGAAGGTTGTAGTTGATAAATCAATAGCAAACCTAGAGCATTATATTCCTAATGTTCCTAAGCCTTCAATACGATATTTAGGTCAGCGTAGATTTCGATTCGCTATCAATAGAGGCTATGAATTTTGGCAGCATGCGGCCTATTTAGCGAAAGATCCGATCGCTGAAAAGATAGCTCATATGCATGAGAAGATTCAGAGCCTTGAATATAGTGAGGCTAGTTTCCGTGATATGTTGTCTAATTCAGAAGATAGACTCCTTTTATTCGAAGGAAAAAAACAGATAGCGAAATGTGATATGGAAAAACTACATATCAATCGACTGAAAGGAAACCTAGCACAAGTTATGGAAGTTATTAAATCAGCCAATACAGAATTGAAGTCCCTAGAGGCTGAAGTTATAGCGGCTTAAAGGCAAGGTAATTACGATGATTCTACAAGCTTTAAATGACCTAGCAACAGATAAACGATTCTATGGAACTTTTGAGTCTAGATATATCAACGAAATGGTAGAACTTGCAAGTAAAATAGAACGATTCCAAGATTCTAATAAAAACGCACAAGAGCTAAGAGCTACACAAGAAGAGTTCGAACGACCTCTTGATAATATGGAATTAGGGATCAAAGGGATTGAACCTGATGAGGTTGAAACTCTTTTTCAAGGTACTGCTAAAGAATTCTTACAGGCAATGAGGCAATCATTATTAGAGAAGTTTTTTCAAAACCAAGATCGTGGTGTCATTGTTGCACTGAAACATCGACCCCCAAATTATGATGGGGATGCCTCTCAAATATTTCAACAAGGATCTGTCACTTTCTAAAGTTTACCAATACCTATCTCAATTGCGAGCTAAAAATCCAACTATTGTTTTCTAAACATTTATTATCTTGATTTTCCATAGATTCTATTTATAAGGGTATCTATAAAGCATCGTATAGGAAGATAGCATGGATGATGATCAAGTCTCAGATGATGAAGATACCCGAGCCTATTGGTATAGTCAAAAGGAGCTTATTCAGCATTTTTCTAAAAGGTTAGCTTTGCCATTAGAAGAGGACGAAACTAGTAGTATCTATCAATTGTTCATAGAAAATTTTATTGATTCGGCATCTCCGAAGATGATCGGTGAAGCTTTAGAGCTAGAGAAATATTTAAACGGTGTTGAATTTGCAGAGTCGATCGAATTTTACTCCAAATTGAATGAGTTGCTTGATAGGGCTATTTCATACTTTATGAAGGAGATGGAAGAGTTGCAAGAAGAGGATCCTCTAATTGAAAATGAGAAAAATAAATTCGAGGCTTTAAAAAAAGGGATTCCTATTCTTAAACAAGTCCAAGCTTTCGAATTAAAGTTTCTAAGAGTCAAGCATGAAGAAGGAGTTAACCATTCATCTGAATATTTAAGATTTGAAAAACTGGCTCAAGAGCGTTTAGAGCTAAAACAACACCTTGGTGATTTAGCAAATGAACTTGAACGATTAAATGAGATGCATAAAAAGATTTTAGATTCGATTACTTTGGAAGAAGGTCAAACAAAAGAGAGCTTTTATATATATATGACAGCGAAAAAATATTTCCAACTGTCTAAGATTTTTTCTGCTAAGCGAGTTGAGTATATCACAGGAATCAAAATCATGGTGCAGTTCACTCAAAATGAAATAACAGAATACGAAGAAAAATTAAGAAATTTAACCGCGCAGTTAAATCAAATGATGCAAGATCTATCAAAAGATGTAGCAATAGAGGCTATTGAAATGATTTTAAAAGATAAAAAGTTATTACTGAGAAATTTAAATGTTCTAATAGCCAAGGATAAGATAGAGCAATCAAAGGGATAGGCGTTTTAAATAAGCTTTCCAGCCGGCTTTACGGTATAAGCGGGTGCTTTTATTTATATTATCTGAAGAATAAATACCCCGGCCAACTATAATCACATCGGATCCTGCTATAGCAATGACATTATTAGGTGTATTATATTGCTGGCCAAAAGAATCACTACCTTCTTGTAATTGAACTCCCGGAGTCATATGAATAAAAACAGGGTCATCGATTAATTTTTCCATAGCAATGAACCCCATAACAAAGTCTTTGTATTGTTTAGCTAATTCAACTGAATATTTAGTATATTCCTCTTTAGCCGGACTTCCTTTTGAACTCATTTGTGCAAGTAATAATAAGCCTCTACCAAGAGGTAATCCAACACTTTGAAGACCTTCAATAATACCGGGTCCAACGACGGTATGAGCATTAATGATATGAGCCCAATCAGCAATATGATAGATCCCTGAAGCATATTGTTTGAGTACCGTGTTTCCAATGTCAGCGAATTTTCTATCTTCAAAAATTAAAAATTTATGTTTTTCACTTAAAAGTCGAAGTTGATAAATCAGATCGGAATCAAAATCTTGAATGATATCGATATGAGTTTTTAGAAGGCATAGATCAGGTCCTAACGTATCGGCAAGATGAAGAAGTTCTTTTTTATAAGTGACATCAGCGGCTAAACACAAATTAGTTTCTTTGGCTTCCATCAGATTAAATAAATCTTTGGCTGTTGGATTAGAAGTTAGATTTGAGCGTTCGGAAAAAGATAAAATTTTTTGTGACATAATAACATGTTAAAAGATCATATATGGTCACAAACTTCTCATATTTGAAATGTTTTGTAAAGCTAAGAATTTACCATTACCATGCGATAGTGCGCAATACTTACAACGGACACTTTGTAAGCTTTGATATTATTACATCTACATACTAATACCTATTGCAAAAGAGAGTAAATCGGTAACTTTTTAAATTCAGAAGATCCTTGATAAGACCTCTGCATAACTTACATTTTTAATCACAATCGAACCTTCAGATGTAAGTTAAAGACATTATAAATATATTTTTCGACGACTAAATCAATAAGTTATGCAGAGGTTTTCTAAAGGTAATACTGAAACTGAACAAATGATAAGAACGATAAAAGAAGAACTTATTTAGTTAAAGGAAGGGCCAAATATTGCAAATATTGATGTATTAAGTAATGAGCTGCATCAATGGATTGACACATATAACAGCTTTTATTGGCACTCAGCGTTGGGATATCAAACACCTATTAATTTTGAAAGACAGTTTAAGGAAACTGCAGCATAGAATAAATATGTATTGAAATATTTCTCCCTTTTTAAGGTTGCATTCATGGGGATCACTACAAGGTGATAGGCAAGCTAGTTTGGGATGAAGCGCGGGATCATATTCAAGAAAATTATGTCAGACCTCAAGTAACAAGGGAGTTGGGTAAGTAGAGACTTAAACAAAGAAAACCGACTATATTAAAAAAAGATTTAAATAGTCGGTTTTCTGTCAGACATGTATATTAAATAAATAATATATAATTCAGTTAATTAACGACGACGACGCTCGTTTTCATGAGCGGCATTGACTACAATAGAACGACCATTAAGGTTTGAACCATTTAGCTCATCCATTGCTTTTTTCCCATCGTCTTGATTAGACATCTCAACAAAACCGAAGCCTCGAGAGCGCTTAGTGTCACGATCAACAACGATTCTTACGCTGTTAACCGGACCATATTGTTCAAATAATTCTTTTAACTCATCTTCGGTTAAATCAAATGGGAGACTCCCCACAAATAGTTTCATAATTAACTCCTTAGGTTAATTTATTTTCAAACTCATCATGGTGTTCTCTAAAGAGCCAATGAAATGAAGTGTTGAAAAGTAATTTAAAAAATACATACAGCAATTAGCCAATAACAATGTGACTAATACTTATGTCCTATCAATGTAACATAAAATAGTTTTCTTATTAAGCATAATATTAAAAAAATGAACGGATGCTGAGAACTTGAACTCTTATATCGTTAAAAATAAAAGGCTGCTTGCTTTTAAACATTGCTCTGATAATTAAAATTAAAACTAGGATGTTTATGTCGTTCAATAACAGTGAACCAAACATCTGCTGATATGGATAGGTTTTCATTAAAAATATAATCGAAAGCCGGCGCTAAGCTAAATTCGAATTGGTTAGAATCTGATGTGCTTGCAATATTCACATAATGGGACATAATCAGCGGATGGATGAGGTAGGTGTATCAGCAAATAATATCCCTTAGTAAAGAGATAAGAGTCAGTAATATGATTAAATAAAGGCATATTTTCACTAGAATCTTATTGTTTTAGGTGTTTGTATTATCTAAAACACACCTAAAAGTTATTGGAAAGTATATTCCTTATCATTTATGACAAGGAATATATTTAATAATATGTTACTAAGACTTAGTGAATGGTTGTGTTTATGAAAAGGAAAATACTTTCGCTTTTTTTTATCGTTATTCTGTTCGGATGTCATATCCTTTTTGCAAATATAAGAGATTTTTATCCTCAAAGTGAACAGTTAATAGAAAGAGAAGGTTATACTTTACTTTACTCAAGTCAAAATAAACAACTTAGATGGGTTTTAGAATATATCACTTCTGAAACTTTACAAGGAAATGCGGAAAAGCCAAGAAGATTTAAAACAGATGTTTTGATCTACTTACCCTCAAGATCCGTGGATAAAGATTATAGGTGCTCCGGATATGATCGAGGACATATGGCTTCTTTGGCGAATCAGAAGTGGGATCAACAATTAATGAATGACACGTTTTACTTTTCTAATATAGCACCTCAAGATCCCCAACTTAATAGAAAACAATGGAAAGCGTTGGAAATCTATATACGGGAAAAAATTCTATATAATGGAGGAGAGGGCTTTATCATAACAGGTCCTGCTTTTTTATCGGAAATATCAAAAAGCGGTCAAAAGATGATGTGTTATCCGGTCATTGGTAATGAAGTAGCTGTTCCTACTCATTTTTTCAAAGTCTTTTTGTATCGAGACATTGAACAGAATTATAATACTATAGAGTGTTGGTTAGTACCCAATAAAGAGGTTTCCAATTTTCAAAATTATCGTGTTAGCATAGATGAGTTAGAAAAAAAAACGCATTTACAATTTCCTGAAACATGCCACCTTTCGTTCAATTCTATTTTCATTAAAAACTAAGTGTATTCGGAGACGGCGGCTAACATTTGAAACCGTTGATTCACTCAACTACCCGCATCGTTCGGGTTTTCTCATTGCGCTTTTTCTGTTTTCACACGTCCCGATCGTTACCGCTAAGCGGTTACGTTCGGCTTATATGACGCTCCACAAGTGGCTAAAATATGTCTAGCGGCGCCATTTTAAGAATCGGATCATTGAGTACAAACCCACACCTCGAACACGCTTTACTCGTATTTCTTGGATTAGCAAGCATCAAATCTCTTTTATATCAATTAGATTTATACTTAAGTTGTCGGCGGAACGCATCCCAAGATGCGTCCCCGATCGATCGACTTAACTTTTTGTCGGACATCATTCCACGCACAGACAGATCTTCTATTGCCACCATTTGGTGTTTCTTAACAATAGTCGTACTCAATTTGCGCAAAAAGTCTTGCCTCTTATCGGCTATTCGCACATGAAGTTTTTCAAGCCTTTTACGTGCTTTTAATCTATTTTTAGAACGCTTGTTTTTTTAAAAAAAACGTCTACTTTTTGTTTTAAGTTTTCTTAAGTTTTTTCTTAATACCCCAGGAGAATCTACTGTCTCTCCTTCTCTTGTTGCAATATAATTAAAGCGCTTTACGTCTCTCTGTGTGCCGGCCGCAACCGAGACTTGTGGGTCAACTGCGTCCTTGCAGTTTCCCATGAAGATGCATTTATTGAATCATTTCTAAAGCATTTGAGATAGTCATCTCTTTTTGAGAATTAATATTTTTTTGATGCCAAATAAGAAGGTAATTTTTGGGGTGAGTTCCAGGTTCTTCCGGTAGGATGCTAGGGTCATGGTTATATTGTTTTTCAAGGATGCCTACGAGTTCAGCTTGTCTAAAGTTTTCCGGTTCACATGCATTTATAACATTACAGATCATATATCCATGATGTGAGTGAGTTAATATTTTCTCTAAATAGTTATTTTGAATAGAGCGATTACATTCTGAAAAAGCATAGTTGCTAATCACAAGATCATATTCTTCTATTTTAACTTCTTCAGGAGTTAAAAAACGTACGTTTTTAACATTTAACGTGTCGAGATATTTTTTGGCTAATGCTAAAGCTTCAGGAAGATCTACAATGGTATATTGCTCAAGATCAAAAAGATCTGATAAGATTTTACATTGTCCACCATAGCCACCTCCGATTTCAATGACTTTACAACCATCCAAGTTTCCGAATTGACTTTCTATATCTCCGGCTATTTTGATATATCTTAAATTGGTAGGAGATACTCGTCCAAATTGCTTATATTTAAAAGTTTTTGGATTTCCGAGACGATCATTTTCTCTAAACATTTTCATTTTTGAAATAAAATGAGGATAGTTTTCTGAGATATAGCTTGTGAACGCTACACCATCATTTTTTGTTACATGTTGCATTACTCCGATAATAATAGGAGATTTTTTAAAGTTTTTAAAAACATTTGGATCGTTTACTGCCGAGACGCAAAAGTCCCGATATGGATTTCTATCTGTTACGCTAGTTAAACCGGAAGAGGTTGTTGCTGGCACAACGTCAGTAGCCGGCAGGTGATTGTTAAGACAAATGAAAATACAAATTAAACACAAAATAACACGCAACATTATAATATGATCCTCTTTCATAAAATGAATCTATCTCATATTTAAGATAAACATCTTGGATGGGTTGTTCGATGTTGTCAAGAAAATGATAAGAAAGGGGCTTTATAATCGATATATTATTGAAATTAAACAGGAATTGGCTTAAAGATACCGAAGATATTCGAATAAGGGCTTGTAACTTACAATAGACAGGTTGCAAAAAAAAGCTTCTCAATTTTGCAAAATTAATAACTCTTCATTTAGATGTATACATTGCCATTAACGACTAGTCGCTTAAATATTAGAAAATTTGTTGATGCTGATTTCGAAGAGTTATTTTCGATGCTATCGGATCCACAAGTTATGGAATTTTCTTTAAAAGGAGCCATCAGTAAAGAAGAAGCCGGAAAATATTATGAAGAGCGTATCATTGGGCACTATGAAAAATATGGTCATGGTTTTTTAGCTCTTATCGATAAATCGGATCAAACGCTTGTCGGGTTTGCCGGGCTGATTAATCAGCAAATAGGTGATGATGAAAGGATAGAATTAGCTTATCGGCTTGCATCTCGATATTGGAGAAAAGGTCTTGCAACTGAAGCGGTGAAAGCTATTCGAGACTATGCTTGGGACGCTTTTGATTTTGATAGTTTAATCGCTATTATAGATGAAAAGAATATTCGTAGCGTCTCTGTAGCTAAAAAAGCCGGTTTTTATCCTTTGAAAAAAACGATTTTTTATGGATTCGATGTTTTAATCTATGAACTTAGACGGCCCATACAACTCGGAGTAGAATAAAATCTATCATGATAAATTGAAAGTACTTCCATTAAAAATGATGCTCCTAAAAATCTTGCTTCTGAGTTATTTGCAGTGGGCTTTTCTAAAAAGGAAGAAGATGTAGGGATGTTTCTAGATCTTGATGCTCCAATGAACTGTCAAGTTAAATTATTTATGACAAGTAAGCGAGAAATCCGTTCCTTTAGCATTGGGATGGGAGCGTCTCGATTAAAGCGTTGTTTCGTATTCGTATTAATTCTCATATTTTGTATGCTATTCCTATCTTTTGGATCTACCGTGGAGCAGTTGGTAAGTTAAGCCTTTGGAGATCACGTCAGACTCGGGAAACATAGGTTGGTTGAAGACCGTAAAAGTTCCTTTTTGGAAATTTTTATTGCGAAAACCGAGCTTTATTCCCTAAGCAGTGATCGTTGAATGAAGACCCCCCCCTTCCTTTGAAGGTTGGGAGCTGTCACTAAATTAACCTGTAGGTAGGTTTGCTTTTTTATTTGATATTTCAGGTATATCTTGTAAATAGTGATAAAATTGTTTAGCCAAACCTATCGATTTTTCTACAAATACTTCACCATTTTCAATCACCGCTTGTTGGTATTCTTCAAATGAATCAAAGTTCTTTTCAATCAAAGTATAGTATTTTTCTACTACTCCGTTTAGAACTTCGTCAGATATTTCCTGAAAAATCTCTGTCGCTTTGAAACCTTTTTTTAGTGTGTTTTTTAATATCTCGGGAGAAACATTTTCGCATGCTCCAAGTTGCTGTAAATCACATTCACAACATTCCCCACCTTGCTCAGGTTGTTGAATGTATTCTTGAAAACCAATGAAACATTTTCTCCCTAATTCGAAAGATTTTTCTACAAATAGGTCAGGATCATCTGCCATGACTCGATAGTATTCTTGGAATGAGCCAAAGGTTTCTTCTATGATCACTAAAGACTTATTTATAATTTCTTCAAATACATCTTCTGAGAGATGTGAAAACGCGCCTGATTGCTTTAATCCCTGCCGTAGGTCACTTCTTGTCTCTTCAATTAATTCAATAGCGGACGTATCTTCTAAAGCAAAACCAAAGTTAATAAAACCAAAATATAAGATACATAATACAATAATTCGATACATAATTTATAAGCCCTCGATTCCGTTGAGATTTTTTCTGACTTTAAATGAGAAGGAGTCTTATTAGCAATGATCTTTGAGAAAAATTTTATTTAGACATGAAGTCGATTTCGGTGGTGGGGTCTATACTAACAACAACTTCATTCATCTCATAGATCTTGTTATTGCGGAACTGAAAAATAGCAATCTAAGTTACTACTATAGTGAATTAAATTTTATTTTTCATTTTATTCATATTCATGTAAAATATCCGGATGACATATTCACTTGATGTAAGAAAACAAGCTTTAAAATATATTAAAAATGTGGGAACACGAAAAGAGGCAAGTGTCATTTTTTTAGTTACAACCCGCACTTTATCGAATTGGATTTCTCGAGAAAGACTGCAGATCTTAGCACCTAACAAAAGGCGTTCTAGCCCAAGTAAAATTCATTCTACAAAGAAAGAGATGAAAAAAAACGACAAGAATTTCAAGAAACACTAAAAAATATTCCCATAAAAAATCGTGTTTATGTAGATGAGAGCGGGATTAATAAATATTTAAGAAGAGAACATGTTCGATGTCAGGCAAGGAATCAAGTATACGGAGCCGTTTCGGGAATGCAATATGCACGTGAAAGTTTTATCGCAGCAAAGAATCAATCCCGAATCTTAGCTCCTTTTTGCTATACGGGAATATGTGATACTAAGTTATTTAATCTATGGTTGAAAGATTTTCTTATTCCGGAACTTAAACCCGGTCAAGTTGTTATTATGGATAATGCAACTTTTCAGAAATCTAAATATTCATAACAACTTATAGAACAAGCAGGTTGTCACATTCTATTTCTTCCTCCCTATTTACCGGATTTAAACCCGATAGAAATTTTTTGGGCTAATTTTAAAAAACAGGTTCAAAAAAATATGGAACGATTTACAAATTTAGCCCAAGCAATTGATGTTTCTTTTCTAACTAATGGATGTTTATGAAAAATAAAATTTAATTCACTATATTTTTATTTAATGTCTTTGGTTAGATAAAAAAGATAATTTTAAATTAAGATTTGATTAAAATTTTAGTCTAAATAAAGGAAACTGCATGAATGCAGTTGAGTTCCAAAATCGGTTGTACCTGCAGAGAGAGTGAATGGCTACAATTTGTTGTTGGAGCTACGTGTTCTTTTCTATTAAAATTTTGTTTCGTCTTCTTCAAAACAGTTTCATATGTTATATTATCCCTAATTTATGATTAAGTAAGCGAGAAAACCTTTTGCTTTTGCTTTAGCATTGGGATGAGAGCGTCTATTTGTTTTTTTGATTTTGCAGTTTCAAAGGTACATTCAAAAATCAGAAACATAAGACATGATTTCCATCATAAGCTGTCTACTCAGTTGATACGTGAAAACCAAACGATCATAATTGAAGGGTTGCGTATAAACAGTATGTTAAAAGATAAAAAATATGCCAAATATATATACGACGAAGGATGGAGCCGGTTTTTAACTTTTTTAAAATATAAAAGCGAGTGGTACGGGAGAAATATAGTAGAATTAGATCACTATTTTCCTAGTACACAAAAGTGTTCTGCATGCACTCATAAACAAGGGAAAATACCCGCCGACATAAGAACTTGGGGTTGCTCAAATTGTAAAATTAAGCATGACAGAGATTTTAATGCATCATAATATATATATCCCAAAGGGCAGTCGGTAATTTAAGCCTTTGGAGATCATATCAGACTAACTTTTTTGTTAACCGTGGTCTGTGAATGAGGCATCCCTTCCCTTTTAGGGGTTGAAAGGTGTCAATACAAACACCGGTTAGTATAGGCGAAACAGCGTAGAAGCAGGAAAAGAGTGCTGAGTCACACACGTGTTTGACAAGATCGCAAGCCTCTATCACGAAACTTATAAAAAGGAAATATACAGATGACGCAGACACTGTCTGATGTACTACTTAATAACCAATTTACACCTAGCACGTTCTTTGAATCATACGAAGCAAATAGCAAAATACCTAATGAGATGAAAGATCGATTGTTTTATAATATTTTTGAAGGAAAAAAGGTTGTCACTATCAAAGGCTTGAATCTTCAAGTAACAGAATCCGATACTTTTTTAAAAGATACGCCATCATTAGAGCTTTCTATCAATTGTATCACGAGCGTCAATAAAGCTGAAAGTACGCGCTGCCAATTTCAACTGCAAAATGCAACAGCTTCAAAACAAATCATTGGCATTAACTATGATTTATCGCAAGGGGGCTCGCAACAAAGAACAGGATCATTTATAAACGGAGCAGAGAAAGTATTTTCATTTTTTTCTTCTGCATTATCTAAATCGATAGCTCCTCAAAAGGTTTTGTCTACAACGGATTATAAAAACGATATTAAAAGCTTTGTGGATGATTCAACCTTTAAAGAGAAATCTTGGACGATGAAAAGTAAAACAATTGATTCATTAAACCCCTTTTATCATTTAGATTGTTCTAAAGACCCAACCATTGAACTTTGTAAGCCGGAGAATTTAGCAGAAATTGTTCAATGTGATTCTAATATTTGTAATGTGCATTATGTTATAACAAAATGCTATGAAGATGTGAAAAATATAACGAAATTGTTGTGCTCAGTAAATGATTTTTCAGTATTAAATTTTAGTGTTGGAGGGACGAAAGAAGCCCCTTTTATTTCTATACGCCCGGCCAACAGCCATTTTGCTAAGCACATAGAAGATGAGATATTTAAGCACGCCAAAATGAAGGGTAAATCTTATTCATTGCATAAAGATCCCATTCAATCTAATATTAGAATAAATCAAGGTGGTAGTCTAACCGATCGCATGACTTCTGTCGGATTCATGGCACTAGGTTTAGGAGGCTTATATGTATCTTATCAGCAAATTACAAATGCCTTTGATGAAGAGAACACATCTTCGGAAAAATACAAAAGTTTAGCAGTAGGTGGTGTTATAGGTATTGCTTCGGCAGCAGCCTTTGCATATAGTGCGATGAATCTATCGTAATGCAATTAATAAGTTTTTATGGATTTTAAGACAGGTGTAGTGTTCGCAGATTTGCCCGGTTTTAAGGGTGGTCTATCAGAAGTGGTTTATGTTTAGCATCTAATGGCACACTTCCGATAAGGTCGGCGAGTTTTATTTGAAGGATCGATAGGGCATCTGTACAAGCTGTACGATCTCTTTTCGGGTGTTCATATGAAAGAGAAATGCTCTGGAGAAGGGGTGCAGAAACCTCTTCAAAGGATTGAATTCTGGAGAAGGGGTGCAGAAACCTCTTCAAAGGATTGAATATAATGGTTTAAATGATAATTTTTATCACTAATTCGATAGGATAAAGAATTCATGGTCAATAGCATCGGCCAGTGCCTTATTTCTCTGATTTTTTATGGTAATTCTCTGATTTTCTTTTTCAAATTTGCCTAAAAGAGCTCAATAGGATTCAGATCCGGTGAATAAGCCGGAAGAAAGAGAATGCGACAGCCTGCCTCTTCTATAAGCCTTTTCGTTTCCTGTGATTTATGGAAAATTACATTATCCATGATCACAACTTGTACGGGGTTTAATTCAGGAATGAGAAACTTTTGTAACCACATGTTGAAAAAATCTGTATTACAAGTCCCGCGATAACAAAAAGGTGATAGAATTTGAGCATTGCTTTGTGCTGCAATTAAGTTTTCTCTTGCCTATCTCATACCGGAGACTGCGTCATATACTTGAGTCCCTCTTAGGGTTCTTGCACGCAGCACCCTGCTCAGATATCTATTGATTCCACTTTCATCAAGGTAGACGCGATCTTTTTCCGCTATCTGTTTGATTTCTTTCATAGACTTGTTACGATTTAAATTTTTAGTGCTTTCTGATAAGTTTTTTCAGAACAATATTAGGAGCGAGCAGATGATTAAAAGACTTTTAAAACGAGCTAAACTGATACAATTTTTATTCCGCAACAAGTCTAATACCTTCTCTTCTTTTCTTGTCATCCCGTTTTTTGTAGTACGATGTTTTTTTTTTAGATAAATTTTAAGACTCGAAAATATCTCCTATTCACAAACATTTACTTTTCCGGCCAACCTGAAACGAGAAAAGGATTTTCTTTGGTTAAATGAAGTCTCTTCAGTTTGTTTACAACAAAGCTTGAGAGATCTCGACATATCATATACCAACTTCTTTAAAAAAAAATCTGAGTTTCCAAAGTTTAAGAATAAGCACTCACGTCAATCTATTCGCCTGACAAGATCAGCATTTAGTTGGGATGGAACGCATCTTAAAATTGCAAAATCTAAAAAGGCATTAAATATACGTATTTCTCGACAGTTTTCGGGCAATCCCTTAAGTGTCACGATTACAAAAATTCATGTGGCAGATACTTTGTAAGTATTTTAGTGGAAGAAGACACCATATCATTGAGCAAGAAAAATAATTCCATTGGTATAGATATGGGAATAGAAAGTTTTGTAACTACATCTAACAATTTAAAACTAGTTGGACCAAAGCCACTTAAACAGTTTAAAAAGAAGTTAAAGAAACATCAAAGACGATGTAGTCAATCTAAAAGCAAAAATAATCATAAAAAAAGGGTTAAAGTTTCAAAGATATACACATAATTTCTGAAGAGTTGAAAATATATGTTAACTTTTTCTATACTACCGGACATGAAATATTTTTTAGATCCAACAGAACGCGAACGGCTTTTACAACAGCATAAGTACGAGAGAGACAAGAGGATTTGTGATCGTATTAAAGCTGTATTGTTATATGATGAAGGTTGGAGTTATAAAAAAATAGCACACGCTTTGTTTATTACTCATGAAGCAGTACGTCAACATACATTAGACTATGAAGCAGATAGGAAGTTGGTCCCTGAAAACGGAGGTTCTTCAAGTAAACTTAATCCGGTCTGTCGTGATATGCTGATTCATCATCTAAAAGAAAATATCTATACCTCTGCAAGAGAGATAGCCTCTCTTGTACAAAATCTATTTGAAATAAAATACACCCCTGCCGGTATGACAGCGTGGTTAAAATCTAATAGTTTCTCTTATAAAAAACCAATGCTTGTTCCCGGAAAAGCTGACCCTTTATCTCAAGAACAATGGTTAGAATATTATCGTAAATTAAAAGCCGGTTTGTCGCATACTGAAGCTATTTATTTTATGGATGGAGTACATCCGACACATAATACAAAACCTTCTCATGGTTGGATAAAAACGGGTATGTACCGGGCTCTTAAAACAAATAGTGCTCGTCGAAGGCTTCATATCTCAGGTGCTATTGATATTGAATCGAAGTGCCTTATATCTCAAGAAGATCAAACACTCAATGCAGATTCAACAATTTGTTTTTTAAAAAAGTTAGAACATGCTTATCCCGAAAAAAAGGCTCTCTATCTCTTTTGTGATAATGCCGGATATTATCGTAATAGAAAAGTGCAAGATTTTTTAAAAACTTCAAAAATTTCCATGCAGTTTCTTCCTCCTTATAGTCCTAATCTTAATCCTATTGAACGCTTATGGAAGTTGATGAATGAACAGATCCTCAATAATCGATATTACGAGAAATTCGGTGATTTTAAAGATAGGATTTTGGGATTTTTCGCCCTTTCAACATCGAAGTGCAACACTCGCAGCTTCCTTACTGAGACGGTTAAACACCTCCTCCGGTGTTGAAAAGTTTAACACTTTTCGGGGTCTATTGTTAAGCAAGTTCTCAATCTTTTTTAAATTACCTGCTGAGACTTCATCAAACCGTTTATTTTTAGGGAGATATTGTCGAACGAGTCCATTCGTATGCTCGTTCAGCCCTCTCTCCCACGAATGATAGGGGGTAGCAAAGTAAAAACTTGTCTCAAGTAATTGGCTCACTTGTTTATGGTAAGTAAATTCTTTCCCGTTGTCAGCAGTTAATGTCATGACAAATTTTTGGACCGGTCTTAACCTGTTTACTAGCGCATCCTTTACTTCCTCAGCGGTTTTACGCGAGACTTTTTCCGGTTTTGTTAGCTTTGAGACTCTTTCGACCATTGAGACAATGACTCCGCTCCCTTCTGTTCCTATGATTGTATCTAGTTCCCAATCGCCTAAACGAGTTTTCTTCTCTACGATATCAGGCCTTTCAGAAATATCTGTCCGTCCGGGAATACATCCTCGTCCGGCCCTATTTTTACCTCGCTTGTTATATTTCTTCCCACTATGTCTAAGGTGTTTATACAACAAGCCTCCTCTTTTTTTGTCCTCCCAAACATAGTTATAGATTGTCTCATGGCTTACAGCTTCTTGATACCCTTTCTTCTTCAGCCATCCCGATATTTGATCGGGGCTCCACTGCACGCTTAACTTCTCTTCGATAATGGCAATCATTACACTGCTCATCTTTCGTTGTTGAGTTTTTGAGCCTCGTCTCTTTAAAGCCTTCTCTTGAGCCTGTTGATACCGATATCCACGCTTTCCACAATTTCGTTTTAGCTCGCGATAAACAGTCGATCGATTTACGTTTAACTCATTGGAAATTAAGGTGATAGGATCTCCTCTTCTTATTAAGGTATACAATTGGCATCTCTTGTCTTTGTTTAAGTGACGGTAGCCGTTTGGCATCTTTCCTCCTTGGTTTTCTTACGTTTACCATAGGAGATTTTTTACCACCTTCAGACAAGTTTAATTTGTAGCGGTTTGTTGCACTTCGATGTTGAAAGGGCGCTTTAAAAAAACTCGCAAATCCACTAAACAGCTATTCAGATCTTTTAAAAAGGCGTATTACTGATAACTTTAGAGTTATAAAACCACCCCCATTTGTCAATTCTTCAGCTTAAATGGGTATACATTCAAAAATTAGAAACATAAGACACGATTTCCATCATAAGCTTTCTACTCAGTTGATACGTGAAAACCAAACGATCATAGTTGAAGGGTTGTGTATAAACAGTATATTAAAAGATAGAAAATATGCCGGATATATATGCGACAAAGGATGGAGCCGGTTTTTAACTTTTTTAAAATATCAAATCGAGTGGTACGGAAGAAATATAGTAGAATTAGACCACTATTTTCCTAGTACACAAAAGTGTTCTGCATGCAGTCATAAACGAGGGAAAATATCCCCCGACATAAGAACTTGGGAATGCTCAAATTGTAAAATCAAGCATGACAGAAATTTTAATGCATCATATAATATATATACCGAAGGGCAGTCGGTAATTTAAGCCTTTGGAGATCATGTTAGACTAACTCTTTTGTTAGTTGTGGTCTGTACATGAGAAATCCCTTTCCTTTTTTTTTAGTAAATATTTTTCTTTACTTAAGATCCTTGACATAAGATTTTTATCAGGTTAAGAATCGGTATGATGGCCGGGATAATGATTATCTTAAGTTAGGGTAGATTAGTGAGTATAGATAAAGCATCAGATCATAAGTTAACCATAAGAAATTTAAAGATTTCCGATTATTCCGAAGTCAAGGAAATTATGAAAACCGTCTATTCTATAGCGGGAGGTTCTTGGACAAAGAAGGAGCTTAGTTCCTTAATAAAACGTTTCCCCGAAGGCCAAATATGCATAGAGGATAATGGTAAGATAGTAGCTGCTGCTTTAAGTATTATCATCAAATATAGCAAACTTGGAGATAACCATACCTATAAACAAATCACTGCTAATGGTACTTTTAGTACTCATGATGAGAAAGGGGATACGCTATACGGAATAGATGTTTTTGTACACCCGGAATTGCAAGGAATGCGTTTAGGAAGAAGGCTTTATGATGCTAGAAAAGAGCTTTGTGAGCAATTAAACTTAAGATCGATTGTTAGCGGTGGACGAATTCCCGGATATGTTGAATATCATAAAGAAATGACACCAAGGCAATATATTGCAAAAGTAAGAAATAAGGAAATTTTCGATCCTATATTAACTTTCCAA
>CBDBKM010000003.1:0-180012 GCA_965206695.1 Chlamydiales bacterium | reverse complement strand
CATCTTTAGTGCCTTCAGCAATCTTTCTTCCATGCTCAATATATATAATACAATCAGCATCTTCGATTGTCGATAACCTATGAGCAATGATTATTTGGGTAACTTTTCCTCTCAATGAATCAATTGCAATTTTAATCTTATTTTCACTAATTGTATCTAAAGAAGAAGTCGCTTCATCCATCACTAAAATTGGAGCATCTTTTAATAACGCTCTAGCAATAGCTAATCTTTGTTGTTGACCACCGAAAGATTTTTACCTGTTTCAGCTAAAATACAATCATACTTATTTGTTAAACGTTGTATAAACTCATCAGCTTGAGCTCTTTTAGCAGCATTAATTATTTTTTCTTTTGGAAAGGGACGTCCGAAAGCGATATTTTCTGCAACAGTATCTAAAAAAAGAAATGGTTTTTGGGGAACAAAAGCGATATGCTCTCTTAATGATCTTTGCTTAAATTTTTTAATCGGCATGCCATCGATAGAAATTTCCCCCTTCTCTACCTCATACAGTCGAGGCAATAATTGAGCTATCGTAGACTTACCTCCTCCGGTAGGACCAACTAATGCAACAGTAGAACCTTTTTTGACTTCAAAACTAATTCCCTCTTAGAATCCAATCACTTTCATATCGAAACCAAATATCTTTAAAAGCAATTGTATCCTTAAATGATGGAAATTGTATAGCCCCCTCTTCATCTTCAATATCAGGTTTTATAGATAGGACTTCAAACATTCTTTCAGCGGCAGCGATCCCTCTTTGAATGTTGATATTTTCTTCACTAAACTTCTTGATAGGTTCATAAAATAAATGCAAAAAACCAACATATATGACTAATTCACTTAAAGGCATATCTGCTACAAACAAGCCGTATAGAATGACTAAAACCTAAAAATAAAGTTCCAATCATGTGAAGAATAGGTCTTGAAGAATGCCCATAACGAGGAACTTTTTTCTTCTAGTCTAGCCGCCCTATCATTTTGTTCTTTATATTTTTTCATGGAAAAGCTTTCCATAACAAACAGCTTTACAGTTTGAATGCCGGCTATAAAATCAATTAAAACAGATGCAAACTGTTCGCTATTTTGTTGCATTTGTTTTGAAATTCTTTTCATACGCTTAGCTAAATACACGATGGGTAAAACAAGCATCGGAAGTCCAATGAAAATCAATAGGGAGAGTTTCCAAGACAGATAAAAAAGTAAGATCAGACTTGTTATAATCGTGAAAGGTGATTGAAAATAGTTCATGATAAAGGAACTAATTGCCCCGGCCACTGTACCGGCATCTCCACCTACTCGAGCCGATAGACTTCCTATATTGTATTTTTGATAAAAACTCATAGGTAATGATTGTATATGCTGAAAATATTTTAGCCTAAGATCCCTACTAACCAAAATACCTACTAAAGCCATCGTATAACGGCCGCAAAAAGCGGCTGTCACTTTGAAGAGAGCCACAATCATAAAAACAATGAGCAACCTTAAAGCATTATTAGAGAGGCTAAAATAATGCTCCATTTTATCTAATACTTTTCCGTAAAAACTAAATCTTTGGTTGGAAGCTATATAAGCCGCAGCGGCTCCTTTAGTAATTTCTCCCGTATTTTTTTTATCAACCTTGTCCCATCTTTCTTCAACAGTTTGAAGCGAGACAGAGTTTCCGGGATCTAATTTACCCTCTTTTTCAGGTGCAAATAATGTAAAAAAGTCAGTTCCTTTACCGGTTCCCGTATTGACTAAAAAACCAAGCGTTACCATTTCTAATTGAGAAGAAAACGTCATGAAAGCTGAGGCAATAAAAGTGACAATCAACAACATATAATGTTTGCGATTTTCCATGGCTATTTTGAACAACAATCTCATAATTCACATCACTCTTAGTTCTTTTGTTATAAAGAAGGGCCTCGATCAATCATTTCCGGTATTTTTAATAAATTTTCCCATCTGACGAAACTTACTATATCGCAGCTCCAATAATAAATTTGGAGAACATGTCTTTAAAGTATTCCATTGATTTAAGATAAATTTCTTAACGTTTTCATATATTAGAGCAGGATTATGATGAGCACCACCTAAAGGTTCTTTAATAATTTCATCAATAACCCCTAAATCTAAAAGATCTTCACAATTAAACTTTAAAGCACTTGCTGCCTGTGCATTTTTTTGTGCATCTTTCCATAGAATGGAGGCGCAGCCTTCAGGAGAGATTACCGAATAATAGGCGTGTTCTAACATACCTATTACATCTCCTACCGCCATACCTAACGCGCCCCCGGAACAACCCTCACCAATTAATACAACGATGATAGGAGTAGCCATTCTCGCCATCTTTTGCAAATTTTTAGCAATTATCCATCCTTGTCCACGTTCTTCAGCACTTAAACCGGGAAAAGCACCGGGAGTATCGATAAAGGAAACAACAGGTAAAGAAAATTTTTCAGCCAATTTCATCAAACGAATAGCTTTCCTAAAGCCTTCAGGATGCAACATACCAAAATTTCGGTGAATGCGGCTTTCAGTATCATTACCCTTTTCTTGGCCTATTACAATAAACTTTTCACCTTTAATTTTAGCTAAACCACCTATTACAGCATGGTCATCACCAAAAGTCCTATCACCGTGTAGTTCCGTAAAAATGTCACAAATGGATTTAATATAATCAATGGTGTGAGGCCTTGAAGGATGCCGACAAATAGTAACTCGTTCCCAAGAGGTTAAATTTGAATAGACTTGTTTTTTAAGATTCTCTAGCTTCGTCTCCATTGCAAGTAACTCTTCTTTCGTCCAAAAGGTATACTTGCCACCGCTCTTCTCTTTAAGGTGGTCGATCATCTTCTTACAGTTTTCAATCTGTCTTTCGTGAGGTAAAATATCCATAAAATAATATCTTTAATAAAGACTTTTATACTTTTAATTCAAATTGTTAAATTTTCTTCAAAAGAGTAGCAAATTATCGCATGCCAAGGTTTGAGATACAAGCATATTATTCAAAAAATAAAGTAGAATTTATTTTATTTGTTTGTCTCAAAATTAAAAAAACAAAAAAAAGGAAAAACAACTAAATTTCCTTTTCAATTCCGGGCAAATCCGCATCAAAAAAATCTTTTACTAGTTCTATTATTGTATATTTAGTGATGATAATAGAGAATAATTCCTCTATGTCATTTTGACAAAGTCGAATACATCCATCACTTTCATATTTACTAAGACCGGTAAGATCTTCCATCCATACTCCTGTATCAGGATCAATCCTCCATGGAGCTCCATGGATCCCTAAACCTTTAGCAGGAGCCGTACAACCTTCTAATTCTTTTTTAAATGGAATCCAACGGGTACCGAAAATACGAATCATCTCTGTTTTTTGATTATTAAAATACCCGTACGTACCGGGCTTATAAACCGCGATTTTCTCCCCTAAACTATATTTTCCCATCGGAGTGAGCATACCTGATGCTTTATAACCGTCAACACGACCTAATCCAATGTTATAGGTTTTTAATAAAACTCTGCTATCAGTATCCAGGTCAATGTAGTAAAACCACATTTTACAACGAGAACTATCAATTAAGAGATAGAAATTAATATTTTTATCGGCACGAAGAACATTAAAACGATCACCATTAACAAGATTCTGAGTAAAATAATCTTGGTTTCCATTCAAACTTCGAGCAATAAAATGTCTGGACGTATGGAAATGAGCCGCATAATCTGCTAACCAGGCCGGGCGCCCTTTTAGCCACGAAACCCTGCTACTATAAGTTACCGTTTCAACTATAGGTAATGTATCTGCTGCAGGATCAAATAAAGCTTGAATACGATTAGCTATTGGTAAATTTTCATCTACATATGAAGGTGTATATGAATTCTGAAACCCTACCTTTTCGAGTGCACTTCCTTTTATTATTATTGGAGTTGCCGCAATAGTAAGTTGTTCTTCTGAAAAGTCAATTTCTTCTGTTGAAAACCGGTTTAGCAGCATTTCAATATTATTTTTAGCTCGATTTTTTTTAACCAAACCAACTACTCCAACAATAGTAAAAAGGACAACCGTAACAATTAATAACATCCTCGGTAAAGACATGTATTCCACCTAATTTCCATAAACTGTTTATAATTTCTGTAAATCTAAAATTCTTTTGACAGCTCCCAACCCTAAAAAGAAGGGATCCCTCATCCAACGACCATTGCCGGCAAATATTAGTCTAACACGATCTCCAAAGGCTTAAATTACCGACTGCCCTTCGGTATATATATTATAGGCTGCATTAAAAATCTCTGTCATGCACAGTATTGCATTTAGGACATTCCCAAGATCTTATATCGCCATCTAATTTTCCTACATTGTGCCGGCATATGGAACATAGTTGTGTACCGGGAAAATTCTGAAGTAGTTCAACTATGTTTCTTCCGTACCAATCATATGTATACTTTAAAAATGGTAACAATTGACACTATCCTGCATCTGATATACCTTTCGCATATCTTTTATTTTTTAACATACTTTTGATATTTATAGTATTTTAATTTTTATTTGATAATATGTTATCCTTCTTTTTTTATACAAACAGTAAGGACAAAACAATGCCTAGAGCCTATTCAGTAGATCTTCGAGAGAAAGTATTACAACATATAGAAAAACATCATGATAAAAAAACAGCCGGCCATATTTTTCAAGTAGGTATCGCAACAATATATCGATGGATCTTGCAAAAAAAGCAAAAAGGACATTTAAAGCCAATCCGCAGAAAATATGCTTATAAGAAATTATACTCATCACGAATAAAACTCCGGATATTTTGTATTCGTATAGTGTAAATTATTTTGTATGAATTCATTTTTAACACTATCAGAAGAAAAGCATCTCAGACAGCAACATAAACGAGAAAAGAATGGTCGTATACGAGATCGTATCAAGGCTGTTCTATTGTCGAATAAAGGTTGGAGTAATACTCGTATTGCTGAAGCTGTGCTTTTAGACGATGAAACAGTGTCTCGTCACATTAAAGAATATCAAAATAAACAGCAATTGCATGTAGAAAGCGGTGGTTCAGTCAGTAAACTTCTTGCGCCACAGTCAGAAGAATTCATTAAACATTTAACAACTCATACCTATGTCAAAGTAGAAGATATCTGTTCTTATGTTCTCGCGAAATATGGCATTGTTTATACGATTTCAGGGATGACTTCTTGGCTACACTCACATGGTTTTTCCTATAAAAAGCCTAAAGGTACACCGGCTAAGGCAAATTCTGATCAACAAAAAGCTTGGATGCAATTTTACACCAAGCTTATGGCATCTCTGCCTAAAAATGAGCCTGTTGAATTTGCTGATGGTGTGCATCCAACTATGGCAACTAAAATTTCTTATGGTTGGATTCGACCGGGAACAAGTAAATTAATCGCAACAACAGCTTCTAGAACTCGAATGAATCTTATGGGGTCTATCAATTTAAACAGTATGAAGGTAACAATAGATGCTTATGAAACATTAAATAGCGGTACCATGGCAAAACATTTTGCTTTATTACGGTCAAAATATCCCTCAGCTCCAAATATCCATCTTATTTTAGATCAAGGTCCTTATAATACAAGTATTCAGACCAAACAAGAAGCAGAAAAACAAGGTATTATTCTCTATTATTTACCTTCTTACAGTCCTAACCTCAATCCTATTGAACGATTATGGAAAGTGATGAATGAATATTGTCGCAATAATCGGTTTTTTAATTCTGCTAAAGAATTTCGGAGATCGATTACCGGATTTTTTGAAAATACTTGGCCCTCTATTGCTCAATCAATGAGGACACGAATCAATGATCATTTTCAAGTCTTAGAATCGGCACTTTGATTCATAAGGGGTATACTCAAGAATTCAGGCGATCGATTACGGGATTTTTTAAAAATACTTGGCCGCTTATTGCCCATGCAACGGCTCAAAAAATCAATGATAATTTTCAGCCTCTAAAATCGGCACTTTGAGTCATAATGGGTATAGATGATGAGTTGTTATCTAAATATGTAGAAAAACATCCGGATTATTTTTTATCGGAAATTGCTGATTATTTTTCAGTCACTCCGCAAACGATTTTTTATGCCCTTAAAAGATTAAAAATTACACGAAAAAAAAAACTACTCGCTATAAGGAAAGAGATGAAAAGAAACGGGAAGCTTTTATGAAAAATTTAAAAAATATTCCCTTTGACAAGAGAATTTATCTCGATGAAACCGGGATTCATCAATTTTTATTTCGTGAGTCCGGAAGAAGCTTACGCGGCAAAAAAGTTTTTGGAGCGGTTTCAGGAAACCGCTTTATAAGGCAAAATATTATTTCAGCCCTATCTAAAGGGCAGTTTTTATCTCCAATGTGTTTTGAAGGTACTTGTAATACCGGGTTATTCAATATTTGGCTTAAGGAAGTTTTGACTCCTCAGCTTACACCCGGTAGTGTTCTTATTCTTGACAATGCCGGTTTTCACAAATCAGCGGAAAGCAGGAAAACAGTAGAATCTGCCGGTTGTAAGCTTATGTTTCTTCCTCCATATTCTCCGGACTTAAATTCTATAGAAAAATATTGGGCTAATATGAAAAATAAAGTTAGAGAGATATTACGAAAAGTTACGAATTTTAAATTCGCCATTGATCAAGCAATCTTATCAATATAAAATTAAATGACTATAAACCTTCAATTATGATTGCTTGGTTTTCACGAATCAATTGTGTAAAAAGTTTATGATAAAAGTCATGTCTTATATTTTTAGAATGAATCTTGGTGACTTTGATTCGTCTTTTGTTTCTGTTTTTGCCGGTAGATTCAAATTTACTTAAACGTTTTTGATTGTTCTTTAATTTCTTTTTAAAATGCTTAAATGGCTTAGAGGAAATTAACTTTTTACCGTTGGATGTTGTTAAACAACTTTCTAAGCCTACATTTATTTCAATAAAATGATTACGTTGCTGAAATTGAATAGGTTGTTCTTCCGGTAGAATGCCGATGAAATATTCGTATGTATCTTTAGTAATCCTTACTCCTGAAGGAATTCCAATCAATCTCCTCGACCAACGTATTTTTAATGATTCTTTAGACTTTGCCATATTAAAGGCATCTCCATCCCATCTAAATCCGGATTTGGTAAACGAAATGGATTGAATACTATTTTTAGTTTTGAATGTAGGAAAATGAGCTCTCTTTTTAAAAAAATCTTTATTTTGTTTAAGACCTGTCAAGAATGCTGATGTCGCAGAGTAGGAAATGCTTTCTTTTTCTTCTTGATATTTCTTAATCTTAAAGTTTAAGGCTTGATTATATACTACCCGACAACAACCACATTTATAAGCTTTTTTAATAATCATACATTGTATTATATTATTGGTATATATATTGTCCACATGGAAAGGCGGCAAACTTCCAAAGACAACTATTTTAATCTTAGTTATCCTATTATTTTGGTGTACTAAGGATAGAAAAGAAATTCTCGATAGAGATATTGAGAAAAGACACTAAGAGAGCTATTAAATGAGAAAGCCAATCAACTATCTATGGACGTGACAGAACTTGATATTATGCCTGACCATGTATTTATCAAAACTCAAAAAACAAATAGACGCTTTCATCCTCATGCTAAAGCAAAAGGTTTTTGCGCTTAGCTGTCATAATTAATGCAAGGAAACAGCCTCTATTTTCCACTCATAAACCACTGATAGAAATGAAATTTCATAAGCTACAAGATAATTAGCGTCCCAAAAACTATTATCTTGCGATAATGGAATCACCCTCATAAAAATGTCAGGTTGATTATGCGATATGGCTACTTTATTATTTTCACTCTCAAATGTTAGAGGTTGAGCCTTACCTTCATAACAATTTAAGGAGTTCGTTTGGATATTTTTTTTATCTTGAGTGATGCAATTCTTTGATTTGATATAATAAACGAAATAGATAGGGTGCAACTTACCCGGATTAATAAACGAAGCCTTTAATAAAAAGCTCTTCCCATCAAATGACTGAGAAGAATTGAGCCATGCTTGAGTATGAAATGTATTTCTAAACCCACCCTTTAAACTCCGGTTTGAAGTATTATCAATCAAAGCATTTATTCCGGAAATAGAAAATCTATTGATATCCTTTACAATTTTTACATTGTTTTTTATACGGCTAAAATCATTAATACCAAACCGTTGATTATCTCCTAGCAAGGAAACCTGAGGTCCATAATTTACAATAACTACCTGTCCCCATTTCAAGCTCCCCATACCCGTATTACTTCCTTTTAAGGTACAAGCCAAATTAATATCCAATGAACGATAACCAACAAGCGCATTTTCTTTGTCACAATAATACTCTTTTAATTCACAATCTTTTGATTGAATTGATTCTGAAGAAGCTAAAGTATCTACCCATGTCGACAATAAAACATACAAAGAAGACAGTGTAAGAGGCCTATCTTTTGAAAGGGATAAGAGATGTTGCATTTGCTTTTTTGCCAGGTATTCCATCTCTGAATTATTACAAAAAAGAGCGACTGTATGAAAAAGCAGATATTGCTTAGTTAACAACAGACACAAATTACATTCTTTTTCTTGCGTAAACAAACTCCAGTGAGGAAGCGCGTCAGCATCTAAGGTATGACATTGCCATATAGCCAACCGTTCAGCTGCGCCTAATAATTCTGCATCATGATTAAAGTTCCCGATTAAAGCCCATAAAACACCTAATTCGGCATGAAGAGGAAGATAAGGTAAATTAGCCCAGTTCCAATGATCACCGGCTTCAATCGGTGCCGATCCTTGAGATAACTGGATGGGCTTAACAGTAGTATAATTATTAATCCCTAAAATAGAAGCGTTCAAAGCTATTAAAGCTTTCTGTGGTTGAAATTCGTCCCAATAATTTTGACTTAGCAGACGTCTAAATCTTTTGATTAAAACTTTTGAAAAAGCTTTATTTCGTTTTTGTAGAAGGAAAATGATATTAAGTTCTAATAAATCACGCCAACGATCCAAGTGATCCATTGGCCCCGAACTTAAAAGAGCAATATCTTCCAAAGATTGTTCAAAAAGATTATCGCTTGCATACGTGCCTTTTAAGCATGCTCTTAAAATTTCTTCTTTTGGAGAAAGAACTCTTCCGGCGATTAAATCGGGTTGCTGTTGTACATAGACATCTTTAAGAATATCTTCCATTTCAATTTAAATGTTTATTAGGTTTCTAAGAGAGCTCAAATTTTGAAAATTAAAACTATCAGAAACTTATATTGGAACCTAGAAAAAAATGTCTTTAACAACATCTGATTAAAAAAAGACCTGATCCTACTTAAATCAGATCAGGTCTTTGTCATATGAAAAATAACTATTTAAATTCGATCATTTAACTTCTAATTGTGTTTAGGAGATACTTATCTAGATTAAAACGAATATTTGTGAGTTTCTCATAAGCTAATTCTCGTTTATTGTGATCTTCCCATTTGGTCGTTGCTATTCCAACTTTTACAATTTCGAAATATTCATTTGCTTTCTTGCAGGCCATTGCTATGTGAGCATCCGTCTCACCCATCTTTAGGTGATTCCATACTTTGTCTTTTCCTTTAAAGCCTTCTACGCTATTAATTAGGCTTCTCCATCCGGCACTTATTAAAGTATATTCAGTACCACCAATTATTGTTGTATCTCCTCTATTTTTAAATGCGTTAACTCTATGAAGCAAGTTTGTTTGGAATCGTGCAATATCATGTCCTATACTATCTAATCCATAATCCTTTACATCCGATCCTACTTGTCTCAAAAGACTCTTAATAAAATTCTCTTTTAAAGATCGCACTTGTTCAAAAAATTCTTTCGCTCTGAAATCACTTGAGTCAAGTTCTAAATCTAAATTTTTAAGCATGGCATTGAGCGTTTCTTCTCCATCACTTGCCAAGTGAGAGCTCTCTATTCCAAAAAATTTCTTGAAATCGGCTTTCACAGCTTGAAATTTCTCCTTTAATGCTTCTCTATCAAGCGGAATGCCGGGATTAAAAACACTTGCATGAAAAGGCTTTTCTAATTTAATGAAATCTTTATCAAAATCTCCGGCAAAACGGGTATCATTTGATGCGAATTTAGCAACTAAATTTTTGATATAACTACTTTCTATTTTAAACATCTTTTCATAATACCACTTAGTTGCCTCGGTCAGTTGACCTTCTAGAATTTTAGGAATTTCTTGACCAACAGCAGTTATATTACCTCTTTGACCGGCATCAAAATCTCCTCTCCAAAGGCATCTGGCCCATGAGTCAGAAGAGAACGCAGGTAAATCAGTGAATACCTCATATACAGCTTGTCCTATTTGAGGAATAATTTGAAGACCCGGAATTGACGCCCACCTAGTCCGGTTATAATCAACTGTGTAATAAAGGAAAGGACTTAAACTCCTTAAACCGGGCCTTGAAGACATCTTTAGTTCAGCAAAAGTAGGATAAGGTAGGGGTTGTTGGCCCTTAGAAAGAGCTAATTTATTTTGTAACCAATGAGATACCATCTGAAAGTCATTATAACCCAATATATCTGTTTTTAAGCCACTTGCTGCAGAATCAAAATATTCTTTTACATCAATACAACGGGCTTTTCCCACCTCATAAACACTCCAACAGGCTGCTTTGCCTATACCCTTACTCCATTTTCCCCAAGTTTTTTCCTGTGGGCCGGCTAAATTTTGTGGTATCACTCCAATATGTGATCTCTTTTCTGTAGTCTCAAAACGCTTAAAAGCTCCCTTAGCTTCAAATCCTATCTTAGATTCGGTAAATGTTGTAGGTGGGGTAGCAGTCGGTTTCGGTGGGAATAAAGGCCCGAATGTTACTATATTATTGTTTCCCATAACTTATTTAAACTCCATTGAATTAAGTAAAATTCAAAGTATTGTTAACAATTAATTAAATATAGGTATTATTATATGTATTTATTGAATTTAATTATAAGTTCAATTTGTTAAGGCCAAATAAAGAAGGCGGACAATTAACAAAATTAAAAGAGATATTAAAATAAAAGATAAAAAAATGACATATCTAAAATTTAAATTTTATGAGATTAGCAATAAAGAATACTTTAAAGATCAAAAAAAATTATTATTAACAAACAATAACTATCTATTTAAATTTAAAAAACTATACACTGCCTTCTTTTGGAAGAAAGTATCATTCAACTTTCTTTTTATACTCACAAAGAAGATCTCTGATAGTATTTCGCTTCTTACCAAAAAACGCTTTTAAAAAATATAGTTTAAGTCCCAAACCGGCAATTTATACTTGAGTTTGATCGGCGGGTTGCTCGATAACTTTTCGCATTTTCTTTCCCGGTGTGAACTTCACTGCATTTCTAGCCGGAATAACAATCGGTACAGCTGCATTTTTGGGATTACGTCCGATCTTTTGCTTACGCTTCACAACTTCAAAAACCCCAAAATCACGAAATTCCAAGCGGTCACCATCTGCCAAACAGTCGGTCATCTTATCTAGAAAGGCCTGAATTACGCTTCGCACATCATTAGGATGGATTCCTTTTTCTTGCGATATGCTATTAATCAAGTTCTTTTTAGTTATGGTTCTCTTCTTAGCCATCGTGGTCATACCCTCGAGACTCCTTCAAGTTTAAGATCAAGAATACTTAAATCCTGCTGCAAAAAAACAACTTCTCACCTTGAGGTTTTCAGTTATCATATAACATACAGTACTTTCGCTATTCTCTTACTCTTATTCATTTTCAATCAAGTTCTTTTTTTTCTTTCTTGTCACAGGCTTTTGCTTTGTCAATGAGTAAGCAAAAATTAATCGTAAAGAATAATGCTCATAATATCTAATTCTTGTTTCATTTCAAGATTTTTTTATAGAAATAAAGAAAAATCATCACTTTCTTCTATGAAGAAGTAATCCGAATTAACATTTTTTTCTTTTTTCCGGCCCCTAAAAGTAAAAATCGGCCATCAATCACATGCTTATTTTCAATGATAAGGTTTTCATCATTGATTCGTTCATTATTCAAATAAGCACCTCCATTGTTAATCAATCGCCGTGCTTCTCCCTTACTATTTAACAAACCTACCTCTACCAATAAGTCGGTATACCTATAACCCAGAACCTTTTCTAAGGATAAGGTAGCACTTGCGACATCATCAGTGATTGCCTCTAAAGTAGCCGCATCTAAAGTCGTCATCGCTCCGGGCTTAATCCCTTCCGTGACTTTCAAAGCTGTTTGTAAACCATCCTTCCCATGCACAATAGTTGTAACCTCTTCTGCTAATCTTTTTTGCGCTGTGTTCGGTTGATAATCTACCTCCTTCATCATTTGCTCATACTCATTAATCTCTTCTAAATCCATAAAAGTTAAAAGTCGCATTAAGTTGAGTACATTTGCATCCGGCAATCTGACAAGATATTGATAAAATTCATAAGGCGATAATCGATTGGGCGATAACCAAACAGCTCCTTTCTCACTTTTTCCAAATTTTTCCCGTCACTACGAGTAATTAATGGAAAAGTGATACCATACGCTTCTTTGCTTTGAAGTTTCCTAATCAATTCAATACCGGCTGTAATGTTTCCCCATTGATCACTTCCTCCAAGCTGTAAAACGATATTATGATTCCGAAATAGATATTCAAAATCATAAGCTTGAAGTAATTGATAACTGAATTCCGTATAGCTCATGCCTTCCTGCGAATTCAATCGTACCTTAACTGACTCTTTGCTCAACATTGGTCCAATACGAAATTGCTTTCCGATATCTCTTAGAAAATCCAAACAATTAATTTGAGAAAACCATTCACTATTATCCAGAATAATTGCTGCATTAGTCGAGCTATTAAAATCCAAAACCGTTTTTAAGTTCTCTCTAATACCATCGAGATTTCTTTTGATAGCATCTTTATCTAAAAAAGGACGTTCATGACTTTTGCCTGATGGATCGCCTACTAACCCCGTTGCTCCTCCAACAATGGCAACAGGTATATGACCATAACGTTGAAACCAAGCTAGGGCAATAACTCCAACTAAATGACCAAGATGTAAACTATCTGAAGTTGGATCAAATCCAACATAGACTTTAATAGATGTTGTGCTTATTTCACGAATTTTTTCATTTGTAATTGCATCGATAAAACCACGACTTTTTAAAATATCAACAACATTATCCATAATTTTTTTTCTTGAGTTTTGCTTAAGGTCGGAGGATTTATATCAATTGAACTTCCACGATTACAAAAATAATATTTTTTGGACACAAAATTAATGGCAAAATGACTTTTCAATTTCTAAATATCGTCGTCTTAAAACTTTACATTTGATAATCCGCTTAATAAAAAAGGTTTTTCTTATGGCTATTTCAATGCATAGACGACACGATATTTCCGATGCACTTTGGAACAAACCGGAACCTCATCTTTCCGGTCGCAAAGGAAGTTGGAGAGCAATTGTAGTTGAAAAACCTGATTATGAATGGTTAATAATTGATGCAAGCCATATCAAAGTACATCCCCATGTAGCAGGAGCAAAAAGCGGAAAATCAAGATATGAACCATACAAAAAGGGGCTCAATACGACATTACATTTGGCCGTGGATGTGCATGGTATACCGGGCCGAGTTATTATTACGGAAGGTAGCGTTGCAGATTGTACTCAAGCAACTACTTTAATAAAACCTTTGCATAACTGACTTGATAATATTTTTTAAAACTCACTAATTGTCTAAACGTATTTTTTCATTTATTTTGATAAGTTTTATAATAAGCAATTTTTTTATTATGGGTGCAAAGCATCGCATAGGCGCCAAGAATCGTTGCCGGAAATCAGTTATGCAGAGGTCTTTTAATAGAGAGATTAAGTGCAGAATATCTCCTTGCTGATCGTGGTTATGACAACAGTGCCATTATTGAAAAAGCTCATAAGCAAGGCATGATAACAGTGATTCCTTCAAAAAAGAATCGTAAAGAACAACGCATGCATGATAGAGATCTATTTGACAGCTCCCAACCCTAAAGGGGAAGAGATTCCTCATTCATAGACCACAGCTAACAAAAGAGTTAGTCTAACATGAGCTCCAAAGGCTTAAATTACCGACTGCCCTTCAGTATATATGATGCATGAAAATCTTTGTCATGCTTGATTTTACAATTTGAGCATTCCCAAGTTCTTATATCGGTGTGTAATTGCCCTTGTTTATAACCGCATGCAGAACACTGTTGTGTACTAGAAAAATAGTGGTCTAATTCTACTATATTTCTCCCGTACCACTCGCTTTTGTATTTTAAAAAAATTAAAAACCGGCTCCATCCTTCGTCGCATATATATTTGGCATATTTTCTGTCTTTTAACATACTGTTTATACACAACCCTTCAATTATGATCGTTTGGTTTTCACGTATCAACTGAGTAAAAAGCTTATGATGGAAATCGTGTCTTATATTTCTGATATTTGCATGTATCTTTGAAACTTTAATTCTTCTTTTATGATTATTTTTGCATTTAGATTGACTAATCCGTCTCCGGTGTTTCTTTAACTTCTTTTTAAACTGTTTAAGTGGCTTTGGTCCAACTATTTTTAAATTGTTAGATGTAGTTACAAAACTTTCTATTCCCATATCTATACCGATGGAAGTATTTTTCTTACTCAATGACTATGGTGTCTTCTTCCACTAAAATACTGATAAAGTATCTGCCATATGAATCTTTTGTAATCGTGATATCTGAGGGATTATCCGAAAACTGTCGAGAAATATGTATATTTAATGCCTTTTTAGATTTTGCAATTTTAAGATGCGCCCCATCCCGACTAAATGCTGATCTTGTCAAGCGAATAGATTGACACGAATGCTTATTCTTAAAATTTGGAAACTCAGATCTTTTTTAAAAAAAGTTAGTATATGACATGTCGAGATTTCTCAAGCTTTGTTGTAAACAAACTGAAGAGACTTCGTTTAACCAAAGAAAGTCTTTTTCTCGTTTCAGGTTGGTCAGAAAAATAGGTGTTTGTGAATAGGAAATATTTTCTTGATAGTTTCGAGTCTTAAAATTTAAGACTTGATTATACACTACTCTACAACAACCCAAGCTTTTTGCAAGTAGCTCGTTTTGTTGTTTCGTTGGATAGAATCTAAATTTATAAGCTTAATGATCATGCGGTGCATTATATGATTGGTTGCTAGATATTTCAAACATGGAAAGACGGTAAACTTCAAAAACAGCTCTTTTAATCTTATCTATCATGTTATCCGGTGTACCAAGTACAGAAGATATATTCAAAATCAAAAGAACAAGTAGACGCTCTCATCCCAATGCTAAAGCAAAGGGTTTTCTCGCTTGATTATCATAAACTTAGACATCTTGTAGAGAATGCTTTTCTTCATTTGAAACAAAGGCGAGGTATGGTTACTCGATACGCTAAGAATACGGCCTTATTTTTGGCTGCTGTTCATATTCGCTATATTGCTCTATGGGAAAATATCTTATGACGACACCCTAAAATAGAGAAAGTAAAAAAAATTGACAGGTTTACAACATTTATCTATTTACACTATTTTTTTAAATTTATAAGCATGCTATAAACATTTTCAATGTTGATTAAGAGGAGATTTATATGGGTACGAGTTCAGATGAAGATAAGGAAGTTGACAAGAGTAGGCACTCAATTAAAAAAATCGGTGAAAAGACTAAAGACACATATCATGTAATCGCTGCTCCCATGGAAGAAAAAACGATTAAGATCTTAGAAAAAATAAAAAAATATTATGAAGATATAGAAAAACGGATCACACCTAAAGCGCTGAAAGAAACTTCAGACAAAATTAGAAGCTGGATTGCAAGACATGCTCCGGAAAGAGAAGTGGTCAAAACCAAAGACTTTTCTCTATTCAATGCAAATCGCCAACCGGCGCAAATGAGTGAAACAGTGATTCGCATACGTAATCAAACTCATGATCAGATCTGTACGTTGGCAAAACAACAAAAAGAATTAGAAATTAAAGCACTAAAAGGTAGGATTAAAATCCCTTAATGCGAAATATGGCTACCTTACGAGTTGAACTCATACCTATTCTCAGCGATAACTATGCTTATTTCATCCATGAATCTATTGGCAATGTCTCTGCCATTATCGATCCCGGCGAGTCTAAAATTATCCTTTCTTATTTAAAAGAAAAAAATATCTCCTTAGATTACATTTTATGTACCCATCATCATTCTGATCATACCGCCGGTTGCTTAGCTATAAAACAGCAAACTCACTGTCAAATTTATGGACCCCATAATGAAGCTAGTCGAATACCGGGAATAGACCATCCTTTAAAAGAAGGAAATTCGATCTCTATCGGAAAAGCCACGGCCAACATTATCAATGTTCCGGGTCATACTTCCGGTCACATTGCCTACTGGTTTGAGACTGAAAATATTCTTTTTTCAGGAGATACCCTATTTAGTTTAGGCTGTGGTCGAGTCTTTGAAGGTACAAATAGGCAAATGTTACAATCTCTTCTTCGTTTAAGAAGCTTGCCTCCCCAAACTCTCATCTATTGCGGGCATGAATATACTCTAAATAATGCTAAATTTGCCCTTAACATTGACCCTAATAATCAAGTGCTTATTAAACGAGCAGCTGAGGTTGATCAGTTACGCATTGCAAACAAACCTACAATACCCTCTCTTATGGAAAATGAAAGCTTCTGTAACCCTTTTCTCCGCTGTGATAGGGATGACCTCAAGCAAACTCTTCATATGTCCGATAAGGACCCTTTAAGCATTTTTACTGAAATTAGAGCTTTAAAAGATCAATTTTCAACTTCTTAAGACTTCGCAAATTATTTTTAAATAAGACATAGACAGGAGTTTCGCGCGTAAGCGTTAACACATAGCCAAAATATTTTTCATATTTAAAGTAATAGCGGGCTTTATCATTTCCCGATCTTGTTGATAAACAGATATTTTATCTCGCCTCCTTTGCTTAAATGTGTGTAACCAAGCATAAAGAGACATAAAAATATGATTTCGTTGCGCTCCTGCGTTACGAGACTGCCGGCGCTCAAGGCCACAAGTTTGTTTCAATTCCCTATGATAAACTTCTATTTTCCAACGAATCTTCATGATTTTTTCAACGTCATGACGACTAGGTTCTTCAATATTAGTGACCACATAATCAATGCGGTTATTTTTAGCCTAAAACTTGAAAGCCGTAATAAAATTATAACCGCGCAAGTGAATGCTTAGTCCTTCATAGGGAATATCCCAATATCCCAAACTTATATTTCGATTAACTTTTCTATTGTTACGCAAACCGGTGACAAAATGTAACCCTATATCTCTGATAAACTTTAAATTTTTAAAACTAAAATACCATACATCCATAACGATTACTTGGGGATTAAAACCTCGATTATGACTCAGGTTTAAGGCTTTCTAAACAATGAGCGTCACTATCCTTATCATATATTCTATCATCCACGATCAGTACACATCGCTCTTCCATATTGACATCGTGCTTTACGGTTTCAAAAATTTCTGTGGGTTGAAGTTTTTTATCCTTTAACCGGCGGCTAATGCTGTCATGTGATCATGTATCAGGATAAACTTCTGACATCGCAAGCCCGGAATATCTCATACTGCTTGCTTGAATGAAGGTGCTATATCATTCCTTTGTGCATTTATGTAACGGCACCCCCAACAAAAGAGAAAAATCATACTCTGATTAAAAAAACTATTTAAACAATTATTTTAATAATGCACTTCTGTAGCGCGACACTCCCATCCTTTTCTCGTTTTAGGTTGGTCAGACAAGTAGATGTTTGTGAATAGGAGATATTTTCTTGATATTTTTGAATCTTAAAATTTAAGGCTTGATTATACACTACTCTACAGCAACCAAAGCTTTTTGCAAGTAGCTCTTTTTGTTGTCTTGTTGGATAGAATCTAAATTTATAAGCTTTTTTAATGATCACGCGTTACATTATATGATTGGTTGCCCGATATTTTCAAGCATGGAAAGACGGTAAACTTTAAAAATAGCTCTTTTTAATCTTATCTATCATGTTATCCGGTGTACCAAGTACAGAAGGTATATACAGCTCGTAGCTGAATCAGAGAAATTTTGTTGAAAAATTAGTTAGTGATTGAGTAACCTTACTTGTTTAAATTTTGATCTACATCATAAAATGCACCTTTCACCAAAAGAAAAATCTAACCTTGAGAATCGCGCAAGAAAAACTCGTAATATACATGAACGATTACGTTTATGTGTGATTTTAGCAAGAAGCGAAGGAATGTCTCCCAAGTCAATCGCTCAAGCTCATCGAATAGCTATAGCAAGCGTATATCGATATTTGACGGAATACGAAGAGTTTACAAAAACGAATCACGTCCCTAAAGGCGGAAGCATCGGTAAGCTAAATACAATACGGACGCAAGAGTTGTTGAAAGACCTTCAAATATTCACCTATTTTCATGCAAAACAAATCTGTAAGTACGTCAAAGAACGATATAACATCATTTATTCAGTATCCGGAATAACCTCTTGGCTCAAAGATCATGCGTTTACCTACAAAGAGCCATTGAAAGTTCCGGGAAAGTTCGATCCACAAAGGCAGCAAGATTTTATAGAGTCATACATGAGCTGGAAAGCTGAATGAGGAAAAGGCGGGAAAATGTATTTTTTGGATGCTGTGCATCCTGAATTCCGGTCTCAAGCCGTATCCGGCCGGATAAAGAAGGGAGAGATACAAACGCTCCCGACTACGAACAAACAATTTAGAATGCATTTTATAAGGGCTTTATCGCCTGCTAAGACGGAAGTCTTTGCACAAGAATATGATACGATAAATGCCGATAATGTAATAAATTTTTTAAAAGATTTGGAAAAGTCATCCGGTGCAGAATCCATTCAGATTATTTGTGATAATGGCCGATCCAATAAAAACAAAAAGATTAATGAATTTCTTATTACATCAAAGATGACAATCCATTACTTGCCTCCATATTCACCCAATTTGAATCCAATAGAGAGGTTCCGGAAGGTGATGAGGGAGAAAAAAACTTACAATAAGTGCTACGAGAAATTGATTGATTTCAGTGACGCTATCCGAACGTTCTTTTTTGAAGAAATCCCAAAAATGAAAAAGCAATTAGGTCAAAGAATTAACGATAATTTTCAAAAAATTATTATTAATCCTATTCATTGTCCTTCAAGATGAATTCTCTGATTCAGCTGCGAGCAGTATATACCAAGTCAAAAAAATAAGTAGATGCTCTCATCCCAATGCTAAAGCAAAGGGTTGTCTCGCTTGATTGTTATAAAGTATTAAAGAAATACCCGGGTACGTTTGAACCGTGTTACTTTCGCAATTGTTGAAGACCACAACTCTAAAGGCCGTAATTCGAGCGCTTGTAAAACCGTCTTTCCTTAATAACAACGATTTTTATTAACCTTAAAGATAAAATAAAAAAAGACCCCTTGAAAAAGGGGCCTTTTCGTAGACTAGAACAAAGGAATGGATTATTAATAATCCATTCCCATTCCACCGGGCATTCCGGCAGGCATACCGGATTCATCTTTTTGAGGAATGTCAGCAATCACAGCTTCTGTTGTTAACAACAAAGCAGCAATGGAGGCGGCATTTTCTAAAGCACAACGAGCGACTTTCTTAGGATCTAAGATCCCCGCTTTTAACATATCTGTGTACTCTTCTAATAAAGCATTAAAACCTTCATTTGTTGGAAGCGATGCTACTTTTTGTAAAACGATAGCGCCTTCAACACCGGAGTTTTCTGCAATCTGCTTAAGAGGAGAGCTTAGAGCATTAGCAATAATACGTGCCCCTGTTGCTTGATCTCCTTTTAAAGTCTTAGCAAGGGCTTCCACTTCAGGAATACAACGAATGAAAGCAGTACCTCCACCGGGTAGTATTCCTTCTTCTACTGCGGCTGCAGTAGCATGCTGGGCATCGTCTACTCTATCTTTCTTTTCTTTCATTTCAATTTCAGTTGCAGCTCCTACACGAATAACAGCTACTCCTCCGGCTAATTTAGCTAATCTCTCTTGAAGTTTTTCTTTATCATAATCAGATGTGCTTTCTGCAATCTGACGTCTGATTAAAGCAATACGTCCTTGAATTGCCTCTTGACTACCGGTTCCGTCAACAAGAGTTGTCTCTTCTTTTTTGATCACCGCTTTTTTAACAGTACCCAGCATATCAATAGTTGCATTTTCTAATTTAAAACCCAACTCTTCACTAATCAACTGTCCACCTGTTAGGATGGCAATATCTTCTAGCAATGCTTTTCTTCTATCTCCAAAACCGGGAGCTTTTACGGCACAAATTTTTAATCCGGCGCGTAATCTATTAACAACAAGTGTAGCTAACGCTTCGCCATCAACGTCTTCAGCAATAATAAGAAGAGGTCTTCCGGATTCAACCACTGCTTGAAGAAGAGGTAAGAAATCTTTCATTGTGCTGATTTTCTTTTCGAAGATCAAAACATAAGGATCTTCTAAAACAGTTTCTTGATTTTCTGCATCTGTAACAAAATAAGAAGAAAGATATCCGCGATCAAAATTCATGCCTTTTACGACATCAAGAGTTGTCTCAAAGCCCTTCGCTTCTTCTACAGTAATAGTTCCATCTCTTCCTACACGTTCCATAGCATCAGCAATCATCTGACCGATTTCAGGATCATTATTAGCCGATATAGTAGCTACTTGAGCAATTTCTTTTTGATCTTGTACAGGTTTACTGATTTTTTCTAATGCTTTAACTGCACCTTTAACTGCTTGCTCAATCCCTCTTTTTAATTCCATTGGATTGGCACCGGCAGCAATGTTACGTAAACCTTCAACATAGATTGCTTCAGCTAAAACAGTCGCAGTTGTAGTTCCATCTCCGGCCTTATCAGCTGTTTTAGATGCAACTTCCTTTACCATTTGAGCGCCCATATTCTCATGCTTATCTTCAAGTTCGATTTCCTTTGCAACTGTTACTCCATCCTTAGTAACTTGCGGAGAACCAAACGATTTATCGATAACTACATTTCGTCCTTTAGGACCAAGAGTGACCTTAACAGCAGAAGCAAGCGTTTTCACTCCTTCTAAAATTTTCTGTCTCGCATCCTCTCTATATTTAATATCTTTAGCAGCCATTGATTAACAACTCCTTCCTATTTAAAATTTTTTAATTCTTTATTGGGTTACAATAGCAATAATATCATCAGAACGTAAAATAATGTATTCATCGCCATCTACTTCTATTGTTTGTCCACCATACTGATCCATAAGAACAATATCACCTTCTTGTACAGGCATCGGCATTGTCTCACCATTAGCGGTCTTCTTGCCTGCACCCACAGCAATAACCTTTGCTTTTTCTTGCTTTTGCTTTGCTGAATCAGGAAGAATAATTCCTCCCTTAAGAGTATCTTCTCCTTCTAAGCGTTTTACTAAAACACGATCGCTTAAAGGTTTGATCTTAACTTGTTCCATTTGCTTAGTCATCTCTTCTCCTTCTCTTTATTGTATTACGATAAACTTTAAATATTTTTTATCCCGGGTAGCTAAATGATTTTTTAATCTTGATCATCAATCTATCTTTGGAAAGTACCATTATAAAAAGAGAAATCCTTTTATTGCAACTAAAAATTAGCAGTTTTTAACTGTGAGTGCCAAGCTTTTTTAAATCTCTATAAATAAACGGGATAGTTTTTTTACTTGCAGCTAATAGCCTTATCTTAGATCATCGATTTCAACTAATTGATAGGGTATAATTTATGACTCAAAAAAGATCGGACATTTCTGATGATGACAAATGGAATATGAAAGCATTTTATTCTTCTTCTCAAGAATGGTCTGATGCTTTCACTCTTCTTATGAAGAATAAACGAAACGACTCAGGTTGGTCTAAAATCATGACTTTCAAAGGAAAACTTCATGATAGTCACCATAATTTACAGTCTACTTTAAAAGAATATTTTTCTCTTAGTCGTGAACTTACAAAACTCTATACTTACACTCAGCATCGCTATGATGAAAACTTATCTGATGATGACCGGAAAGGCAAACAGCACCAAATTGCCGCCTTATATCATGACTTCATCAACAAAAGTGCATGGCTAGAGCCTGAAATCCTTTCTTTTAGTGATAATACAATCCGGGTCTATTCGGTTTCAAAAGAACTTAAAGAATACAAATTCTATTTAGAAACCTTGTTTCGAATGAAAAAACATACTCTTTCTAAAGAGAAAGAGGAATTAATTGCCTTAGCAGCTTTACCTTTGAGTACTCCACAAAAAGCTTTCAGTGTTCTTAATAATGCTGACTTTTCTTTTGGAAGGATAAAAGATACAGATAATATCGACAAGGAATTGACTCATGGGAGCTATCAGCTTTTTCTAAGAAACCCTAACCAAGAAATCAGAAAAAAATGCTTTCAATACTCTTCATAACAAGTACTTTGAATATGAAAACACTATTACCGAGCTTCTGAATGGCCATGTTCAATGTCATCTTTTCAACATGCGCGCTCGTCATTATCAAACTTGTTTAGAAGCCTCCTTATATCCTAAAAATATTGATGTTAACGTCTATCATAATTTAATCAAGACAGTTAGAGACAATTTAGGTTCTTTACATCGATACATATCTCTACGTAAAAAGCTTCTCAATCTTAAAGAACTTCACCTTTATGATATGTATGTGCCTCTTTCAAACGAAAAAGAAAAAAGTTATTCATATGAAGAAGCCGAAAATATGGTTATCGAATCCGTCGCTCCTTTAGGTACCGACTATCAAACCAATCTAAGGCAGGGGTTAAAAAAAGAAGGTTGGGTTGACCGCTTTGAAAATGAAAATAAAAGATCAGGAGCTTATTCCGGTGGATGTTATGATAGCTTTCCCTACATCTTATTAAATTATAAAGGGACTTTAAACGACGTATTTACTCTAGCACACGAAGCCGGTCATAGTATGCATAGCCTCCTAAGCCGCCGATCCCAACCGTATTGCTATGCTAACTATCCTATTTTTGTCGCAGAAGTCGCCTCTACATTCAATGAAGAACTGTTATGGCAATACTTATTTAAACGTTCAAAGAATAATCAAGAAAAAATCGATCTTATCAACCATAAATTGGATAACATCCGTGCTACACTTTTTCGTCAGACTCAATTTGCCGAATTTGAATTGTTATTACATCAATTTTCAGAAACCGATATCCCTCTTACTCCAACTCTTTTGAAAAAAGAATATGACAAGCTGAATCAACTTTATTTCGGTAAAGATACCGTTATTGACCCCGTTGTAGCTATTGAATGGGCTCGCATTCCTCATTTTTATTCCAATTTTTATGTATATCAATATGCAACAGGTATCAGCGCAGCTCTTGCACTTTCAAAAAAAATATTAGATGAAAATGAAAAAGATCAACAAGAGTATCTTTCTTTTCTAAAAACCGGCGGTCACCACTTCCCTTTAGAGCTTTTAAAAATTGCCGGCGTTGATATGTGTAGCCCTAAACCTATTCTTTCTGCATTACAAATATTTGATTCTCTAATAGATGAACTGAGTCAGTTACACAATATTACTGAAGGCAAAGAAAATATTTATGAAAAAAATATTTGCGATTAAATATCGAATAGAAGTATTTCTTAATCTGTTATTCTTATTTTACATGGTGAGGTTTCATGGTTCGTTGCGAGCCGACACTTTTTAAAAGTAAAGGTCGACCTAAGATTAATAAAGTCTCAGGCTCTTTTACCGTTACTAATGACAAAGGACTACATACACGTCCTTCTACTGAATTAGTGAAATGTGCTAGCACTTTTAAATCGCAAGTACGTTTAACTGTTCAAGACAACATAGTAAATGCTAAGTCAATTTTAGGAATTTTAATGTTGGCAGCGGCGAAAGGAACTAATGTATTTGTTGAAGCAATAGGAGAAGATGCTGAAGATGCCATAAACTCAATTTTGAATCTCGCTCAAAAACAATTTCATGTAAGTTTTTAAACGCACTTTTATTCTTCTATTTTTATTGTTTTATCCAATACTTCTTTGGTGCAATAAACAGGTGCGTTATGCATTAAAGCGAGTGTAATACAGTCGCTTGGACGAGCATCCACTTCAATAATATAACGCTCAGAATCAAACCTCTGTTCAATGAAAAGGCGTGCAAAATAGATTGTATCTTGAATATCATTGATAACGATTTGTTTTATACGAATATCTAAACCCTGAAATAACATACTAATAAGATCAAAAGTAGAAGGTCTGGGTTTTTCAATTCCTGTGAAATGCGTTTGAATAGAACGACCGACTTCCGGCTCTGTATAGATAGCAAAACGCTTTTCCTTTGTTCCTAAGATAACAACCGTATAGGTACGAGTCTGCATAATCTTATCAAAAGAAACCTGAATAAGTTCCGACATGATGACTACCTTTTTTATTTTATTATTATTTTCAAATCTATTTAAACACGAACCAATATTATTATTTCATTTCAATGCGACCATCATGATATCCTATTATTACTTTGGAAGCCAGGTTAAGAAAAAAACCTGTCTCAACAACACCCGCAATGTCAATTATTTCTCTTTCAATTTTTTCCGGGGTATCTGTGGGTTTTGGCAGTTGCACATCAAAAATATAATTCTCATTATCTGTTACATATACCTTGCCGTCTTCTCCGCTACGAAGTCTTCCCTTGTACCCTTTTTCCTCTAATCTGGTGATCGTTGCATTAAATGCAAAAGGAATGATTTCAATTGGTATAACATGTTTTCCTAATCTATCGACTAGCTTACTCTCATCTATGACAATGATCATTTCCTTACTGGCACTCGCAATAATTTTTTCTTTTAAAAGAGCGCCACCCCCTCCTTTAATCATACGCATTTCGGGATCTATTTCGTCTGCTCCATCGACATCAACATCTAACGTTAAAAGATCATTCGGCTCGATTATTTGAATGCCTCCTTTTTTTGCTTGCTTCGAAGAGCGTCTAGAAGTAGCTACTGCAGATATTTTTAACCCTTGCTTGGTTCGTTCAATTAATCGTTCAATAAAAAAATAAGCTGTAGAACCTGTCCCTAAACCTACCTTCATATTATTTTCAATTAAATCAGCCGCAGCACAACCAACAGCCTTTTTCGCTTTATCATTAGACATATTTTTTTTTCCTCTATATAATTTATTTTAAGCAACCGGCCAATTGAAGCAAGAAAAAAGGAGATTCTTAAACATAATGATATCATTATCTGAACTTGTTAATTACCTTTACACTCTCTTGAACTGTTCAACAATTAATGACTTTTGTCCTAATGGATTGCAAGTACAAGGTGTGGATTCTGTGCAAAAAATTGCCTCAGCCGTCTCCGGTAGTGAAGCCACTATTAAAGCTGCTATTGATATGGAAGCCGGGGCTTTACTTGTTCATCATGGCATGTTTTGGAATAAGGATAGTTTCCGTATTCTAGGAGTAAAAAAAAGAAAGCTTGAACTTCTTTTTGATAATAATATTGCTCTTTTAGCGTATCATCTCCCTTTGGATTGCCATCAGCAATATGGAAATAATTGGTGTGCCGCCAAAGAGATGGGCTGGCAAAACTTAGAACCTTTTGGAGAGAGGCTTGGAAATTCATACTTAGGCGTTAAAGGAACATTCAAAGCAATGCCGGTAGATGATTTTACAAAAAAATTAGAAGAATACTACCAACATCCTGCCTATACTGCTCTTGGTGGAAAATCAACGGTTTCTTCTGCGGCTCTAATTTCAGGTGGCGCCCATCGAGAAATTACTGATGCTATAAAAGCTAAAGTAGATTGTTTTATTACCGGCTCCTTTGATGAGCCTATTTGGCATATTGCTCATGAAGAAAAGATCCATTTTTTTGCTATGGGTCACTCAAATACCGAAAAAATAGGGCCCAGAGCCTTAGGTGATCACCTATCAAAGCAATTTAATATCGAACACACTTTCATCGACATTCCTAATCCTTTTTGACTTACATCGTTAAGGTGACAAATAAACATCCTTCTGTTACACGAGAGTTTTGATGACAATCTTAAAAGAAGATGGTATGTTTAACTTTATTAAAGCTGTAATATTAGTCATTATCCTCGCGATCATAGGAATCGGGATTTATTTCTGGACGCAAAGAGCTCCAATAGCTTCTCGCATGCTTACTAAAACTTTAGGTACACCCGTTACCATTGAAGAGATTGATGTGTCCATTTCTTTTTCTAGCTTAACGATAAGAAAATTAGTTATTAAAAACCCACCCAACTCTACTTTTCCCAATGCTTTAAGTATCGAGTCTATCAATCTTCAAGCCAGCCCTTTTACTTTTTTTAAAGATGTCATCACAATAAAAGAGGTTACAGTAGATCGCCCCCGTTTCACGGTAGAGATATACAATATCAACGGTAGTGATAATAATTGGTCTAGAATGATTAATAAAGTTACTGAAACCGGATCGGATAAACAACAAGCGAACGAATCTCAGAAAAAATTTGTCATTAATCAATTCCTTATCAAAGACATGAAGTTCTCATTTGATAATAAAGCGTTATTTTCCAAGCCTATAGAACTTCCTGTTATATCCAAAATACAAATCAATGGAATGGGAGCTAAACAACCTCTAACATCTAACGAAGTCTTTAATATTATAGGCTCTACCCTGCTCTCTTATTTTGGAAAAGAAGCAGGATATCAAGCTATCATGGAAGGAACAAAGCAGTTGTCAGGTAAATTATTACAAGGAATCGAGACAGGCGATATTCAAGGGACGATCAAAAGCCTTGGAAATATCTCTGAAGAACCTGCTGAAGCCATCCAAAAGACCACCGGTCTATTTAAAAAACTCTTTGCTCCACCTCAAAGAGATGAAAAGTCATCATCTGATCGTTAATCTCTTGCATTAAACACATCCTTTATTTAGAGTTTTCCTTCTACATTATTCCGGATTAGCTCAGTTGGTAGAGCAGTAGACTGTTAATCTATTTGTCGCTGGTTCGAGCCCAGCATCCGGAGATCTTGAAAAGGAAGCAGTTAAGTTTAAAACTTAACTGCTTTTTTTATCTCTCTAATTCTTAATGCTCCACTTCGTTCAAAAAACACACTGTGGATCTAAAAATGCTTCTTTCGGATACCAAAAAGTCCGATAAGCGATATAGCATTTCTTCTATTCTGTTGTGGGATATCGTGTAGCCATAAGAAACGTTGTCTTATGTGGTTCATTAAACTAAACTATACGAGGCTAAGAATGGCAACATATAAAAAGAGAAAAGATCAGTTGGGAAAAACGAGGTACCAAGTGATTATTCGACTCAAGGGGCACCCAACACAAACTGCTACTTTTGCTCGAGTCACAGATGCCAAAAGATGGGCTCAGCAAACCGAAGCGGCAATTCGAGAAGGGAGGTATTTCAAAATATCCGCAGCGAAAAAATATACCCTTGCTGATATGATCGATCGATATATCAAACAATTTCATCCACCTCAAGCAAAAAGAACTCATCTTAAATGGTGGAAAAGCCGGATAGGCTGTTACCTCCTATCAGATGTTACCCCGGCACTCATTGCAGATGGAAGAGATGAGCTTCTCATTACCCCAACAAATAAAGGAAAGCAAAGAAGTCCCTCAACGGTTGTTCGGTATATAGCATCACTTAGCCGAGTTTTTACTATAGGGATTAAAGAATATGGTTGGATTGAAACATCGCCGGTTGCAAATGTTACTAAACCCAAAGAACCACCGGGAAGAGTGCGATTCCTCAACGATAACGAAAGAAAGAGACTAGTACTTGAATGTCAAAAAAGTGATAGTCCTTATCTCTACCTCGTTGTGATTCTTGCTATAAGTACCGGTATGCGTCGTAGTGAAATAATGACACTTATCTGGGATCAAGTCGATCTTTTCAGAAAGCAAATCATTCTAGAAAAAACGAAAAATAAATCTAGCAGAGTAGTTCCATTAGCCAGACTCCCATTGGAGCTTCTAAAACAACATCTGCATCAAAAGAGAACCACAACCAACCTTCTATTTCCGGGAAAGAACCCAAATCGTCCAATTAATTTAAGAAAGCCTTGGATAAAAGCCCTCAAAAATACCGGTATCTGTGACTTTAGATTTCACGATCTCCGTCATTCAGCAGCGAGCTATATGGCAATGTCCGGATCGAGTCTTACTGAAATAGGAATTTTGCTGGTTCATAAGAGACTCGACGTTACGAAGAGATATACACATCTAACAGAAAAGCATCTTTCAAACGCTGTGGAAAAAATGAATGAGGCGATTTTTGGCTAAAAAAAATAAAGAAACCAAAATGGTAAAGAAAAAGATTTATACGGGAGGGTTCTTCTCGGGTTATTGGAAAGGCAAACCTGTTGCTATGTCAGCACGATACAACCCTAGTGCAAAACCAGAACAGCATACCATAAAAGAAATTGACGTACCTGAGGACAAACTATTTCCTGAATTAATAGACCCTGAAGTCACTCCTCTTTCTACTATCAAAGAGATTTGTGAATACAATGATATTCCTTTTTTGTGGGTGACAGGTATAAATCCCAGCAAACCGGAGAGTACTAAACTCCAAAATAGCGATAGTGTGGAAAAAGCAATTGAACATTTCATCATATTTTTTTCGAAAGGTACAACTACTTATCAATATCGAAAAATATTTGATGATTTGATTCGAGAAAAAGTTATAAACCCTGTCTTTTCAACTATGAAGTGCAACAAACTTGTACTCTATTATAGCACAAATTCTTCGGATTGAAAACCTCTATAGTATTTTAATTTTTATTTGATAATATGTTATCCTTCTTTTTTTATACAAACAGTAAGGACAAAACAATGCCTAGAGCCTATTCAGTAGATCTTCGAGAGAAAGTATTACAACATATAGAAAAACATCATGATAAAAAAACAGCCGGCCATATTTTTCAAGTAGGTATCGCAACAATATATCGATGGATCTTGCAAAAAAAGCAAAAAGGACATTTAAAGCCAATCCGCAGAAAATATGCTTATAAGAAATTAGATGATGAGTTGTTATCTAAATATGTAGAAAAACATCCGGATTATTTTTTATCGGAAATTGCTGATTATTTTTCAGTCACTCCGCAAACGATTTTTTATGCCCTTAAAAGATTAAAAATTACACGAAAAAAAAAACTACTCGCTATAAGGAAAGAGATGAAAAGAAACGGGAAGCTTTTATGAAAAATTTAAAAAATATTCCCTTTGACAAGAGAATTTATCTCGATGAAACCGGGATTCATCAATTTTTATTTCGTGAGTCCGGAAGAAGCTTACGCGGCAAAAAAGTTTTTGGAGCGGTTTCAGGAAACCGCTTTATAAGGCAAAATATTATTTCAGCCCTATCTAAAGGGCAGTTTTTATCTCCAATGTGTTTTGAAGGTACTTGTAATACCGGGTTATTCAATATTTGGCTTAAGGAAGTTTTGACTCCTCAGCTTACACCCGGTAGTGTTCTTATTCTTGACAATGCCGGTTTTCACAAGTCAGCGGAAAGCAGGAAAACAGTAGACTCTGCCGGTTGTAAGCTTATGTTTCTTCCTCCCTATTCTCCGGACTTAAATCCTATAGAAAAATATTGGGCTAATATGAAAAATAAAGTTAGAGAGATATTACGAAAAGTTACGAATTTTAAATTCGCCATTGATCAAGCAATCTTATCAATGTAAAATTAAATGACTATAAATGCTTCTTTTAGAAATAGGCACTTTACAGAAGATGCAATCTACTCTCTCCTCTTGTCGAGTTTCTGCTCATGCGGAAAGGCGTTTTTGATGTAGCGGGTGCAGGTATCCTGCTCCTGAAGTATGCTCAACGTATTTACTAGCGAATATCATGCTCGTGACATATAGTGAATAAACTTTAATTTTTCTTTTATATATGTTATTTTTTTGACATGGCATATTCAACTGATTTAAGACAAAAGGCTTTAGCCTATATAGAAGGAGGAGGCTCTCAGGTAGAGGCCGGGCGTATTTTTGGTGTAACAACACGTACTTTATTGAATTGGATAAATAGAAAAAAAGCAGGTCGTTTAGCTGCCGCGACAACAAGAAAACGCAAACCTTATAAAATTGACGGAGATAAACTGAATCATTATATTGAAAAGCATCCTGACAGCTATTTGAGAGAAATAGCTGCTGTTTTCAGTGTATCCGTTAACGCCATATGCAAAGCATGTAAGCGCTTAAAGATCACTTTAAAAAAAAGACGCCCTTCTACAGGGAACGGGATGAGAAAAAAAGAGAGGTGTTTCAAAAAGAGTTAAAGCACATCCCTCCTGAAAATAGAGTCTATATTGATGAAAGCGGTATCAATGAATATCTCGATCGTCAACATGGCAGAGCTTTGAAGGGAAAATTGATTTATGGAGCCGTATCAGGTCATCGTTATCAGAGGGAAAGCTTTATAGCAGCAAAAAATGAATCACGTATTTTTGCTCCCTTTTGTTATACCGGTACTTGCAATACGCTATTATTCAATACATGGCTTGAGCAGGTACTTATTCCTGAATTGAAGCCCGGGCAGGTTGTTATTATGGATAATGTAAGTTTTCACAAGTCTAAGGAAACCATAGACATTATCCAAAGCAAAGGGTGCCGTATTTTATTTCTGCCTCCTTATTCTCCTGATCTAAATCCAATTGAGCAATTTTGGGCAAATTTTAAAAGAAAAATAAAAGAAACTCTTAAGCTCTATTCAGGGTTAGCAGAAGCTATCGATAGTGCTTTTGTTGAGGTGTGTAATATATGAAATATTAAAGTTTATTCACTATATATACCCCTTATGAATCAAAGTGCCGATTCTAAGACTTGAAAATGATCATTGATTCGTTTCCTCATTGATTGAGCAATAGAGGGCCAAGTATTTTCAAAAAATCCGGTAATCGATCTCCGAAATTCTTTAGCAGAATTAAAAAACCGATTATTGCGACAATATTCATTCATCACTTTCCATAATCGTTCAATGGGATTGAGGTTAGGACTGTAAGAAGGTAAATAATAGAGAATAATACCTTGTTTTTCTGCTTCTTGTTTGGTCTGAATACTTGTATTATAAGGGCCTTGATCTAAAATAAGATGGATATTTGGAGCTGAGAGGTATTTTGACCGTAGCAAAGCAAAATGCTTTGCCATGGTACCGCTATTTAATGTTTCATAAGCATCTATTGTTACCTTCATACTGTTTAAATTGATAGACCCCATAAGATTCATTCGAGTACGAGAAGCTGTTGTTGCAATCAATTTATCTGTTCCCGGTCGAATCCAACCATAAGAAATTTTAGTTGCCATAGTTGGATGTACACCATCAGCAAATTCAACAGGCTCATTTTTAGGCAGAGATGCCATAAGCTTGGCGTAAAATTGCATCCAAGCTTTTTGTTGATCAGAATTTGCCTTAGCCGGTGTACCTTTAGGCTTTTTATAGGAAAAACCATGTGAGTGTAGCCAAGAAGTCATCCCTGAAATCGTATAAACAATGCCATATTTCGCGAGAACATAAGAACAGATATCTTCTACTTTGACATAGGTATGAGTTGTTAAATGTTTAATGAATTCTTCTGACTGTGGCGCAAGAAGTTTACTGACTGAACCACCGCTTTCTACATGCAATTGCTGTTTATTTTGATATTCTTTAATGTGACGAGACACTGTTTCATCGTCTAAAAGCACAGCTTCAGCAATACGAGTATTACTCCAACCTTTATTCGACAATAGAACAGCCTTGATACGATCTCGTATACGACCATTCTTTTCTCGTTTATGTTGCTGTCTGAGATGCTTTTCTTCTGATAGTGTTAAAAATGAATTCATACAAAACAATTTACACTATACGAATACAAAATATCCGGAGGTTTATTCGTGATGAGTATAGCACATAAATCATCTTTTGTTATATTTTGAGAAAACTGTATAGTACTCATTTTTTTTACTCCTTTATTTATTGTAAACTGACTTACGAATATGTTATAAATAATATTTGTTAATATAAATATTTTCAATAACTAATTAGTTTTTTTTATTAAAAAATAGTTCACTATCTGTTAAGGTCTCTTGTACTTTATTGTAAACAAGCTGAATAAACTTCATTTAGTCAAAGAAATTATTTGTTTTTCTTAAGATTTATTAAAAAATCAGATATCTGTGAAATGTTGATCTATTAAATATATAACTAATTCATAATACGCGGTTTAGCCGCCTTCATTAACCGTAGTAAATTATCAAACAAACAGTTCTTCTTAAATAAAGAATTAACAAATAAAAATTATAATTACTTCTTATAGCATATTATATAAACACAAAATAGGGCAAATTAAATTTTATGAGTACTTTTAATAATATACAAACCGGCATACAACATCGAAACATTGTCTTCACGGTTAACGAGATTAATAAAGCACCTCCAACCAGCTTCACGGTTAACGAGATTAATAAAGCACCTCCAACCAGTAAAAAACAAGGGATCATTTCGAACCTTGCTGTGCCTTCTATTACACAAACAAACCAACAACCAATTGAAGAAAAAATATCTGCCGGTATAAAGGGTAAAGGAAAGGGTCGTATAGTTACTGACGCAACTAAAAAAAAATTGTCTATTAAGTTAACGAATCATATAGTTACTGCCGCAACTAGAAAAAAAATGTCTGCCATTATGACGGGTAAAAGAAAGGGTTATAAACATACTAAAGAAACTAAAGAAAAAATATCTGCCAGTATGACGGGTAGAAGAAAGGGTTATTATACACATACTAAAGAAACTAAAGAAAAAATATCTGCCAGTATGCAGGGTAAAGGAAAGGGTCGTATAGCTACTGCCGCAACTAGAAAAAAATTGTCTATTAAGTTAACGGGTCGTATAGTTACTGCCGCAACTAGACAAAAAATGTCTGATGCCAAGACGAAAAAGTGGAACGAAGAGTGGAAAGAAAGGAGAGTTAAATACAAAGGACCAGGAGGATCTATGTCTGAAGAAACTAATACTCCAGTAGACAGCGAGGTTGTGTTGATAAAAAAAGAACCGTGTTCAGATCATAATGCAGATTCAGATCTTAATGTGACCGGTTCGTCTAAATTGAATCGTGAAATAAACAACACCTTACCCATATTGCAAAACCCCGCGGATGAGACACAAGGCCTTTTATTTGAATCTGAAGGAGAAATAGCCTTGATAAAAGTCTCAAAATGGGGTTTCCTCAAGAGCTACCTGGATGGTTTAGCCCAATCACAAATAAAGAACATTAAATCTAAAATCAAGAAGAGCATGTGTGAGTGGATAACATTAAACGAAGAGAATAGGATGGAATATAAAAAGCGGTTGGATGAGATTTATGAGATTATCACCCCTATAGAAATAGGGCCAGCTAGAGGACGTTCAGCTTTTGCAAAAAGAGAGATTAAAAAATTCGAAGTTTTAGGACCTTATGCAGGTACTCTTTGTAAAAACAAAGATTTATCGCAAGCAGAACGAAAACAAGGCCCAAGAAAAATTTCAGAATATCTATTTGCAACATCCTCATCGCATCGCGCTATTAATGGATTTTCGTCTGGAAATGTGCTTAGTTTGGTAAACACTGCTCAGCTAGGAAACTTTGAAAAAATAGGAAAGAATAATATATGTGTAGTCCTTTTTGGTAAAAATCTAAATTTTTATGTGGCTAATAAGGATATCCATAAAGGGGAAGAGTTTCTTGTAAACTATGGCCCTTTGTATGCATCTGAAATAAAAAAAGAACCACAAGAGATGGATTTAAATGGCTAAGAAAAGATATGCATTTCTATCCCGGATTCAAAAAATGTTTACGAATAGCGGAAAACTGCCGTTCGAAGCGGCAGAATCCTGCCCCGGAATTAGTTGATAGCTCCCAACCCTAAAGGGAAGAGATTCCTAATTCAACAACCACTGCTAACAAAAAGGTTAGTCTAACACGGTCTCCAAAGGCTTAAATTACCGACTCCCCTGCGGTATATATGTTAATAGCTCCATTGAGATCTCTATCATGCATTACTTTACAGTCATATCTTTAATTAGCAAAAAAACCTTAATTCACACAACATTTGCAGTATAAATAGGTGGTAATTTTAATTTTAAAATCCCATCAGCGTCCTAAAAAGCTACTGAAGTTTACGAGTTAGCTCCTATATTAATCGCATATACATCGGATTATAAGTCCGTCGCCTTCTTATGACAATTAAACGAGAAAACCCACCTTTTTAAGAGTGGGATGAAAGTGTCTATTTGTTTTTTTGATTCCGTATATACTTTCTGATTGTATATTCATTTAATTTTCCAACACTATCAACATAATAAGACCGTGTCCACAGTGTGGGTAACCCGGATCTTAAGCTTGAAAATTCTTGCCTTAATATTCGGCTTGTATATCCCTTAAGTTGTCCTATGAAAAATTGTGGCGAATATATAGGCTTGGTATTTAAAAAAATATGTACGTGATCAGGCATAATATTCAGTTCGTTAATCTCTATATTTAGTTGTAGAGCTTTTAATTTTAATAATTCCTTTAAACGAACAACAATATCACCTTCAAGAACCTTTCTCCTATATTTAGGACACCAAATAACATGGTAACTAAGGTTAAAAACTGCTGTTTTAGAGGTTTTCCGTCTTTCCGGATAGACAATATATATATACCGGACATATAATGCAATACATGATGATCAAAAAAGCATATACTCATCACGAATAAACCTCCGGATATTTTGTATTCGTATATAGTCATTTAATTTTACATTGATAAGATTGCTTGATCAATGGCGAATTTAAAATTCGTAACTTTTCGTAATATCTCTCTAACTTTATTTTTCATATTAGCCCAATATTTTTCTATAGGATTTAAGTCCGGAGAATAGGGAGGAAGAAACATAAGCTTACAACCGGCAGATTCTACTATTTTCCTGCTTTCCGCTGACTTGTGAAAGCCGGCATTGTCAAGAATAAGAACACTACCGGGTGTAAGCTGAGGAGTCAAAACTTCCTTAAGCCAAATATTGAATAACCCGGTATTACAAGTACCTTCAAAACACATTGGAGATAAAAACTGCCCTTTAGATAGGGCTGAAATAATATTTTGCCTTATAAAGCGGTTTCCTGAAACCGCTCCAAAAACTTTTTTGCCGCGTAAGCTTCTTCCGGACTCACGAAATAAAAATTGATGAATCCCGGTTTCATCGAGATAAATTCTCTTGTCAAAGGGAAGATTTTTTAAATCTTTCATAAAAGCTTCCCGTTTCTTTTCATCTCTTTCCTTATAGCGAGTAGTTTTTTTTTTCGTGTAATTTTTAATCTTTTAAGGGCATAAAAAATCGTTTGCGGAGTGACTGAAAAATAATCAGCAATTTCCGATAAAAAATAATCCGGATGTTTTTCTACATATTTAGATAACAACTCATCATCTAATTTCTTATAAACATATTTTCTGCGGATTGGCTTTAAATGTCCTTTTTGCTTTTTTTGCAAGATCCATCGATATATTGTTGCGATACCTACTTGAAAAATATGGCCGGCTGTTTTTTTATCATGATGTTTTTCTATATGTTGTAATACTTTCTCTCGAAGATCTACTGAATAGGCTCTAGGCATTGTTTTATCCTTACTGTTTGTATAAAAAAAGAAGGATAACATATTATCAAATAAAAATTAAAATACTATAGTGTAAATTGTTTTGTATGAATTCATTTTTAACACTATCAGAAGAAAAGCATCTCAGACAGCAACATAAACGAGAAAAGAATGGTCGTATACGAGATCGTATCAAGGCTGTTCTATTGTCGAATAAAGGTTGGAGTAATACTCGTATTGCTGAAGCTGTGCTTTTAGACGATGAAACAGTGTCTCGTCACATTAAAGAATATCAAAATAAACAGCAATTGCATGTAGAAAGCGGTGGTTCAGTCAGTAAACTTCTTGCGCCACAGTCAGAAGAATTCATTAAACATTTAACAACTCATACCTATGTCAAAGTAGAAGATATCTGTTCTTATGTTCTCGCAAAATATGGCATTGTTTATACGATTTCAGGGATGACTTCTTGGCTACACTCACATGGTTTTTCCTATAAAAAGCCTAAAGGTACACCGGCTAAGGCAAATTCTGATCAACAAAAAGCTTGGATGCAATTTTACGCCAAGCTTATGGCATCTCTGCCTAAAAATGAGCCTGTTGAATTTGCTGATGGTGTACATCCAACTATGGCAACTAAAATTTCTTATGGTTGGATTCGACCGGGAACAGATAAATTGATTGCAACAACAGCTTCTCGTACTCGAATGAATCTTATGGGGTCTATCAATTTAAACAGTATGAAGGTAACAATAGATGCTTATGAAACATTAAATAGCGGTACCATGGCAAAGCATTTTGCTTTGCTACGGTCAAAATACCCCTCAGCTCCAAATATCCATCTTATTTTAGATCAAGGCCCTTATAATACAAGTATTCAGACCAAACAAGAAGCAGAAAAACAAGGTATTATTCTCTATTATTTACCTTCTTACAGTCCTAACCTCAATCCCATTGAACGATTATGGAAAGTGATGAATGAATATTGTCGCAATAATCGGTTTTTTAATTCTGCTAAAGAATTTCGGAGATCGATTACCGGATTTTTTGAAAATACTTGGCCCTCTATTGCTCAATCAATGAGGAAACGAATCAATGATCATTTTCAAGTCTTAGAACCGACATTCCTAGACCGTAAGATATTTTTTTTGAATTAGAATTATAGATTGCCTATCCTGTTACTTTTTATTTGATACAAGGAGAAAAGTTATGCCGGAAGTTGCAGGAGATAATATTCAAACAGTGAACATGGATCACCATGGATTAATTGCAGCACTTTGCAGCGATCTAAAAGTAGCGGAAAGGATTGATACCGGATTAAAAAATCATCCACAAAGAAAAGTAAGTGCGGGACAGGCAGTAATTGCAATGATTCTGAATGGATTAGGGTTTACTAATAGACGTCTCTACCTAACACATCAATTTTTTGCTTCTAAATCGATAGAGAATTTACTTGGCAACGATCTTCGAGCAGAAGATCTCACAGATTATACTTTAGGTCATGCTTTGGATGATATTGCGAAATATGGGAGCAGTAAATTATTTGCTGAAGTTTCTTTTGGAATAGCCCTAGACCATGATTTACTACAAAAAACGCATCATCTAGATACAACAAGCTTTTCCGTTCATGGGTCGTATGAAGTGAAAGATGATCCGCAAGTGATTGAGATTAAGCAGGGTTATTCTAAAGATCATAGACCTGATTTGAAACAAGTTGTACTTTCTCTCGTTACCAATGGTCCGAGTTCTATGCCTCTATGGATGGAAGCCTTAGACGGCAATAGTTCTGATAAAGCAAGTTTTCATGAGACGCTCAAAAAAATCAGTGAATTTCAACAACAGATTGATGTAAAAACAAAGTTGAAGTGGGTTGCCGATTCAGCGTTATACACAAAAGAAAAGCTCTTAAAAAATAATGATTATAAATGGCTCACCCGAGTTCCCGAGATAATAGGAGAAGCAAAAAGATTAGTAGAAAAACCGGAAGAAGAAATTGATTGGATTGATCAGGAGAAAGGATATAAAACATGCAGCTTCACCTCTTTTTATGGAGGGATTAAACAAAGATGGCTTTTGGTTTTTTCAGAGCAAGCCTATCAGAGAGAGATAAAATCATTAGAAAAAAAATTGACCAAGGCAGAAGAAAAGCTCAAGAAACAACTTTGGCATTTGGGTAATGAGGAATTTAAATGCGAAAGTGATGCTAAAAAAGCTTGGGGCAGATTGACTAAAAAAAATCATTTATATTCCATGAATAGTGAGATATTGCCGATTCTAAAATATGGTAAATTAGGCAAACCTAAACAAGGAGAGGAAAAACAAGTTGTTGGATACAAGATTCATGCTAGCTTTGAAAGGGAAGAAGAAGAAATTAATAAACTGATGAATAGAAAAGGACGGTTTATTTTAGCTGCGAATGACACCGATAGAGAAAATTATAAAGATGAGATGATGTTAGAAGAATATAAAGAACAGCAAAAGGTTGAAGGAGGGTTTCGCTTTTTAAAAGATCCTTGGTTTATGGTTGATTCTATTTTTTTAAAAACCCCTCGACGCATTGAAGCATTAATGATGGTTATGACATTGTGTTTAATGGTTTATAATATCGGACAATATCAACTTCGACAAAAATTGATAGAAACAGAAGAGACATTACCCAACCAATTAGGAAAGGAAGTCAAAAATCCAACATTAAGATGGATTTTCCAAATTATGGAAGGTATCGGAATAATCCGTTTTTTTCAGAAGACTTCCCGGAGAATTTGTAAAGAAATGATCACAAATTTAACCCGTCTTCGGAAAAAGATTATTGTTTTGTTTGGAAAGACTGCAATGAGGATGTATGGCTTAATTAGAAAAACTTGTTTAGAGGTCTAGGAATGTCGGTTAGAATCGGCACTTTGATTCATAAGGGGTATACCTCACCCAAAAGAGCTTTTGAAGGATATTCATTTGTTGCAACAAGATATTGCTTCTCAGTTGGAACAGCTCAAGGCAAGGATTGCCATATGAAACAATTTCAAGAATTAGGAAACGTATGCGAAATTTTTTCTGGATCCCGTCCAAAAGGGGGAGCTGTCACTTCAGGAATATTAAGCATCGGAGGGGAACATATTAATGCAGATGCTTCATTCAATTTATCCAAACCAAAATTTATCCCTTCTAACCATTTTAAAAAAATAACAAACGCTCACTTAAAATATGGGGACATCCTATTAGTCAAAGACGGGGCAACAACCGGAAAAATTGGGTTTTTTCATAAACAATCCCCTTTCGAAACCGCTGCTATAAATGAATATGTATTCATTCTGAGATTGAACTCTACCAAAATTATTCCACTATTCTTATATTACTATTTGAGATCAAATACAGGAAATTCAAAAGTCCTTAATTATAAAGTTGGCTCTGCGCAAGGTGGAGTCAATTTATCAATAAAAAAAATATTAATCCCCCTCCCTTCCATAGAAGAACAAACACGCATAGTATCCATCTTAGAAAAAATCGATGATTTGAGGAAGAAGCAGAAAGAAGCTTTGGAATTGACCCGGAAGATGATACCTGCTTTATTTCATGAGATGTTTGGAGATATCAATAAGCCATCTTGTAAAATAAAAAATCTATCAGAGGCCATTCTAATATCTAACAAAAAGATCAATCCGCAAGACCAATTTGCAAAAACTTTCTATTATCTTGGATTGGAGAATATAGAAAAGGGAGCAGGAAAAATCATTGGTTCGACACAGCATCTTGGCAGCAAAATTAAAAGTTCAAAAAATGCTTTCGAGATTGGTGATGTATTGTATGGTAAGCTCAGGCCTTATTTAAATAAGGTTTGCTTACCCAAAAATGCCGGTATTTGTTCGACGGATATTTTGGTTTTAAAACCAAGACAGCAGGTCTGCATTGCTGAATTTTTATATGCTACTCTACAAAACTCCTATTTTGTGGAACAGGCGTCTTCTAAAATGCAAGGAGCTAATCTGCCACGTATTTCACCGAATACGTTGTTGCAAATCCCTATCTTATTACCCGAACCGGAACATCAGCGGTTATTTGCTAAAAGAATTACGGAGATCTACTCCTTAGTTGCGCAACAAGAATCATCTCTTCAGAAATTGGATGAGCTTTTTGACTCCACCCTTCATCAATTTTTTTCCTAAACTTCATCCTCAGGATAAATCAGAATATTTCATCTCTAGTAGTGCATTTAACTCAATCTTAAATTCAATCCTAGAGCAACACATAAAGAAACAAGCGTATGCCATTTAGGATTGCCTGTAGCTGAAAGAGCCTTGTAAAGGCTCTCGCGACCGACATGAGCTTTTTTGGATAAAGCGCCAATTCCTCCTTGTGCTTCAGCTACATTACGAAGAGCAAGCAAAAAAATATGTTGAGACTCTTCGTCTCCTTTAAGGCTTTCTTCTAAGGCCGCATTTAAGTAAGCGACAGCCTCATCATGATCTTTGAGGTGCTCTATGAGAAAATCTTGATAATTCTTACTTTTTGCCATAATCTCACTTCCTTGATTGATAATCTTTTAAATATTCCTTAGCTTTCTTGATATCCTTACTCTGAGATCCCTTGTCACCTCCGCAAAGGAGCAAAATGACTTGATCCCCAATCTTTCCATAATAAATTCTAATCCCCGGACCATAATGAATACGAAGTTCACACACTCCTTCTTGTAGGGTTTTACAATCTCCGAAATTCCCCAGTTTCAACCGATCCAATCGTGTCAAAATTTTAGCCCGAGTATGAATCTCTTTGAGGCTTTTAATCCAGATTTCAAAGGGACGCTTTCCGCTTGCAGTTTCGTAAATTTTAATATCAATCTCTTCCATATAACTCTATTGTATCTTATAAGATACAATAATTTCAAGTAGATTTTAAGTTATTAATTGTAAATGGGTTGAAAGTTATTTCAATCAATGTCTGACCTACAAATATCTTTCCCGATATTAGCAACCCCTTCCTTAAGGGTTGAGAGCTGTCAATACAATGACCTTTATCTTTTTCATGCCACAATTATGCCACACTGATAGGCAATACCTCACAATAAGTGAGAAAACTTCACCTTGAGTAAATTTCCATAATCCTCTAAACTTTCAGTTGTTACACGTTTTGACCTGTTGTGGAAAACTGTGGCTTACAAGACTGTTAATCTATTTGTCGCTGGTTCGAGCCCAGCATCCGGAGATCTTGAAAAGGAAGCAGTTAAGTTTAAAACTTAACTGCTTTTTTTATCTCTCTAAGTCTTAATGCTCCACTTCGTTTAAAAAACACACTGTGGATCTAAAAATGCTTCTTTCAGATACCAAAAAGTCCGATAAGCAATATAAGACATCTGCACGACTAATGATTGGATGTGAGATCAGCGAAATACAAGAAAAGGGAGTAATAAGAATATTAAACTAACAGAAGTTTTGCGCTACAGAAGTGCGTTATTTAAATAATTTTTTCAATCAGGGTATACTTTTTCTCTTTTGTTGAGGAAAAATACCATTATAGTATTTTAAATTTTATTTTTCATAAATATCCATTAGTTAAAAAAAAAAAATCAATTGCTTGGGCTAAATTTGTGAATCGTTCCATGTTTTTTTGAACCTGTTTTTTAAAATTAATCCAAAAAATTTCTATTGGGTTTAAATCCGATAAATAGGGAGGAAAAAATAGAATGTGACAACCTGCTTGTTCTATAAGTTGTTGTGAATATTTAGATTTATGAAAAATTGCATTATCCATAATAACAACTTGACCGGGTTTAAGTTCCGGAATAAGAAAATCTTTCAACCATAGATTAAATAACTTAGTATCACATGTTCCCGTATAGCAAAAAGGAGCTAAGATTCGGGATTGATTCTTTACTGCGATGAAACTTTCACGTGCATATCGCATTCCCGAAACCGCTCCGTATACTTGATTCCCTGCCTGACATCGAACATATTCTCTTCTTAAATACTCATCTTACGCACGCCTTGTATTAAACAGGCTACAGAATCAAACGCTCTTTACGAGAGTGTGTGCGTAAGATGAGTTAAATATTTATTAATCCCGCTCTCATCTACATAAACACGATTTTTCATGGGAATATTTTTTAGTCTTTCTTGAAACTCTTGTCGTTTTTTTTCATCTCTTTCTTTGTAAAACGGGATCTTTTTTTTAAGGTTAGTTTCAAACATTTACAGGCATAAAAAATAGCCGGTATCGTAACACCCGATTCTTGAGCAATTTCTCTAAGATAGGCATCCGGATATTTTTGAAGATATTGCTTAAGTTTATGATTATCAATTTTACTTAGGCTAGGACGTCTTTTGTTAGGTGCTAAGATCTGCAGTTTTTCTCGAGAAATCCGGTTCGATAAAGCGCGGGTTGTAACTGAAAAAATGACATCGGCCTCTTTTCGTGTTCCCACATTTTTAATATATTTTAAAGCTTGTTTTCTTAAATCAAGTGAATATGCCATCCGGATATTTTATATGAATAAAATGAAAAATAAAATTTAATTCACTATACATTTCCGGAATATTGATAATTGACAAGCTCTATCTTTTTACTATGCGTTTTTGAAAGACCGGTATCATCTACAATCAGTACACACGGCTCATCGATAGTCACATAGTGCTTTACGGTTTCAAAAACCTCTTTAGGTTGAATTTGACGAAACTATCCAGTCTGTTTTTTTTCTCTAATCCATAATAATAAGTTACCCAAATTCGATGTAACTAACTCATAACAACAGTCTCAACATTCAATTAAGTATTTTGAAAAGACGCCGCAACTAAAGACGACCGGTATTTCCGGCTACGCCCCATTTCTTACGGCCGGCCTACTTTATCCTGAGCATATTAAACAATTTTTTTTCTAATATTGAAACGATGTGCTTGATTTAAATCTTTCATCATAATACTGTACGTTAAGAACTCCGTAAACACCCCCGGGACTTTTTAAAGCGGAGTTTTTCGGAATGTGTTTATCAGGTTTTTTTTTCAACAAAAATATTTCTATTATTATCTTATTATTATCTTATTAATATTTTTTTAATGGTTTTATCCGTGCTATTAAACGCGATTATCCTTTGTTTCCCATACATCTCAAACAGCTTAATTCTAGAGGGTCAAGGTTTACTTGTGTCGTTCCGGACACTCGCCTAATCTTTATGATATCTTAATATTTATAATTTAAGCTTTTGTCTTACAAGAGGTAAAATAATATGTCAACTATGAAATATGTCAACTATGATCAATGTTTATACAGAAAATTATGGCGGTATCTGTAATGATCCTTTTGAATTTGAAGGCGATTATAATGCTTTAGATGCTACTTGCAAGCTCAACTGTATTAGAGAGAAAGTTTTCCATCTCCTTGTTGCTCAAGAACAATATACCAAGGAACTGAGTGATACAGAGATCTCTCTTTTGAAAGCAACAGATAATAAATCTCAAATTGACAGCTACCGCCGAACGATGCTGCTGCTTGCCCAACGTCATGATCAACAGAAACCGACATTACAAGATGTTATAGACTCCGATCTTCTAGATTATCTTCATCGCATACAACAGGAACATTTTACCGATGCGGGTGCCGATTATCAGAAAATCAAAGCATTCATCACCAAGCACAGCCGGCAGGCATGTTTTAAGTTTTTGAGAAGTTCTATCGCCAACCTTTTTACAAATATTGAGAAGAACCTCAAGATGTTCACCTTTTTTGATCTACCTATCGTAGGTTCCACAACTTCCCTGCAAGAGGGGACAACTTCTTATCAATTAAAAAAAGATCTTTTTAATAAATTGCTGCTACCCTCACATCTACCTTTTACAAAAAAAGAGAGTGTTCTTAAAAACATGCTGTATCGCATGCCACTTACCGACTTGCTCCTTCTCGATAGTGAAGCTAAGCTTGAAGAGTTAGAACCGTTTTGCACTTCTTTTGGTCAGCTTGTTGCTTATGCTATATATCAAAGCCTTAACCTTCACCTTATCGCTCAAGATAACAAACTGATTTCCGAGGTGAACAGGGTTAAGGAAATTTTTGCTGAAACGATAGGCAATGCTCAAGACAAAGCTCTGCAACTAAAAAATGACCTTTTACGTTCTAATACCTCTCTCTTTTTTACTCAAGAAGCAGATGCTCTGCTTATGAAGGCTTTAGAAACAGACTTTCATCCTATAGACAAGCAAAACAAGAGTGATGGCACCCTTATCTTTTTAAAGAAAGATGTATGGGAAAAAGAGTACGAGCTGATTAATATAGAGGCTTATTCGCATCGGGAAAAAGGGACTCTCAACCTTATCATCGCGACACATCAAGAGACCAAAGAACAGTTTCTCTTAGCAACAGGACACGGCAGCTCTAATGATGCCGAAGACGGCAGAGATCAGATCTCGTTGATTGTAGAAAAATATCATGAAAACAGATGTAGGCAAGGTTACGAAAAGCTCCGCTTACTTATAGGTATCGATGCCAATACCAAAAAGAAACAAGATGTAGAAGCTCTTAAAGCTTTACTGGAAGAAAAAGGGCTGGAAACAGGCTCTTTAGGACCAACAACCATAAAAAAACGTATGGCAACCGTACAACACCATAAAGCGGGTAAACGCGTAGCTGATGAAGAGGATTTTCTTATTTATCTGAAAGCGACAACAGATCACCACCACCCCCTTGTGCAGGATCTACACCTTGGCTTTGACAATAAGCCTCTCGATATTTTACCCCTTCTACCTAATGCTGCTCATCGTTCTGATCATCTACCCTTAGGAGCTACGATTATATTAAGAGCTTAACATTATGGATATAGAACCTATGCCTTTTCAACTGTTGAAGTGCAACAAATAGATACTGCATTATCACTCAATTTTCTTTGATTGAAAACTTCTATAGGTGTTTTAAAATTTAAACTTTTTCTTGGTCTGTTATTTAATAAATCTTCTATCCTTTTTGTCTCCTCATCCGCTACTTGTAACAAATCCGTTTTTTTAAAGCAGGTACTGTCTTACCAATCCATTAATATGCTCATTCAAAATCTCCTATCAAGACTTCTGCATAACTGACTTGATAATATTTTTTAAAACCCACTGATTGTCTAAACTTATTTTTCATTTATAATGAATATACCTATTTTCAAAGCTATTCCTTTTTACTGCTCGGTAGACTGCAGATATGTCAACTTGGATTTCATTTGCTATACAACGAGCCGTATCTCCTCTTTGCTTTAATATTGAAATTTCGCATCTTTAGTTCATAGATTAAATATCGGTAGCCTTTAGGCATAAAAAATCCTCCATAGTTTTGTCTTTTATAAAAAATTTACTATAGATATTTTGCCATCATTTAGCCATTTTCGATTTTCTCCTATTTCTTGCACTTCGATGTTGAAAAGGCCTTATCCTTTTCTGATTTTTTCAATCTTTTTTTACGGATTTAAAAGAACACACTTGATCAAATTTACGATAATTATGGGTTTCGGAAATTATATCTTCCAAACTTATCATCTTTACCCGGTGCATAACTATATCCTTCAAAAAAATGACTCTTATATTAACTCATTTCTTAAAATTTTAACAGAACGAAACAGTCCCGGTATAGGCTTGATCCTTGGTTGACAGTTGGTCTGTCGAATTAAAATAGGGGTTATATATTGAAGGATTGATTGAAAAATCTGACACATTAAACTCCTTTTTAAAGGATAATATAAGCTCACCAGATTAGCTTCCATATTAAATAATATCCGAAAACCGGCAAAAAGTTAAGTAATTAAGTTGTTCATAATAAACATATTGTGTATAATAAGTAAGAGTTTATCAAGCTAAGAAGTCATAAATTAACTTTGATAAGACCATACTTAATTTAAGCATTGCTAATAATAAGTTGAGAAGCAAATCATCTTACTTATATAATCGATCAATAGACTTGTTGCGACTTAAATTTTTAGTGGTTTCTAATAAGTTTTTTAGGACACTACAGAGGCAAGCAGATGATTAAAGAACTTTTAAAACGAGTTAAACTGATACAACTTTTATTACGCAACCGGTCTAATCAATTACGTAAGCTTCTTATCTTAATTTATGGAAAAATTTGAGACTAATATGCCAAGTACGCTGCATGATAACTTAATGATGCGAAGGGCTTTAGAAATAAGTAACCAAGCTCGTTATCTCGCTCCTCCTAACCCTTGGGTGGGTTGCCTTATTGTGAATCAAGGATTTGTTGTTGCAGAAGGCTATACTAATTTGCCGGGTAAAAACCATGCTGAAATAGAAGCTTTGAATCAAGCTCAAGGTAAGGCTGAAGGAGCTACTGTATATGTGACATTAGAGCCCTGTCCTTGTCAGGGAAGAACGCCTCCTTGTACCGAAGCTTTGATAAAAGCTAAAGTAAAAAGAGCCGTTATTGCTGTGAAAGACCCTGATCCAAGAGTGTCCGGAAAAGGCATTGAAGTCTTGCAAAAAGCCGGTATTCAAGTAGATGTGGGTGTATTAGAAGATGAGGTCAAAGAATCCTTATGTCCTTATCTACACCACCGAAAGAAAAATAGACCTTTTTGCTTATTAAAAGCAGCAGTGAGTTTAGATGGAAAAATCGCGACCCAAAACGGATCTTCATTTTGGATAACGGGTAAGTCAGCCAGAAAAGATGTTCACCTTCTAAGAGCGGCATCTCAAGCTGTTATAGTAGGGGCCCATACGGCCTTTAAAGATCAACCTTCTTTAACTGTAAGAGATGTAGATTTACCCTATTTCAACCAACCGCTAAGGGTGATTTTAGACTCATCACAGATAATGGTTCCTTATGATGAGGTTTTCCGGAGCAAGCGGACACCGACTTTATTGGTAACGGGTAGTCAAGCATCTGATGAATGGCTTCACTCTTTTTCAGAGATAGGTGTTGAAGTGATACAATTACCAATAGATGCATCCTTATTTATAGATTTAAAAGCATTACTTCAAGAGCTGGCAAAAAGAGATATCATACAGGTGATGGTTGAAGGGGGTAGTAAAATGTTTAGTAGTTTCTTGAGATATGGATTAGTAGATCGTTTGATTCTGTATAAAGCGGCATGTTTATTAGGCGATAGCGGGCTACCTCTTTTTTCAGATTTACATCTAGAGGACATTATTGATGCAAAACGACTAAGGCTTCTTAAATCAAAACAATTTGATCAGGATATTCGTTTGGATTACGAGATTATAAAGAGGAATTAAATGTTTACGGGGATTATCGAAGAAAAAGGGATTATTCATCAAGTTGACAAGTTGATAGATGGTGCCAGGATTCTTATTGAGGCTAAGACTATTTTTAAAGAAGCGGTTATTGGAGCCTCTTTTGCTGTAAATGGAGTTTGTTTAAGTTTGGTTGAGTTAAAAGATAATCTTGCTTCTTTTGATGTGGTAGAAGAAACTCTTCGCTTAACGAATTTAAAAACACTTATTTTTAAGGCTTCTGTGAATTTAGAAAGGCCTCTAGCCTTTAATGGACGAATAGATGGTCACCTTGTTCAAGGACATATTGATGGCGTAGGGACGATAAAGGGAATTGAAAAATTAAGCGACGGATCAAAGGAAATAAAGATTCTTATTCCGGAAAATTTATTGCGTTATATGGTTCATAAAGGGTCAGTTGCAATTGATGGAATAAGTTTAACAATTATGTCTGTAAACCCATCGAGTATTTCGATCGCTATTATCCCTTTAACTAATAAAAGAACTTCTTTAGGAGAAAGCGGTGTAGGAGATACTGTCAATATTGAAGTAGATCTTATTGCAAAATATGTAGAGCGTTTGGAACATTTCAGAAATCAAGTAAGAGTATAGGATGACATTTTCTAGTATCGAAGAAGCAATAAAAGAGATCCGGCAAGGTAGACTTGTTGTAGTAGTAGATGATGCCGATCGAGAAAATGAGGGGGATTTAATCCTTGCTGCAGAGACTGTAACAGACGAATCAATTGCTTTTATGGTTAAACATACTAGCGGGGTTATTTGCGTACCTCTTTTAGGTGAAGATTTAGATCGTTTGCGTCTGCCATTAATGGTCTCAGATAGTACGGAGAGGCATGATACAGCGTTTACAATTTCTGTGGATTTTAAATATGGAACAACAACCGGTATTTCAGCAAGCGATCGGGCTAAGACAATAAAAGCTTTAGCGAATCCCGATACTCAATCCAATGACCTATTGCGTCCCGGTCATATCTTTCCTTTAAGATATCGAAATGGTGGCGTATTAAAAAGAGCAGGTCATACCGAAGCCGCTGTAGATTTAGCGAAATTAGCCGGTCTAAGACCGGCCGGAGTGTTATGTGAAATAGTGAAAGAAGATGGGTCGATGGCTCGATTTGAGGATTTACAAGCTTTTTCTGAAAAACATCAACTTAAAATGATATCCATAGCTGATTTAGTCAAATATCGAAGGCAATCAGAAAAGTTAGTAGAATTATCTTCCTCAGCAAGAATCCCTACAAAATTTGGTGATTTTACTGCTCATGCTTATAGCTCTATATTGGATGGTGTTCAGCATGTCGCTCTTGTTAAAGGAGATATTACTGAGAAGGAAAATGTTTTGGTAAGAGTTCATTCAGAATGTATTACCGGAGATATTTTTGGTTCGATTAGATGCGATTGTGGCGCTCAGTTAGAACATGCTTTGGAAAAGATCGCTGAAGAAGGAGTGGGAATTGTTATTTATCTAAGAGGTCATGAAGGGCGAGGTATTGGATTGAAACACAAACTACGCGCTTATAATCTACAGGATCAAGGTAGAGATACCGTAGAAGCGAATATTGAATTAGGGTTTCAAGTAGACTCAAGAGAATACGGCATAGGAGCTCAAATATTGGTTGACTTAGGAATAAGCACCATACGTCTTATGACAAATAATCCTTCTAAATATAGTGGATTAGAAGGCTATAGCCTTAAGATAACTAAAAGAGTACCTCTTATATCTAATCCTAATAAAGAAAATATCCGGTATCTTTTAACCAAGAAGATGAAAATGGGTCATATACTTGAAATACAAGGAGAAAAATAGTGAAAGAATACAAAGGGGATCATCAAGTAGATGATATTTCCATTGCTATTGTAGTGAGCCGTTTTAATGAAGTGATTACCAAAAGACTGCTCGAAGGTGCACTATATGGTTTAAAATCTCTGGGTGTTAAAAGTGAAGATATCACAGTAGTGCATGTTCCGGGAGCCTGTGAAATACCCATAGTGACAAAAAAACTGGCCATTAGTAAGACGTTTAATTCCATCATTTGTCTAGGAGCTGTTATTAAAGGAGCTACTTCTCATTTTGATTATGTCTGTTCACAAGTCTCAGACTCGATAGCTAAACTAAATCTGGATTTTGATATTCCGATACTTTTTGGAGTACTTACCTGTGATAATGCACAGCAAGCTTTCGAGCGTTCTGATTCGAAAAATACGAATAAAGGATATGACTGTGCATTAGGTGCTATTGAAATGGTCAATCTTATGACAATATAAGCGAGAAAACCCTTTGCTTTAGCATTGAAATGAAAGCGTTTATTTGTTTTTGGATTTTGGATATCATAGTGAATTAAATGTTGTTTTTCATTATGATGATGTATCATGCACGAAGGGCTTGCTCACTTGATTTAAGAAACACAGCTCTCAAATATCTCGATAAGGTTGCAGAGGCTTTCGGGATTACATTACGTACATTAGCGCACCGGATGCGCAGGAAGCGGCAAAATTGCTTAGCTCCCAAACCACGAAAGAACTCTCCAAACCGTTGTCTATGCCTGTAAGAGGCTCAAAATTTCTCTAAAAAAAGACACCGTACTACAAAGAACGGGATGATAAAACAAGAAGAGAATGTATTGAAGAAATCAAACAGATAATGAAAAAGATCGCGGCCTACCTCGATGAAAGTGAAATCAATAGATATCAGAGCAAGGAGCGTGCAAGAGCCTTAAAGGGAGCTCAAGTATATGGAGCGGTATCCGGTATGAGATATGCAAGAGAAAGTTTTATTGCAACACAAAGAAATGCTCAAATTCTATCACCTTTTTGTTATCGCAGGACACGAAAAGGCTTATATAAGAAGCAGGCTGTCGGATTTTCTTTCTTCCGGCTTATTCACCGGATCTGAATCCTATTGAGCGATTTTGGGCACATTTGAAAAAAACAATCCGGAGGTTACCGGAAGCAATCAGAAGGATAGGGCCGGCCGATGCTACTAACCATGCATTCGCTATTCTATCGGATTAATAATGAACGAGTTGTTGATAAAATTTATAATTTAAACTACTCTAATCAAAGTGTATTCGGTTTTTTATAGCTTGCATTATACTAATCAAAAGCCTACTAAAAATATTTTGCATCATTTAAAAAATACTTTAAAAAAGTGAAAACCACCTTTTAAAAGATCATGCAAGCTCTTCAAATTACCAAATTTTCATCTTCTTTAAATAAAAAAAATCTTGCTCTTCATCATATCCCCTCTCCCGGATTAAAAAAACGTACGTGTTTAATCCAAATTGCCTATTCAAGCGTAAATAAACGAGATCCTAAACTAGCAACAGGGATGATGCCACATGTTCATCTTCCTATGGTTCCGGGTAGTGACTTTTCCGGAATAGTCGTAAAGGGTCCTCAGCATTTAATAGGGGAAAAAGTCTTTGGAACAGGTGGTGATTTGGGCTTCGAAAGACACGGTTCTCATGCTGAATATCTTTTACTTGCCGAAAATGAATTTATTCTAAAACCATCTTTTTTAAGTGAAGAAGAGGCTGCTTCTGTTGGCGTGCCATTTACAGCAGCTTTTGCGGCTTTAGTACAAGTCGGAAATATAAAAAAAGGGGATCATGTTTTTATCTATGGCGCTAATGGACTGGTGGGAAAAGCTGCGATGCAAATAGCTAAATGGAAAAAGGCTCACCCTATAGGCGGTGTTCGGGATAATAATAAAGCTAAGGCCTTGAGAAAGGAGGGTTATCAAGTTGTTAATATAAACAGCTTAAGTTTCAAAAAAAAATTTATAGATAAAAAGCCATTTGATCTAGTGCTCAATTCAATTGGAGGCTCTGTTTTTGAACAAGCCTTATAAATACTCGCTATGAACGGCTCAATGATTGTCATCGCCAACCCGGCAACTCCCCCAACCTTTTCTTTTGATCTTCTCTATTTTTATCGAAATCATTTGAAAATACTTGGGTTAAATACCCTATTATTACCGGCTACTGAATGCGTTAAAATATTAAAAAGTCTTTTACATGGTTTTAACCGACATTCCTAGACCTCTAAACAAGTTTTTCTAATTAAGCCATACATCCTCATTGCAGTCTTTCCAAACAAAACAATAATCTTTTTCCGAAGACGGGTTAAATTTGTGATCATTTCTTTACAAATTCTCCGGGAAGTCTTCTGAAAAAAACGGATTATTCCGATACCTTCCATAATTTGGAAAATCCATCTTAATGTTGGATTTTTGACTTCCTTTCCTAATTGGTTGGGTAATGTCTCTTCTGTTTCTATCAATTTTTGTCGAAGTTGATATTGTCCGATATTATAAACCATTAAACACAATGTCATAACCATCATTAATGCTTCAATGCGTCGAGGGGTTTTTAAAAAAATAGAATCAACCATAAACCAAGGATCTTTTAAAAAGCGAAACCCTCCTTCAACCTTTTGCTGTTCTTTATATTCTTCTAACATCATCTCATCTTTATAATTTTCTCTATCGGTGTCATTCGCAGCTAAAATAAACCGTCCTTTTCTATTCATCAGTTTATTAATTTCTTCTTCTTCCCTTTCAAAGCTAGCATGAATCTTGTATCCAACAACTTGTTTTTCCTCTCCTTGTTTAGGTTTGCCTAATTTACCATATTTTAGAATCGGCAATATCTCACTATTCATGGAATATAAATGATTTTTTTTAGTCAATCTGCCCCAAGCTTTTTTAGCATCACTTTCGCATTTAAATTCCTCATTACCCAAATGCCAAAGTTGTTTCTTGAGCTTTTCTTCTGCCTTGGTCAATTTTTTTTCTAATGATTTTATCTCTCTCTGATAGGCTTGCTCTGAAAAAACCAAAAGCCATCTTTGTTTAATCCCTCCATAAAAAGAGGTGAAGCTGCATGTTTTATATCCTTTCTCCTGATCAATCCAATCAATTTCTTCTTCCGGTTTTTCTACTAATCTTTTTGCTTCTCCTATTATCTCGGGAACTCGGGTGAGCCATTTATAATCATTATTTTTTAAGAGCTTTTCTTTTGTGTATAACGCTGAATCGGCAACCCACTTCAACTTTGTTTTTACATCAATCTGTTGTTGAAATTCACTGATTTTTTTGAGCGTCTCATGAAAACTTGCTTTATCAGAACTATTGCCGTCTAAGGCTTCCATCCATAGAGGCATAGAACTCGGACCATTGGTAACGAGAGAAAGTACAACTTGTTTCAAATCAGGTCTATGATCTTTAGAATAACCCTGCTTAATCTCAATCACTTGCGGATCATCTTTCACTTCATACGACCCATGAACGGAAAAGCTTGTTGTATCTAGATGATGCGTTTTTTGTAGTAAATCATGGTCTAGGGCTATTCCAAAAGAAACTTCAGCAAATAATTTACTGCTCCCATATTTCGCAATATCATCCAAAGCATGACCTAAAGTATAATCTGTGAGATCTTCTGCTCGAAGATCGTTGCCAAGTAAATTCTCTATCGATTTAGAAGCAAAAAATTGATGTGTTAGGTAGAGACGTCTATTAGTAAACCCTAATCCATTCAGAATCATTGCAATTACTGCCTGTCCCGCACTTACTTTTCTTTGTGGATGATTTTTTAATCCGGTATCAATCCTTTCCGCTACTTTTAGATCGCTGCAAAGTGCTGCAATTAATCCATGGTGATCCATGTTCACTGTTTGAATATTATCTCCTGCAACTTCCGGCATAACTTTTCTCCTTGTATCAAATAAAAAGTAACAGGATAGGCAATCTATAATTCTAATTCAAAAAAAATATCTTACGGTCTAGGAATGTCGGATAAGCCTATTAAACCACCAGATAAAGAGCCTACAAAAGCAAGCTTATCATATTCAGGGCTTGGAGCGATTGTAGCCGTTGGTGAAGCAGCTACATATCTTGTTAAAAAAGGAATTGAAGATTACTCAAATAGTAAAACTATCAGTGAAAAGGCTCAAAGTGTTGCATGGGCCGTATGTAGGGGTGGCAGTAGGTGTAACAGGTATTTATAGCGCTACAGCTATACGTGACTATTCTACTAGCAAAGCCTAAAACTATAAAATAAATACACACAAAAACTCCCGGATTCTTTTAAAAACCCCGGGGGATCATTAAAATTTATTGTTTACGATCCTTACGACGACTTTCGCATCTCTTTACGCATTGTACCCCCATTAAGGACACCAATTATAAAACCGCTTAAAGCCGATATCTCTTACATTAATGAGTTTAGTAGGACATATAGGCTACTTGTGGGATCCTAAGATCGATAGTAAGATTTGACGCATTTAGATTTTCATCAATTTTTAAAATATTTTTTCTGTTTTTAAAATCTTTACGTAAGGCTAAATAGTTTCCTAATTCCTGAAGATAATTTTTGGGACTTAATCGAAGAGTACAAGGCAAAGTAATTATTTTATTATCGATTTCTAAAGAATCTTCAACAATCAAAACAATTTCTTTACGACCCGGGCTTTCTTCAAAACTTTTAGATACATCTATCCTTTGAATAACAAAAATATCACGATATTGTGGTTGGCTCAAAATAGCAAGAATTTCTAAAGTTAATTCCATACGCTCATCAACAAAGTAATGTCCCCAAATTTCGCTTGTATTCAAATTATTATTACTCCCCCAGTAAATCTCAGGTAATCGTTTAGGAGTATAGAAGGGATGAATAGGAAAGGCATAACCATGAGAATCTAAAGCCGTATTCGTATACTCTGCTAAAAAAGCAATAGGAGAAAAAAGGGTGTAATCGACATAGAGAGCATCAGGTGGCCAACGTTGGACAGACGCCTTTTCAATAATAGGACATTGCAATAAGGTGTCTTCTGCCTTTTTTAAATCGAAGCTATAAAGATTAACAGGTTGATCTACCGATAGCTCCAAAATTTCAGCTAAATAGACCGTTTTTAAAGCTTCTTTAACAGGCCCTGTTTGAACAATAGCTTTTATATTATAGAATGGATTTTCTTTTTTTAGAATTTGTTTATAGCGAACATAATATGACACCATCATGGTTGTTCCCGTCACCATAATAATCGATAGGAAGATCCAAAGAAGTGCTTGAAAAAAGGGAATTTTTTTATTTAAATGCATGAGGTACTACCTCTTTCCCTATTTTTTTTAAACTCCGGTGATTTTTTCTTTCTAATCTTCTAAAATGAGCTAAGCCTGCGATAACTAATCGATTCAATAAGGAATAAGGAGTAAAACCTGATTGTAATAACATACGATGATATAAACTGTTCGGGCCACAGCCGGGCATAGGATTAATCTCATTTAAAAAGATTCTATTTTTTGAATCGATAAAAAGGTCAACTCTTGCTAATACCGAACAATCTGTTATACGGTATACCTTCTTGGCGAAATCTTTTACTTTAATCACTACATCTTCACTTAGGTCTGCTTGTACTTTCTTTTTGATAGGGCTTAAGCCATATTTAGCTTCATAAGAATACGAGCAAGAGTCTATCCCAACTTCTCCCGGGTTGGCAATATCAAGAATTTGATCGCCTACGATAGAGACTTCTATTTCTCTGGCTATCACTTCCTCTTCAACCATAAAATGCGTATCTAATTGTAAGACTTGTTTTATAACAGATGAAAGCTCTTCTGCATGGCTCACCTTAGTAACTCCGATACTAGATCCTAGATGAACGGGTTTGACATAAAGAGGTAATGATAAAGTATTTTTAATCTTAGATAATACCCTCTCCTTCTCTTCCTGCCATTGAAATTCGGAAAAATCTAAAAACTTTGTCGTTAATATCCCATGATGCTGAAGAATTTTTTTAGTCCATGCTTTGTTCATGGCAAGAGCAGAAGCATTGCGATTACACGCTACAAAAGCCTTTCCTAAGGTTTCTAAAAAACCTTGAAGCATTCCATCTTCACCATAAGGCCCGTGCAATACGGGAATAAAACAATCGCAGGCTTCTAGTGCCTGCCATATTTCAGGACAAAGATTGGATTTTTTTTGATCAGAGACTATTTTATTAGCATCAAAAATATTGTCACCCATAACCCACATCCCCAGGTGGGTAATACCGAATTTTGTTACCTCATAGAGATTAGGGTCAAGCCCACCGGAAAAAAAATTAACAGTCGATAGGCTCACTTCATGTTCTTGAGAGCGACCACCGGCAATGAGGCCTATTCGTATTTTAGAACTTTTTTTTTTCAAATCCATAGATAAGTTTCTACTTACCGTTGTGATATCTCCTGCTCCAATTGTCACAACAACATCGTGGGGACGAAGAAAATCACCTAAAAAATCTAAAAGAATATTTCGTGGAACATGACGGTTCGATAGAGAAGAACTTTCATTTAACCTATCTAAAATATCCTGATGAGTGACGCCGTTAGGCCTCTCTCCTGCAGAATATATATCGGTAACAATCAGCTCGTCAGCATAATCAAATACATTTTTAAATAAATCTATACAATTTTGAGTTCTTGTATATCGATGAGGCTGATAGACAGCCACTAACCTTCTCTCACCAACGGCATCTTTTAAAGAATGTAACATCACTTCAATTTCAGTAGGGTGATGAGCATAATCATCTATGATTAAAATACTATTAACCTCATCGACTATATCCAAACGCCTTAATACGCCTTTAAAGGATGCAAGTCCTTTGCGAATATCGCTCTCGTCTAAACCTAATTTTAAAGAAAGACCAAACACAGCAAGTGCATTCAAAACATTATGCTTCCCTACTAACGACACTTCAATTTGTTTATAAATTTTGCCTTCAAAACGTGCGTCAAAATAACTTTTCCATCCTATTTGTTTAAAGTTTGTTGCCATCAGCTCATTGTGTGTATCCATGCCATAGTTGATACCTTTCTTTAAATCTAAAGATCGCAAACCTTTGCAGTCGCCACACCAAAAAAAATGATCTTCTGATTCAATATTATTAATGAATTGGTGAAAGCTTTGTTCTAACGCTTCTAAGGCACCGTAGTGATCTAGATGCTCCGCTTCCAAATTCGTCATGATCGCTGCAAAAGAGCGATATTTGACATGTGTACCATCGCTTTCATCAGCTTCTATAATAAAATAATCGCTTGTAGCTATTGAACCATTATTATCCTCATTTTTTAAAATACCCCCCACAGCATAACCCGGATCATATCCGGCATCTAGAAAAACAGATGCTAGAAGAGCGCTCGTTGTGGTTTTCCCATGAGTGCCGGTAACCGTGAGGGTTTTCTTATTCCGAGTAAATAAATCAAGTAAATCAGAACGATGAAGTAATTCGCATCCTAATTTTTTAGCTTGCTGATATTCAGGGTTATCTTCTTTTACAGCACTTGAATAGACAATGCTCATTTCTTGATTGATATTCTCTTTAACCTGTTCGTTAGATATCAAAGCTCCCTGATCTATTAGAACATTAAGATTGTCTTTCTTTGCTATATCACTTCCCGATACCTCATGGCCTTGTTTTAAAGCAATTCGCGCAAGTCCGCTCATCCCAATACCACCAATACCGATCATATGATATTTCTTTTTCATATTTATACTCCGATTAAATCCAATACCAGATCTACAAGTTCTTGCTTATTTTCATGCTTTTTATAGGCTAAAATGCCTTGTCTCATTTCATTTAACTTATCAGGATAACGCATTAATAAGTCTAACACAAGTTTTGAGAGCATTTCTTCAGTTAAATCCTTTTGAAGAATTTTGACTGCGCCTTTGGCATTTTTAATATAAAAATCCGCATTATATTCTTGATGGTTATCCTTAGAATAGGGATACGGAATCAGTATAGCAGGAACTCCTATTGCAATGTGCTCTTCGATACTAAGAGCTCCGGCTCTAGCGATTGTTAAATCCGAGGCTAAAAAGATCGACGCCATATCTTCTTCAAATCTAGAGATATAGGATTTAATAGGTAGCTCTTGATATAATTGTTGCACAATAGACAAGTCCTCTACCCGGCCAATGAGATGGATAACTTGAAAGTGTTGAAAAGATGCTACGATTTTTTTAATCGCTTTTAAAAAACAACGATTAATAGAAACAGCTCCTTGCGAACCTCCAAAAACCAGTAAGGTAGGATAATTAATATCTAATCCTAATTGTTTTTTTGCCATTGGTTTTGTTAGTTCAAGATTTCTAAATGAGTCTCTAAGAGGCATTTGAACCGGTTTAACCTTCGTAATAAAATAGGATCGTGAAAGAGAGAAGTTAACAGTTGTCAGTTCTGAATAACGGGAAAATAGGCAATTAACTTGACCCGGCAAAACATTTTGTTCATGCAATACAAAAGGAATTTTTCTAAAAACAGCACACAAAAGAAGCGGAAAAGTATAAAAACTGCCAAAGCCAATGATAAAATCAGGTTTGAATGATTTGATAATTCCCCTAGATTGAAAAAAACCTTTAATAATATGAAATATGCCTTTCAATAACTGTAGTGGCCGAGAAAGGGATAAGGTAGCGCAAGAAATTTCCTTAACAGAAAAACCCCTCTTATTGAAAAAGGGATTGGAAGCTAATTTGCCCCCGACAAAAAGAATAGAGCATTCAGGACATTTTTTTTTAATACTGACAGCAAGGGCGTGAGCCGGGAAAATATGACCACCTGTGCCTCCTGTTGTTATTAATATTCTTTTACCAATCATCGTACTGTTTTTCTTTTATGACAGTTAAGCGAAACAACCCTTTGCTTTAGCATTGGGATGAGAGCGTCTCGATTAAAGCGTTATTTCGTATTCTTGTTAATTCTCATATCTTGTATACTATCCCTATCTTTTAGATCTACCGTGGGGCAGTCGGTAAGTTAAGCCTTTGGAGATCATGTCAGACCCGGGGAGCATGGGTTGATTAAAGACCGTGAAAGTTCCCCTTTGGGAATTTGTATTGCGAAAACCCGGCTTTGTTCCCCGGACAGTGGTTGTTGAATGAGGAATCCCTTCCCTTGAGAGTTGGGAGCTGTCAAAGTCTTTTGTATCTTGAGCAATGTTAATCAATAGTGTCAATCCCATAAAGTTTGCTATAAGAGAAGATCCTCCTTGTGAAAAAAAGGGAAGGTTTAAACCTGTACTGGGTAAAAGGCCGGAAACAACAGCCAAATTTAAAAAAGCCTGAATCCCAATTAAAAAAACTATAGTACTTGCCATATAATATCCTTGAGTAGTCCTAGCATGAATTGCTATATAAAATCCTGCATAGATCATAATCATATACAGGACAATTAAAAAAAAAATACCGATGAATCCAAATTCTTCTGCAAAAATAGCTGCGATATAATCATTTTGAGCTTCAGGAAGGTAATGAAGCTTTTGCATACTTTGCCCCAGACCTTTTCCCGTAAGACCTCCGGAGCCCGCTGCGATTTTAGCTTGAAAGGGCTGATGCCCTTTCCCTCTAATATCCATTTCGGGATTGGCAAAAGATGTTAACCTTGCAGAAACATGAGGCATATTATACGCGGCAATTCCTCCTAACATAAGGATGATGATAATAGGGAAAAGCCATAATTTGAAATCCACTTTTGTTAAAATAAATAACATGATCAAGGTCATTATAATAATCGCTGTCGTACCATTAGCCGGTTCGATAAGAATAAGAAATAAAGGAACAATGATACACCCTAAAATTTTAAAAAAAGATTTGGGCTTTACTCCTCCTAGAATAACGGAATAAATATAGAATAACGGAAGTGAAAATTTGACAAATTCTGAAGGCTGGATAGAATATTTGCCCAAGAAAATCCATCGATGCGCCCCATTAACCTCTGAACCAATCCCCGGTAGAAAAACCAATATAAGACAAAAAGTTAAAGCAATTAAAATAGGAAAGCTTAGTTTCAATATCTCTTGATATCCTATAAACCAAAGAATCAAGCTAATTAAAAGACCTAAAAAAGCATAAAGCCCTTGTTTCAAAAGAGCTTGGTGCGTATCTCCACTGATATCATAATCCAATACCTCTGCAGAAGAGGTATTAAATACCATGGTAAGACCTAAAACGAAAATTAAAGCGATACTAATAATCAATGCGGCACAATGCAGTTGAATCGAAGAATAGTTAAAAGACCTTCGTTTAAAAAAAACTAATCGTTGCATGGAATAGGATGTTCAAATGCTCTTTAAATAGTATAAAATCACTTTATTGGATTCTTAAAGAATCCCCGGGCTGTAACTTACGTGCACTATCATGATTAAGATGATTGAGTTCATATAATTTATCAAGACTCATATTATTAGAAACAGCAATATCCCATAAGGTATCCCCGCTTTTTACAGTATAATATTTTTTAAATAACTTACTACGTTCCTCATTGCGATTCTCAGAATCTCCATCAGCTTCAAACGGGATACGAAGAACCTGACCAACTTGCAGACGTGTAATCGATAAATTATTCACAGTCATGATTCTTTTGACAGATGTTCCGTTTATTCGGGCTAAACGATCGAGAGTATCCCCACTTTTTACTGTCACTTCCACGAAATTAAGCTTCTTGGATTCAACCGGTGTTTCATATCTAACAACCGGCTTGGCTTCATGTTTTACAGCGATAGGTCTAGGTACAGGCGCTTCCACTTTAGCCGGTGGTTTGTATGTAAAAGTTGGTGTTTCTTTGATAGGCGCACTTAGTTGTGGCCTATAATAAGGCTTTGCCTGTTCTTGACTAGCGGCAGTTATCGTTCTCTTCACTTCCGTTTTTGGCGCTACTTTCTCAACTTTAATGACATTTTTTTTATCATTGGTATTGATTGCTGTAGCGAATAAAATAATCAATAACCCTGCATTGACTAGTACTGCAATTAAAATTGTATCCCTGCGACTCATTTAAAACACCCCTTTTGACTGAAAAGAAATAATATCTCTCATTTTACTTCTTTATAATGACTCCACTAACCGTTTAAACACTTCTCCTCTGTGTTCATAATTTTTAAACATATCAAAACTAGAACAACCGGGAGATAACAATATCACATCTCCGGTTATAGCAGTTTCTTTAGCAAAGTGCAAAGCCGAAGCTAGTGTATCAAATTTTTTTCCTTTTACATAAGGCGAAAGTTCATTTTTTATTCTATCACCGGCTTCACCAATGACGCATAAATATTTAACTTTATCTCTAAAATAACTACCCCATGGTAAAAAATCTAATCCCTTATCAACACCCCCTGCGATTAAAATAGTCGGGTTATCAAAAGCTTGCACAGCTTTAGAAACACTCGCAATATTGGTCCCCTTACTATCGTTATAGTAATGAACCCCATTCAATTCCCTAACCCATTCAAGACGATGCGCCGGTCGTTTAAAACTCTTTAAGCCTTGCACACATTCTTCTTCTGTCAATCCCAATTCAAAACATATTACAAAAGCAGATAAAATATTATCTTTTTCAATCATATTTTTATTTCTATAACTTACAGGTAAAATGTATTCAACTTTTTCTTTATTGCAATTTAAAATATCTAACTGTATCAAATCCTTTTGATATCCAAATCTTTTCAAATAAGGATAAGGAATGCTATGGGCATAACCATCAAAAAAATCCTCATCCAGATATAAGCTTCCTTTAGATTTTAAACCTTTATAAATATTACATTTTGCCTCAACATAAGCTTCAAAAGAAGGATAACGATCAAGGTGATCGAGAGTTATATTTAAAATCATCGCATGATCTAAAAAAGGTGTTTTTAATGTTTCTAACTGATACGAACTCAATTCAATAATAAAAATCGTATCTGAGGGTTCTTGAACCAAATCACAAAGAGGCACACCTATGTTTCCTACTGCCAAAGCCTTTCTATTAGATTGATTTAGAATGTGAGCGACTAGACTCGTAACGGTTGTTTTTCCATTTGTTCCGGTAATACCGATGCAAGGATTAACAATCATCTGAGCCGCTAGTTCAACCTCTCCAATCACTTCTTTATGAATCTTTAAAGCTTGTTTATAGATGGGATGTACTTTTGAAATACCGGGAGACATGACAATCATGTCATACGGTAAGATAGATGACTCGATATTGTGCCAATTAAGACCTTTAAAGAACGGATCTTCAAACTGAAGTTTCTGTTCCAATGAAATGATCCTATCATCATAGGCAAATACTTTGGCTTTTTGGCTTAGTAATAAAGAAATCGCAGCTCTCCCACTTGATCCGAGACCAACTACCAGTACCTTTTTATCTGTATAGCTATTCATTATTGTAATTTAAGTGAAGCTAATCCAATTACCGCTAAAAATAAACCTACAATCCAAAAACGTAATACCACCTTCGTTTCAGGCCATCCTTTATATTCAAAATGATGATGAAGAGGAGAGCAGAGGAAGATCCTTTTTTTATTACGCAGTTTGTAACTACCCACCTGTAAAATAACAGAAAGGGCTTCAGCCACAAATATACCGCCAATCAAAGCTAATAAGACTTCACGTTTGATCAACACACTACTGACACCGATAATACCACCTATTGATAAAGAACCGGTATCTCCCATAAAAACCTGTGCCGGATGTCCGTTGTACCACAAAAAGCCTAAACAAGCACCTGCTAGAGCACAAAGGTAAATTGCTATCTCGCCGCTTCCTTCCACATATAGAATATTAAGATAACGAGCCAGATCAACATTGTTCGAAAAAAATGCAACAATAGCTAAAGTACCGGCTACCAAAACCGCATTGCCTGCAGCCAGACCATCTAAGCCATCTGTTAAATTGACTGCGTTACTAGAACCGCAGATGACAATAATAATAAATACTATCATTAGAATGATAAAGGGGCCCTTAAAAAAGAAAAGGGGCTCTTTAAGAAAAGGAATATACAAACGAGACATGTAATTCATCATACTCAAATGAGATACACCTAAGGATTTAATTTCTATATTGAGATGAGAATAGAGGAGATATAAAGCTATCCCCAGAGCAAAAATGACCTGTACCAACATTTTTTTTTTGCCCGACAATCCTTTTGTATTATGATGTTTGAGTTTTAAGAAATCATCATATGCCCCTAAAAAACCTAAAAAAACTGTCGTGATCAAAAGAATAATCGTAAATGGACTGAACCAGTCCATCCATAAGAATAGAGAAACCAACATCGAGAAAAGAATGAGAAGACCACCCATTGTTGGTGTATCTTTTTTCTTCTCATGTAGTTTTCCTAAAAGAGGACATTCTTCCATTCGGATAGTCTGGCCTATTTTAAACTCGTATAATTTTTTTATAAATCTTGGCCCAAATAATATGGTGCATAAAAGAGATGTTAAGGCAGCTAAAGTCATTCGAGTTGAATAATATTCAAATGCTAAGGGAACTTTTAGACCCAACCCTTCGCGTAAAAAATCCAGGATAATTAAAATCATTTCAAAATACTTCCAGTAGACGCTCTAATGCTTTAAGCCTAGAACCTTTTATTAATATTACATCTTCCGGGAGGATAACTTGTTTTATTCGTTTTTTTAAATCATTAAATGCATCAAAAAAATCAACTTTTCTGCCTGCTTGAACCCATATATCTTTCATAACCTTGCAACCTTCACCAATTAAGAAAAGATGATCAACACAAGTAAGAGCATGCAGAGCAACAAGAGAATGGTTGTCTTCTAAATACTTCCCTTGCTCAACCATATCTGATAATATCGCTATTTTTCGTCCTTTTAACTTAGGGTCAGGCATGCTATTTAAGGCTGCTATCATTGAATCCGCATTCGCATTATAAGCATCCAAAATAAATACCGCCCCTTTCTTACGGATAAACTGCATACGACTTTCCGGTAACTCAAGCATATCAATCCCTCTATCAATTTCTGAAAAAGCAAGTTTGAGTTCAATAGCTACAGCAATAGCCGCTAACAAATTTTGATGGTTATGCAAACCGGGAATAGAAATCTTTTTTTTAAGTTTTAAACAATTATAACGGTAAATTTCGATCTCATGTTCAGAAATGGATTTTAAATAATAAGGGCCGGTAGAATTTGCAACTGAATAACTTATTTTGGAGCAGCTACCTATTGCCAACATTTCTTCAAAAAATGGAGCATCTCTATTAATAAAACCTGTTATCGTGTTGTTATTGGAAAATATAAGCCCTTTTTCATTTGCCAAATGCCTAAAATCTAAAAAATTCGCAATATGAACATGAGCTAACCTTGTCATAACAGCTATATAAGGCGTAACTACTTCCATTAGTTTAGCCATTTCATTAGGCTTGCTAATACCTAACTCAAGGATCAAAAAATCCTCGTCCCCGGCACTTTTTAAAATACTTAAAGGTAACGTAATTTGAGAGTTGTAATTACCGGGCGTTTTAGCCACACGATATTTTTCTTTCAACAATGTATAGATAAAATCTTTCGTCGTTGTCTTGCCTAATGATCCGGTTATAGCGATAACCTTTGTTTTTCTATTAATCAGAACTGTTTTAGCAAAAACTTGTAGAGTTTCCAACACATCATTTGTCTTTAATAATATAAGACCGAAATCAGGTCCTTGATAAGAATGATGAATAACAGCTGCAACACCTCCCTTTGCTTTCACCATTTTTAAAAATTTATGACCATCGACTTTTTCTCCCTTCAGAGCGAAAAAAAGATCACCCTTTTTTACCCGGCGACTATCGATAGCAAAATCATGAATAATTGCTTCAGATAAACTTGATATACCTAAAAATGTCCGTAATTCTTTAATGCTCTTTGGACGCATCTAAACTCCTCTTTTTAAAAAATAATCGACTAAACAAAATATTACTTTATAGGATTCTATTATTTTTAAAAAATCCATTAATCTTATGTATCTTATTTAACTTGACGAATATCTTGACAGCTCCCAACCCTAAAGGGAAGGGATTCCTAATTCATCGACCACTGCTAACAAACAAGCTAGTCTAACATGATCTCCAAAGGCTTAAATTACCGACTGCCCTGCGGTATCGAGATTAATAGATGCATTAAGATCTCTATCGTGTGTTACTTTGCAGTTTGGACACTGCCAACTTCTCACACTTAAATCTAAAATTTCTATTTGGTACCGGCAGGCAGAGCATAGTTTTGAACCGGCAAAAAATTGATCTAATTCCACTATATTTCTTCCGTACCATTTACACTTATAGTCATTTAATTTTATATTGATAAGATTGCTTGATCAATGGCGAATTTAAAATTCGTAACTTTTCGTAATATCTCTCTAACTTTATTTTTCATATTAGCCCAATATTTTTCTATAGGATTTAAGTCCGGAGAATAGGGAGGAAGAAACATAAGCTTACAACCGGCAGATTCTACTGTTTTCCTGCTTTCCGCTGACTTGTGAAAACCGGCATTGTCAAGAATAAGAACACTACCGGGTGTAAGCTGAGGAGTCAAAACTTCCTTAAGCCAAATATTGAATAACCCGGTATTACAAGTACCTTCAAAACACATTGGAGATAAAAACTGCCCTTTAGATAGGGCTGAAATAATATTTTGCCTTATAAAGCGGTTTCCTGAAACCGCTCCAAAAACTCTTTTGCCGCGTAAGCTTCTTCCGGACTCACGAAATAAAAATTGATGAATCCCGGTTTCATCGAGATAAATTCTCTTGTCAAAGGGAATATTTTTTAAATCTTTCCGACATTCCTAGACCGTAAGATATTTTTTTTGAATTAGAATTATAGATTGCCTATCCTGTTACTTTTTATTTGATACAAGGAGAAAAGTTATGCCGGAAGTTGCAGGAGATAATATTCAAACAGTGAACATGGATCACCATGGATTAATTGCAGCACTTTGCAGCGATCTAAAAGTAGCGGAAAGGATTGATACCGGATTAAAAAATCATCCACAAAGAAAAGTAAGTGCGGGACAGGCAGTAATTGCAATGATTCTGAATGGATTAGGGTTTACTAATAGACGTCTCTACCTAACACATCAATTTTTTGCTTCTAAATCGATAGAGAATTTACTTGGCAACGATCTTCGAGCAGAAGATCTCACAGATTATACTTTAGGTCATGCTTTGGATGATATTGCGAAATATGGGAGCAGTAAATTATTTGCTGAAGTTTCTTTTGGAATAGCCCTAGACCATGATTTACTACAAAAAACGCATCATCTAGATACAACAAGCTTTTCCGTTCATGGGTCGTATGAAGTGAAAGATGATCCGCAAGTGATTGAGATTAAGCAGGGTTATTCTAAAGATCATAGACCTGATTTGAAACAAGTTGTACTTTCTCTCGTTACCAATGGTCCGAGTTCTATGCCTCTATGGATGGAAGCCTTAGACGGCAATAGTTCTGATAAAGCAAGTTTTCATGAGACGCTCAAAAAAATCAGTGAATTTCAACAACAGATTGATGTAAAAACAAAGTTGAAGTGGGTTGCCGATTCAGCGTTATACACAAAAGAAAAGCTCTTAAAAAATAATGATTATAAATGGCTCACCCGAGTTCCCGAGATAATAGGAGAAGCAAAAAGATTAGTAGAAAAACCGGAAGAAGAAATTGATTGGATTGATCAGGAGAAAGGATATAAAACATGCAGCTTCACCTCTTTTTATGGAGGGATTAAACAAAGATGGCTTTTGGTTTTTTCAGAGCAAGCCTATCAGAGAGAGATAAAATCATTAGAAAAAAAATTGACCAAGGCAGAAGAAAAGCTCAAGAAACAACTTTGGCATTTGGGTAATGAGGAATTTAAATGCGAAAGTGATGCTAAAAAAGCTTGGGGCAGATTGACTAAAAAAAATCATTTATATTCCATGAATAGTGAGATATTGCCGATTCTAAAATATGGTAAATTAGGCAAACCTAAACAAGGAGAGGAAAAACAAGTTGTTGGATACAAGATTCATGCTAGCTTTGAAAGGGAAGAAGAAGAAATTAATAAACTGATGAATAGAAAAGGACGGTTTATTTTAGCTGCGAATGACACCGATAGAGAAAATTATAAAGATGAGATGATGTTAGAAGAATATAAAGAACAGCAAAAGGTTGAAGGAGGGTTTCGCTTTTTAAAAGATCCTTGGTTTATGGTTGATTCTATTTTTTTAAAAACCCCTCGACGCATTGAAGCATTAATGATGGTTATGACATTGTGTTTAATGGTTTATAATATCGGACAATATCAACTTCGACAAAAATTGATAGAAACAGAAGAGACATTACCCAACCAATTAGGAAAGGAAGTCAAAAATCCAACATTAAGATGGATTTTCCAAATTATGGAAGGTATCGGAATAATCCGTTTTTTTCAGAAGACTTCCCGGAGAATTTGTAAAGAAATGATCACAAATTTAACCCGTCTTCGGAAAAAGATTATTGTTTTGTTTGGAAAGACTGCAATGAGGATGTATGGCTTAATTAGAAAAACTTGTTTAGAGGTCTAGGAATGTCGGATCTTTCATAAAAGCTTCCCGTTTCTTTTCATCTCTTTCCTTATATACCCCTTATGAATCAAAGTGCCGATTCTAAGACTTGAAAATGATCATTGATTCGTGTCCTCATTGATTGAGCAATAGAGGGCCAAGTATTTTCAAAAAATCCGGTAATCGATCTCCGAAATTCTTTAGCAGAATTAAAAAACCGATTATTGCGACAATATTCATTCATCACTTTCCATAATCGTTCAATGGGATTGAGGTTAGGACTGTAAGAAGGTAAATAATAGAGAATAATACCTTGTTTTTCTGCTTCTTGTTTGGTCTGAATACTTGTATTATAAGGGCCTTGATCTAAAATAAGATGGATATTTGGAGCTGAGGGGTATTTTGACCGTAGCAAAGCAAAATGCTTTGCCATGGTACCGCTATTTAATGTTTCATAAGCATCTATTGTTACCTTCATACTGTTTAAATTGATAGACCCCATAAGATTCATTCGAGTTCTAGAAGCTGTTGTTGCGATTAATTTACTTGTTCCCGGTCGAATCCAACCATAAGAAATTTTAGTTGCCATAGTTGGATGCACACCATCAGCAAATTCAACAGGCTCATTTTTAGGCAGAGATGCCATAAGCTTGGTGTAAAATTGCATCCAAGCTTTTTGTTGATCAGAATTTGCCTTAGCCGGTGTACCTTTAGGCTTTTTATAGGAAAAACCATGTGAGTGTAGCCAAGAAGTCATCCCTGAAATCGTATAAACAATGCCATATTTCGCGAGAACATAAGAACAGATATCTTCTACTTTGACATAGGTATGAGTTGTTAAATGTTTAATGAATTCTTCTGACTGTGGCGCAAGAAGTTTACTGACTGAACCACCGCTTTCTACATGCAATTGCTGTTTATTTTGATATTCTTTAATGTGACGAGACACTGTTTCATCGTCTAAAAGCACAGCTTCAGCAATACGAGTATTACTCCAACCTTTATTCGACAATAGAACAGCCTTGATACGATCTCGTATACGACCATTCTTTTCTCGTTTATGTTGCTGTCTGAGATGCTTTTCTTCTGATAGTGTTAAAAATGAATTCATACAAAATAATTTACACTATACGAATACAAAATATCCGGAGGTTTATTCGTGATGAGTATAGCGAGTAGTTTTTTTTTTCGTGTAATTTTTAATCTTTTAAGGGCATAAAAAATCGTTTGCGGAGTGACTGAAAAATAATCAGCAATTTCCGATAAAAAATAATCCGGATGTTTTTCTACATATTTAGATAACAACTCATCATCTAATTTCTTATAAGCATATTTTCTGCGGATTGGCTTTAAATGTCCTTTTTGCTTTTTTTGCAAGATCCATCGATATATTGTTGCGATACCTACTTGAAAAATATGGCCGGCTGTTTTTTTATCATGATGTTTTTCTATATGTTGTCATACTTTCTCTCGAAGATTTACTGAATAGGCTCTAGGCATTGTTTTGTCCTTACTGTTTGTATAAAAAAAGAAGGATAACATATTATCAAATAAAAATTAAAATACTATATACTTTAAAAATGTTAAAAACCGGCTCCATCCTGCATCCGATATATGCTTGGAAAGTTTTTTATTTTTTAACATCTTATTAATATTTAACCCTTCTATCGTGATCGTTTGGTTTTCACGAGCCAACTTTGTAGAAAGTTTATGATGAAAGTCCTGCCTTATATTTTTTATCTTCGAATGTATCGAAGCCACCGATCTTCTTTTTTTGAGTCTGTTTTTACCTTTGACTTTAGCTTTGCTAAGAGAACGTTGTTTTCTTTTTAGTCTTTTCTTATGAAATCTAAAAGGTTTAGGTGCCGTAATCTTTTTCCCTGTAGAAAGAGTTGCGAATGTCGTTAATCCTAAATCTATACCGACAGAATTATTTCTCTTCTCAAAAGGGATCACTTCTTCTTCTACTAATAGGCTCACAAAATACCTGTCACAAGAGTCTTTTGTGATTGTTATACCTGTTGGTGTACCTAAAAAACACCTTGACCAATGTATTTTTAATCTGTCTTTAGATTTTGCAATCTTAAGATTAACCCCATCCCAACTAAATGCTGACTTAGTTAATCGTATTGCCTGCGTACTGTGTTTGTTTTTAAAGCGAGGGAAATTTGACCTTTTTTTAAAAAAGTTTAAAAAAGCTCTATCAAGATCTCTAAGACTTTGTTGCAGACAAACAGAAGAAACTTCGTTTAACCAAAGAAACTCTTTGTTTTGCTTAAGACTTGTCAAGAATGCCGATGTTTTAGAATAACTTACATTCTCTTTGTATTCCTGATATTTCTTGATCTTAAAATTTAAAGCTTGATTATATACAACTCCGGAACATCCAAAGCTTTTTGTAAGCAACTCCTTTTGTTTTTTCGTTGGATAGAATCTAAATTTATATGCTTTTTTGATCATCATGTATTGCATTATATGTCCGGTATATATAGATTGTCTATCCGGAAAGACGGAAAACCTCTAAAACAGCAGTTTTTAACCTTAGTTACCATGTTATTTGGTGTCCTAAATATAGGAGAAAGGTTCTTGAAGGTGATATTGTTGTTCGTTTAAAGGAATTATTAAAATTAAAAGCTCTACAACTAAATATAGAGATTCACGAACTGAATATTATGCCTGATCACGTACATATTTTTTTAAATACCAAGCCTATATATTCGCCACAATTTTTCATAGGACAACTTAAGGGATATACACGCCGAATATTAAGGCAAGAATTTTCAAGCTTAAGATCCGGGTTACCCACACTGTGGACACGGTCTTATTATGTTGATAGTGTTGGAAAATTAAATGAATATACAATCAGAAAGTATATACGGAATCAAAAAAACAAATAGACACTTTCATCCCACTCTTAAAAAGGCGGGTTTTCTCGTTTAATTGTCATAAATAGCCTTTATAATATTAAGAAACTATAAAGATACTATTAGAGTTATCTAAAGCGGATTTTGAAATCAAATAAAAAACTAAGGAGAATTGTATGCTAGTTTCAAGCTCAAACGCACATATTCCAACCGATACTATCACTGCCAATGTGAACACTGCTAATGCAGACACTACCAAATTAGATGTAAATAATAAGTCACCCGTTGATCAGCATAAATCTGCTGAGATTACTGATCTTGCTAAAGAAATTATCGACCAACCTGATACACATCATACCGGGCCCATTTCTGTGGTTGGCCGGGCCGGATAAAACTGATCGCTGTCATTCTTTAAGAGAATTAACAGACGCTTAGGATGAATTTAAAGCTGAATTATCCACCATGCACGGTTTACAGGCTCCTTATTGGGTTATTTATGATAAAGCATCTGAAGTAGCTGATGTTATTGCTAAGCTAGAGCCGCATGCAGAGAAGCTTAAAGAGTTTTATCACAAAGTCGAAATGGTTCTAGCCGGAAAAATTCTAATCCAACCTATTGTTTATCAATTTGCCTCTCATATCAAAGAAATTATTCAATCTACCCTAAAACCTCTAGAAAAAACTTTTAGATCAAGGGCGTCAATTACAAGCAGATCATACACTTCATGACTATCCTGCTAATGAAGGCGTTAATCGCGCTACTCTAAGAGCCGAGCATCAATATAATGCTGCTCTTGCTATCAACCGATTCTCATGTGATTTAGTCGATGAGATAAGAAATCTCATCTCAACCGGACATAAAGATGATAAAGTTGGAATTGTGAAATACTCTAAAGAATTACAAAAAGTTCATGATATTTTAACTTGGTTCATGCCAACTCAATTCAGATATGTTGATGTTTATCAAGGTCCGACTCCTGTTTTTGATACAATTTGTAAGATGGCGCCAAAACTGAATTCATTAAACGAGCTAATCGCAGAGTTTAAGAGCTCCAATCGTTATTACGGTCCTGTTGTAAGGGATTTAATGGATAAAACAATAGATCGCTTAGAATCTCTTGCTAACGCTTTCGGTTCTTTATTAGATACAGGCAAACAATTAGCTGATGACTTAATTTCCGGCAAGTGGCCGAGTGATAAGGATGCTGTTGAAAAAGATATAAATGATATCTTAGTCGCTCAACATAATTTAAATAAAAATATGGGAGCCGGTAAGCCAAAATTCGATGTCGTGCAACGTTTTGCCGGAGGCCGGTAACATTCATAATAATACCCCTTCTCTTTCAGAAGGGGTATTAACTCATAAAAATTCTACTTTCTTCTATTCGATCCCAATCGTGATTGAAAATCTCCACAGCCTGTGTCGTCAAAGGATGATTACTCATAAATTCACGTAATATCTCATCTTTTAACGTAATGGCATCTATACCTAATTCAGCACATTGTGAAATGTGTTCTACTTCCGTTACACCTGCCGCTAAAATTTTAGTCTTAAATCCATTCACGGATTTAATCTTGATCATAGAAGATAAAATGGAAAATCCTTGTAAGCCTGCATCAAACATACGCCCTAAATACGGAGCTACATAATCAGCTCCGGCTAAAGCTGCTTGAAGGTACTGATTAGAATGAAAAACAGCGGTTGCCATTGTTGGGATCCTCTTTGAAGAAAGGTAATTAAGTGCAATCAACCCTTCTTGAGAAACAGGCACTTTTATAATAAAACGATCCGAAAAACTATAAAGCTTTTTAGCTTCCTGCATCATAGTTTGTTCGCTTGACCCTTTGAGTTGCACTGCAACCGGCCCTTCTTGCAGTTCCAATATCTTAGTCAATAATTCTTCAATATCCTCTCCGGCATTTGCAACGAGAGTAGGATTAGTTGTCACTCCCCAAAAAAAATTGTAATCACCGGCTGCTAAGATGGTGCTCGGACTAACAGTATCTAACCATATTTCCATGATTTCACCTCTATTAATTAAAGCAACAGATATTTCTTCCCTTTCTTTTAGCAAAGTCAAAGCTTGTTTGACTTCTTTATCCGAAAATGAAGACCATTAAGAAGCATATACTCTTCACTACTTAAAAGTGACACAAAAAAGTATAAATATGACATTAATTTTATATGAAGCAATTAACTCCCAATCAAAGAAGCACTTTTGAATTTCAGATAAACAAGCCCCGTGATATAAATGAACGTAATCGTTTGTGTGTGCTTCTTGCACGAGATGACGCTCCGGACCTGCCCTCATTGCTCATGTTCTGCGCTTAAACCGGTCGAGTGTTTATGAGTATTTGAAGAAATTTCAATCAGAAGGAAACATTCGGCATGGTACCAAGGGAGGATCAGACACTCACGTCAGAAGAATACTCCACGATTGGAGCCGGTGAAGTTAGTGACTTCTTAAAAGGAGTGAAGAAGCATTAGCTTCAAAAATATATGTCATGTTAGATCACGGAAGAGCCGGTGAAACAAGCGCCGGATTATTGTGTTCAAGATAGCTATGACAATTAAGCGAGGCAACCCTTTGCTTTAGCATTGGGATGAGAGCGCCGCGATTAAAGTATTGTGTTGTATTCGTGTTAATTCTCATATTTCGTATACGATTCCTATCTTTTAGAGCTACCGTGGGACAGTCGGTTAATTGAGTCTTTAGAGATTATGTCAGGCCCGGGTAGAGTGGGTTGCTTGAAAATCGTAAAAGTTTCCCTTTGAGAATTTTTATTGCGAAAACCAAGTTTTTTCCCGGGGCGGTAACCGTTGAATTAGGAATCCCTTCCCTTTAGGGAGCTGTCAATTACCTTCTAAGAATCCGCAATAAGCCTAAAGTATCCTTTTTAAAAAGCTCGCAGATTCTTTACATGAAACCAAGACACATGATACCGTTGTGTTGTTATAGAATAATACACTCAAAATATTATGAGCCGGTTTATTAATCCTATTCTTCTTATTATTTTTTTAATATTTTTTTCTTATATCGATGCAGACAAAATCACGTTATATAATGGAGATATTCTGCACGGAAAAATCATCAGCCTAAAGGATAAGAAGTTGCTTTTAAAGACAAATGCTATGGGTGTTATTATCATTAATTGGTCTGAAGTAAACTCTCTTTTAATCCACGAACAATTGCCTATAGAAATTAATGACGGTCGTATCTTAAAAGGAACGATCAGCATAGAATCAGGAGAGACGAAAGCGACGATAAAAGCGCCTTTAGAGCATGGCCCTCTTTATATTCCGAAAGATAAAATACGACAGATTAATACCAATGCATTAAAACCTTCTTCTTTTAATTGGGATGCTCAAATAGGTGTAGGAACAGCTGCTATATCTAGTGGAGCTAAAAAGCTAACGCTAAACAACCGTTTACGAGCACAATTTTGTATAAAAAAATATGGTTACCCTAAACAAAAATTCGATGTTTTTTGCTCTTATAATTTGGCTCCGGCGAGAAAAAAAAGCACCTTTAATCAAGGTCAATTGCTTATCAAATATAGTCACTATTTTAAAAATCGCTTGAACTGGTTTAACTCAGAGCATATACGTTTTAATTGTTTTCAAAGTCTTATCATACGTCTTAATGAAAAAGCCGGAATTGAATATGAACTTCTCCAACACGAAGGCCTGAATGCATCTATCAATTTGGGGATCACTCGAAGTGATTCATTTTATAATGTCATCACTCAAGCTGAAAAACATAACGGTTTTTTTGGTGTCTCCCCCGGCTATACATTTAACCGGAACTTTTCTAAAGATCTCATTTTAAATAATTCCATGTGTTGGTCATTTGACATTAGTGATATTAGCAACTATATTTGGACCATGATAACAATTTTAGAAGCTCCTTTAGCCAAACATTGGGTAGCGCAATTGAATAATATGCTCAATTATACTTCAGTATTACCTAAAGAGATGAAGCGTCTTGATACCATTTTGACCCTCAACATTGTTTATGTATTCTAATGGAAGATATTACCGGATATATAGAACGCATTACTTTTCAAAATCAAGAAAATCAATTCACTGTTGCTAAACTAAAAGAAAAAGGAAAGAGAGATCTTACTTGCATTGTCGGATCACTTCCTTCTATTCAACCGGGTGAAACACTGAAATGCTATGGTACGTGGTATCACGATCCTTCTCATGGCAGACAATTTAAAGTAGATCACTATCAAGTACAAGCCCCGGCTGACCTTATAGGCATACAAAAATACTTAAGTTCCGGCTTGATTAAAGGGATTGGTGCCGCCTATGCCAAACGAATCATTGACACCTTTGGAATGGATACTCTTCTCATATTAGATCAAACATCTAATAGATTATCAGAAGTCCCCGGGTTAGGCGACAAACGTATTCAAGGGATTATCACCTGCTGGAAAGAGCAAAAATCCGTGCGTGAAGTAATGATCTTCTTGCAATCTCATAATATTAGTCCGGCATATGCACAAAGAATATATAAATGTTATGGTAACAAAAGCATTGCAGTCGTCAAACACGATCCTTACTGCTTAGCAAGAGACGTCTTTGGCATTGGTTTTAAAATGGCTGATAAAGTAGCTTCTTCACTGGATATTTCCTTCGATTCTCCTGAACGGGTTAATGCCGGGGTGGAATTTGCCTTAGGTGAACTCTCATCAGATGGCCACGTCTGCTATCCTAAAGAAGAGTTAACGACGTATACTCACAATCTCATTCAAGTCAACGAACAATTAATAGAGCAACAACTACAAGCTCTACATGCTGAGCGGCGCATCATTATTTCTGAATTAGAAGATGGCTATTATGTTTGGATAAAGCCTTTATATATGTCTGAAATTGGTATCGCCAAAGAAGTTGCTCGACTCCAAGACAATCCGGACGCCCTTCGATCCATAGAAACAACTAAAGCTATTAATTGGGCTCAAGAAAACCTTCATCTTAAACTTGCTGTCAATCAACATCAGGCTGTAGAAAAAGCTCTTTTAGAAAAGCTTCTTATCATTACAGGTGGTCCCGGTACCGGTAAAAGCACGATTACGAAAGCCATATTAACGATTATAAAAAAATTAAGTGACCACATCCTTTTAGCAGCGCCAACAGGTAGAGCGGCTAAAAGAATGCAAGAGATTACCGGTTGTTTTGCTTCTACTATTCATAGCCTATTGGAATTTGATTTTAAAAAAGGAGGTTTTAAGCGCAATAGAGATAACCCTTTAACATGCGATCTTATCATCATCGACGAAGTGAGTATGATCGATACCTATTTAATGTATCAGTTACTTAAAACCATTCCAAATCATGCAAGAGTTATCTTAATTGGTGATATCGATCAGTTACCTAGTGTAGGACCCGGTAATGTTTTACAAGATATGATTTTAAGCAAAAAAATCCCGTATATTACCCTTAAAGAAATTTTCAGGCAAGCTAGGGGCTCCAAAATTATAACCAATGCCCATCGTATCAATGACGGGATCTTTCCCGATATTAAAGGCGGAAAACATTCTGATTTTTTCTTCTTATTAGCTAAAGAACCTGCTGAAGTACTCTCTATTATACAAGATCTTGTTAAAACACGCTTACCTAAATCTTATCACTTTGACCCTATCCACGATATTCAAGTGCTCTCCCCTATGAAAAAAGGGATAATCGGCTCTGAAAACCTTAATGCTACTCTTCAACAAACCCTCAACCCCGGAAAGGATCACCTCGTCCTTTCCGGTAGAGCCTTTGCTCCCAAAGATAAGGTTATGCAGATACGGAATAATTACAAAAAGGAAATCTTTAACGGAGATATGGGAATCATCCAAGATATCAATGAAATCGAGCAAACTCTTATCGTTAACTTTGACAATAAACCGGTCTCTTACGGTTTTTCAGAAATAGAAGAGCTGGTATTAGCTTACGCTGCTTCTATTCATAAATACCAGGGTAGTGAAGCCCCTTGTATTATCATACCTATCCATACTCATCATTTTAAATTACTTAATCGCAATCTCTTATACACAGGTGTTACAAGAGGGAAAAAACTGGTTATTTTAGTGGGAACTAAGCAAGCTCTAGCTATTGCTATAAAAAATGACGAGGTTAAAAGACGTTATACAGGTCTTAATTTTGCCATCAAAAACCTTTAGAAAATCTAACCTTCCAAATTTAGAAGGTTAGATTAAACCACTCTTCTTCGTTTTGCCGTCACTATCCTTATCCATTGATCATTCACAGGCACGTATGACTCCGAGTTTATCCCATACCATAAAAGATTAGACTTCTTTCGAAATGCATCATATGAGTTCCAAATGATCGATTCCCGCAATAAGATTGAATCGCAATGCAAATCTTTTTCGTCTATTCCGATAACGACCGGAAATGATTTTAAAGCGTTTGATCATTCCTATCACATTTTCATTCAGAACACCTTCCCTTGATAATTGTCTATTATTTTTCTTATCTTCTTTAGTTATAGTATTTTAATTTTTATTTGATAATATGTTATCCTTCTTTTTTTATACAAACAGTAAGGACAAAACAATGCCTAGAGCCTATTCAGTAGATCTTCGAGAGAAAGTATGACAACATATAGAAAAACATCATGATAAAAAAACAGCCGGCCATATTTTTCAAGTAGGTATTGCAACAATATATCGATGGATTTTGCAAAAAAAGCAAAAAGGACATTTAAAACCAATCCGCAGAAAATATGCTTATAAGAAATACCGGGTTATTCAATATTTGGCTTAAGGAAGTTTTGACTCCTCAGCTTACACCCGGTAGTGTTCTTATTCTTAACAATGCCGGTTTTCACAAGTCAGCGGAAAGCAGGAAAATAGTAGAATCTGCCGGTTGTAAGCTTATGTTTCTTCCTCCATATTCTCCGGACTTAAATCCTATAGAAAAATATTGGGCTAATATGAAAAATAAAGTTAGAGAGATATTACGAAAAGTTACGAATTTTAAATTCGCCATTGATCAAGCAATCTTATCAATATAAAATTAAATGACTATAGAGCCTTCTTCTTACTTTTCTTTTTTGGCATATTGGTATTAGCATGAAGCTTTTTTAGTCCTTGATATCCCGTATCCGTTAATACGCTTATTCCCGGATGAATTTTTATTTTTGATTCCTTAAACAGTCTAAAGTCATGTCTCCTACCATTAGAAAATGCAGTACAAATAATCTGTCGTGTTTTTTTATCTACTATAACCTGAGTCTTTAAGGTATGCTTTTTTGAAAGACCGGTATCATCTACAATAAGTACACCCGGCTTATCCCTATCGACAGAATGCTTTATGATTTCAAAAATTTCTTTAGGTTGAAATTGTTTATCCTTTAACCGGCGGCTAATGCTGTTATGTGACAATTTATCAGGGCAAATTTCTGACATCGCGAGCCCGGAATATCTCATACTGCTTGCTTGAATGAAGGCGCTATATCATCCCTTTGTGCATTAATGTAACGACATTTTTCCCCAACAAAAGAGAAAAAGTATCCCTTGATTTAAACAATCATTTTAATAACGCATTTCTGTCGCATAAAACTCTTGATAAATTCTTCCTAATTTCGATTCAGAATCCATCTCTTCCTCTTGATAAATTCTTCCTAATTTCGATTCAGAATCCATCTCTTCCTCTTGATAAATTCTTCCTAATTTCGATTCAGAATCCATCTCTTCTTAATGTAAGTCCATTTATTTTCTTATATTCAAATACTATCGAATTTACCATTTAATAAATAATATTTTAAAAAACCCATTAAACATAATAGTTAAGAAGCAATTGTTAATAAAAAAACCTTTTAATTAATTAAGGAAATCGACATAATAAACGTATTCGTACAAATTATTAATAAATTTATATTATAAGGAAAATAAAAATGATAAGAAACACCGGTACACACATAACCGGGAATTTAGACCGGCAGATAGCCGAACCTTCTCGGATAGAACAGGCAATTGTTGCTGATAGTAGTGTCTTAACCGGTGCTAACAATGCCACCACTACCCTTCTAAAGGGTCATCCGGTACGAGATTATTATAATCCGGTACTAGATTATTATAATAATAATCCATTCCAATATTATTATAATAAGGAGCAACAAGATTATTATTCTTCTTTCATAAAAACCCCTATAGGTGTCTTTAATTTTTCGCAAACAGGCTATAGACCCGTACGCGCCGCAGATGGCCGGCCACAAATTTTAGGACAGGGTAAGTATGCTCTTGTGTTAGTTGCAACGGAAAAAGAAAATTTATCAGAACCCGGCTCACGAGTCAAAACAGTCGCTATCAAAGTCAATAAAGCATCGCAAAATTACTTTGAGGCTGCTAAAAACGAGATCGCTATTTTACAGAGATTACGTACAGAAAAAGTTCCTTTTGTTACTGAGTTACTCAATACTATTACATTGGGAAATTCACATCAAGTAGGCTTGGTTTTTGCGGTATTTAAAGGTAATCTAAATCAACTTCTTATGCAACAACTTGATCAGATCAGATCATTAGATGAACTTTCTCATCTATTTCAAACACTATTATTGTCTTTGGCAGGATTAAGAAATGCCGGAGTTGTTCATACTGATTTAAAACCTGAAAATGTTCTGTTAAATGCTCAAGGTCAAGCACACATCGGCGATTTTGGCCTAGCTTTTCTGCAAGAATTAGGATCTCAAGACCCTCTCGTTCAAACTGCTTTTTATCGATCTCCTGAAGTTCATTTAAGAATCAGTGATGAGGAAGGTAAGCCGGCTTATACCTTTGCTATCGATATGTTCAGTTTAGGAGCTACCATGTATGAGTGCCTTAGTAAAGTCCCTCTTTTCCCTTACTGTGAAGAAGAAGATCAAAATGAATATCAGATTAGTATGAAATTTTTGTATGCTATGGAACAACGCTTTGGACCACTACCTAAACCTCTAATTGAAAAAAGTAGTAACAAAAATCACCTATTTAATAAAGAAACTAACGCTACCGGAGAGGAGAGGTATCAACTTAAGGTTCCGGTAGATAGAAATGCACTCCCTAGACGTTTAAAAAATACTCTTGCAAATATTGACAAATTACCAAGTTGGGAAAACTTGGTAACAATACGAATGGATCAGATTAAACAATCAACAGTACATTTATCAGATTTAGAAGCAGCTCCTATTATTGCAAAACATAGGCAATTTTTTGATCTTATTACGCAAATGCTAAAATATGAAGATCGCATTACTCCAACTGAAGCTCTGAATCATTCTTTTTTTATATCGCCCTTTCAACACTGAAGTGCGATAAATAGGAGAAATTTGAAAATGGCCAAATGCCGTTAAGCTATCTATAGTAAATTTTTGATAAAAAATATTATGGAAAGATTTTTATGTTGAAAGGCTACCGGAATTTAACCTATGAACAAAGATGCCAAATATATACTTTAAAAAAAAGAGGAGATTCCATTAACTGCATAGGCAAAGAAATTAAAGTAAGCAGGTCTACCGTTTGTCGAGAGTTAAAAAGAAATAGCGACGGCCGATAGTGTATTTATTTTTCAGCACAAAAAAAAACCGGAAAGTATAACAAAAAAAATAAAAAAAAAGTATATCTTTTTATATGGACTCATTTTTACAAAAGGCAGACTTTTATGAACGACGATCTTGATTGGCAAGCAGAAATGCTCGTTCATAAAATCAAACATTACTTAATTACCAAGCTCGGTCGCTTAGAATACGAAATCTCCGATGAAGAGTTCTATGAAGCCTTATCTTTGACGCTTCGAGAAGAGATTATGATTAACTGGACCGCTCTTTTACATACTCATCAATCCTGCAACACAAGAATTCTCTATTACCTTTCTATGGAATATCTTCCCGGTAGAATTCTCAGCAATAATATCACTAATTTAAATGCGCATGGCTTAATTCAAAGGGTCGCAAAGAAAATGCACCGGAATTACAGGGCGGTTCTTAGACAAGAAATAGAACCCGGTTTAGGAAATGGAGGCTTAGGTCGCCTAGCCTCTTGCCTTTTAGACTCCTTAGCTACACTTTATATGCCCGCATTTGGATATGGCCTAAGATATCAATATGGCACTTTTGAACAAGAATTGTGGAATGGGATTCAAATTGAAAGACCTGATGGTTGGCTATTAAGACCCAACCCCTGGGAATTTAGGCGAGACTTTCGCGCCTTTAACATTAAATTTAACGGCAGCATAATACAAAAGCAAAATGAAGCAGGAGAAGAGATTTCAGAGCTTTATGACTATGAAACCGTTCGTGCAGTTGCTTTTGACACACCCATCGTCGGTTATAGCAAAGGCGCTGATTTTCCGGTCGTGACCCTAAGATTATGGTCCACTAAAGAATCTCCAAGGAATTTTCAATTACAGCGTTTCAATGCAGGACAATTGGATCAAGCAGCTGAAAACATGACCCTTACCGATGTATTGTATCCCAATGATAACCATGACATGGGTAAACGAATGCGCTTAAAGCAAGAATTTTTATTAGTGTCTGCCTCGCTACAAGATATTTTAAGACGCCATCTAATAAACAACCAAAGCTTAAAAAATCTGCCTGATAAAGTTCGTATTCAAATTAATGATACACACCCTGCTCTAATTGTAGCTGAATTAATGAGAACACTTACACAAGACTATAATTTCAAATGGAAAGAATCTTTAGATATCACCCGGCATTGTATGAATTACACCAATCATACCATCTTAAAAGAAGCCTTGGAAGAGTGGAACGAAAAACGCCTACGTCATTTACTACCAATGCAATACCGGATTATTGAACGATTGAACCAAGCTTTTTGCGATGCTATTCGAAAAAAATTTCCTCATGACGAAGAGAAGTTAAGACGCATGTCCTTCATTGAAGGCGGACAAATTAAAATGGCTCATTTAGCTATTTTTGGTTCTATGCATGTCAATGGCGTGGCTAAATTGCATTCAAAACTATTGAAGGAATCTGTTTTCAAAGATTTTTCAGAGATGTATCCGGAAAAATTTCTAAACGTTACAAATGGCGTAACACCAAGAAGATGGTTAATGCATTGCAATCCTCTTTTAAGAGAATTTATTACCAAACGCATCGGGGATGATTGGATAAAGGATCTAAGAAATATTCGAAAACTGGAAGACTTTGCATCTGATGAAGCCTCCCGGCAAGAATTTTTAGATATTAAGAATCAAAACAAACAAAAATTAGTAGATTTTATCAATCGCTCTAACCTTTGTCGTGATCATACCGGATCATTATACTCATGCCACCCCATTTTGAATACTAACTCAATTTTTGATATGCAAATTAAAAGGATCCATGAATATAAACGTCAACTATTAAACGCATTGCATCTTATTATCCTATATCAAGAATTAACTTTAGATCCCAATTCTCGATCAGTGAGTCGAACTGTCATTTTTGGCGGTAAAGCAGCTCCCGGTTATGAAACAGCCAAACATATCATCCAGATGATCTATTGCTTAGCAAGAAAGATCAATAATGATGAAAAAGTCAACCGACGATTAAATGTTATATTCATTGAAAATTACAATGTCTCTAAAGCAGAAATTATTATCCCGGCCGCTGATTTATCAGAACAGATTTCTACAGCCGGGATGGAAGCATCCGGAACAGGAAATATGAAATTAGCAATGAACGGTGCTTTAACAATCGGTACGGAGGATGGAGCTAATATCGAAATGCGTGAAGATATAACCGATCAATGGTGGCCTTTTCGCTTTGGTTGCACTGCCGATGACATTCATGCTATGAAAATGGACAATTCCTATTGTCCAAATGACATATATATTAACGATGAAAAAATAAGAAAAGCACTTAATGCTTTGAATGACGGTACTTTTGCCACAAATGATCTAGAGCATCATGTATTGACCCAATGTGCTTCAAAGCTAATAAAATCTGAACATGGCCATGTGCCCGATCGCTACTTTGTCTTAAAAGATCTTAACTCCTATTATGAAACACAAAAAAAGGTAGAAGAATTATATCAAAATCCTTCGAAATGGGCAGAATATGCTATTCACAATATAGCAGGATCCGGAAATTTTTCAGCTGATGTCGCTATAGAAACATACGCCAAAAATATATGGGATCTGCAACCCTTACCCATTGATAAAAAGATCCTTCGACAAATAAATAAAGAATATAACGAATATGACAAGTGTCGCATCCGACCGAAAATTGCAAATATACAATCCGGAGGCGTAGAAGACAAAAAAGATGGGTTTTTTAAACGTCTATTTAAAAAAAAATAAAATAGTTAATCTTACGGACAAGTCGTAAGTCTCCATTTCTTACGTAGATTCTGATAAATCCCTTTATCTTTTAGTTCCTTCAGAGCCGAATTAAATTTTTTAACCATGCCTTCCGATTTACCTTTTAAGGTAACTAGTCTAAGCCCTTTATTAGTTAATGGCTCACCTACAATCTGTATCTCACTTTTGAACATATTATGACAAAAAGCATAGGCAATAAGAGCATCTATTACAACTCCACTCACTTCACCACGTGAAAGACTGCGCAGAGCTAATGCAGGAGAAGGGTAAGTCTTCATGAGGATATTCGGGAATTTTTGAACTTCTAAAATAGCATCGGAATTAATGAGTACTCCAACCGTCGCATTGCCTATTTCTTTAATAGAAGAGACTTTAGATTCCGCAGTAACAACAAGGACCGGCCCTGTCAAAAGATAAGGATTTGAATCAATTAAAGTTTTCTGATCAACACCGACGGGCATAAGAGGAGATAAAACCGCTTCATAGTCCCCTTGCCTTAATCCGGAAAATAAGTCGGCACTTCCGGATTCAAGCGTTTGAAAATTCATTGTTTTAGTGCGTTTCATCGCTTGAATAAGATCTATAGAAAACCCATAAACCTGATCCGTATTCTCCCCTACATTAGCAGGATAAAAAGAGGGATCAATAGCTAACTTATACGTTCTTTTATGTGTAAAAGCACAACTTGCTAATATAATAGAAATAACACTAGCTAAAACAATTAAATTACGACGCATGCACAACCTTCTTTAAGCTTCTATATGAGAAACTAACTGAACGCTGTCAAGTAAATTTTAACTATCCCTTGCGCTGAAGGAGTAAGGTAAATTATAAATGTTTAATAGAAAAACGGGTAAAAATATAGATATATTATCAGTTTTTCAATAATTTCCTTTTAATAAAAAACAACCGATTCAGGATAAAACAACCTACCATGCGATTAACCAAATATAAAACCGGAAGCATTCGAGAGTTATGGCATATTTCATTTCCCTTAATGATCACCATTTTCTCATATGTGTTCATGATTTTTTGTGATCGCCTTTTCCTGGCGAAATACTCCGGCTCAGCTTTAAATGCCGCCGCTAAAGCCGGAACGATCGCCTGGGCATTCTTATCCTTTGGGATGATATTAGCGAGTATCGCTGAAGTGTTTGTTGCTCAATATAATGGGGCTAACAAGCCGGGCATGTTAGGACAGCCTGTTTGGCAAATGATCTATTTATCCTTATTTTCTTTTATATTGTTTATCCCTCTAGCCCTTATAGGTAGCCATTGGTTCTTTTTACATTCCACCTATCAAGAAATGGAATCTATTTACTTTAAATGGTTACTGTTCTTTGGCCCAAATCTTGCCATAATAGCGGCTCTTTCAGCTTTTTTTATTGGCCGGGGAAAAATGCGCGTTGTAACGGTACTCGCCATTGTAGCTAATATCATTAACATTATACTGGATCCGGTTTTAATCTTTGGAATAGAAGGATTGATCCCTTCTATGGGTATTCAAGGAGCTGCTATTGCTACCGGCTGTGGTCAAATCGTCGAAACTATGATATTAGCAGCTATTTTTTTAAGCAGAAAAAATCGTCATCAGTTTGGAACGAGTAAGTGTAAGTGGAGTAAACCTCTTTTTAATAAATGCATTAAAGTCGGCTTACCTCAAGCGGCAATGTTATCCATCGAAGTTTTAGGTTGGGGTATTTTCCTCTTAATTATGGAAAAAGCCAGCTTCATCCACATTACCGTGATGGGTATTTGTCATAGTATTGTCATTCTTTTTCTATTTTTTGGAGAAGCGTTAGAGCAAGGAATCATCGTTATCGCCGGCAATCTAATCGGTGATAACAAAAAAGAGCAGATTTATAAAGTCTTACAATCAGGATTTTGGCTGAATCTTATTTTCTGTTTTATTGCTTCCTTTTTCTTTATTCTATTTTCGGAATGGCTCGTAAAACAGTTTTTAAACGATGCATTTATTAATCAATCGTTCAACATACCAACTCTCATACCATATATACAAAAAACGCTGCAAATCGTTTTAAGTCTTGAATTTTTTTGTCTTTTTTTCCTGGGTTTACGCTGGATTATAACAGGTGTTTTAGTAGCTGCCGGTGATACCCTCTTCCCGGCCCTTTTAGGATCGATTAGCATCTGGATATTTCTAGTAGCTCCGACATACTATTTCACATTAATAGCTCAACATGGAGTCATTACGGCAGAAGTGATTAGCGTCTTATATGGCATGATTTTATTTTCCGTCCTATTCCGGCGTTATAGACAAGGCAACTGGAAATCTATTGAGCTCATTCCGGATGATGTAACAATGGCAAAAACAATAGAAGAATAACTCTTGGAAAGAAGTTCCAATCATATTAACTTGATAATTGCCACTCTGTTTTAAACAAGCAAATATCCTCATTCACATTGGAAGCCGAACAGGATTAGATTAAGCAACATCTTTTCCGTAAAAGTTGAGATTTTTTTCTCCTTATTGTTTTTGTTTGATCCTTTCTATAACATTTACCGTTCTAATCCGCACCCAATGCTCTTTCGGAAAATCAAAAAATGTTAATCCTACACTGCAAAGTCCTTTTGTCACCAAGCTTTCTAAAAAAAAACCTAATGAAGCTCTGCTGCAGAAAGATTGCATGACATACCAAGTATCTCTCTTATACCGTTTCTATTAACTCCTACAGCTTTCAATATCGCTACGGATTTATACAGAACCGTCAATACGCACTTTCAACCCTCTCTCCTTGTTCTAAACAATTAGGATAGAAGGAAGTTCCTCTAACTTGAGGAATGTTAAGTTCTCGTTCACCCGATCTTGTTAAGAGCTTCTTATTCTTACAACCCGTTACAATGGCCTTTTCTATCAGAGCTTTTTTTATAAGGAAGAGCTCCTATAACTTCTTCTATCTGTACCAACATCAGTTGACTAAAGAGAGAAGATAAGGACTTTTTAAGTTGATTGATGCCATGGCTTGCAAAATCTTCTAAAATTTCTTCTAATAAGGCTTGGTTTAGATTTGAGGTCATTTTTTTCTCCTTTTTTGCTAAAGAATTTGATCTCAAACTTTTTTATTCAATCAAAATGAAAACCTTTACTACTAGTAAAAAATTTATTATCTAAAATGAACTTATAAAAAAAAATGATATACTACCAAATATTTTGGCTATAGGTTAACACTTAATATATGAAACTCCTGATAAATTCTTCCTGACTTCGATTCAACATCCATTTTTTCTCACCGTAAGTTCATCTATTTTCTTATGTTCAAATATTATCAAATCCACCATTTAATAAATAATATTTTTAAAACACCTATGATATATACTCTTCGCTACTGAAAGGTACACAAAACAATATAAATATGATATTAGTTTTGCATGAACCGATTAACTCCCAATCAAAGAAGCACTTTTGAATTTCAGGTAAAAAAGACCCGTGATATAAATGAACGTAATCGTTTGTGTGTGCTTCTTGCACGAGATAACGGTCCGGGGCCTGATCACATTGCTCATGTTCTGCGCTTAAGCCGCTCGAGTGTTTATGGGTATTTGAGAGAATTTCAATCAAAAGGAAAAACTCAGCCTGATCCCAAGGGAGGAGCAGCCGGTAAATTATCCAAACTGCAAACTAAAGAACCGGTAGACCATCTTTCTCAATACACTTAATAGAAGGGTTAAGGATGTATGTGCGTATGTCTTAGAACAATATAACATTTCCTACAGCACAGGAGGGATGACATCTTGGCTAAAGCATCATCATTTTGTTTTCAAAAGCCCTGTTAATGTCCCCGGTAGGCTTGACTTAGAGAAACAGGCACAATTTATTAAAGAATAGGAAGCATTAAAAGCAGGCCTTCGAAATAGTGAAGAGATCTATTTTTTTGATGCAGTACACCCTGATTATCAACCCCAATCCGTATGTGGCCGGATCCCAAAAGGGGTTAAGAAAACGCTTAAAACCACAAATAAGCGAACCGGAATGCCTATTATTGGAGCTTTACGACTTGAGGATATGGTAATCAGGTCAAAAGAATACTCCACGATTGGAGGAAGTGAGGTCATTGACTTCTTAAAAGGATTAGAGAATCATTCCCGGGCTTCAAAAATATATGTTATTTTAGATAACGGAAGAGCCGATAAAAACAAACTGATTCAAGAATATTTAATAACTTCACGTATAGAGCTTCTCTATTTATCCCCATATTCTCCAAATTTAAACGCAATAGAAAGGTTTTGGAAAATGATGAGGGAAGCGGTTACTTATAATAAATTTTACAATACATTTACTGATTTTAAATTAGAGATAAGGGGCTTTTTTAAAGACAAAATCCCGATTTTAAAAGACACGCTTAAGACACGAATGAATGATACATTTCAAGTGCCGGAACTCAATCCTGTCCGGCTTCCAATGTGAATGAGTATATAATAGTTAATCAGCGACTATATATTAATAAAAAACAACTTTTAATTAACTAAATTGAATGATATAATCATCCTCATATACATGATTAATAAATTAATATTATAAAGGAAATAAAAAATGATAGGAAGCACTAATCCACATATAACCAGTAATTTAGCTCATAAGAAAGTGGAATCACCTTCTTTAACAGAACAGGTAACCGTTGCTTATAACACCTCCCCATACCCGTGCAATGTCTGCAAAATTAATCTTGCCCGTTGGACGCCTGTTGCTGATAACGCCCCTAACCGTGCTATAAATGCCACAACTTCTTCTCTTCTAAGTCATCCTTCTAACCTAAATAATCTACCTCTAGCAGGTGCTAAAAGATCCCAAGTTATAGGGGATGATACATTACAAGATCATCTAACAACAGCTGCAATTATAGAATCTGTTACGCCGGCTACCACAGTAACCGAGGAAAAGCCTCCCACACAAGAAATAATAACAAGGCAACCACATCCTACAAATCCTTTACGCTCACTAACGATAGATTTACTCGGTTGTTATCAGGCTATATTAAACGAGAAGAAGGATTATACTGTAAAGATCACTAACGAAAAAATTAATTTTCTTTCAACAGGATATAAACCCTTACGAAAACATAATGGCCGGTTCCAAATTTTAGGAGAGGGTGGATATAGTGTTGTGTTAGCTGCAACGGCAAAAAGACCTTCAGCAGAACCCGGCTTAGCAGTCAAAGAAGTCGCTATTAAAGTCAATAGAGCATCGGAAAACCTTTTTAAGATAGCTAAAGAAGAGCGCAATATTTTAAAGATATTAGGTGAACACAGCGTTCCTTTTGTTACTCATTTAATCAATGATATTACATTCACAAATCCAAATCAATTAGGCCTTGTTTTTGAATTATTCAAAGGTGATCTATATCAACTTTTGATACAAGTTCGTACGAAAGCAAAAATACGTGAACTTGTTCTTCCAGGTCAAACAGTATTATTGTCTTTGGAAGGATTAAGAAATGCCGGAATTGTTCATGCTGATTTAAAACCTCAAAATATTCTGTTAAATGATCAAGATCAAGCACACATCGGCGATTTCGGTCTGGCTTTTATGCAAGAGTCAGGGCCTCGAAACCCTCTCGTTCAAACTATTCATTATCGATCTCCTGAAGTTCATTTAAGAATTAGTGATGGAAAGGGCAAGCCGGCTTACACCTTTGCTATCGATATGTTCAGTTTAGGAGCTATCATGTATGAGTGTCTTACTAAAAGCCTTCTTTTACCTTACACTGAATTACAAAATCAAAAACACGTCCATGCCAGTGAAAAAAATAGTACGAAATTTTTGTATGCTATGGAACAACTCTTTGGACCACTACCTCAATCTTTAATTGAAAAATGCAATAACAGAGGGGACCTATTTAAGACACTACCCGGCTCTACCGGAGAGAAGAAGTATCAACTTGAGCTTCCGCTAAATAGAAGCGCACTCGGTAAGACCTTACAAAACGAATTTGCAGCTATTGACAAATTACCAAAATGGGAAGCATTGGTAACAATGCAAATGAATTCGATTAAACAATCAACAAGAAATTTATCACATTTAGAAGCAGCTCCTATTATTGAAAAACATAGGCAATTTTTTGATCTTATTACGCAAATGCTAAAATATGAAGATCGCATTACTCCAACTGAAGCTCTGAATCATTCTTTTTTTCAATCTTAAACGTTTATAATAAAATATTATTAAGTATAAACTATTGAAATATAAGGATTTAATATAGAAAAAAAAGATTTATACCAGTAATAAATCTTTTATTATGCAAGTAGAAAAACGTGCTATTCCGTAAAATTATTTGCTGCAATAGTTCGAACATGATAGCTTGTGTGCTTATGAAAGATATTAAATACAAAAAAGCGATCGTATTGGCCATCTACAATAGGGTGGTCTTTTTTTTGATTACATGAAACCATCAAAATTAGTATTAAAAAACGGCCTTTTATTTCCGGGAGCATCTCCTGCCCGGCAGCAAGATACTTTCTATGGGGAAGTCGTTTTTAATACCGGTATGACCGGTTATGTAGAATCATTAACCGACCCATCATATGCCGGTCAAATTGTTTGCTTTACCTACCCTCTAATTGGTAATTATGGTGTCCCGTCTTCTAAATTCTGGGAATCGAATGAAATCCAAGCTGCCGGTGTTATCGTAAGCCGGCTTAGTTCCGGTAGTTACCACTATCAACATAGCTTAACTTTTGAAAAATGGTTAGCAAATCACAATATTCCCCTTATCACAAATGTGGATACTCGAACTTTGACTAAAACATTGCGCTCATCAGGTGTTATGTTAGGCGCTATTACCTCGCCGACCAAAAGCAATTTTAATTTTTATGACCCTAATACAACAAACTTAGTTGCTAAAGTCTCATGTAAGAAAAAAACGGTTATAGGAAAAGGAAAGAAAACAGTCATTGTTATCGATTGTGGAATGAAAAAAGCTCAGATCAGACTACTAAAACAATTCCCTCTTAAGCTTATAAGAGTACCTTATAATTACGATTATACTAATGATCAATATGACGGTATTTTTATTTCAAATGGACCGGGAAATCCAACCATGTGTAAAGAAACGATTGATATATTAAAAAAAGCACTGAAAAAAGAAAAACCCATCTTTGGCATCTGTCTGGGTATTCAGCTAATGGGGTTAGCAGCGGGAGCTAAAACCTATAAACTCCCATACGGTCATAGAGGACAGAATCAGCCCTGCCAAGACCTTAAATCGAAGAGATGTTTCATTACCAGTCAAAATCATGGGTATGCCATCGATACAAAAACGATCCCTACGAATTGGGAAATAACTTACCGTAACTTAAATGACCATTCTGTTGCAGGTATCGCTCATAAAAAACTCCCTTTTTTCTCTGTGCAATTCCACCCTGAAGCGAACGCAGGACCAACAGACACCCAATTTTTATTTGAAACGTTTTATAAGATGCTATGAAAAAAAGAAAGACAGTTCTCATATTAGGCTCCGGAGGCCTAAGAATAGGTCAAGCCGGAGAATTTGATTATTCGGGATCTCAAGCTATAAAGGCTTTGAAAGAAGAAAATATCTCTACTATTTTAATCAATCCCAATATTGCTACTGTTCAGACCGATCAAGATATGGCTGATACGCTCTATTTACAGCCTTTGAATCTCGATACTGTCACTCGCATTATCGAAAAAGAGAAACCTGATGGTATTTTACTGGGATTTGGTGGTCAAACGGCTCTGAACTTAGGTATTGAACTGGATAAAAATAAAGTATTGGAAAAACATAAAGTCACAATTCTTGGGACACCTGTTGAAGCTATTCGCTTAAGTGAAGACCGTGATCTTTTTAAAAAAGCATTAAAAAAAATTGACGTGGACACTCCCAAAAGTTATGTTTGCACTACTGTAGTACAAGCTGTTAAAGCAGCAAAATCTCTTAACTATCCTGTCATGATTCGATCCGGCTACTCTCTTGGTGGTCAAGGAGCCGGTAAAATAGCTTCCGAGAAGGTGTTAAAAGAAAAAGTAAATGAAACTCTTCAAGCAGTCCCTCAAATTCTTGTCGAAGAATACCTACTCGGCTGGAAAGAAGTGGAATATGAGATTGTTAGAGATATAGACGGTAATATCATCAATGTTTGTAATATGGAAAACTTTGACCCAATGGGAATCCATACCGGAGAAAGTATTGTTGTCGCTCCTTCCCAAACACTGAATGATCAAGAATATCAAATGCTAAGAGAAATAGCTTTTAAGGTTGTTCAGCACCTTGGTATCATTGGAGAATGCAATGTGCAATACGCTTTTTGTGCTAATACAGGCAGCTATCGTGTGATTGAGCTCAATGCACGGCTATCTCGCTCTAGTGCATTAGCATCCAAAGCCACGGGATATCCTCTGGCTTTTGTAGCTACAAAGCTAGCTCTTGGCAAACGTTTATGGGAAATAACAAATAGTGTGACCGGCAAAACAACCGCTTTTTTTGAGCCCTCTTTGGATTATTTAGTTGTTAAGATGCCTCGCTGGGACACTCCTAAATTAAAAGCAGCCGAAAGGACGATCGGTTCTGAAATGAAAAGTATTGGAGAAGTAATGGCTATTGGCAGGTCCTTTCCTGAAGCCCTTCAAAAAGCTATTCGTATGTTAAATATTGGAACTGATGCTTTAGATAGTTATCCCCAAACAATTGCAGATCCAAAAAAAGAAATCGAAAAAGCTACTGATAGAAGGCTCTTTGCCATCTATCAATATCTTAATGCAGGCAATAGTGTTGATGATGTTCATCAACTATCTAAAATCAATAAATGGTTTTTAGATCATATCCAAACACTTTGTAAGATGACAAAAACACTGTCAAAAGAACCTTTAACAAAGTCTTTATTGCATGAGGCAAAAGCACTGGGCTTTTGTGATAAAGCAATCGCCGGATATAAAAACACCGGTGAAGAGTCTATTAGAAATAAAAGAAAGCAATACAAAATTTTGCCTTTCATTAAACAAATTGATACTCTGGCAGGTGAGTTCCCGGCACAAACCAATTACCTGTATACAACATACCATGCCAATTTTCATGATATCAAGCCTCAAAAACCCTCACCTATTATGATTATAGGCTCGGGTCCTTATTGTATTGGTTCTTCTGTAGAATTTGATTGGTGTGCTGTTAATACGGCAAGATCCTTAAAGAAAATGGGTAAAAAAACGATCCTCATCAATTCGAATCCCGAAACGGTTTCAACAGACTATGATGAATCGGATAGGCTCTATTTTGAAGAATTGACGGCGGAAAGAATACGCGATATTTTAGACTTTGAAAAGACGCAAGGAACCATTATTTCCGTAGGCGGTCAAATCGCTAACAACCTCGCTCTTTTATTACATAAGCATGGGTATAAAATAATAGGTACACACCCCCAAAATATTGATAAAGCCGAAAATAGGCAAACCTTTTCTTCTCTTTTAAATAAGCTGCATATTGACCAGCCTTTATGGGAAGAAGTGAAAACAATAACGCAAGCCAAAAAATTTGTGAAAAAAGTTGGCTACCCTATTTTAGTTAGACCATCCTATGTTTTATCAGGTGCTGCTATGAATGTGATTACGGATGAAGAGCTTCTTAACACCCATCTTAAAGAAGCCCTTCTCATATCAAAAGAACATCCCGTAGTTATGTCCCGGTTCATTCAAAAGGCTAAAGAGATTGAAATCGATGGTGTGGCACAAAATGGTCAGATCATCATTCAAGCGATCACAGAACATATTGAAAATGCAGGTGTTCATTCCGGAGATGCAACTTTAGTGCTACCACCCCAGCGACTATTTTTAGAAACGATTACGCGAGTAAAAAAAATAACGGGACAAATCGTTGAAGCTCTAGAAATAACAGGCCCGTTTAATTTGCAGTTCATTGCCAAAAATAATGAGATAAAAGTGATCGAATGTAATGTAAGAGCCTCACGCTCCTTTCCCTTTGTCTCAAAAGTAAGCGGAAAAAATTTCATAGATATTTCTACAAAAATATTAATGAATAAGCATAAAAAAACGAATTATCAAACTCTGGAAATGGATTATGTTGGGGTTAAAACCTCTCAATTTTCCTATAATCGTCTAAAAGGCGCTAATCCGGTAGCCCATGTTGAAATGGCTTCCACCGGAGAAGTCGCTTGTATAGGAGATAATTACCTTGAAGCTTTCTATGCTTCTTGGCTGGCAACGGAGCAAAAAATTAAAGGAAAAAGTATCTTAGTTAGTATTGGTGGGGACAGAAAAAAAAGATTACTTAAAGCCATTATTAAATTAGCAGAAGCCGGATGGGAAATTTATTCTACTGAAGGGACTTATGATTACCTCACAAGGCATGGAGTGCCTTCCCTTTTTGTTTTTAAAAAAGGGACAGGAATGGAGCCTAATGTTTCAACGCTGATTCATGATGGTGAAGTCGACCTTATTGTTAATATTCCAAGACATTCGAAGTATACGACTAAAACCGAAGGGTATCAGATTAGAAGGATGGCCATTGATCACCATATTCCTCTCATTACTAATCTTCAAATCGCCCATTTATTTTTAACCGCGTTAACTTCATTAGATTCTAAGACGTTACCGATTCGTTCCCGGCAAGACTATCTATCCCTTGTATAAATACTCTCAATATGTGAAAATGCCTGCTTTTTAAAACATTAAGTATACAATAGTGTTACATGCAACGGATTTGCTTTTTTATCTTACTATGTCTTAATTGTTATGTACTTTCTTCCGAGAATGGTACTCCTATCACCAATGACACCCTTATCATCAATCAACAATTTATGAACGCTGCCGAAAAAGGTTCCCAAAAAAGTTTAAGAACTTTTTTATCTAACGGCATAGATATCAATACTACCGACGAAGAGGGCAAAACAGCTCTCATCAAAGCGTCTACCTATGGCCATCTTGATAGCATTCGACTGCTTACCGACATGGAAGCTGATGTCAATTTACAAGATCATGACGGCAATACGGCTTTAATGATTAGCTCCAAACATAGTTATTCGCGTATTGTTCGATGCCTTTTAAATAAAGATGCTCATCTCTCAATACAAAATAAAGAAGATAAGACAGCTCTTATTCATTCTATTGAATATTCCCATCCTATTATTGCTAAGATGCTTATTGCTAAAGGGTCTAATGTTAATGTCTACGATGAACAAGGTTATACTCCTTTAATGTATGCCGCTTGTTATGGGCAGCTCTCTATTGCAAGAATATTAATAGAACATTCTGCGGATATCAACGCACAAGATTCTCTAGGCAAAACTCCCTTAATGCATGCTTGTGAACAAGGACATGTTAATATTGTTAAATATTTATTTGATACGGGAGCAGATCGCTCTCTCAAAGATAAAGAAGGGCAAAATGCTAAATCTTATGCTAAAATTTCTCATAAGAAGTCGATCCTCAACATTTTTGAACCCTTTTAATTTTTTAAATGGATGGTAAAAAAACTAAGAGTAAAAGCAATGAAAAGCTTCATTACTTTAGCAAAAAAATTAGGCTTCCCCAAAAAAATATCTCAAAATAATCATCCATCTAAATTTTTGATCATTAGCACAACCGGAGTTGGCGATACTTTATGGGGAACACCTGCAATTCAAGCTATAAAAGATACTTATCCTCATTCTTATCTTGCTGTTTTAGCAAGCCCATTAGCAAAAGAGGTTTTAGAAAATAATCCTTATATTGATGATTTCTTTGTTCTTCCAAGAGGCATCAAAGGAGCTTTTCACCTTCCGATTCTAGGACACCAACTAAGTAAAAAGAGATTTGATTGGATTCTTATTTTTCATAACTCCGTTCAATCGATAATGCCTCTAGCTCATTTTTCCGGTAGCAGTAATATTGTTGGGATTAAACGACATGCTAAAGCCCTACATTCTCTTTTAACACACCCTTATATCTTTGAACCTTCTTGCCATCCTATTGATCAAAGGCTTACGATGGCAAAAGAATGCGGCGCTAAAACTATACAAAAAAAACTTGCAATATTTTTGTCAGAAGAAGAGAAAGAAACGGCTAAAGATTTTTTAGTTAACCAAAATATTAAAAAAGAAAATCTCTTGATCGGCTTTCAGCCCGGTGCTCAACACGCTTTTAAACAATGGCCCATAGAAACATTCATCCAATTGGGTAAATTATTAAGCAAACGCTATCCTTGTCATATTATTATCATGGGAAATACAAACGAGATACCTCTTGCAGCCCGGCTATTAGACCAATTACCGAATGCTGTCTCTTTTGCAGGAAAGTTGTCTTTAAGAATAAGTACTGCCATATTAGGTGAGATGGATGTTTTCATTACAAACGATACAGGCCCTATGCATCTAGCTCTAGCCCAAGAGATCCCCACCGTTGCTTTATTCGCTCCAACAAGGCCTTTCCTTTGTGGCCCCTATTTGAATGAAAAGTTCGTTAAAGTGGTAGAAGAGCCTCCAACTTGTAGTCCTTGTATTCGCAGTAAATGTTTTAAGCCTTTTTGTATGGAGCAAATAAGTGTTGATAAAGTGTTCAGCCAAGTGCAAGCTTTGCTTAAACTATAAAAGAGATTGATTTTTTCTCTTCTATTTTTCTAAACTAAGTATTTTTCAAGCCCAACAGACGTTGCGCGCGTAAGTGTTACCACATAGCCAAAATATTTTTCATATTTAAAGTAATAGCGGGCTTTATCATTTCCCAATCTTGTTGATAAAAAGATATTTTATCTTGCCTCCTTTACTTAAATTTGTGTAACCAAACATAAGGAGACATAATAATATGATTTCGTTGTGCTCGTGCGTTACGAGACTGCCGGCGCTCAAGTTTCAATTCCCTATGATAAACTTCTTATCGTAATAAATAAGGTACAGGTCTTTCCGGAAACCTTTAAGATTTCTATGCTCTTCTTACTTTCTTACAGCCTTAATCTGAATCCTATTAAACGCTTATGGAAACTAATGAATGAACAAATTCTTAATAACAGATATTACGAAAAATTTAATGATTTTAAGGATTAAATTTTAGGTTTTTTAAGGAAACTGGCAAATCCAATCAATAGCTATTCTGATCTCTTAAAAAGGCGAATGACAGATAATTTTAGAATGATTAGTCCAACTCAATTTGTCAATTCTTCAACTTAAATAAGTTATAGCACTCGATTCATTCTAACTCTGCAAGTCAATTATGACCTTTGGGAAGCTATGAGACGTCGACCAAGAAGACGTATCGAACCTATAGAAATGGTTGTTTAGTTATTTTATTATAAACCTTAAATTCTCATTAATCATTAAACTATTTTTTAATAAATAAACCATTTGATTTAATCAAAGCATGTCTGTGAAAATCAGTTTCTAATATAAAAATCGCTGATTTTCAATGACTACACTCTCTAACAATCCAACCTTCCTGTTTAATCGAGCTCCAACAACTCTTGAAGAAGCAGAGCAATATGTTCATGATCTTGAAGAATTGATCGAACAGAATCCGGGCGATGAAAAACTCGTAACGAATATTACTAATCATCTTTTAGAGCTTAGCCAAAAGGGATCTGAAGCTTCTACAGACACCAACTTGTTAAATCGAAATATTAAGATTTTAACGGATGAATTAAACAAAACAGAAGAATTTCCGGTAGAAGAAGAGATTATTATAGAAGAAATGATAACGGAGTCTCAACCTGAACCTAAAGAGTCTAAAGGATTTTTCAAAAAGGTTGCTTGCAAAACAAATGAAATTTACCACAAAACCGTTGATGTCGTAGTTAAAACGTCAAAATGTGTTGTTAAAAGCGTAAAAAAGTTTTTAAAAAAACTGCTAAACACACAAAAGACCTAACTAAAAAAGTTGGTCAGTTTTGCAAAGATCATAAGAAAGCAATTATTTTTGGTGTTGCTATAGTTGCAGCTATTGCAGTAGCAACTGTTGCAACCATAGCTATAGCATCCAGCCATGACTACAACAGCTGTACAAGCATCAGGATTAGGAGCTGCTATTGGTGGGCTTGGAGGAACGTTAGCAAGCGATACCGGTAATAAGTCTACTTCCGGTGTTGATGATCAAGAGCTTTCACCCGGGGCTTTAAAAAATACTTCTTCTTTAGACTCAGTTAAAACAGATAATCCTTTCGGGAAGTGTTGCGATCCGGCTAAATTTCTAAGAATAGTTTAATGTGTATCAGTATTTTTTTAGTAAGGAGAGTCCGATGCGGCAAGTAGAGATGATCAGTTTAGAAGATTTAATTTCCGAAACGCATAATTACCGTAAATTCGATCAAATTTGGTCTTTTAAATCTGTAGAAAAAAGGCTAAAGAAATTGGAGAAAAATAACCCTTATAAAGGACATGGGCTTCTTCGATTATTTAAATGCTTCCTTCTTCAGTTCATGGAAAATCTAAGCGACCGAGAGCTAGAACGCTACATTCAAGAAAATAATGCGGCTAAATGGTTTTGTCGCTTTAATTTGAGGGAGAATACTCCTGATCATACCATTTTTTGTAAAGTTAGGCACAAAATAAGGACAAAGATTTTATCCGAAATTTTCGCTGACTTAAGAGATCAACTAAAAAAACAAGGAGTGATGAATGAGGTTTTTAGCTTCGTAGATGCCACTCATTTGATTGCTAAAGCCAATTTAGGGACTGTTTCGATAAAGACTTTATAGGCCCTCCATTACAAAGTTCATTCAATCCACCGCTCACATCTACTGAAAGGATGAAAAATTTGGTGGTTGTCCAAGATTTGAAATCTGAGGTAAGGATTCGAGATAAAAATAATAAATGGAATAGAAGCATCACGCATGATCTCCTTAATAGAGATCGAGCTAAAGAGCATTATGCAAGGTCTAAAGTCTATTAAGTAGGTAATAGAGAATTAGCAAACGGTCAGATCATCTATATAAACAGCATAGATAACTCTTTGGAAGACTCATCCAAATGATTTTAGGGTATTAGTTCTCTGTCATAGCCAAGGAACAGCTCACAGTAACAATACTTTGCCGTTGCTACCTGAAAGCTTTAGAAAACGAATAGAGGTAGGAGCTTTTGGGCCTAATGCTTATATTGATGACGATTTATTCAGAAAATTAGCACATTATCGCAGTAAAAACGATAAACTAGCTCCTTTTCCGGATAACAATAGAATTATTGCAGAGCAATAAGGAACCGTGCATGTATTGGAACCCGCGAAGGGTACTTCGTGGGTTAACGATCATGCTTTTTTAAGTAAGACGAATCGAAAACCTTTAATAGATATTATAGATTTATTTATAAATCCATATAAGAGAGTTACTCATGAAAACTAAGTTAGTATTGCCATTTTTTTTAATCAATATTGCTCTTTTGGTAGGTTTAAGTGCCTGTAAACAGGGCATCAGTCAAGATTCAAAAACAACTTTCTTAAATAAAGCATTTAAAAAGATAGAGCAATCCTCACCATCCGATTTGACAATTATTAGGAATGGTATAAAAAAAGAAATTGCAACGATTTTATGCAATAAATATGACATGGAGTGTATTGGTTTTAGCGGAGGATGGTGTGGAAGTAAAATATTAGGTTTATCATTTGAAATCTATAGAGTAATAGACAAAGCAACTGCTCGATTAATATTAGTGGATTCTGTGAAAGAATTTGTTGCTAAAGTAAATTCCAATGATCCGTTAACACCTTATCTTGAAAGTCTAATTTTTATAAAGGATTCTTCTGGTAATACAGTTTATCTTCGAAATTACCACAGATAATAATAATTAAATCAATGATCCACCAAATACCTAACCCGCCGAGGGTAATCAACATCAGAATGCCGGTTCCTATTTTTCCTACATAGAAACGGTGGATTCCATATGTTCCAAAGAAGAAGCATAATAAAACAGCTGCGATATAATTTTTTTCGCTATACATTTTCGGGATTTTTCTTTTAGCCATAATTCTTCCTTATTTTATGACAATTAAGCGGGGAAACCCTTTGCGTGAGCATTGGGATGAGAGTGTCTCGATTACAGTGTCTTGTTAATTCTCATATTTTGTATACTATTCCTATCTTTTAGATCTACCGTGGGGCAGTCGGTAAGTTAAGCCTTTGGAGATCATATTCGACTAATGCTTGTTAGCAAGGGTCGTTGAATGAGGAATCCCTTCCCTTAAGGGTTGAGTGAGAGCTGTCAGGAGTATATCATCCCTTTCCATTTATTACGTAGTTCATGAATAAATGCCAAGCATTCTTCCTCATATTGGAATCCGGGAATTTTTAAGTTATTTTTTTTAAATTGCCACTTGTCCAAATTGCGATGTTGAAATAGAACGTCACCCTCAAAATCATGTTGGCAGAGAACAAGACTATAGTGGGGTGCGATCGTTAATCTTTTAATAGGATGAGGAATCATAGAATAAGGTTGTTTGAGCATATTCCATGACATATGGTAGGTGTCTTTATCACCCCAAAGTCCTGTTTTCATATGTTGATAGAAAAAATGGGAATATTCATTCATATGCATAGTCAGATTTAAAGCTTTCCAACATTTACGTTTATTGATGACTATTTGACCGCTTTCAAAAGCAGGTTCATTTTTATATTTAACATCGCATATTTTCCAGATAAGATGACGAGGGGTTAAGCGTCGTTTTAAATAATCGGGCCAAAAAATAGCACCTGTTTGTTCATATTCTTTTGTAGAAAAAAGATATTCGGGATCTTTTATACAAACATTATCTGCATCGATAAACAGTACTTCTTCAAATGAGCTATTCATAATCGCATAAGGATGACATTCCCAGCCCCCTAAATGATTAAGAGGATGTTTTTTAAGTGTTGTACGGGCATCGATACATCGAACATTCAAGGGTTTTAAAAGATTGATTATTTCCTGATTAATCTCTTCTTCTCCTATGTACCAAAGCTGAATAGGTAACGACTGATTGAACTGCCGGAGCATGTTGACAGATACCCATGCATTGGTGAGATATTCTTCTTTTCCGGCTACCATAACTACCCCTCTACCTGAAAAGCGATCTTTAGGGTAGGGGTACTCTTTTCCGGCAGCTTTTTTAAGCTGATTTTTGTGGTGTACCATATTAATAAAAAATTTCAAAGAGTATGCCATAATCAGTTCTCCTTAAGAGAAATAAGGTGCTTTTATTTTGATTGACTAATCTATACCGGATAGACAAATAGTTTTAATTTCCAGATAATCGTCTATTCCATATTTAGAACCTTCACGACCAAATCCGGAATGTTTGATACCGCCAAAGGGAAATTCCACAGCTGAAAAAACACCTTTGTTAATACCAACAATCCCGTATTCTAAAGCTTCTGATACTCTAATAACTCTACCAACATCTTTTGTATAAAAATATGCTGCGAGTCCATATTCGGTATTATTAGAGCGATCGATGACTTCTTCTTCGGATGTAAAAGTAGAAAAGGCTGCAACAGGGCCAAAGATTTCTTCATATTCCATACGCATGTTTGGATTAACATTTGTAATAACAGTTGGTTGAAATAAAGTTGTGTCAGGCTTTACGCGCCTGCCGCCTCTTAAGATTTTAGCTCCTTTAGATACAGCATCCGCAATAAGTTCCTCTACCTTTTGAATCCCTTTTTCATTGATTAAAGGTCCAATAGTTGTACTTGCTTCTAACCCGGAACCGACCTGTAATTCCTTTTCTAAAGCGATAAAATTTTTCTATAAAAGTATCATATAGGCTTGCATGAATAAAAAATCGATTCGTACAAATACAAGTTTGACCACTACAACGATATTTAGCTGCAAACGCTCCCTCTACAGCGGCATCTACATCCGCATCTTCAAAAACAATGAAAGGAGCATTACCGCCTAATTCTAAAGTGACTTTTTTTAGCGAGTCCGTTGTTTGATTTAAAAGAATTTTTCCGACCCGCGTAGAGCCTGTAAAGCTCAGTTTGCGAATTAAAGGATTGGTGCATAATTCATATCCTACCTTATCCCCCTTGCGGGCAGTAACCACATTGAGTAATCCTTTTGGCAGTCCGGCTTCTTCTAATAGAACAGTTAAAGCCAAGGCGGATAAGGGGGTATCTTCAGCAGGTTTTAAAATAATGGGGCAGCCCGTCGCTAAGGCAGGGGCACATTTTCTGGTTACCATCGCATTAGGGAAGTTCCAAGGTGTAATGGCAGCAGAGATCCCAATGGGTTGCTTTAATACCCATACCCTCCTGTCACGATGATTTGTAGGTATAACTTCTGAATATACTCTCCTGCCCTCTTCTGCAAACCACTCGACAAAATCAGCGCCGAAAGCAATCTCATCTTTGGCTTCTGCTATAGGCTTGCCTTGTTCTATCGTTAATATATAAGTTAAATCATCAATATTATCTAAGATGAGCCGATACCATTTTTTTAAAATCACAGCTCGTTCTCTAGCGGGAGTAGATTTCCAGTCATTGAAAGCCTCATTGGCAGCAATAACCGCTCGTCTAACTTCATTTTCACCCATATCAGGCACTTGAAGGATTTTGGATTGGTCATAGGGGTTAAAGACGTCAAAAGTTTTGCCGTCATCAGCATCGACCCATTCACCGGCGATATAAGCTTTATTTTTTAGTAAGCTTTGATTTTTTTAATTTCTCCATCTTCCAAGCCTTTTAAGATTTAGTCATAGAGTTGACAGTAAAGAATCAGAGATTTCTTTAGCTAATTTTTTTTCTTGGCTAAGTTATCTATCTGATCTACAAAATCTGTGAGGTTCGTTTTTACGAGGTGCTGCATCTCTTTTATGGGAGTCTTTTTTAAATCGTATAGAGTAAAAGAACTTCCCAGACCGAAGATGATACGAGAAAAGGGTTTAGGGATGAGCATATCATCCCAGGTAGGTAAGCTCCATGTTCTTGATGCGCTCCAGGTAAAGACCGTGAGGTTGGCTTTGGCAGCCCTGGCTATGAGGATAACACCCGGTTTGATTCCATACTTAGGACCTCTGGGTCCATCCGGTGTAATAGCTCCGACCATATTGGATATTTGTAAAATTTTGATCAAAGATTTTACAGATACATGTTTATTATCTTTAGGAACTCGGACAGTAAACCCGTTAGGGAAATATTCAATAGCACTAGCTAGCCAATCACCATCACGACTCTCACTTACAAATGCGGAATAGTCAATTTTAGGAGTGTATTTAGCCAAAAAATATGGGGTGAGAACAATACGGTTATGCCATTGGATGAGGATATGATTTCCTTGTTTTAAGTTTTCTTTGTATTCTTCTAATCCGATTATTTGAACACGACAGGTTTTGAAGATCATCTTGTATATCGTTTTTAAAAAAAACGGAAAGACAGAGAATTTGAACTTTATAAGAAATCGCTTCTTGAATTTTACAAGAAATTTAGTCATTTAATATCCCTTCAATTGCTTCAGCTACTGTATAACCGGGACTTTTAGAGATGAACATTTGATCATAGACTTCTTGACATCCCTTTAGAGCATGAAGTCGCTTATCCTTTACCTGATCTAATTCATAAACTGCCTGATAAAGAGCTTGAGAAGTAAAATTTTTATGCATCAATTCAGGAAAGACACTCTTATTTAAGATGATATTGACAATACAATAAAAAGGGAGGTTGAGACGCAAAAAAAACTTGACCATAAACCAATTAAAAGGACTGAGATGATAGACAACAGCAGTGGGAAGGTGTTTCAAAGCAAGTTGAAATGTAACAGTGCCGGAAGTGGCGATAGCCGTTTTACAATGTTGCATAAGGTCTAAAGTATTCTCAGAGTTGACTAAACAAATATCCCGGTTCAGTTTTAAAGAGGAGGCTTTGAGTTTTTTTTGTATCAAAGGAAGTAATTTAGGATGAGCCACAGAGATAGCAAAATAAGTAGCGGGTAATTTCTTTTTTAACAACTGACATGCTTCTAATTGTTTAGGTAAATTACCCTCTATTTCTGTTTTACGGCTGCCCGGAAAAATACCAATGACATGTTCATGATCTTTTAAAGATAAACATCTCTTCCAATAAGGTTTTTTCTCATAATTATTTGCTTCTTCAACTAGAGGATGCCCAACATAGTTAATAGGTAAAGATAAGTGAGAGAACAGCTTACTCTCGAAAGGAAAAATAGTTAACAGAAGATCGAGCGTATCAGCTAAATGCCGGATACGTTTTTTCCCGTGAGCCCATACAGTTGGGCAAATATAGTGAACGAGTTTGCCTTTATAACCATGTTTTCGCAGTGATTTTGCCATTCTTAAATTAAAACCCGGGTAATCGATAAATAAGACCACTTCAGGTTTGGTGTTTAGAATATGGGAACGAATCGTTTTAAAATGGCGAATAAGGCGAGGAAGGGCTTTAAAGACATCGATAAAACCCATGACTTGGAACTCTTCCATATCTAAAAATAGATCGATGCGGTTTTTTTTGCATAAGAGGGCCGGCAACTGCTGTTATATTTAGGCCCGGATTTTTTTCTATGATAGAAGCAAGGATCTTTGATCCATGTAAATCACCACTAGGCTCGCCGGCAAAAATAAAGAGTGTTTTTTTTATTGTCATGATCGTATTTTTTGCGCTTTGTTAATAAGCATTAAATTCCTGATATAAGGAATCATTCCGGCACAATGGCTCAATGTTAATATCACATCTCGTATATAAACTGCATAGCATAAGGTTAATAAAGCCCCTGATAGACTTAACCACCAAAAAGTAGGGCTTAAGTTACTTTTTCGATCTTTTTCTGAGAACCACCACTGTATCCAAAAGCGACCGGCAAATAAAGAAGCACTTAAGAAACCAAACATATGCCAAGAAAAAGAGACTTCTCTTATAGATTGTTGTCTAAAAGGAAGAGCAGGTAAGTGAATCCAGTCAAAGTGAGCAAACTGAACAAAGGCTCTAATAGAGAAAAGGGCCGTCATGCTAACAATAGCTAAAGCAATGAAAGTGAGAATTTCTGATATTTTTTTATTAGGGGCATTTTTATTCATTAAGCGGAGTTGTCGATGAGAAGTGATGGCGTTCAAAGTCTGAATAAAAAAAAGATGGTATTGTATTTGTATAAGAAAATGAATAAGCATGAGTACATTACCTATTAACGAGATCCGCCAAAAGCTTTTGGTAACGCGGCTTTGTTTCCTTCTCTCACTTTGTATCCATTGGACAAAAAATCTTGAAAAAAAAGCGAGCATTGCCAGAAAACCAAAAGATGAAAGTAGGAGGTAATGTGAGAAATTGCTCATGTTATAGCTCATCTTTTAGATCGTATTTTAGAGCTCGACTATGCATCCACCTAACGGCAAGCATGTCAAAAACAGGGGCAAATAGGCGATTAAAAAAAATGATATTTACTATGGCCCCCGGTTCTCTCACGGTGATTAACAGCTAATTGCTCCACTTTTAAACCTTCGATTTTAAGAAGAGCGGGTAAAAAACGATGCATACCGTGATAGAGTTTAATTTTTTTTAGCGCTTCAGTCTTAAAGATTTTTAATGAGCAGCCGGTGTCATGCATACCATCTTGACAAAAACGGCTACGAATACAATTAGCGAATTTTGAAATGATTTTTTTTAAAAGAGGATCTTTTCTATCCTTACGCCAGCCACAAATAAGATCGGCATCATCAATAGCTTCTAACATTCTTGGGATATCATGAGGATCATTTTGTCGATCTCCATCTAACGTTATAATGAATTGACCTTGAGCTATTTTAAATCCGGCATCAAAGGCACTAGACTGACCAAAATTGTTTGTAAAGGATAGAATGCGTAAATAACGTTTATCCTGTTTTAATTGTTGCAGGATTTTTAGTGAGCTGTCTGTTGAACCGTCATCAACAGTAATCAATTCCCAAGGATCTTTGAGTGCCATCATTATGGGCTCTAACTCTTCAATAAGAGGAATAATATTCTCCTCTTCATTTTTAATTGGAATGACGACACTATATTTAACATTCATAAATAAATAATTCCTTTACAAATTATAAGAAGACTATTTTATAACAGAGCCTATTATCCAACAATTTGTTTTTTGAGCCAATTAGCCCCATCATGAAATAAATGAGGGGGTGTACCATGACCTTGATGGCCTGTGGGAGGAGAGATGAACATTTCGACTTGTGGGGATCGTGTGTTTTTCCGGTAATTTGCTTCTGTTAAATTTCTTATAAAATGAAAGACTTCATCGGTATTGACTCTAGTATCTCGATTGCTAATGTAAAAACGTAATTTTTTCCCCGGTAACGGTTCAATAATGCTCATCAAATTTAAAGATTTTACTATATTATTGTCTTGTAAATGTTCAAATTCATTTAATAAGGCTAAGTTGATGAGAGGAGCGAATCCCAATACGGTATTTACTTGATTATGTCTAGCAGCTACATGAGTTGCGATAAGTACACCTCTTGATAAACCTGCAACACCAAGATGTTTGGGATCTATCCATTTGGTTTCAATTAAATAGTCGATAACGATGACAACATTGTCTATGAATTGAGTGATACAAGGATCGGAGGCTTCTATAGCATCGGCCCGGTGTGAGATAGCTTTGAATTTATCAAAGCCATCGCCGTGAAAGGGAAGAGTAAGTGAAAAAATTCTTATTGGTTCATTGGTTAAAGCAGCTACGGGTTGATTATATGGATTCAGTATTAAGCTCTCTTCACCGGATAATGCAAAATAAAAAATGGCCGGCAAGGGACCGGTATCTTGAGAGGGTCCTGTAAAATACAAAGTGTTGGAAAACGGATTTTCTAAACTTCGAATAGGTACGGAAAAAATAGAACTTGGCATATCGGTTACTGTACTTATTTGGGAGTATTTCTATTATCTCGTTTTTGATTTTGATACATTCGATTTAAGCGTTTGAGTTTTGAGTATTGTTCTGCACAATAACCATCAGAATGTGCTCGTATCCATAAAAAACGTAGAGCTAACGGGAAATCCTTATTTGAAAAAAGTTTATTCCGTTTCATTCTTTTAGCAAATGTGATAGGCGTGAAGCGATATTGCGCATTTAAGATGTAGTTGAGGCTACTTCTCATCCATCTTGGAAATCTGGGGAAGGGTTGAACGATATAATTGTGTATTAAATCATGCGATAAATTAAAGATATCGCCTAAATTCGGTATGATCTCATTTGAGAGGAATTCCGTATGAATACGATATTTTAAAATAGGGAATAAAAGACAGGCAATTAATACGGGTTTTTCCAATGAATAACTATTTTGTTTATCGCAAGCTTTTAAATGTTGATAAACTTCTTCACCCTTTGATTCTTGGAGAAATTCGGCAAGGTAAGGGAATAAAATATCGGTAAAACCAAATTGAGTTAAGAGACGAAAAAAAGGTTCTGCAGCTTTGGATTCTAACATTTTAAACATTTCACCCAAGATGCGGTCAGGAGAACTTTTAGATATTTCATGGATGGAGTTTAAAAGAGCCCTCTCCGTTTCGTCTTCGGTTTTCAGATTAAAGCGGGCTTTGAATTTTACTAAACGAATCATTCTAACAGGGTCTTGTTTAAAACGTAGTGTAGGGTTCCCAATAGTTCGTAAAATCATATTTTTAATATCGTCATATCCACCGACATAATCGATAATAGTATTTTCAGTGGGATTATAAAAAAGACCGTTGATTGTAAAGTCTCTTCTTAATACGTCTTGTTCTTCCGTTCCCCATACGTTATCACGAACGATTAGAGTATCATCCTCAGCATATCCTGCTCTGAAGGTAGCAGCATCAATGACTTTATGCCCGAATCGTATATGAGCTAATCGAAAACGCCTCCCGATAAGGATGCAGTTACGGAAAAGTTTTTTGATCTCTTCAGGTTTAGCTGAAGTTGAAATATCAGTATCTTTAGGAGAATGACCGATTAAGAGATCTCTGACAGTACCGCCAACAAGATAAGCCGTATATCCGGCTTTTTGCAGAATAGTGATAACATTTAAAGCGTCAGAATCAATTTGATCGGTATGAATAGGATGCGATTTTGAAGTATAGACGTGAGGCTGCACAAGTAATGTTCTATGTGATTAGGATCGATTTTTTTAGATGTGATTAATAGACATAGTTTATTTATTAATTTTATAATAGTCAATTCATTTTTTTGTTGGAAAAGATTACGGTATCTTGAGAAAGAGTAGCTGAGCACATGTCTCTTACATATAAAATTTTAGATAAACAGATACGATTCAATCGATATTATAAAGTCTTTTGGTTCTTAGCTGTTTCATAGGCTATTTGTTCTATTAAAGAAAGAGCTATAAATGTAAGTTCAAGAGGCAAAGTATTTGCATTCACATTGTCGAGAGATTGCATGAATACTCCTTCTCCGACAACCTGCATCTCATTAAGTGTCATTGTCTCAATTTTTTTCTGCAGCTCCGCTTTAGCTGCATCTGAAATATAGTCGTTATGTAGACGTTGATCCATACATAATCGACCTATTTTTTTACAAATATCCTGATATTCAAAACAATGATATAGGCTTTTTTCAAACATTGCTTTTGTTGCTTGGTTTTCCGGAGAAGTTAAGGCTGCTGTGTCGTTTTCACATTTTGTTACAAAATAATCTTCAACTAATGTTCTTCTTGCAAGAGGATCCATTCTCTCAAGATAATCCAGCCTTTGAGCAGAATTTAAACCTTCTAAATCATGTCCTTTTAAAAACCCGGGGTGGTCTATTTGTATGAGATTAATGCAATTTTCAATGATATCGAGAGCAGTGTTAGCATCTATATTTTTAACAAGTCGACTTTTTAGTCGTTTTTGTTCCTTTTTATTTGTAGAATAATTGGTAAAACGCATTTGGAAGGAATCATGTTCTGTTAAAGCTCTCCTGGCTGCTTGAGTACGTATGCTAAGAGAACGTTGCAAAAGAGTATAGGCGCCTCCGGGTTGAGTATTTTCTACATCATCAGCTGCAAGAACTGTATCAGGAATAAATTCCATAACTAAGTTTGCTTCGAGATTAATACCGCAAGGTCGTTCAACCATTTCAATAGATGAGTCTAAATCAGCATTTGTAGCACTATCTTCTTGACGAGCGGCTTTTGCAGCTCGATAGACTTTTTCTTGGTCAATCAAACATTGCATTTGTAATTCACCTAAAAAAGTCACTCTTTGGATATAATCATTCTCATTCTCATGGTCTCCTTTATCGATTCTTAGACCATGTTTTTCAACAAGTAATTTTCTTTTTTGAAATGCGTCATCACTTTCGCTGTCTGTTTGAGTAAGAGCGTTGCCTTTTTGTATTCCATATTCCAGGAATCTTGCTTTCATCCGATCTTCTAACCACTCATTTGATACGACAAAAGTCATTTTTTGATTTTCAGCGTATGGTTTCTCTTTAAATGTTCTTGATTTTGGATCAAAGACTTGCCTTTGTACTTGCTGAGGATAGGATTGGTACCCAATACAGTTAACACGCTTACGCTCTTCCGGTATGAGGACAGTCACAATATCCTTACCGTCAGCAAGAGGAGATGTATCCCACCTGCTTAAGGTTCTATATAAAGCAGGGTGTTGAAAAATTTGGATATCATCGGGACTCATATGATTCCGGTTAAGAGTATTGTATTGTGTTTCTTCTGAATGAAGCACTAGAATTTGTTGCGGATTGGGGGCGCCGCGGGCCTGTTCAAATATTTTCCCAAGAGTTACCGTGTTATCTCCTAAAGGAGGTAGAGCAGGTTGAAAGCGTGTTTGAAACCAGCGTTCATTAGCTCTTTGAAAGGTTTGTTCATTTGAATAGTTAGGAGGAATAACTAAATAAACAGTAGGAGTAGCTTCAGAAGAATGTGATTCAGTGGGTTTTTGTTGACTCTCTATAAATGCGTCATGTTCTTCTCTTGCATGGGTAGCATATATTTGTGCAAATTGTTGTGGTTCGGTGAATTGTACCGATATTTCATCGGATTTTTTAGGCATAAGATGTTCATGGCCGGGATCGAGGCCTCTAGTTTGACCCGCAGAATAATAAACTTTTAAAAGACTTTGTTTAAAGGTTAGGTCATCACCCTCGCCTTCAATCGTGACAAATTGTTTTAGTCCTCGTTTTTTAAAATGTGCAATATCAACAGGATTTTTTTCATCTGTTAATAGGTTTTTTTTTAAATTAAAAACGGTTTCATTTGTTACGGTGACAGATAGTATTTTATCTTCATGAGATCTCCATTCCTGATCTTGAGAGAATTGTTTAGTCGCGGAATTTGTCATGAAGGTAAATTGTAATTGTCCCTTATCATCTCTTTCAAACTGCATGTAACGGATATTACCGGGATCTAAATCATTCTTTTCAGGTAGACGATCGGTTCTTCTTTTTTTGTTATAATCTTCTTGTAAACTACCTAGTTGCGCTCTAAATACATCAGCAATTTCTTCCCATTGTGAGATGGGTAGAGCTATTCGTTCTGTATTTTTATAGAGGCAAGGTAAAAAAAACTTCGGTGAATGTGCATCGTTTTTAATTAAATGAAAACCATACTCGTATGCAAGTTGCTCCTGCTCTACTCTAAAACCGGCAGGGGAAGATGCTCGATTTTTCAATGATTTTAGTGTTGTATTGGCTGCGTCTTGAACTCTTTCTTGTTCAGGAGTATTATTGGTAGGATGACCGGCTTTTGTCTTTGCCGGGGGGATAGGATTAACAACAGGTGATAAATCTGAAAATTTTATATTTTTTGTTGACATTTTCTATAATATTTAAAGCGCCAGTAATTTGATGTTTTATTTAAAATAATTATATCAAATATTTATTAAAAAGTAAAGTAAAGGCTTATTAATTTTTAATAATTAATTTAGTAAACTAAACATTTAAATACCTTATTTTAAATTAGTTATGACGAGATCTTCTTGAGGTTTCAACATCCTTGAAAAGAAAAGGATAAAAACCTATAACTATCGCGAATTTGTCTTTAAAATGATTTAATTGTTAAAAACCGGCTCCAAGACACGATTTATTAATTATAAGTAACTGATTATAGAGAACTTGATAAGAAGGAATCATGAGAAAACTCTTTGGGACAGATGGAGTAAGAGGGCGAGCTAATCATGATCCAATGACCGTAGAAACAGCTCTGGCATTAGGAAGATCTTTTGGTAAAATCTTAAGGAAAGGGGATTCGGATCGAAAACGGGTTGTAATAGGTAAAGATACCAGGCTTTCGTGTTATCTTTTTGAAAATGCACTGATAGCGGGACTATGTTCAATGGGGATTGATACTTTGATGGTAGGACCTCTTCCAACCCCCGGTGTTGCCTTTATAACACGTGCTTATCGTGCTGATGCCGGAATTGTAATATCTGCTTCTCATAATCCATATTGTGATAATGGTATTAAATTTTTTACGGCAGACGGTTACAAATTACCGGATCTTTTAGAAAAAGAAATCGAACAATATGTACTACAAAATAATTTTGAAGATTTCCTGCCTAATGATGAAGATGTAGGTAAAAATAGTAAAATTGATGATGCAGACGGTCGGTATATTGAATTTGTAAAGGCAACTCTTCCAAAAAGATTATCATTAAAAGGGCTTAAGGTTGTATTGGACTGCGCTCATGGAGCAGGCTACCGAGTGGCTCCCTTAGCTTTCTCGGAGTTGGATGCCAACGTTTTTGCATATGGAAATAAACCTGACGGATTAAATATTAATGATAATTGCGGCACTCTGCATTTAGGTTTAGCTCAAAAAGCAGTTTTAGAACATCAAGCTGATGTTGGTATTGCATTCGATGGAGATGCGGATAGGGTTATCATGGTAGATGAAAAAGCGCAAATCATTGATGGAGATATGATTTTAGCGATTTGTGCTTACGATATGAAGAAGAGAGGGATGTTACAAAATAATAAAGTTGTAGCGACGGTTATGAGTAATTTTGGTTTTTTACAATGCATGGAAGATTTAGGCATTGAAGTGATTAAATCACAGGTAGGAGATCGATATGTTATCCGGGAGATGTTGAAACATCAAACAAATCTGGGAGGAGAGCAAAGTGGTCATCTCATCTTTTTAGATCAGAATACAACAGGAGATGGTCTAGTCTCAGCTCTACAAGTCTTAAAAATCATGATTCAAACAAACTCTAAACTCTCCGATCTCGCTTCGATTATTAAACGGTATCCTCAAACGATTGTGAATGTTCGGGTCACATCTAAACCACCACCAAATACTATCCCGGGGCTTACTGAAGCTATTGAGCGTACGCAAAAAACTCTAATGGATAAGGGGCGTGTTTTAGTTCGTTATTCCGGTACGGAGAATTTGTGTCGTATTATGGTTGAAGGTCCACAACAAAAAATGAGTTTGGAATTAGCTGATAGTCTAGCTAATTTAGTGAACGCCGAAATCGGTGAGGCAGAATAGAATGTGTGGAATTTTTGGGTATATAGGTTCTAAAGATGTTGTTGGAGTGACTCTAAAAGGTTTAAAAAAAATGGAGTATAGAGGCTATGATTCAGCAGGTATAGCCGGAGTGATCGGTAGCAGAGCAATCTGTTATAAAGATGTTGGCAAAATCGCCGGTTTGAAGCAACTGATTAAAGATAAAACGTTTACGCCAAAAGCTACTATTGCTCATACGCGTTGGGCAACTCATGGGAAACCCTCTCCTGTTAATGCGCACCCTCATTTTGATCAGGGACACTCATTAGCTGTTGTTCATAATGGTATTATTGAAAATCATGACATACTCAGGAAAAAACTTGAGAAAAAAGGTGTTATTTTTGATTCGGAAACCGACTCTGAAGTTATTGCGCAACTGATTGCAGATTGCTATACAGGGGATATATTAAAAGCTATGCAGCAAACGATTGCCTTATTGGAAGGGGCTTTTGCCATAGCTATTATCCATAAAGATTTTCCTAATCAGATTTTTATTGCTGCACATGAGAGTCCACTGGTAATAGGTTTAGGAAAAAAAGAAATATTTGTTGCCTCAGATGTCAATGCTTTTATACAGCATACTCGCGATGTGGTTTATCTTTCTCATTCAGAGATGGGGGTTATCAAGAAGAATTCATTAGAAGTTTATGATATGCAATTAAATAAAGTTATTAAAGAACAGCATCGAATCAAAAGAGCTCTTGAAGAAGTATCAAAAGGTAGTTTTGAGCATTTTACTTTAAAAGAAATCTTTGAGCAGCCTAAAAGCCTTGAAAGAACATTATTTTCTCGTTTTTTGGAAGAATACGGTACTGCTAAATTTGAAAATTTTAGTTTTGATGTAAACTATCTACATTCTGTTTCTAGAATTTTGATTTTAGCTTGCGGTACTTCTTGGCATGCCGGTTATGTTAGCGCCTATCTGCTGGAAGATATTGCCGGAATTCCTGTTCAAGTCGAAATTTCTTCTGAATTTCGTTATAAAAATTCTATCGTACAAGAAAATACATTGGTGATAGCAATTAGTCAATCCGGTGAGACAGCGGATACTATTGCGGCAATGCGAGAATTAAAAGCTAAAGGTGCCAAAATTTTAGGTGTTTGTAATGTAGAAGAATCTACTATTGCAAGAGAAGCTGATAATGTCCTGTTTTTATGTGCAGGCCCGGAAATTGGTGTTTGTTCAACAAAAGCATTTACTTCTCAAGTAGCCATTTTAGCCCTTTTTACTTTATTTATGGCTCGGATGAGACACATGAGTAAACATGATGGACAAATATTAATTCAGAAGATGAAAGAGCTACCGGATCAAGTTCAAGACGTTTTAGACAGAGCGGACCAAATTAAAAAAATGGCGAAAAAATATGCCCATTTTAATAATATTTTCTTCCTTGGCAGGCGGTATATGTTTCCCGCTAGCTTAGAAGCTGCTTTAAAATTGAAAGAGATCTCTTATATCAATGCTCAAGGTTATCCGGCCGGAGAAATGAAACATGGTCCTATTGCTTTAATTGATGAGAATTGTCCTACCGTTGCCTTATGTGCCGATAAGATGACTTATTCCAAAATACTCAATAATTTAATGGAAGTCAAAGCTCGTAAAGGACCGGTCATTGTTTTTGCTGAACAAGGCTCTCAAGGACTGGAAAAGATCGCAGATGATATTTTTTATTTACCTCTTGTGATAGATGAGCTGGCCAGTATTCCCACTTCAGTTGCTATGCAGCTGTTTGCTTACTATGTGGCTAAAGAAAGAGGCACTGAGATTGATCAACCAAGAAATCTTGCTAAATCTGTTACCGTAGAATAATGAATACTAAAGTCATGGTTAAATCACAGTATATTATAGGTAGTATTTTACTTGTTTCCGGTACTTCTATCGGTGGAGGAATGTTAGCACTACCCGTTATCACCGGTTTGGGAGGGTTTTTACCTTCTGTTGTTATTTATTTTCTTACATGGGCATTTATGGCGTCCACCGGCCTCTTATTGCTGGAAGCTTGCTTGTGGATGAATAAAGAAACAAATATTATCTCTTTAGCAGAATCAACTTTAGGCCGCTTTGGCAAAATCTTTAGTTGGCTTATTTACCTATTTTTCTTTTATAGTTTAACAACGGCTTATGTGGCAGGAAGCGCCTCTCTTATTAATGAATTATTAGGCGGTAGCGTTTCATACTGGGTGTCAGGACTCGTATTTATTGCGCTGTTCGCTCCTTTTATTTACTTGGGGGCTAGAGCTGTTGAGAGTGTGAATCTTCTTTTAATGGTAGGACTTGGTTTATCTTTTTTTGCTTTTGTCGTTTTAGGACTGCCACTAGTCAAAACCGAAAGATTTATGTCTTATGATATATCTTTTTCTCTGATTGCTTTTCCTGTGGTTTTTACTGCTTTCGGTTACCAAGGAATTGTTCCGAGTCTCACTATGTATTTAAGAAGAGAACCCAAAATTATTCGTTTCGTTATCTTAATGGGTAGTCTCATTCCTCTTCTCATTTATATATTATGGGAATGGTTAATCTTAGGTATTATCCCACTTGAAGGTAATGGGGGATTAATAGAAGCCTTACAACACGGTGATAGTGCTATACCTCCCCTGAGAGGAATTTTAGGTGGGAAGGTAGTGGCTGTTATCGGTCAATATTTTGGTTTTTTTGCACTAGCTACTTCTGTTTTAGGCGTGACCTTAGGGTTAAGAGATTTTTTAGCTGATGGGCTAAATATAAAGAAATCTCCAAAAGGTAAAATAGTTCTTTGCTTTTTGATTTTTGCTCCTCCTTTAATTTTTTCCATAATCAATCCTCATATTTTTATAGCAGCTTTAAGTGTAGCAGGGGGCTTCGGTGCCTCTATCCTGTTAGGTTTACTACCTATACTCATGGTATTTTCAGGACGCTATTATAAAAAATACACCTCTTCATATGTTTTTCCCGGTGGCAAGTTCGCTCTGTTGTTGCTATTTCTCTTTGTATCTTTCGAAATCATTTTAGAATTGCTGCATGCGTTGGGACTTCGTTCATATTGAATTATTAGGGTCGTGGAAGCTTGAAAGATCGATCCATGATATTAAAACTAAAAAAATGTTAAGCTCCATGCTGGGCAAAGCGGAATTTATCTCATCCAATGATAACCGGTTGTTTTATCAAGAAAACGTTAAGCATCATCTAGTGCAAAAAAATAGTTTAGATGCGACCCGGTATTATATTTATTTAGCAACACAAAATAATCTCAAGATCTATTTTACATCTTCTAAATCACAAATATTAACAGAAGATTCAAAATTATTTGTTGCTTTAGAATTTAATGGAAATAAGCAAGCAAAAGCATTTCATAAATGCTTACAAGATCAATATGATGTTACTTTTAATTGTATTGATAAAGAGCATTTTGAATTTATTTGTAAGGTTATGGGGCCTAAGAAATCGTATCAGATTAAAAGTCATTTTTATAAATAAGTATAAAATTAAAATAATTCCGATTTTTATAGCGTTTTATACGGTTTTATTGAACAAAAGCGGAAAGGAGAGGAGCTGCTTGCAAATATGTAATCGAATTTAAAGAATCTTTATTGCCTCCGATTATGAGACAGGTATGAAATCCGTTATTTTCCTTAAATAAGGGTATTTACAATAGAAGATGCTACCGATTCGTTAGTTGATATAGGAAGGAATTTTTCAGTTATAGTCCCTGAGTTATGATTATTTATCATTAAGTCTAATCGGATGGCATGATGGGCAGCAGGATGAAAGATAAGAACAAAAAAAGTTCCTTCAAAAGTTGGAAATCCCTTTAGAGCAATTTGTTTTGAAAAATCAGGATTGAAACCGGCATCACCTGAAAAATATTGATCGTGTTTTGCTTCAATGATAACTATTTTTCTTTTTTCTAGGGAAGGAACGTCTTGCTGTGTTCTATTAAGAAACTGTAACAATTCATTCTCCGGATTGCTGTCTAAATTAAAAAAATGGGCGAGTTGATAAAGTATTGAACTAACGGGGAAAGAGAAAAGTCGGTTGGATACCTTTTCAATAGAGGTTAAACCTCGATTGAAAATTAGGTTTTTTGGAATAAAATGAAAATCTTCCGGAGCTACTTGCTTAAGACCGTCAAAAGCTAATGCTCCTATTGAAAAACACATCATGGAATCAATAGGGATTTGTGTTTGATAAGCTTTTAAGATATCCAAAATGGCCGCGCTCAATTCATCTGTACTTAAGGGGTCCCATGGAGATAGATCCATTCCTTCTTGTTGCTGATTACCGTAAAAGCTGAATAAAATAAGTCGTAATTTATTACCGTTTATCTCTTCTTTAGATTCAATGATTCGGGTTTGAAAGATAAAAAGGAATTCTCCAACTCCACAATAACGGGCACGTCCTTTATAGAAAAATATTTAATTATTTTAGGGAGGAGGGGGAAGGTTGGGTCTAAGTTAGAGTTATTACCTGTAATCATATTAACAAAATGGCGCGTGTAGAGATCACAATTAATGAAAAAAGGGTCTTGTATAGTCATTTTAAGTGGAAAATAAAATTGATCACGAAAAAAGCGAACAAACGCACTAAAAAAATATTTTACGTAATCATTACTTTTTCTTGCAGTATCGAAATAACTATTACCACCATTAAAATGAATTTGATTAGGTAAAAATGAAGAAACTTCTTTAGTTTGGACTTGTGTAATCATTCTAATTGTCTTATTCTTTTCAAGATCAGCCCTAAAAGTTTAAAGAGTTCGCGTAAATAAAACAAGGTTATTAACCAAAGTTAATCTTGATATTTTGGAATACAATAGGTCTCTTTAATAAAGATACTACTGATGATCAATCCCACAAAAAAACAAACGGGTACAATCATCAAGGCATAGTGATAGTTATCAATACTATAAACCGGGATATTATGAAGTAAAGAACCGCCCCAAGTCCAACGTAAGATAAGCCCTGCTAAAGGCTGAAAAAAAGCACCACCTGCTACTACTGCCATGTTATTACATCCAATAGCGGTAGCTATTACTCCTTTATGATTAATATCCCTTACAAGTGCAAAGGATAAGATTTGACCGGCTGTTGCTGCTCCGAATCCGAATAATAAGACATAAGCTGCGAGCAGGGGCAAATTAGGTAAGTATAAAATTAAAACAGAGCAGATCAAGCCAATTAAAGAACAGAATCTAAGTAATAGACAGCGCTTTCCTAACTTATCTGAATACCATCCTAAAATGGGGCTGGTAACAGCCAGTCCTATCCAAATCATAGCAACAGCACTAGCTGACGCGGTATTACTCATATGATAGCGTTGCATAAGATAAGGCACTCCCCAAAGGGCTGCGAAAACAGCAACAGGGCCCCAAGAACAAAAAGCATAAATACCAATCCACCAAGTTTGTCCTTTTAAAAGAACGTCTGCAATGCTCTTAAAGATATTTTGTTGACCGATTTGCATTTTTTTGTAATGCGGAGGATCATGGATAATAAGGGCGCAGAAAACAGCTAAAAGAGCTCCTATAAACGCTACCCCTGTTATCACATCTCTCCATCCAAAAACATTTACCAGAACCGCTAAAGGTAACTCTCCACCCATAGCTCCTAACGCAGCCAGCAGCTGAGCGATGCCAACTAAAAAAGCAAAATATTTCCTTGGAAACCAACGAGAAGCAACGACTAGAACACCAATAAAAGCAAAGGCTGAGCCAATACCCATTAAGAAACGACCTAGTGACGCGAAAGCAAGCGTATGGGTATTGCCAAAAAATAGAGCGCCCAATAGACAGATAATAATAGCACTTGTAATCAGTATACGAGGATTAAAACGATCGAATAAAAGGCCTGCGGGTATTTGCATCAACGTATAAGAATAAAAATAAAAAGCAGCCATAACTCCAAGAGATGCGGCATCAATTTGTAAATCCTTCATGAGTTGGTGGGTCATGACACTAGGGGATACTTGCAAGGCCATCTCATAAAAGAGAAAAAGAACAGCTAAAGTGTAGATTAAGTAGGATTTTTTTGAAGGTCTACTAAGAGGTTTTAATTGAGGTAGATCCATAATTTATAAAACTATTTTAATTAACATACTTGATGTCTTACCGGATTTAATGCTTTGTTTGCTCCGGGAGGTTCCTTTTCAAGGTTTTTTATCACATAAATGATACCGTTAAATAGAGTTTTTGCCATATCTCTACTAAATCCTTTGCGGATAACGCAACGTAAAACGGCAATATATGTTGCATGAAGAGGTAATATATAAGCCGGTAGCATTCAACTTCGTTGTCGTAATTTCTTGGATATATCACATACGGTAAATTGTGAATCATCTTTTAATCTACAGGTCACAAGAGGTAGTGATTGGCCTTCGCTGAATATTTCAAAATAGTCCGATTCAGTGAATTGATCATTTAAATACATATTATCAGCATACTAATATCTTGTCCATAATGTAGGCGATCGAGCGTTTAAACTTGAGAATTCTTGTCTTAACAAATGACTACCGTATCTTTTAAGTTGACCAATTGCAAACTTTAGAGATTGAATGGGTTGAGTTTTGATAAACATATGTATATGGTCAGGCATAATATCAAGTTCTTTAACCTTCATAGATAGTTGATTGGCTTTCTCATTTCCTCACTCAACCTTACGCAAAATCAAGTATCATGCCGATTTTTTCCTTCTGATTGAAATTCCCTCAAATATTCATAAACGCTCGACCGGCTTAGGCGCAGAACATGAGCAATGAGATCAGGTTCCGGACCGTCATCTCGTGAAAAAAGCACACATAAACGATTACGTTCATTTATATCACGGGTCTTTTTTATCTGAGATTCAAAAAGCTCTTGATTTAGTTTTACATCTAAAAGATCTTTTGATACGTTCTCTCCTCAAAATTGAAAGAAAATTCTAATATCTATAGAAAAATTTTTATACTAACCTTGCATAAGGTGAGTTATTCAGATGGTTCTTAATTTCTTTAATTTCCGGAAATTAAATCTAAAACATGCATTTTAAAAATATAAGACTCTACGATCAAGCAGGAAATAATTGTGTTAAGTATCGCATATGTTAGAATCAAAAAAAGAACGTTATATTAAATTTTTTGCTTATTCAGTTTTCTTATTTGGTTGGCTCTCTGTTAATATTTATCTACCCGTTCTACCTCAACTCTCTACTATTTTTAATACCTCAGAAATCTATGTTAAATTAACCGTTTCTCTTTTTCTGTTAGGGTTTTCTTTATCTCAATTAATTTGGGGCTCTTTATCAGATCGTTTCGGAAGAAAGCCCATACTATTTTTAGGGTTAATCGCAACAACTACAGGTGCGTTTATTTCCGGGTTATCTTTCAATATTTTCTTTTTTTCGCTTGGTCGTTTTATTGAGTCTATTGGAATGGGTGTTGGCCCTGTCTTAATACGCTCTATGCTTACGGATCACTTTGATAGAAAACAACTGACACATACCATGGCAACATCTGCTATTATTGTAGCTGTAACACCAATGGTAGCGCCTGTTATAGGGTCTTATATTGATAATTGGTTAGGCTGGCGAGCAATCTTTTTTTTACTCGTTATTATTGGCGGCCTCCTATCTTTTACTACTTATCTACATTTATGGGAAACAAACAGAAAAAAACTTCTAACATTAGATTTAAGTGGTTTTTTTAAAACGATGACCACACTTTTGTCTCATAGAAAATTTGTCGGATATCTCCTCATCTACGGTATGGCTTTTGGTGGCCTTATGAGTTACTACACGGTTGCTCCCTTTCTTTATATTATCAATATCCATTTGAATAAGGCAACCTACAGTTACCTTTTAATAGCCAACGTTATCGGTTATATGGGTGGAGCTTTTGTTGCTCGTCGATTATCTCATCGAGTTCACCCGGACCCCATGATCTTCATTAGCCTTTGCATCATGATAGCAGCCGGTATTTCATATTGTATTTTAGCGTTTTTAGATCTTTTCAATATTTTAGCTATTTTACTACCGATGGTATTTTACGCGCTTGGCACAGGGATGATTAGTCCCAACTGTAACACGGGAGCTTTGACAGTCTTCAAAGAAAATGCAGGAGTAGCCGCTGCCTTAACCGGTTTCGGACCTTCTTTATGGGGGGCTATCTTATCAGCTATTTTATCTGCTTTTAGAATGAACACGTTAATTCCAATATCGATTTTTTTTATCACCTTATCCTTAGTTCTACTGTTTGTTTTTATTGTATTCCTCAAATTAAAGTCCCACGACCAAAAGGCTAACACATGATTCAAGGAAATGAACTTTTTTTTATGCCTGCCTATCAATTAAGACAATTGCTTTTAAAAAAAGAAATTTCTTGTGTTGAGCTGACAGAAGCATTTCTAGGGCGTATAGAAAGATTGAATCCAAAACTAAATGTCTATTTAGGGTGTGTTGCGATCTAACAGGTTTTTAGGATTTAGCAATGAAAAAAATCGGGTCGGATTTTAATCGTTTATTATAGAAGCTTTTAAAGCGATTTATAGGAGTTTGCTGTTGCAAGCCGAAAAATGTAACGGAACAGACATAGCTATCCTTCAATTTAAACAAACATTTGGGAAATGAAGCACCAAATAAGCGTTTTAAATTAAAGCTGATCGCTTGCATAAAGGCCAAAAATTGGTTCTTTAGAAACACCACGATAACGGATACGCTTAGGATCCTGAGAAAAAACTCACTCATAGGGCGAGCGTAAACCACTATACTATCGATCGCAGTCTTTATTCTTTTCCTTCATATTATTTTTCTTAATAGCAGCTAAATGACACGTACGTTTAGCCGCAACTTGCTTAGCCGGATTCGTACAATAACCTTTAATCTGCATAAATGGCTCCTTGAGTAGGACAGACATGTTCCAAACCTTGAGCATCTGTTTTATTACCCGGTGTAATGGCTACTTTATTAATTAAACCACTCTGCATATCTACACTGATAACCTGAGTTTTAGGTTTAAATGACCATAGGTAACTTGAGTTGTGGGTTTATCCTACTGTATTCAAAATAGATAGATTAATTTTCATTTAAAAATCCTGTTGTATCCCTTTACTTTTGGCTGATATATATATAAAAGCACAATTTTCATATATACCCTTCATTAAATACCAACAACTTAAACCCAAAACTCAGGTTGATATGTTTTTTATAACCGTACCAAAATTTATTATTACCCTTACAACCAATACGGGCTTGTCTATCGCCGGCAACCGTCGGTAGTACCTCATTATTTAATTTCTTGTATTTGGTTTGTAGGGCGTTATCTCGTTCTTTCCATAAATTGGCTTTAGCAATTAAATGAGTGGTGTCTACGAAGCTAAAAACCTCATTCATCACTCTTTGTTTTCTTAGTTGATCTCTTAAGTCAGCGAAAATTTTGGATAGGATCTTTGTCCCTATTTTGTGCCTAACTTTACAAAAAGTGGTATGATCAGGAGTATTCTCTCTCAAACTAAAGCGACACAACCACTTGGCTGCAGTATTCTCTTGAATGTAGCGTTCCGGCTCTCGATCGCTTAAATTTTCCATGAACTGAAGAAGTAAGCATTTAAATAATCGAAGAAGTCCGAGTCCTTTATAAGGATTATTTTTCTCCAATTGCTTTAGCTTTTTCTCTACAGATTTAAAAGACCAAATTTGATCGAATTTACGGTAATTATGCGTTTCGGGAATGAAATCTTCTAAACTGACCATTTCTATTTGATTCCACACCTTTCCTTTAAAAAAAAACATAACAGCTTTTTAGAAAAATAGTCACTTAGATTTCAACAGTCCCATTTAATATTTAGTGGGCAACCTGCAGGCAATCTCCCTTGTGGATTTACAGATGCCGGACTACCTTTTGGCCTTCAAGTCATTGGTAAGGAAAAAGGCGATGAAATCATCTTCCAATTCTCTAAATCATTTGAAGAAGCATTTTCCTGGATTGACAAATTTCCTCATTCTTTGTAGCCTTATCCCTTAAATAATTTTAAACATCTCCTATGTTAAAGGGTTTTTTATGGCTGTTTTTTCAAATCTAATGCTTGCATTTGTCTTATCATTTTTCCTATTAAGTTCTCCTTGTATTCTAGCAGTATCGGATACGTGGAACGGCGAAACTTATCATGAATTCTCTCAATCTCAAAGTAATACCGCTAATACCTTCTTGGCCCGATATAAATTTCTTGGATATGAGCAAGTATTAGATGTTGGATGTGGATCAGGGAATGTATCAGCATCAATTGCCGAATTATTACCGAAAGGCTCTGTTGTAGGAGTTGACATCTCTCCTTCTATGATTGACTTCGCTCAAACTAATTTTTCTGATATCACTAATATTTCTTTTTCATTGAAAGATGCAGCTACTTTAGACTTCGAACAAAAATTCGATGTAGCGGTATCTTTTACAGCTTTGCATTTTGTCCAAAATCAATTATCAGCCTTGCAAGGCATACGAAAAAGTTTAAAACCTTTAGGCTATGTCATGATCCAAATGCCTACTATGCCGGCTGCTTTAGATACAGCCATCAAAGATTTAATCAATAAGGAACAGTGGTACGGCTATTTCATCGATTTCAAACCGGAATGGCGTTTTTACTTTCCAAATGAATATACCGGTCTTTTAGAAGATGCCGGACTAAAACCGCTTAGAGTCGAGCTTGTTGAATATGAAGATGTGTTTGCTTCAAAAGATGCGTTTCAAAATTTTGTCGGCCAATGGCTGCCTTACTTGCAACCATTACCGGAAGATCAAAAACAGCTCTTTTTATCTTCTTTAATTGATCGATATTTAGAAATAATGCCCGCTGATACATTAGGACAAGTTCACTTTACCGTAGATCGATTGGAAGCAGAAGCGATTAATCCAAACAATTCTTAAATATAGGAATGTATCATAATCACAACGCTTAAAAGCGCTGTGATTTAAGATTATGCCTTTAGCTCATCTTTTTTCATTTCCAATTGTTCAGACATATGAAAGGAAATAAAGATTTTCCTAATCGGTATCGACTAGCTTTTCCAACCGGCTTCGGATAACAATCCGTTGTTTTGGTTAAGAAAAAAGAAGCGCCGGAATCAATACCAAAATTAAGAGCAATATCATCAAATACAAAATCTATTTTAAACGCATCCAACCTTTCACCCTTAAGTTTCAAACGGATAACTTTTGGATTGTTTCCGCTGCCTGTCGTAACAATAGGTTTTGGCGTACTTACATTGCTCCCTGCGAATCACGCCCTTATAATATCGAAGCGCGACAAATAAAAAGTATTTGAAAATAGCCAAATGCCGGTAAAATCTCTATGGTAAATTTTTGATAAAAAATATTATAGAGGGATTTTTATGCTTAAAGGTTCCCGATATTTAAACTATGAGCAAAGATGCCAAATATATACTTTAAAACAAAGAGGAGATTCAATTAACTGCATAGGCAAAGCAATTAAAGTAAGCAAATCTACCGTTTATCAAGAGCTAAAAAGCAATAGCGACGGCCGACAGGATATATTCTTCGCTACTGATCAGGTACATAAAAAAATATAAATTATGATATTCATTTAATTTAAGAGGCGATCATCTCAATACTTAAGCAGGGGTTTTCTCGCTTAGTTGTCAGAAATCCTAAATTTGAAGCACTCATAATATTGATATCTTTTTTGATTGTTTTCAAAAGCTTTGGGAAAAATTCTGCTATATATTAGACTCTATCCTTAAATTATATCTTGTTTTTAAAATTCTTATTCTTGGAAGAACTACATGTCAAAAAATATGTTAAAATTATCAAAAGTCGGGGATACCTACAAAAATTTTAAATTGACCAAACTCATTCATATAGATGAATTACAGTGTGTTTATAAAGAAATTGAACATCTTCCCAGTGGGGCTGAAGTCATTCATATTTGCAACGATGATGAAGAGACTGCCTTTTGCTTAACTTTTCATACACGACCTGATAGTTCCAATGGGGTTGCTCATATACTTGAACATACTGTTCTTTGCGGTTCAAAAAAATATCCGGTTAAAGATCCGTTTTTTTCTATGAGCAGGCGAAGCTTAAATACCTATATCAATGCTTTAACCGGTGCGGATATGACCTATTATCCGGCAGCCTCACAAGTACCTAAAGATTTCGAAAATCTATTAGAAGTTTATCTGGATGCTGTTTTCGAACCAAACTTATATGAATTAAGCTTTCTACAAGAAGGGCATCGTTTAGAATTTAATAACCTCGATGATCCTAATTCAGATTTAGAATATAAGGGTATTGTTTTCAATGAGATGAAAGGGGCTTTATCTTCACCAATATCACGCTTATGGGAAGCTATCATGTCAGGCATCTATCCCGGCACGACTTATCACTATAACTCAGGAGGTGACCCTAAAGTTATTCCTGATTTAACTTACCGGCAATTACGAGACTTCCATAAAAGATATTATCAAAAGGGGCGTTGTCTTTTCTATTTTTATGGTAACCGTCCTACAGAAGAGCATCTCGACTTTATAGAGACCCATGCCCTTAAAGAGGCTAAAAAAATGAGCCCTCTTCCCCCTATTCCTCTTCAAAAACGCTACACCTCTGAGCAAACGTTTAAACAAGCTTATCCTGCTAATCCCAATGAGGACATAACCGATAAAACTTTTATTGCATTAGGATGGTTGACTTGTCATCTGACTGAACAAACCGATATTTTAGGCTTAAATCTTTTAGAAGTTATCTTGATGGGCACAGATGCTGCTCCCTTAAAATACGCCCTACTAAAATCCGGGTTATGTAAAAACGCTTATGGTTTTTTAGATGAAGATCTTTGCGAAGCACCTTATATTCTTATTTTAGAAGGCTGTAAGGAACAATCTTTAGAAGAAGTAAAAACCATTGTTTTTCAAACTCTGAATTCCTTTGTTGACGGAAAAATCCCTTCGCATCTTATTGAAGCTGCTTTGCATCAGTTAGAATTTCATCGTAGTGAAATTTCTTCAGATCAAGGGCCTTTCGGCCTTTCATTATTTATGCGATTAGCGCCTTCTAAACAGCATGGCGCGGAACCTGAGAAGAGTTTAATGATTCATTCTCTATTTGAAGAATTACATCGCTTAATTCAAGATCCTAATTATTTACCGAATTTATTAAAACGTTACCTTATTAACAATCCTCATTTTGTTACTTTAACTCTTTTCCCTGATAAAGAGTTAGCAACTAAAGAAGCTGAAAATGAGCGTAAGCGATTATTAAAAATAAAAGAGAGGCTTAGTGAAGAAAAAAAGAATCAGATCAAAGCAAAAGCAAAGGAATTAAGTGCTTTTCAAAAAAAACAAGAAGAAGAAGATATTGATGTTTTACCCAAAATAACTTTAAAAGATGTATCTAAAAAAGCGAGACAAATACCAATAGCTACTGATCGAAAAAATGAAGCTAATTTATATTTCCATGATTCTTTTACTAACAATATTATCTATACTGATGTGATGTTTCCTCTTCCTAAGATTTCCGAACAAGACCTCCCTTATGTCCGTCTTTTTTCTCATTTACTTCCTCAAGTCGGATGTGGAGGACGTGATTATATATCAAATCTCGAATATATCCAATCGCATACCGGGGGCATCCATGTAACTTTAGATCTACATTGTCAAGCCAATGACCCAACAAAATTAAGACCGACTCTCTCTTTGCAGGGTAAAGCTTTAAAACGAAAAGCTGACAAATTATATCCCTTAATGATCGATATGTTAGAAACTGCCGATTTCACTGACTTAGCTCGTCTTGAAGAACTATTATCCCAACATGTTACAGACTTAGAAAACGATGTCAACCATAGCGCTATGCGTTATGCTACCACTTTAGCTTCAAGTTCATTGAATACTCCTTGTAAGATACTAAATGATTGGTATGGATTATCGTATTTTCATCATATCAAAAAATTAGCTAAGGACTTCAAAAAAAATATTCCGTTTATTAGTGAAACAATGCAGAGGTTAAAGGAGCAGCTGTTATGTCTTGAAAATTTTGATATTGTTACCGCTTGTGATCAAAAAAACTATCAAGAAATACAAGATCGAGATTTTTATGGGCTTACGAACTTAAAAACAAAACCCTATGAAGCTTTTAAACCGGACTATAAAATTGAACCAATCCATAGCCAAGGGCGTATCATCTCTTCACCTGTTGCCTTTATCTGTATGTGTTTTGATACAATCCCACTTCAGCATTCGGCTTCCCCTCTCTTAAGCCTTGCTTCCGGACTTTTTGATAATACTACATTGCATAGTGCTATTCGAGAGCAAGGTGGCGCCTATGGTAGTGGAGCTTCTAATAAAAGCAACACGGGTAAATTTTACTTTTTCACATATCGAGACCCTCATCTTGCTAATAGTGTTGTACAATTTCATAATGCTGTAACAAAAATTATGGATAATCAATTTTCTGAAAATGATATTGAAGAAGCAAAGCTGGGCATCTTGCAAAAGATGGACGGCCCTATATCTCCCGGGAGCCATACTTTGACTGCTTATTGCTGGTTAAAAGAAGGAAAAACCCAAGAAACTCGACAACAATTTCGCGACCGCTTAATCCAAGCCAATCAAAAAGACATTCGTTCGGCAGTAGCCCAACATATTGCTCCGAAAATGAAAGATGGGGTTATTATTTCTTTTGCCGATAAAAATTTCTTAGAAAAAGAAAATCTCCTTTTAAAGAAAGCAAAACTGTCTTCTTTAGAAATAAAAACAATATGACGCGTTTTATAACTTTTATCAAAAAATAAAACTTATAAACTAAACAATTGAAATAACTATGAACTTGAGGTTTATCTCATCAAGTGGTTAAAATGGTATATTTTCAACTTGAAAAAGCAAGGAGGTTTAAGAGTGATTTCAAAGCAATTATTTTCTAAAGCAAGCAGATGTACAGCTCTTTTTCTTGGCTTCTCTTTTTTCTCATTCATCTCTATTGCTACGCTAACCGCCAAAAATACGCATTTCGAACAAGAAAATAAGGAAACAGAAGCTTTAGAAGGCATTAATATTTTAAAAGAAACCTCTAAAGCCTTTACAAGTTTTGCTAAAAAAGCAATCCCGGCTGTTGTGTTTATTAAAACACAAAATCATATAGGCATTTCTGAGAATAATCTTTTTAATCAAGAATCATTCTATCGCTTCTTTGGCAATCCACGAACATCTCAAGCACAGCAACAGCCGGTAATGCAAGGAACGGGCTCAGGCTTTTTTGTTAGCTCCGATGGTTATGTCGTTACAAATAACCATGTTGTTAAAGATGCTGAAAGAATCACGGTTACTTTACAAGACGGAAGAGAATATGAAGCCGGTATTGTGGGCTTAGATCCAAATACTGAGGTGGCTGTTATAAAAGTAGAAGGAACAAATTTCCCTTTTCTTGAACTTGGAAACTCTGATGAAATCGAAATTGGTGAATGGGTTGTAGCCATTGGAAATCCTTTTGAATTTAGGGCTTCTTTAACCGTTGGAGTTGTTAGTGCAACAGGAAGAGGCAATCTCAATATAACCAAATGGGACGACTTTATTCAGACAGATGCAGATATTAATCCCGGTAATTCCGGTGGACCACTGTTAAATCTTAACAGCGAAGTCATTGGTATTAACACAGCTATTTTCACAAACAAAGGTATACCTATGGGAATAGGTTTTGCTATTCCCGTCAATATTGTTAAGCATATCAAAAACCAATTAATAGAAAATGGACAAATCACTCACGGATTTTTAGGCATCGCACTGCAACCGTTAACACCGGATCTTGCTCAAGCTTTTAATATTGAAGAGCACCATGGTGCGGTCGTAGTTGAAGTAGCGCCTCATTCACCGGCACAAGACGCAGGCTTGCAACAGGGAGATATTATCGTTAAATATGATAACACATCTATTCAATCACTGATTTCATTTAGTAGTAGTGTTGCCTTGATGGATCCGGGTACACCCATGCACCTTACGGTTAACCGAGATGGAAAAAACCAACATATAAGAGTGGTCATAGGTCAACATCCTAAAGAAGCAACTCAAGAAAACGCAGGTGAAATAGCTAATAAATTAGGATTTTTTGTCGAAGATCTTTCTGAAGAATATGCCCAACAACTAGGGTATAGCTCCCGGGAAAAAGGTGCTTTGGTTACCAAAGTAGCCAATAAATCTCCCGGAGTACAGGCCGGGATACTACCGGGTAGTTTAATATTAGCTATTAATAGGAAAAATATTAGTGATATCAAGGAATTTTACGACGCATTAAAACATAATCCTACTAACCAAAGGGTTCTATTATTAGTAAAATATGGTAAAGTAACCCGTTTTGTATCGATTAATCTAAACTAATCCTGAATCATGAATATATCTCATCAAAGAAACCCTTCAGAATCAGTTATTTTAAAAAACATAGAAAAGATGCATGTCATCTCGCAAGGAATGGATATCATTATTGTTGCTACAAATAGTGAATTTGAAAAAAAATTCTGGCAAAAACGACTGGATGATATGCGTGGGCAAATTTTAAAACCTTCCGCCTATGTCTTTGCTATTTATGAAGACTGGGCAGGTGGTGCCGGTAATGCTCTAGGCACGTTATTCGCTTTTGATGAAGCGAATCAAACGGCAAAAGAGCGACATGGGTTTGATCTTTTTAAAAAATTAGCCGAAGGGGCTTCTATCGCTCTTTATCATACAGCGGGGAAAGGCACTCGTCTGGCTCCTCTGCCGGGTAGTGAACAGAACAGTAAATCTAAAGTTAAATTGCCGGGAGCTGTTCTTCATCGAACAGAAGTCTTGGCAATCACTCTCCTAGAAGCCGTGATCAAGCAAACAGCTATCTTTGTCAATAACACTAAGAAACGCTTATCTGTTTTTTGGGGCGATCAATTATTTATTCCGAGTAAAGAATTAAATCAGAATGCCAAACATCATATAAATATTTACATGCAACAGATTGATCATCCTTCAGAAGATGTTTGGAAGATAAGAGGCTTAAATCGCTATGGACTTATTCCCATTGATAAAGATGATGAGGCGAAACAATTAGAAAAACTCAAATATGAAACGTTTTTACAGCTGCAGGGCAAAAATAAATTTGACGCCAAGAATAAACTTGGTATTAGCCTGGGTTCTTTTAGTTTATCTTTAGAAATGCTTCAAGCCCTTTTAAAAGAGTTTAAGGAGGAATTAGCACAAAAAAATACTAAATTAGATACCGATCCTCACTTATGGATGCCTCTAACTTTAGATTCCGATACCTACTTTTCTCTTATGTCTCAAAAAATAGAGCCTTCTAATAAAATGGAATCTCATTATCAACGCATGCAAAACTTTAAATCGCAGTTTCAACAACATCATACAGATTTAGGTTTTTTTGGTGCTGTAGATATTGGAAGTAATAGTTACTGGTGGGATTATGGGAATATCGATTCTTTTTATAAGAATAGCTTAAAGTTAACAGATACTGATCATGAAGCTCTAGCTCTTCGTTCATTCTTTGCCGTATCAAACAACAAACAGGATAATTTACCAATAAAAGAATTAAAAATTGATGAACAATCTTGTCTTATCAACTGTACAATCAAATCAGGCACTATAAAAAATAGTGTGCTTATTGGTGTTACCGCTGATCATATCGAAGTTGAAGGTTCTGTTATTATAAATACCTTTGCAACCAAAATAAAAGGCACACAAGGGATTCTATACAATGTCATTGAAGAAAATGAAATCAATCTTGTTCCTAAAATGATTAGAGCTGATGTTTTTCATCCCTCCGGAAAAGGCCATCTAAAATTATTGAACCATAACATTTCATCTCAACCAAATTGGGAAAAGAAATTACCTGAAAATCCCCTCTCCTTTTATGACGTCTACCTTTTCAATCAAAAAGAAGATCATCAAAAAGCGACTCTTTTCTCACGCATATTACAGAATAAAGTGCTGCAAACCGTCCTCAATCAAAGTCTATTACCTTAAGCTGTTTGATACGTTGTAAGCATTTGGACTTGCTTTTGATATCTTTAACTTGATATTAGAAATATTTATGAATACTTCATCTATCCCTTCAAGACGTGTGCTAAGCGTCTTTGTCCTTACCATGATTAATGTAGCGGCTATTACCAGCTTGCGAGGACTGCCGTTAACTTCCACATATGGTTTAGGACTTGTCTTTATTTATATCATTGCAGCCATTGCTTTTTTCATTCCGGTATCTTTAGTATCAGCAGAACTTGCGACTGCTATTCCTAAGGCAGGAGGAGCATATATATGGATAGAGGAAGCTTTTGGATCTAGATTGGGATTCTTAGCTATTTGGATGCAGTTTATCGAAAATATCATCTGGTTTCCAACTGTTTTGGCTTTTGCTGCTGCCACTATGGCTTACTTCATAAATCCGGACTTAGCTCACAATAAAGTGTATCTGCTTATTACCATCTTGGTTATTTATTGGGTGTGTACTCTCATTAATCTGTTAGGCATGAAAGTTTCCGGCTGGGTGAGTACTATAGGAGTTTTAATCGGAACGGTTCTTCCGGGTTTATTTATTATATTGATGGGTATCGTTTGGATAGCCTCAGGACACCGGAGTCAAATCTCATTAAGCTTCGATTCTTTTATACCTAATTTTGATGTAAGCAATTTAGTATTTATAGCCGGAGTGGTATTAGGACTTGCAGGTATTGAAATGAGCGCTGTACATGCAAGAGAAGTTAAAAATCCAAGAGTGAACTATTCTAAAGCTATTTTATGCTCTGTTGTGATCATCCTTATTTTATTAGTGGTAGCTTCCTTAGCTATTGCCATTGTAATCCCTAAAAATCAAATCAGTTTAGTAGCAGGCGTTATGGAAGCTTTTAGCATATTTTTAAAAGCCTATAACCTCGTTTGGTTAATTCCTGTCATTGCTTCCTGTATGGCCCTAGGAACATTTAGTCAAGTAAGTACATGGATTATTGGACCTGTTAAAGGACTTTATATAACAGCAAGACATGGTATTTTGCCTCCTTTTTTCCAAAAGGCAAATAAAAAGCAGGTGCCGATAGCGCTTCTTCTTTTTCAAGGTGTTATCGTCACACCGCTAGCTTTTATTTTTATTATTATGCCTGATATAAACAGCTCTTATTGGATTTTAACAGCCTTAACAACGCAAGTGTACCTGATCTTTTATATTCTATTATTAGCAGCAGGTATTCGCCTTAGATATTCTAAACCCACAATGGAGCGGTCCTATAAAGTATTTGGAGGGAAGTTGGGAATGTGGTTAGTTGCAGGCCTTGGATTAATCGCATCAATAGCTACCTTCTTTATTGGCTTTGTTCCTCCCGATCAAATACAATCAGGCAGTCTTATTTTTTATGAATCTTTTTTAATCATAGGCATCGCTGTTCTTATTGCGATACCGCTTATTGTTCACCATTTTAAAAAACCGGAATGGAAAGCTCACATAGAACATAATGACCATGCATGATGCATAGTGGTTTAAATAATAATTTTCATCACTATATAGATGCAACTACCTTACTTGCTGTTTTCACACAGCCGGTAAACACCCGGTATTATAGTATTTGAAATTCATTTGGCATGCTAATAGATGTATCTAAATGACAGTTGAATGTTGCTTGATCCGGAGGCTGCGTGGTATCAATGCTGACTTCTACCGTTCCGGAACAAGTATGAAAAGTAAATGATTGATTGGAATTGCTCACTCGCTCCATAAATAATTTTTGTTGAGGTAATAAAGTGAAAGATCCTGTTGCACAAAGAAGAAACTCCTTTAACTGATCATCATTTGCCGAATCAACCCAGTTATTTATTAATGCAGTTAAATTTTCATTGTTTGATTGAATCGATGTTTTTAACAATTGTTTGGAGATCTCTCCTTCTAATCTCTTAGATAAGGTTTCATGACTTATCTTTGCAACCGCATCCCAACCATTATCATGTTTGACAAGATAATTATACATGTGCTTTGCAATGAGGGCAATAGACCGAATCACTTGATGAGGTTCAGGATAAGTTTCTAAAAACTCTTTATTGTTCATCCCGGCAAGACCTTCAGGATAAATGATTTCTATATATTTATCAAAGAGCTTAGTGAATACTTTACCTGACGACTCCTTATGTAACAGCTTATTTAGATCTGCTATACTTTGAATATTGCCCGGGATGTGTTGAAAGTCTTTTTGATTAAGAATCTTAATCATATGAAATAAAACGGGATGAAAACCTTTTCCTATTGAGAATGTTTGATTGATTAAGGCTGTACCTAAAATAATTCCGATTGCCTTAGAAATCTCGCTATCCTGTGCATCATCAAGATGAATCAGGACACCCTGATCATCTATTGATTTCGTATTGAATACTTCAGAGTTAGTATATATTTCAAGAAAAATGTTTGTGATAAAATCTCTTGTAAGTCCTCCTACGTCCTGCCCCTTCTCGTCTGTGTATGAAATAGAAGGCGTCTGCCCGGATCCGTAATCAATTATCTCTTTAGCATAATTTAATAAAAGAGCTTTAGAGTTTTCTTGAAACTCCGTTCTTGAAAGTTCGAGTTGAGTCTCACTCTGTATTGGATTTCCACCTTGATTTTCAGGGGGAAATAAAGCATCCCGGAAGGCTCTCATTATATCCAAATAATTCTGATCTGATGCAATCAAACTCTGAATATTTGGCATTAAAATTTCAAGCTGATTGTTAGGGAGCAACGTTATAGCCACCTGCAAATTTTTTATTGTATTCAAAAAATCTTGATCTGATTTGGTTAGATCCAGAACATCTTCTATTAAATCTGTGCATAGAATTTCAGGGATAGTGTATCCCAGAAGAGTCTCTCCTAGAATAGCCTCCAAATCTGTAATAATTTGAACAGCTTCGAAGATTTTAATTATATCACAGAACTCCATATCTGTTGTGATAAGCATCCGAACCCGGTGAATGATATTTTCCCGTTGATCGTGACGGGTATTTGCAATAGTATTCAAGACTAGAAATCTAGTAGCGGCGTTCGTATCTGTTGTGATAAACGTCTGAGCCTGTTGAATGAATTGTTCACGTTGATCTTCAGAAAAATTTATAAGATATCCTAAGACTATAAGTCCATTAGAGGGATCCGTCTCTGTTGTGATAAACGTCCGAGCCTGTTGAATGAATTGTTTACGTTTATCTTCAGAAATAAGCATAAGATATTCCAAGACGCGTGTTCTATTGAAGTCATCAATATTAAATATCTGAACATCTTCTATGTGGCCTTCAGGGATTGTTAAAATACGATCCAAAAGAGATCTATCTCTCAATTCCGGATGCATAAATAAATTATGCACCATGCGCTCTATTGTATTTCTTTGGTTTTCAAGGATTAAACGTATCTTAGGAATAGCCATCATAGTTATTCGTTCGTAATTGATCTTAAATAATTCCGGGCCCGGTGATTTTAAGACAGCTAGCGCAAATAGCAGCGGACATGTTATCGCAGCAATATTGACCGGGGAAGAATTATCATTGATAAATGAAATTACGTTAGTAACATTATCACCTATCATATTAATTATATTATACATATCCATCTATCATAAGTGTATTTCAAAAGTTCACCTAAGTCACTGATAAGCTGTAGAGGTTGTTAACTAATCAAGGACTTGCAATACTGTTTTCAACAGACCACTAATTATATTAATTGTTTTTTTATTTAATAGTTGTCGTTAGTTTGTGTGCAATTAATTATATAACTAAATGTGTTTTATTGATACAATTAATTATGCATATTATTGATTTTTTTTCCGTATACTGATCATTATTAATGACTTGTGGAAATTATGGATTAAATTTATTAATAAAATAACATGATAATATTAGTGAAATAAACAAAAACAGTAGGTATAGTTTTATGAAATCAATAAAAATAAACTGTGTGCCGATAGCTAATGTAGGTGACAGCTGTATGCTGAAATCTTCATTGCATTAGGTTTAATAAAATAGACTGTGTTAAAAAGGTATCATAAGGAACATCAGGTTATAGAGATTTTACCGGCATTTGGCCATTTTAAAATTTTTCCTATTTGTTGCACTTCGATGTTGAAAGGGCCTTTAGACAATCAGTGGGTTTTAAAAAATATTATCAAGTCAGTTATGCAGAAATCTTGAATGAGTGGTGAACGAGTTATTAGTAAAATTTATAATTTAAACTACTATACACAACTGTAACGATCCATTTTTCTAAGAATGATAATTTTTCATAAAAGCTTGAAAGGTCGGGTTTTCTCGTATTTTATCAAATTCTTTTTTCTCAAAAACTTCTGATATGGTAGGGAGACCTTCACGAATAGCGCATTCTAACCATCCTATAGCCGGTTTGGTTTGATCCAAAGAAGCACAAACCAAAGCGTTAATCAAAGCAACATTATGAGTAGGAAAATCTTGAAAGCAACGTTTGCCTAATTCTAAAGTAAGGATATAGTCTTTATTATGGTAAGCTAGACAGTGCAATAAGTGTCTGCCCTCTCCTGAAAGCTCTTCTTTCAATTCCTTTAAGATATCGTAGGCTGCTTTCCGCTCCCCTTTTTGTTCCAATAAATATGCTATCTTCTCGCTGGCTTCTATATAAATAAGCCCCCTTTGAGACTTTTTACGCAGCTCTTCAAATTCTTTTAAAGCTTCATCCGTGTTACCCTTTATTAAATCTTTTTCCCCTTCTTCTAAGCTATGAATCAGTGTTGTGTCTTTATCTTCACTTGTCATGTGTTTAAAATATTTCCAAGAAGTAAAACTCTCAAAGGCTAAAAGCAAAAAGATCGCTCCTATTAAAAGAGCTCCAAAATAAAAGAATCCGATACCGATACCAATTCCTAATACAACACCTACAAATAGAGTGATTTTTAAACCTCTAAAACCAAATATTCCTTCCATTATAATGCGTAATAGTTGCCCCCCATCTAATGGTAAGACGGGTAAGAGATTTATTAAACTCCAAAAAAGATTAATACGAACAAAAATCAAAAGAATATACAACAGAATCGGCATATCAGCCGGCACGAATCTCACCAAGAAATAGGTAATACCACAAAGAACCAGCCCAGCTAAGGGTCCTATCAAAACAATGACAAAATCTTGCCAAAGCTTTAATTTTTTTCCTTCATGAAAAGTTAAGCCTCCTAAAGCGATTAATTCGATGCGAGCCCGTTGATCAAATGCTTTAGCCGTTAAGGCATGCCCAAATTCATGTACTAATACGGAAACCAGGATCACAATGACCCAGATCAACATATAGATAAAATTGAGAGTAGCAAAGAAACCGATAAGTGCGGCGAAAAGCCAAAAAACCGGATGGATTTTGATGGGTATTCGCCCGGGCCAACATAACATAATATACCTATAAAGCTTTCATAACAGCTTCGCCCATTTCAGCAGGGGTACGGGAGATAATCACCCCGGCTTCTTCAAAAGCACTTACTTTGCTTTGGGCTGTTCCTTTACCGTCCGAAATAATTGCACCGGCATGTCCCATACGTTTTCCCGGCGGTGCCATCATACCTGCGATAAACGCAGCTACCGGTTTGGTTTGATTGGATTTAATCCATTCAGCTGCTTGCTCTTCTGTATTACCACCTATCTCACCTATTAATAGAACGGCCTCAGTGGCAGGATCCTCCATAAACATCTTTAAGACATCGACATAATGAGTTCCGTTTAAAGGATCTCCTCCAATACCAATACAAGTCGACTGCCCAAGACCTAATTGTGTTGTTTGCCATACCGCTTCATATGTTAATGTTCCCGATCTGGAAACAATACCTATTTTCCCTTTTTTATGAATATAACCGGGCATTATACCAATCTTGCATTCATCGGGAGTGATAATACCGGGACAATTCGGACCAATTAGTCGGCTCGTCCGACTTCTGGCCATTATGTTAGAGACTTCTAACATATCATAAACAGGGATGCCTTCGGTTATGCAGACAATCAAAGCAATTCCGGCCTCTTCTGCTTCTAAAATAGCATCAGCTGCATAAGGAGCAGGTACAAAAATCATCGTAGCATCACAGCCAACAGCTTTTTTGGCTTCCCTTACCGTATCAAAAACAGGCAGTCCGAGACTCGGTTCACCTCCCTTTCCGGGAGTAACTCCCCCGACCATTTGAGTACCATATTTCAAACATTGCTCGGTATGAAATTGTCCTGCTCGGCCTGTAATTCCTTGAGTGATAACTTTTGTCTTTTTATTGATGAGTATGGACATAAAAGAACCTTTGTTTATTTAGCTTCTTGAACCACCAATTTCGCAGCTTCGGCTAAACCGGTTGCTGATATTATCGCTAAATCTGATTCTTGCAGTAATCGACGACCTTCTTCTACATCTGTTCCTTCCATCCTAACAACTAAAGGAACCATATTCGTGATTTCTCCTGCCGCTGCAAGAATGCCACCGGCAATGGTCGCACAATTCATAATACCGCCAAAAATGTTTACTAAAATAGCTTTAACCTTTGGGTCAGAAAGAATGATTTTAAATCCTTGGGCCACTTTCTCTTTATCGGCACTGCCTCCCACATCTAAGAAGTTAGCCGGAGTGCCTCCGTAAAAACTAATAATATCCATCGTAGCCATGGCTAAACCGGCTCCATTAACCATACATCCTATGTCTCCATCTAAAGCGATATAAGCTAATTGAAATTCAGCTGCTTTTACTTCATATTCAGAAATTTGAGTAGGATCATAGCAATCAGAAACCTCTTTTTGGCGATAAAGGGCATTTTCATCGATGCTAAGTTTGGCATCAAGTGCTACAACTTTTTCGTCCGGAGTTAAGATTAAAGGATTGATTTCCAAAAGGGATGCGTCTAATTCAACAAAGGCTTTACATAAACCTTTAAGGATTCCCATGCCTTGCTTGGCAATATCTCCGGTCCAATTCATAAATTTCGCAATCCCTAAGATTTGAAAATGTTTCAACTCTCCATTTGGGTATAGTGGGAGGGTCAAAATTCGATCGGGCATATCTTTAGCTATTTCTTCAATTTCCATTCCTCCTTCCGGAGAAAGGATCAGAGTCGGTACTTTTTTCTCGCGATCGATAATAATACCGGCATAGTATTCTTTTTGGATATCCAGAGGCTCTGTTATTAAAACCTTATGAGCGATTACCCCTTCTTTACCGGTCTGATTATTAACGATTTTTAATCCAATTAAATTATCGGCTATTTGTAAAATTTCTTCTTTACCTTTAGCAAATTTTACACCACCGGCTTTTCCTCTACCACCGGCATGTACTTGAACTTTAATAACAGCTTTTTGCAAACCTAAGCGATCAACAATCTCATCAGCTTCTTCTCGATTTGATGCCACACCAAAAGGAGCGAAATCAATGCCATATTTTTGTAAAATTGTTTTTGCTTGGTATTCGTGAAGATTCATCTATAACCTTTCATCTAAAAAAGTTTTTAGCCTACTTCTTTATTTTCCTTATGTGCTAAATTATGCATTTCATTCAACTTAAAAAGGTCTTTAATAATGGTATTGAATTTTTTTAAATCCGCCTTTAACAAAAGCGGATCTCTCTTGGGAAATAAAATCCGTTCCCTGTTTAGCAAAAAAATTGATGAAGAAACTTTAGAGCAATTACAAAAAATACTTTATGAAGCCGATCTTGGAAATAAGACTGCTCTTGATTTAGTTGAGAAAGTTAAAGTTTGGTACCGTTCAAATGCTTCTTTAACTAGTGATGAACTTCTTCAAAAAATGTGTGAAGAAATTACTTCTCTATTAAAAGCACACTCCTCATCCCTACAACTCGCTCCTAATACCGAACCTACTGTTATTCTGGTTGTTGGAGTGAACGGCAATGGTAAAACAACCTCGATTGCCAAGCTAGCCCATTTTTATCAATCCCAAGGACAAAAAGTACTTATTGCTGCTGCGGATACTTTCCGAGCAGCAGCTATAGAACAACTGACCTTATGGGCAGAGAACCTTAATGTCGATATTGTCAAAGGACAATCCGGCTGTGATCCCGCTGCCGTCGCCTTTGATGCTGTTACAGCAGGAAAGGCTAGGAATGCTGATATTATTTTAATTGATACTGCAGGGAGATTGCATACTAAGACTTCATTAATGAAAGAGTTAGAAAAAATTAAAAAAGTATGTGGAAAAGTAGTCGAAAGAGCTCCCCATGAAACTCTTCTTGTCTTAGATGCAACTGCCGGACAAAATGCTCTTGAACAGGCTAAAACGTTCAATAAATTTACTCCTATTTCCGGCCTTATCTTAAGTAAAATGGATGGAACAGCTAAAGGGGGAACCGTCGTATCTATTCAACGTGAATTAGATATTCCGGTAAAATTCATTGGAACAGGGGAATCTCATTTAGATATCACATCTTTTGATCCTGATGCTTTTGCAGCTCAATTATTTGAATAAAAAAAATGCCACCAGAAATTGTATGATGGCATCATAGAACCTATCTTCTTGAAAAAGAAAGAATTTGTAATAGATACCAGAAGATCATGATTACATTAATATACATTCTTAAAGCCATGACCAAAGAGAGCTTACAAGAAGCTACTGAATACCCGTCTACTCGCTTGCTCATATGACGTATTTGCTGCGCATCATAAGCAGTAAGTCCAATAAAAATAATCAATCCAATATAACATATTAGTAAGTATAGCCAGGGTATGGCGACGAAAAACTGTACGATAAAATAAGCTAGAGTCACCACAATAAGCCCTATAAGAGCTATAGAGAGTAGCCTGCCAATACCGGTCAAATCAGATTTACTGAAAATCCCAAAACACAAGGCAATAGTAAAGAGAATTCCGGCAGTACCGAAAGCTGTCCAAATAAGCCCGCCTCCAAAAGCAACGGCATATACAGGCAGAATAGAGCCAAAAAATATCCCTTCTAAAACGGCATAAGCTATAAATAAGCCGGCTAAAGTCGTAAAAGAAAAACGAGAAATGCCGGCACGAATAGCTATGGCAATTCCGAGGGTTCCTAAAATTGTCAGTAAAATTGCCCCGGAGCCAAAGTATAAATACGCTCCTGTTGAAAATAAAGCCCAAGCAACAACAGCTGTTACTAATAGACCTACTGCCATCCAAGCATATACTTGTGTTGCAAATGTATTAATTGAAGCAATTTCAATCTTTGTTTTAGTGCGCGAATCAAGTCGATTGTGAAAACTCATAGATTTCAAGCCTCCTTAATATTAAAGTAAATTCATCATCATCCTATCAAAGACAGAAAAAAAATGCTATAATATTAATATTCTTAAACCCTATTTGAATCTAATTTAAAACTAATGATTTAAATAATCTTTTCTAAAAATTTAAAAACTCTATTGAATATCAGATCTTATCTAGACCATTAAATAATATAATAATCTTTTTATAATTTGGAGTATTTAGACGAGTATAGCGATTATTGTGACAGCTCCCAACTCTCAAGAAAAGGATCCCTCATTCAACAACCATTGCTAATTAAGTGTTCGTTTAATACGAGCTCCAAGAGCTTAATCTACTATGTTTCTTCCGTACCAATCACATGTATACTTTAAAAATGTTAAAAATTGACATCCTCTTCTATCTGATATACGTTTTGCACATCTTTTATTTGTTAACATACTTTTGATATCTAAACCTTCAAAAATGATATATATAGTAAAACAAGTTGAACGCCATGAAAAAACTGATAAAAACTTCTATATTACAGCTAATTTAGTGATGAGATAGGCATCTAAAGTAAGAGAACTCTTCAATAGTTCTGAAGTGTATGAAACACGCTAATCGCTGAATTTAGTATTTCAGAACTTAAAATTAGAAGGTAAAAAGCTATTTGTATAGATTCCTGAGCTATTTTCTACCCTCATTTCATATAGGAGTTGTCCGGGGGAATGGGGGCGGTTGGATTCGAACCAACGTATCCATTACAGAGACGGAGTGACAGGGAGCTGTATCAGTAGTATAACCAATAATATCCAATCATAATGAGCAACATTCTAGAGAAGAAATAGGACGAAGTCTATTGGTTTGTGTTGGATGATACCGGTTGTTTACCAAGTTCACTGCACCGTATTTGCACCGTTTTAACAGATTCTATTTCGGTTGAGTTATAGAAATATCTTCAGAAGCAATCTGAGTACCGCCCTGTTTACTCTCTTCTTCTAAAATAGAAAGAGCTTCTTGGAAGGTTTCGTATTCTTTGGCTATATACCCATATTCTTTTTCCGGTGAATAATAACAATAAGCTATCTCACCTTCAATAGATCTACATACACTAATATTGGGTTGATAAATTAACTCTGAGGCTGTATAGCCATGAATAGCGTAATGTAGTTTATTCTGAACTTTTGCAAAAAAAGCATACGTAGCAGGAGCATCCTTATCGTAATCCACACTAGTCGCATAAATATCCGTAATTTTTTGATAAAATCTACGTTCACTCAGGCGAATCTCTCGAATTTCTGCCAGAAGATGCTCAAAATAATCCTTACCCAGAAAGGTCCCGTTTTCTAAACGCTTTTTATCAATCACATAACCTTTCAGAGCAAATTCCCGTAGAATCTGAGTTGCCCATTGACGGAACTGTGTAGCACGTGTGGAATTAATACGGTAACCCACCGAGATAATAACATCCAATTTATAAAAGTTGACTGGTTTGTCCGAATGGGCAATGTGCATTTTTTGCACATTGCTTTCTTCTTGTAGCTCACCTTCACTAAATATATTTTTTAAGTGCTTAGTAATCACAGATCTATCTACAGAAAACAACTCTGCCATTAATTTTTGTGTCAACCAAATTGATTCATCTTCATATCGTACTTCAATACCGTCTCCACCATCCCCTGTCATAAAAATCAGAAATTCAACAGTACTATTTCGTATCATTAAATTTTTTAGAGCTTTTTTCATCATACTACCTATCCTTCAGCATTGTGAGTCGTGATTCACAAACTTCTGATATTTTTTTTCTAATATTTAAGTTAATCGTTTGTCTAAAACAGCATAGATGTTTGAATCATCACACTCTTATACAGAAAATGCAACTCAAGATTAAAAAAATCGAATAGGAGGTGTGCTATTTTTCATAATATCTCTCGTGCCTTATAGTAGGCTGCCTACATGGCGTATCTTTTGCTCCGCATAATCTATCGGATATGGGCTGTCTCCTCAACTTTTTTCAAGTACTCCTAAATAAATTAGGAAAACAATGGATCCGACTTCAACCAATTCGAACCGTTTCACTACTTCGTATCGAGATCAAGATTCCTATGTTTTGACTCTAATCCCATATAAAAGCAATCAGTCATAATATGAGTCCAATAATTGGAACTAAATCTTGAGGTTTATCCAATATCGGGTATGTTTTAAATCTCCTGTTTTATATAAAGCTCCTTTATTGATTAAATCCTTTAAATCCCGCGTAGCAGTGGCACGGGAAGCTTTGGTTATTTTGATATAATTCTCTGCACTTAATCCTCCGGAAAATCCTGTCAGCCCTTCATTAAACATCCTCAATAAGATTTTCTTTTGTCTGAGATTGAGATGACTTTCCAAACGCTTCATCAACTGGGATTTTGCCATTAAAAATTGAATCAATGCGATCGATTTTTCCTGCGCTTGAATAATTACTTCAGCAAAATACTCAAGCCACTTTTGAATATCTAAAGTTCTATTTGTAGACGCAAGTGCATCGTAATACTTCTTCTTCCGTTTCGATATTCCTTCAGAAATAGCAATAAAAATTGGTTGTCCCAAGCTCTGAGATAAAGCTTTTTCTACAAGGGCACGACCGATTCTTCCATTCCCATCTTCAAAAGGGTGGATGCTCTCAAAATAAACATGTACGATGGCCGCTCGAACGAGAACCGATTGGCTATCATCAGATTTATTGAACCAATTGATAAATCTTGTCATTTCCTCATGGACTTTTTTAGAAGGTGGGGCCTCGAAAAAGACCCTATGCTGATCATAGCGCCCGGAAATAATCTGCATTGGATCAGGATGGGTTCGATACTTGCCAATATCTGAAACCCTCTGATCGTTACCCGTCAACATTTTATGCCAACGATAGAGCATTTTATGAGTTAAAGACTTGTTATAGGTCTGATACAGATCCCATAGTAAATCAGCCATTCCCTGCTCTGTGGAAGAGATTGTTCCTTTTGCTTTCAAGCCGAAATGACGCCGGATCGAAGATTGGAGGCTTTCTCTTTCTAGAATCTCACCTTCAATTTCCGAACTTTTTTGCCCTTCATTACATAGAATCTCAACAATAAACTGCTTTTTCTTATTCTTTTCGAGAGTTTTTAAGATCGCAAAACCACCCCCTGAATCGAGAAGAAACCTCTTTCTATGGCTCATATTTTAACCAATTTATGAGTTATAAAGCAAGTGCCTATAGCTCATAAATTTTATAATTTACTTATTTTCAATGATTTAAAAATAAATGGAATTTATTGATTTTCACCAATAGGTCGCTTAGTCTGTGTTTTTTTGCCTCCGAAGTCTTAAAATAACACCCTCACGAATGGCTGCTTCTGTTTGTTGAATCCATCTAACAGAATCGGTTTTACGTTTAAAGGTAGCTCGTTGTGTCGGATATCCTTTTAAACGAATTTGGACACGAAAATGAGTTTTTACCTTCTTTTATTTTTCTCTCTTAAATATTTGCCATTTATCATTCCAAAATGAATAAAGGCGATAGAATAGGTCAGCTAAGGATAAACAGTAACAACAAGTGATAGATAACCCATTGTGTACTAGTATATATACTACAAAAGTTAAACAAGATAGGTTAATTCATATATAGTCATTTAATTTTATATTGATAAGATTGCTTGATCAATGGCGAATTTAAAATTCGTAACTTTTCGTAATATCTCTCTAACTTTATTTTTCATATTAGCCCAATATTTTTCTATAGGATTTAAGTCCGGAGAATATGGAGGAAGAAACATAAGCTTACAACCGGCAGATTCTACTGTTTTCCTGCTTTCCGCTGACTTGTGAAAACCGGCATTGTCAAGAATAAGAACACTACCGGGTGTAAGCTGAGGAGTCAAAACTTCCTTAAGCCAAATATTGAATAACCCGGTATTACAAGTACCTTCAAAACACATTGGAGATAAAAACTGCCCTTTAGATAGGGCTGAAATAATATTTTGCCTTATAAAGCGGTTTCCTGAAACCGCTCCAAAAACTTTTTTGCCGCGTAAGCTTCTTCCGGACTCACGAAATAAAAATTGATGAATCCCGGTTTCATCGAGATAAATTCTCTTGTCAAAGGGAATATTTTTTAAATCTTTCATAAAAGCTTCCCGTTTCTTTTCATCTCTTTCCTTATAGCGAGTAGTTTTTTTTTTCGTGTAATTTTTAATCTTTTAAGGGCATAAAAAATCGTTTGCGGAGTGACTGAAAAATAATGAGCAATTTCCGATAAAAAATAATCCGGATGTTTTTCTACATATTTAGATAACAACTCATCATCTAATTTCTTATAAGCATATTTTCTGCGGATTGGCTTTAAATGTCCTTTTTGCTTTTTTTGCAAGATCCATCGATATATTGTTGCGATACCTACTTGAAAAATATGGCCGGCTGTTTTTTTATCATGATGTTTTTCTATATGTTGTCATACTTTCTCTCGAAGATCTACTGAATAGGCTCTAGGCATTGTTTTGTCCTTACTGTTTGTATAAAAAAAGAAGGATAACATATTATCAAATAAAAATTAAAATACTATATATGAATGGCACACTTATGACACATATCTAAAAAAATTATCAATTTAGCATGACTTTTTTATCATCCGGGTTAATCATCGTTTGTCATTTTAAAGTGTGCCGCCGGTGTGCTATTGAGCAGTATATGAAGAGGAAAAGTTAAGATTTAGAAACGTAAATTACTTAAAGAGAACTTGCTCGCCTCGAAGAGCAAGGGATTTTAAGTCTGAGGTACCCTGTAACCAACTATAAACAGCTATACACAACTACTTAAGCCAATATGGAGTTACTTTTATAGTCCTTTATAGCTATTTGTTGTTGGTGTTGTCACAAATTGGAACATTATTTTTTTCTTTAGATAGGTTTGATTTAACAATATACAAGATAAGGCAAAAGCGATGTTAGATTATATGCCATATGGCACCCAAGAGAACCAGTCAGTCCAGCTGAAGATTCTTTTAGTATTCCAAGACCAATTCCTAGAATTGAGGTAGCAACCATTTGGGCTTTTACATAATTAGAAGGAAAAGTCGCCAGGTTAATCAAATGATAAGCTGAGAAAAGGGTCGTTGTAATAGTTATTCTTGCTATTTTAGCTGCTTGGCTGTCCATAATTATCTCATTTCCAGGACTTACGTTTTTTATGATATACCGTGGCAGCTTAGTTAGCAGTTCTTCTTGGATAAGTTCTCGAAAGATAAACTCTTCAAAAATAGGCACTAAACAGCCTGTTGAGAGAATAGTGGAAGTTTTTAGTCCTAAAATTCCCTGAGTTAGATTGGTTGGACAGGTAAACTGACGGGCTTGTTTTTCTATTAAGCCAGTATTTTGAGCGATAAAGCTTCCTGCGATAACAAGTGGTGCTATGATAGCAGTAGATACTACTCCAATAAGGAATTGCTTGGCAGAATCTAATACTCCGTTGGAGATGTTGGGGTTTTCTGTCTGGGATATCTGATAAAAAGTCGTAATAATTGTCATGTTATTGGAAGAGGGGCAGTATCTATTACTACCCCCAATAAGTTTTAAGGAAGGACAATTGAATTAATCAAGGAAATTTGTTGAGAGCGAGATGAATCTATACCATCGGTATACCACATGATTTCTAAACAAGAGTTATTTCCCATTAAAATAGAACGGTCTATTTCTGTTTTTTTCCCTTCTATTTCGAAAGTATTTGAATGCTGAAGAACCATATTGCCTGAATTAAAGGCGATATATTCAACATCTTTTGTTTCATTTTCTATTCTTCCTGTCGGATTTTCAAAATAGTCTTTTAGCGCTTTGTATTCAGAAGCAAGATGATTCGGGTGAGCGAAGATAAAAGCTGTTGCTTTAGCTTTCTCAAAAAACTCATCTGAAAATAAGCGTTGTTGGTGATCCTTTAACTTTTCATAAGGCAAACCGGAGATAAGAACCGCTTCTAGGCTCTCAACACTAAATGGCATATCAAAACTTGCTAATGATCTTTCATTTATAGTCATTTAATTTTATATTGATAAGATTGCTTGATCAATGGCGAATTTAAAATTCGTAACTTTTCGTAATATCTCTCTAACTTTATTTTTCATATTAGCCCAATATTTTTCTATAGGATTTAAGTCCGGAGAATAGGGAGGAAGAAACATAAGCTTACAACCGGCAGATTCTACTGTTTTCCTGCTTTCCGCTGACTTGTGAAAACCGGCATTGTCAAGAATAAGAACACTACCGGGTGTAAGCTGAGGAGTCAAAACTTCCTTAAGCCAAATATTGAATAACCCGGTATTACAAGTACCTTCAAAACACATTGGAGATAAAAACTGCCCTTTAGATAGGGCTGAAATAATATTTTGCCTTATAAAGCGGTTTCCTGAAACCGCTCCAAAAACTTTTTTGCCGCGTAAGCTTCTTCCGGACTCACGAAATAAAAATTGATAAATCCCGGTTTCATCGAGATAAATTCTCTTGTCAAAGGGAATATTTTTTAAATCTTTCATAAAAGCTTCCCGTTTCTTTTCATCTCTTTCCTTATAGCGAGTAGTTTTTTTTTCGTGTAATTTTTAATCTTTTAAGGGCATAAAAAATCGTTTGCGGAGTGACTGAAAAATAATCAGCAATTTCCGATAAAAAATAATCCGGATGTTTTTCTACATATTTAGATAACAACTCATCATCTAATTTCTTATAAGCATATTTTCTGCGGATTGGCTTTAAATGTCCTTTTTGCTTTTTTTGCAAGATCCATCGATATATTGTTGCGATACCTACTTGAAAAATATGGCCGGCTGTTTTTTTATCATGATGTTTTTCTATATGTTGTAATACTTTCTCTCGAAGATCTACTGAATAAGCTCTAGGCATTGTTTTATCCTTACTGTTTGTATAAAAAAAGAAGGATAACATATTATCAAATAAAAATTAAAATACTATATACACGTTTGTTTCGTCATAGCTGTCATAAAAGAATCGAAAGCCGACTGTAACCATGAGGGTGGTTTAACATCACCTGAAGGCATTGTTGGGTTCATTATAGCCACTGAAGAAAGAGCAAGTATTGCTATTCCGGCAATGGTTGGTATCGCAATTTTAGCTACTGTTGAGAGTGAAGAAATAAAATCTTCGCTTGATTGGGCCGTTTCTTTGGTTTCAGACGAATATTTAAACAAATTTAAGCTTAAATTGTGGTTAAGTGTTTCTGTTATCATAACAAACTCTTTTTGTTTATTTAAAATTACTTAATGATTAGGGATACCTTAAAATAATGCAAACAACTATTTAAAGATTTCTTAATTAAAATAATTATTATAGTTATTTGCTTTGATGCTGTCATAAATTGAAACATGCTTTGATATAGCGATTATCTTTAAATCGAAAATAAGACAATATCTGTTGATTCTTGGAAAGTCTTTTTCTTATAATAAAGCAATTTAGTCTATCATCACTACAAGAGTTTTATGAATATCTCTCCTTTAAGCAACTCATACCAAATACCGCATTCTCCTTGTACAGAAGATGAGTTAATGAAAATGCGAGAAACTTTTAATGATGCTACAGATGAAGCTGCTAAATTACTACCCGGATATAGTTGGAAATCCTTACGCTATCTTGCCCTAACTTTTGCCTCTTTATACGGCGGACATCTAAAAGCAGCAGGCATTAACTTTCTTTCTTTATATTATAACCTATGTCAAGGAATGAAAGTATGGGGTTCCTACGAAGCCACTAAACAACGTTTATTAGAAGAAGTTGTAGGCGAAGCTCAAGAGCAGATGAAAGAGCGATTTAAATGTCTTGAGTTTCTGCAAGAGAAAAAATTTTCAGAAAAAGAAATTGAAGCTCTTAAAAATTTCGGGGATCTTGATTCTAAAGATAAAGAAGCTTTATTGATCATATTGGTAAAATGTAATGGTTGGGAATGGAAAGGTTGGATGGCCAAACTTCATGACAATCCCAATCTTCTTAAATTAATAGGAATAGACCTAAATCAGGTCGATTTGAAATATCATGATCTAAATTTCGGAATGCTATTCTCAGACCCCTCTTTAATCAATAATAGCTTAGCAACAATAATCGAAATGCCTCAAATTAACTTCCCAAATGCATGGGATTGGAGAAGTGACTTTCTTCATGATAATATGTATCTTGATATTGAAACCGGATGGCTACGATATGACAACACTCGCATATTATAAATTGAGGAAATATATGAAAAATCTCTTATTTCTAATTTGTTGTTCTATTACTTTATTTGCTTGTCAAAATAATGGATCAAAATCCAATAAATCCCCTCCCTTTGCAGCTCTCAGTACAGAACAGATGATGTATTTAGCTAGTAATCCTCAAGTCGTAGATGCAATGGAATTAAAAGAGAGATTAATGAAAGAAGGTTTTTCTGAAAAGGAAGCTTGGGCAAAAGCTTGTGCTATGGTCACGGTGATGAAATTTGATATCATAGATAAAGGGATCGATATGAAAAAGCTGAAGAATAGCGACCCAGAAAAATATGAAGAAGTTACTAAGGAGTGTTTAGTTATTATAGACAAGTTGTATCAAAGGAATCTTAGAAGAGCAGAAGAAAGAAAAAGTAATGCATCTATGGTTGGTTCTGGATAACTTCTTCTAAATAAATTGTATGAGTATTGCTTATCTTTTCAATAATTTTTTAATAATTTCAATTGCTTGATTTAGACGTTCCCAACGTATATCTGATGGAACACAACATTGTACACGTCCACCATTATTAAGTGTGGTCATATCACGTTTTAAATCGATCAACAATTTAATCTCTTCTGGAAACTTTTTCATATCATTTAATAATAATAACTGTTCCAGTTGCTGAATATCAAAAGGGTGTTTCTGATCACCCCTATTCCCTATCTGATTCGATTCTAATTCTATTAATGTAACCTTTAGCTGATTATCGAAATGAATTCGTTGCTGCTTGCTTGCTTGAAAACGCATGATTACGCCATTGCATCAAATAGTATACAATAATTCCTGTAAACACAGTCCAAAAAATTGTTTGATAAGCTTTTACAACCTCATAGCTCGGCACAAATATATCATGCATCAGTTCTTTATAAATCTTTAAATATTTTATGACATTTAAAAATAACATAACTTTTTTTTCCTTTTGATTGCATTCATTTTAAATGTTTTTCCTATCGCTCTTAGGAGCTCTTAAAAAGATAAAATTTCCTTTTTCTTGAACCCTAATAAGTTCAAAGCCTTCTTTCAAACAAGTCTCTTTTGACAAATTCATTTTTTTAAATCGCGAAGTAGATTCAGCTATCCATAAATAACCATCTATAGTATTTTAATTTTTATTTGATAATATGTTATCCTTCTTTTTTTATACAAACAGTAAGGATAAAACAATGCCTAGAGCTTATTCAGTAGATCTTCGAGAGAAAGTATTACAACATATAGAAAAACATCATGATAAAAAACAGCCGGCCATATTTTTCAAGTAGGTATCGCAACAGTATAGTATTTTAATTTTTATTTGATAATATGTTATCCTTCTTTTTTTATACAAACAGTAAGGATAAAACAATGCCTAGAGCCTATTCAGTAGATCTTCGAGAGAAAGTATGACAACATATAGAAAAACATCATGATAAAAAAACAGCCGGCCATATTTTTCAAGTAGGTATCGCAACAATATATCGATGGATCTTGCAAAAAAAGCAAAAAGGACATTTAAAACCAATCCGCAGAAAATATGCTTATAAGAAATTAGATGATGAGTTGTTATCTAAATATGTAGAAAAACATCCGGATTATTTTTTATCGGAAATTGCTGATTATTTTTCAGTCACTCCGCAAACGATTTTTTATGCCCTTAAAAGATTAAAAATTACACGAAAAAAAAAACTACTCGCTATAAGGAAAGAGATGAAAAGAAACGGGAAGCTTTTATGAAAGATTTAAAAAATATTCCCTTTGACAAGAGAATTTATCTCGATGAAACCGGGATTCATCAATTTTTATTTCGTGAGTCCGGAAGAAGCTTACGCGGCAAAAAAGTTTTTGGAGCGGTTTCAGGAAACCGCTTTATAAGGCAAAATATTATTTCAGCCCTATCTAAAGGGCAGTTTTTGTCTCCAATGTGTTTTGAAGGTACTTGTAATACCGGGTTATTCAATATTTGGCTTAAGGAAGTTTTGACTCCTCAGCTTACACCCGGTAGTGTTCTTATTCTTGACAATGCCGGTTTTCACAAGTCAGCGGAAAGCAGGAAAACAGTAGAATCTGCCGGTTGTAAGCTTATGTTTCTTCCTCCCTATTCTCCGGACTTAAATCCTATAGAAAAATATTGGGCTAATATGAAAAATAAAGTTAGAGAGATATTACGAAAAGTTACGAATTTTAAATTCGCCATTGATCAAGCAATCTTATCAATGTAAAATTAAATGACTATATATCGATGGGTATTGCAAAAAAAAAACAAAAAGGACATTTAAAACCAATCCGCAGAAAGTATGCTTATCAAAAATCAGATGATGAGTTGTTATCTAAATATGTAGAACAACATCCGGATTATTTTTTATCGGAAATTGCTGATTATTTTTCAGTCACTCCGCAAACGATTTTTTATGCCTTTAAAAGATTACATGAAAAAAAGACTACTCGCTATAAGGAAAGAGATGAAAAGAAACGGGAAGCTTTTATGAAAGATTTAGAAAATATTCTCTTTGACAAGAGGATTTATCTCGATGAAACCGGGATTCATCAATTTTTATTTCGTGAGCCCGGAAGAAGCTTACACGGTAAAAAAGTTTTGGATCGGTTTCAGGGACCCGTGTTGTAAGGCAAAATATTATTTCAGCCCTGTCTAAAGGGCAGTTTTTATCTCCAATGTGTTTTGAAGGTACTTGTAATACCGGGTTATTCAATATTTGGCTTAAGGAAGTTTTGACTCCTCAGCTTACACCCGGTAGTGTTCTTATTCTTGACAATGCCGGTTTTCACAAGTCAGCGGAAAGCAGGAAAACAGTAGAATCTGCCGGTTGTAAGCTTATGTTTCTTCCTCCATATTCTCCGGACTTAAATCCTATAGAAAAATATTGGGCTAATATGAAAAATAAAGTTAGAGAGATATTACGAAAAGTTACGAATTTTAAATTCGCCATTGATCAAGCAATCTTATCAATGTAAAATTAAATAACTATAATTTAAGACAGCGATAAGCTTCCTTGATATAATCTATACCCATTACGATTCAAAATATCGACAGGTGTTTTTCTAATCAAATCGGTATTTTGAATCATAATAGGTATATATCTATATAGCCTGAATACGATGCGCCGATTCAATTACTCCACTAGAGATCTTTAGAGACAAGACTTCGCCCGGATATTGCTTTACTTGCCATCCTTCTACATCACGCTCAAGATCAATGAGTACACGCTTAAATATCCCCATACGCTGATTAAGTACATCATGCCTATCCATAGTAATAGCAATAACAGATTGTTGGTCGTAACCCAGATAAGTAACATGAGGAATTTTTTCATCACAGAGGTCGCGTTTTTCTTTAAGGGGCCTCCCTTTAAATATCTCTTTTATCAAGCCCTCTCTACTTCTAATGTTCGGGTATACAGGAAGATAGTCTTCCCAATTGAGATCTGAACTATGGCACAAGAAAGCGTGATATCTTTTTTCTGCTAAACGATAGAAATTAACGTTATATCCTTCTGAATATAATCGATGCCATAGAGAGAATAAACTATCATATAGTGAATAAACTTTAATTTTTCTTTTATATATGTTATTTTTTTGACATGGCATATTCAACTGATTTAAGACAAAAGGCTTTAGCCTATATAGAAGGAGGAGGCTCTCAGGTAGAGGCCGGGCGTATTTTTGGTGTAACAACACGTACTTTATTGAATTGGATAAATAGAAAAAAAGCAGGTCGTTTAGCTGCCGCGACAACAAGCAAACGCAAACCTTATAAAATTGACGGAGATAAACTGAAGCATTATATTGAAAAGCATCCTGACAGCTATTTGAGAGAAATAGCTGCTGTTTTCAGTGTATCCGTTAACGCCATATGCAAAGCATGTAAGCGCTTAAAGATCACTTTAAAAAAAAGACGCCCTTCTACAGGGAACGGGATGAGAAAAAAAGAGAGGTGTTTCAAAAAGAGTTAAAGCACATCCCTCCTGAAAATAGAGTCTATTCTGGTGAGAGATGTACAGCTCGTATCTCTCCATTCTTTGTGTTACGCAAAATAATCCTTGAACGTGACAAATCGATATTGTCTCGTTTTAAAGATAGAATTTCTCCTTTTCGCATACCTGTCGACAATGCAATCATGACAACAGGGTAAAGAGAAGGATTACGACTTTGTTTACATGCTTCTATTAGTTGTTTTATCTCATAATCTTGAAGTATACGATCTCTTCCTCTTGGCTCCTTCAATCTTTGTACATTTTTTGCTGGATTATCATCTATCCAATGCCATTCTTTAGAAGCGATAGAAAAACAATGACTAATCACAGCTAAATATCGGTTGACAGTACTATTCGAACGCTTACTACCTCTGCATGTTAACTCATTTGATAGCTTATCCCGACATTCTGCTAATTGTGCCGCCGTAAGATGCTTTAAAAAAAGATGTCCTATTTCATTATTCCACCACGTTAATTGATGCTTTTGTTTTTCATAGCTTTTGGGTTTTTTAGGAAGCTCTCTTTCTATATATTGATTAATCATATCAGAGACGAGTCTCCTTTCTTCTTTTATAGTCATTTAATTTTACATTGATAAGATTGCTTGATCAATGGCGAATGTAAAATTCGTAACTTTTCGTAATATCTCTCTAACTTTATTTTTCATATTAGCCCAATATTTTTCTATAGGATTTAAGTCCGGAGAATATGGAGGAAGAAACATAAGCTTACAACCGGCAGATTCTACTTTTTTCCTACTTTCCGCTGACTTGTGAAAACCTGCATTGTCAAGAATAAGAACACTACCGGGTGTAAGCTGAGGAGTCAAAACTTCCTTAAGCCAAATATTGAATAACCCGGTATTACAAGTACCTTCAAAACACATTGGAGATAAAAACTGCCCTTTAGATAGGGCTGAAATAATATTTTGCCTTATAAAGCGGTTTCCTGAAACCGCTCCAAAAACTTTTTTGCCGCGTAAGCTTCTTCCGGACTCACGAAATAAAAATTGATGAATCCCGGTTTCATCGAGATAAATTCTCTTGTCAAAGGGAATATTTTTTAAATCTTTCATAAAAGCTTCCCGTTTCTTTTCATCTCTTTCCTTATAGCGAGTAGTTTTTTTTTTCGTGTAATTTTTAATCTTTTAAGGGCATAAAAAATCGTTTGCGGAGTGACTGAAAAATAATCAGCAATTTCCGATAAAAAATAATCCGGATGTTTTTCTACATATTTAGATAACAACTCATCATCTAATTTCTTATAAGCATATTTTCTGCGGATTGGCTTTAAATGTCCTTTTTGCTTTTTTTGCAAGATCCATCGATATATTGTTGCGATACCTACTTGAAAAATATGGCCGGCTGTTTTTTTATCATGATGTTTTTCTATATGTTGTAATACTTTCTCTCGAAGATCTACTGAATAGGCTCTAGGCATTGTTTTGTCCTTACTGTTTGTATAAAAAAAGAAGGATAACATATTATCAAATAAAAATTAAAATACTATATGACAAACTGTATTCTTCCCTCTTTGATGGCAGCTTCTGTAGTAAGCTTCCAATCGTACGCTTTGGTTTTCGTTTCGAACGTTTTGGCTAAATGTTTCCCACTCTTGACTCTGACTCGTGCTAAATAACATACTTTCCCGTTCTTCCTATATCGCTTCGTTATTCCTAACATGATTTTTACCATTATGTTGTATTAATAATAACATTATGACACTTTTAAGTGTCGATAACAGCAACATATAGTTACTTTTTATGATAACTTGACAGCTCCCAACCCTAAAGGGAAGGGATTCCTAATTCATCGACCACTGCTAACAAACAAGCTAGTCTAACATGATCTCCAAAGGCTTAAATTACCGACTGCCCTGCGGTATCGAGATTAATAGATGCATTAAGATCTCTATCGTGTGTTACTTTGCAGTTTGGACACTGCCAACTTCTCACACTTAAATCTAAAATTTCTATTTGGTACCGGCAGGCAGAGCATAGTTTTGAACCGGCAAAAAATTGATCTAATTCCACTATATTTCTTCCGTACCATTCACACTTATACTTTAAAAATGTTAAAAACCGGCTCCATCCTGCATCCGATATATGCTTGGAAAGTTTTTTATTTTTTAACATCTTATTAATATTTAACCCTTCTATCGTGATCGTTTGGTTTTCACGAGCCAACTTTGTAGAAAGTTTATGATGAAAGTCCTGCCTTATATTTTTTATCTTCGAATGTATCGAAGCCACCGATCTTCTTTTTTTGAGTCTGTTTTTACCTTTGACTTTAGCTTTGCTAAGAGAACGTTGTTTTCTTTTTAGTCTTTTCTTATGAAATCTAAAAGGTTTAGGTGCCGTAATCTTTTTCCCTGTAGAAAGAGTTGCGAATGTCGTTAATCCTAAATCTATACCGACAGAATTATTTCTCTTCTCAAAAGGGATCACTTCTTCTTCTACTAATAGGCTCACAAAATACCTGTCACAAGAGTCTTTTGTGATTGTTATACCTGTTGGTGTACCTAAAAAACACCTTGACCAATGTATTTTTAATCTGTCTTTAGATTTTGCAATCTTAAGATTAACCCCATCCCAACTAAATGCTGACTTAGTTAATCGTATTGCCTGCGTACTGTGTTTGTTTTTAAAGCGAGGGAAATTTGACCTTTTTTTAAAAAAGTTTAAAAAAGCTCTATCAAGATCTCTAAGACTTTGTTGCAGACAAACAGAAGAAACTTCGTTTAACCAAAGAAACTCTTTGTTTTGCTTAAGACTTGTCAAGAATGCCGATGTTTTAGAATAACTTACATTCTCTTTGTATTCCTGATATTTCTTGATCTTAAAGTTTAAAGCTTGATTATAGTATTTTAATTTTTATTTGATAATATGTTATCCTTCTTTTTTTATACAAACAGTAAGGATAAAACAATGCCTAGAGCTTATTCAGTAGATCTTCGAGAGAAAGTATTACAACATATAGAAAAACATCATGATAAAAAAACAGCCGGCCATATTTTTCAAGTAGGTATCGCAACAATATATCGATGGATCTTGCAAAAAAAGCAAAAAGGACATTTAAAGCCAATCCGCAGAAAATATGCTTATAAGAAATTAGATGATGAGTTGTTATCTAAATATGTAGAAAAACATCCGGATTATTTTTTATCGGAAATTGCTGATTATTTTTCAGTCACTCCGCAAACGATTTTTTATGCCCTTAAAAGATTAAAAATTACACGAAAAAAAAAACTACTCGCTATAAGGAAAGAGATGAAAAGAAACGGGAAGCTTTTATGAAAGATTTAAAAAATATTCCCTTTGACAAGAGAATTTATCTCGATGAAACCGGGATTCATCAATTTTTATTTCGTGAGTCCGGAAGAAGCTTACGCGGCAAAAAAGTTTTTGGAGCGGTTTCAGGAAACCGCTTTATAAGGCAAAATATTATTTCAGCCCTATCTAAAGGGCAGTTTTTATCTCCAATGTGTTTTGAAGGTACTTGTAATACCGGGTTATTCAATATTTGGCTTAAGGAAGTTTTGACTCCTCAGCTTACACCCGGTAGTGTTCTTATTCTTGACAATGCCGGTTTTCACAAGTCAGCGGAAAGCAGGAAAACACTAGAATCTGCCGGTTGTAAGCTTATGTTTCTTCCTCCCTATTCTCCGGACTTAAATCCTATAGAAAAATATTGGGCTAATATGAAAAATAAAGTTAGAGAGATATTACGAAAAGTTACGAATTTTAAATTCGCCATTGATCAAGCAATCTTATCAATATAAAATTAAATGACTATATATACAACTCCGGAACATCCAAAGCTTTTTGCAAGCAACTCCTTTTGTTTTTTTGTTGGATAGAATCTGAATTTATATGCTTTTTTGATCATCATGTATTGCATTATATGTCCGGTATATATATACTGTCTATCCGGAAAGACGGAAAACCTCTAAAACAGCAATTTTTAACCTTAGTTACCATGTTATTTGGTGTCTTAAATATAGGAGAAAGGTTCTTGAAGGTGATATTGTTGTTCGTTTAAAGGAATTATTAGAATTAAAAGCTCTACAACTAAATATAGAGATTCACGAACTGAATATTATGCCTGATCACGTACATATTTTTTTAAATACCAAGCCTATATATTCGCCACAATTTTTCATAGGACAACTTAAGGGATATACAAGCCGAATATTAAGGCAAGAATTTTCAAGCTTAAGATCCGGGTTACCCACACTGTGGACACGGTCTTATTATGTTGATAGTGTTGGAAAATTAAATGAATATACAATCAGAAAGTATATACGGAATCAAAAAAACAAATAGACACTTTCATCCCACCCTTAAAAAGGCGGGTTTTCTCGTTTAATTGTCATAACAGGTAGTGTAGGAATATTCAGGTATAGAAAAACGTTTTTGAAAGTTGTGGCACAAAAATGGAACATTCGTTGATTTTGGTGATTTACAGCAGTCATGATAATCATCATATAAACACTCCTAAACCACTGAAAAAGAAACTTGCTCGGAACAGGACTCGAACCTGCACGCCCCGAAGAGCAAGGGATTTTAAGTCGGTTGCATATGTATTAATCAGCATAGCCTAGTATCAACAAGATCAATAAAGTTAATGATTTAAATTGGCTTTAATTATGCTGATCTCTACTGATTTATGCCAGTTTTTTCCTGCCGAGTGCGTAAAATTTGCGTAATTTTTTATAAATTCATTTTGTTCAAATTTCTCTTGCATTTTGTCACCATTTAGGTTACAATCTTACTATTAATTATGACACATAGACAATGGCTATAAAAACATTTGACGATAGTGGACTAGAAAAATTTTTCTATACTGGGTCTAAAAAGAAAATTAATCCTCAACATGCTAAAAAATTGGCTCTTATTTTAGACCAATTAGATGCTGCGAACGATTTTAAAGATATCGATTTTCCGGGGTCTGGTTTACACAAATTAAGCGGAAAGCTTAAGGATTTTTATGCGATCAGTGTTTCTGGCAATTGGCGTGTTATCTTTTACTTTAAAGAAGGTAACATTTACAACGTAGATTATTTAGATTATCATTAAGGATATACAATGAGCAAAAAAAGAAAACCAACTCTTCCAGGTGTCATCCTAGAAGAGCATTATATCAATCCTTTAGAGATAACTAAAACTGAATTAGCTGAAACAGCCGGTATTGCCAGAAATACTTTGCATAAGATTATTAAAGGCGATGCTCGTATTACTGCTAGGATAGCAGTAAGACTGGCAAAATCTTTGAATACTACACCTGAATTGTGGCTAAATCTTCAACAGAAATATGATGTATGGGAGGCTGAAAATGATAAAACGCTCAGGGCTGAGAATATTCGACCTATAGTACCTATGGTAGCATCATCTAAGCCTAAATATTGAATACCTATCAAATGCATTCATACTGCTATCTCGATAACTCTGTCATCACAAAATTGCGTCTGAGTTCATCCTATACTAAAGAACAACTCTCTCATCGTGTTTCGCTAATAAAAGAAATATTCCAATACTTTCAAATTTCCCCTGAAAACCTATTAATCACCGATAAATTATTTTTAGAAATAATCGGTCAAGGACAAGTAAGAAGCAATTTTTTAAAAGAAAACAAACAGATAAAAAAATGCACTGATCATATAAACAGTGTAATTCAGGATGCTAAAAGCCCAGAAAAAGAAATAATTAAAGACCTTTATAACAGACTGGATATATTAATTAACAGAGAACTATATGCACGCCTGTCACAAAAAAAAATATTTTCTATTAGTTATAAAAATTTGAAAAAATATCCCTTTCATGAAGAGTGGACTCATCTAGAAAGAAAGATCCTGAGACAAGCTAAAAATTTTACCAAAAACGATTCCATGTACAATCATTTTATTAAAGAGCTTATTGTGGATTCAATTATCCGATTAATGTCTTCCTCTATTCAACTAGATAATATCTCAAGAGAATTTTTATCCTTTGCGAAAGAAGGTCTTAACAATATCCGTAATTTTCTTATCGTCAAATACCAGAACTATGGGATTTTGCACCATAATCTTATCCTTATGCAATCACAAATAAGAGATGAGGTAATCAAAACACAAAAATTTAATCGTAAAAAACTTTTATTAAGAAAAGCAGATGACTTTGCTGATAGTGATATGCCCTACTTAGCATTCCATGGCACTACTAACAACAAAATATTGTCCCCTGTAACAATCATTACGGCCGAGCCAATATTTACAGTAGAAGAACAGCTTCGATATCACATAGCGGGGGTTGGTGCTATAGCTCACACAAAGCCAAAATGGTTAAAAATAATAAAAAAAGATCCTCGTGAACTCATGCTTGGCCGTACTATCTGTGTGAATTTTGAAACACAATCCTACCAAGCGATCTACTCTTCCCAATTTATTGATAAAAACTCTCTCTCCCATCCAAATACCTCATATTAAAATATCGGATGCTTCACCTTACCCGATATATCAATATAATACATCAACCTAGCTTTACTGCAAATTTTCACTTTTTACAATAAGTAAAATTATTATTAACAATTTAGTTTATAAAATTATATAAATTAGTTTAATTATTGATATAAATAAACAAAACCTATAACATCTTAATTAATCAAGTTTTAAACAGTTAAGTATAATGAAAAAAAAAGAAGCCTTTGCAACAAGACTCATAGATGCCGCTTTAAAAGAAAGCGGTTGGGATATTTATGATCACAAACAAGTACCTCCTCAACTCTCTGGAAAAGAAGGAGTAGCTGATTATGTTCTGTTTGATGATGGAATACCTATATGTGTTATAGAGGCAAAGCAAGAGTCCATAGATCCATACAATGCTAAGGAACAAGCTCGAAGATATGCAGATGAACTGAAAGCTCCGTTTATTATTCTTTCTATAGTATTTTAATTTTTATTTGATAATATGTTATCCTTCTTTTTTTATACAAACAGTAAGGATAAAACAATGCCTAGAGCCTATTCAGTAGATCTTCGAGAGAAAGTATTACAACATATAGAAAAACATCATGATAAAAAAACAGCCGGCCATATTTTTCAAGTAGGTATCGCAACAATATATCGATGGATCTTGCAAAAAAAGCAAAAAGGACATTTATAGTCATTTAATTTTATATTGATAATATTGCTTGATCAATGTAAAATTAAACGACTATATGTCTGATATAGGAAAATATTGACCTTTCACTTTTTTCGCTTTCAACCACTCTAGAACGCGAATAGCTTGATTAATTTTCTCTTCAATCATACTCATATCATAAATCCTTAGAAGCTCTTCTTGATACCAGAAAAGCAAACTAATTGCCTGTTGTATGGAGTTACTTGACACATGAACTGCATTAGGATTTTCGACACAGGTGATTATTCCTGCTAACCGTAAAACCATTTCTCCACTTTTACTTAAAAAACCTTTAATCTTAAAATAACGCTCAAGACCATGAAGCTTCTCTTGCGAATTGACAAAACTAATCCATTCACCTTTTGCTTCTCTATCTAAGGTAAGATGTATACGTTCTTCTTGAGCGGGAACATCTAATAAAGTGTTGATAACAGCATAAAATCTTTTTATTGCATCATGCTGATAGATATTTTCTTCCTTATATATTCTTGTTCCTGCTAACGATTGGGGGAAGGCCATAAGACACCGATTAAGAAAACCTTGATTCAAAAGCACCGACTGATTGAGAGTTTGATTAAGCACAATTGGCTGAATCATGAGATGCACACTTAAACGCTTATTGAATAAAAGCTTATTGCCTGCCCCTACCCGTATTCTACTTACTTCTTTCTCGTCCCATAAATTGCTTAAGCCAGCTGCCATTTTTAAAATGTGATCTTTTTGCATAGAGTGACCATTAAAAAAACGACCTCCTTCATCACTAAATAAGCCGAGACTGGACTGACCTATAGCTAACAACTCAATTAATCCCTCATAAGTAGGCTCTTCAGCTAAAATAATCCCTTCTTTAGGCTTTGGAGGTGGTGGAGCTAAATTTTTAATATCACTCATATCCAGTTTTTTAATCATTTTTTTATTCTGCTCCTCCCATGCTTCTTGTTTAATGTTATAAATGATGTCTAACTTTTCTTTAGAGTCACAGAGTAATTTTTGATGGCTACGAATAGGACTTGTTGCTACTGCATCTACTGCAGATTTTCGATCACCTGATTCTGCTATAGAAAGCAAATTGAGAGATACCGGATGTAATCTACCATCAATGAAAATATCATTTAAGCCTTGCACTGCGACTGCTGAAGCTCCAAGAATGCTTTGCCCACAAATAGCATCTGGTGCTTCTATAATTTCATACATACATTTCGCTGCAGACCCCATGATATCACCCAAAGCATCGAATGGATACGGTTGTGGAGAAGAAGTCTCACGAGACAAAGGTAAGGGTTCTTCTTGACCACAAAAAGCATTGCTCTTTTTTAGAACATCGCCTTGCATTTTAGATAATGTCTTATTATCTACCTCTTGATTTTTCTTAGCCATATCTGTTAAACTGAAATCGTTTTCGTATTGAGGGAGCCTGCTTGTCATTTCGGCTCTCTCATCTATTTTACATTCCATCTACTACCTCTTGATTTTGTAATTGATTTAAACATTTGAAAAACTCTTGCTCATCGATAAGCACTCTACGTCCGCATTTTTTGAAAGCACTCTTAAAACCATTATTCTGTGATCTTAAAATCATTGCTCTCAAGGCACTTTCTGATGGCCATGAATGGTTTAAGCAAAACTGTTTTACAGTGAAAAGATTTGGTATTTCTAGCATCTTAGTACTCCTGGTTATTCTTAAATGCCACTATTTTAATCTGAGAGGTGCAGTTTAATAAAGATAGGAACTGAAGTTGTTTAAAATTCTACTGATCTCTCTATAGAAATGAGATTTAGGTCGCTCTGAACTATTGTAATATCAAACTGATCTCAAAGTTTTTTTCTTGGACCAGGCCTCGTTTTTATATCAAGTTCTTGGCGTAATAGTTGAAATATAGATTTCACGACATCAATAGAAATACGATCTACTAAATCAAATTTTTGCTTCTTAGCTTTTTTCTTCAATAGGATAAACGCCTCATTATTAGTGAATAAATTTCTTTTTGCTTCTGAGAAAGAGAGAAGATGCTTTCTCAAGTTATCGCACACCCAGTCTTTTGCTCTTTGGCTTTGTTCCGATTTAGCCTCAGGCCCTGTTTTTTGACTTAACTTCTCTTTCCTAAAATGCAATAAAAATCTGTTTATTTTTTCCTCTATCAACCATACATCTTTTCTATCGCTTTCTGTCTCTTTAATCTTATGAAAAGCATAATGCATACAGAAATGCCAATACAGACGATCTAACTCCATATAAGACGGCCTTTCAGGCAGTCCCATACTTTTTTTAATTTCTGAACTATTTTGTGAGAAATCAATACAAGCTATTTCGAAACAATTCCTAAAGCAGAGTAATTCACCTAAAGACATCGCGCCTTTTGTATCTAATTCGTACTCCCATTGATCCTTTGAGTGCATATCACATAATTGTTGCAAACAATCAGGAAATATAAACTCACGAACCTCTCCATTATCATCTAATACTGCATATTTTTTTAAATGATCTGACCACGCTTGATCTGCTAAATAATAAATAAGAATTTTCAATTCTTCTAGCAAGCATTCCCAGTAAGAAGCACCTAAATCCAGTCTATCACCCGTTAAAATTTGTTGAATATTCTCTACCATTGCTGGTGGAGATTTATGCTTAGATTTTATAAGCATGAAAAGCTCAGTAAAACTCTTTTCAAACCAAGCATATACTTCCTCCTTTAACTGCTGAACTTTTTGGAGTTCTTTCTGATGTGCCACTTCTAGTTTTTTATATGTGTTCCTTGTAGCAGAATCAGATTTTAACGCTTTTAATAGTTCTGCTAACAAAACATTTTTGCTTTTCGAGAGCTGCACATTTTTCAGTTGATCTAATATAATATTAATCTTGGGTGATAAATGATTGGCTACATTCATGATTTTTATCCTTTATAAATTTTTTATTGGTACTTTCAATTAACTGAGCTAAATGATCTTGTTGAAAATGAGTATACCTCTGTGACATCTGCGCTGACTTATGGCCTAATATAGCCATAATTTCACTCTGACTTGCGTTATTCATCGCCAAATGAGAGGCAGCCGTATGTCTAAGATCATGGAAGCAAAAATCTTTTATCTGTGCGGTTCTCAATGCGACATCAAAAGCAGACCGAATATCAACAACCCCTCGTTTATTCTTCCAATTGATTTGTGTAAAAATATGAGTTTGACCAGCATTACCAAACGTAGAACTTTTCTCAAATAAAGCCTTTAAGGCATCAGTCAATGGCAAGATCCTTCTATGTCCATTTTTTGTTTGTTGCAAAGTGATAGTATTCGTTGCAAAGTTTATATCTTCCCAACGTAAATTAAGAATTTCTCCTCGCCTCATTCCTGTTTGAAGAGCTAGGTTCACAATAATAAACAGATGAGGATTAGAAGAGGCTTGACATGCTTCTAGTAAACGGATTCTCTCTTCATATGAAAGGTACCGTGTTCGTCCTTGAGGTTCCTTCAATTTAGAAACCCGTTTCATGGGGTTATCTTCCAGCCACTGCCATTCTTTAACAGCAACTCCTAAAGCAGTAGAGAGTGAAGCTAAATAACGATTTACTGTAGCAGGGCTACGCCGCTTCTTCCTTATAGTCATACCATGGAAAAGTTCATCTCTTTTTTCTGCGATGAGGGATGGTGACAGATCTGATAAAACTACATAGCCTAATTGTGATTGCCACCAATTCAATAATGAAGTTTGTTTTTTTTCTCTTTTGGGAAATCTTGGGAGCCAATATTTAATGAAGCGATCTATGAGATTGGCAAGTGTATGCTTTTTAGATTCGGACAATTGACGATAACGTCCATCACGAATTGCGCTTTCTGTATCCTGTATCCATTTCTTTGCAGCTGATTTTGTACGAAAGGTTGCTCTCTCAGGAGAATGCCCTTTTAAACGCACTTCAGCATGATAGGATTTAGATTCATTTTTTTTAATAATCTCTCTAATTGATCCCATATATTGAACCCCGCTGATTTAAAATAAAATATACTAGAATTAAGGAGTATAAATGACAACAAGGGATTGTTAATCCCTCGTGTTTGACAAGACATAGACTTATTAACAACAACATAAGAAAATAGCACCTCAAAATTACGCAAAAATTACGCAGTTGAAGAAAATTTCACTGCTTTTTGCTAGTTATTCCAAAAGTAAAATAATGAACTAAATTGATGCTTCTTAATGCTGATGTATTCTGACCGAGTGCGTAAAATTTGCGTAATTCCCTGATCAGAAATACTTGAGAGACTATTTATAATTTACTTAAGTCTTTGAAAAAGAACTTGCTCGGAACAGGACTTGAACCTGCACGCCCATAAAGAGCAAGGGATTTTAAGTCCCTTGTGTCTACCATTCCACCATCCGAGCGAAATTTGAAGCAAATAAGTTAAGTTTTTTGATTTAAACAGTCAAGAATATTCACCTAGAACTTTGAATCATTGAAAGATCAATATCTAAGATGGATCTACTCCATTAATCACTTCGTCTGCCGGTACTTCAGGAGTTGATTCTGCTATAGCACCAATCATTGATGACGATTCAATCAGATTATCATCCATGGTTTTCTTTTCTTCTACAGTAAGAATCTCACGGACATTTTCTCCTGAAACGGGAAAAGATGTCGACTCTATAGAAGATGGAAGAGATGAAACCGATTCTGAAGGTGTCTCCGGATCTGAACTCTCTTTTTGTAGAGAACTTTCTGCCACTATCACCGGTTGGGGAAGAACCGTTCCTTGAGAAAATGTTGTATTTTTACTTTGGCTGATTTTTTCTGATATGAGGGTTGAGGGTGGAGGAAAGAGTAAGGATAAGACCGATGATGAGACTTTGCTTTCATCATGATTACCACCTCCTCTCTGGATACCCTTGGCAATAACCTCTTCAGTATCTTTGATATTGTTTTCTATTGATACTTTGGACTCATCTTCTTTTTCTTGAGCCTCGTTTTCTTGAGTGGTGCTTTCTTCTGCCGTGTCTTCACGCGTAGTTTTGCGACGGCGAGAATGACGTCTCCTGAGCCCCTTTTTATCTGTTTTTAGCTCGGGAGTCGCTTCTTTTGTTTTTGCTACTACTTCTACTGTCTTGTCCTCTTTAGGGAGTTTCGCCACTTCCTTTCCTCCACCTATTTTAATAGACCGTTCCACCGCTGCGTTTTTTAACACCATACGTGTTTCTCTAACTTCGACAACTTCATAATCGCTGACCGGAACGAGAAAGGGTTTAAGCCGCTCTGTAGATCGAAAAAATAAAGCATTTCCAAAAGAAACGATTTCTAAAGCATCGACAAAATATTCCTCTTGGCCGGCACCTCGACTATTTCTTACTACCAGTTTATAACCTTCCCTAGGAGACATAATTGTTTCTATAATCGGCTCTCTAGTAAAATTCACTTTTCAAAAATCCATTTGTTAATTTTTTAATTTAATTAAATACTTAACTAAGTATTAAATAATAAAGCTTTTACTCTTAAGAAACAAGCTTTCCTTGTCTATTGACTACAGGTAATTTGCCTACTCTTGAGAAGCCATATACAATAACATATCAATCACACGGTTCGCGTAACCCATCTCGTTATCATACCAAGCTATTAATTTATAAAAGTTACTATTAAGTGCAATACCTGCACCTTTATCAAAGATAGAAGAATAGGTACTGCCAATAAAATCACTGGATACTACCTGATCTTCACAATAACCCAAAATACCTTTCATGGACCCTTCGGATGCCTCTTTTATAGCTTCCGCAATAGAATCATAATCGACAGACTTCGAAAGTCTTACAGTAAGATCTACAACGGAAACATCCGCAACAGGAACTCTCATTGCCATACCGGTAATTTTACCTTGAATTTCCGGGAGGCAAAGAGCCACTGCTTTAGCAGCACCGGTTGAAGCCGGAATAATATTTTGTAACGCTCCTCTTCCCCCTCGCCAATCTCTTTTTGAATGGCCATCTACTGTAGGTTGATTTGCTGTTACTGCATGAATCGTTGTCATTAATCCTTCTTCAACACCAAAATTATCTAATAGCACCTTAGTTATGGGCGCAAGACAGTTAGTTGTACAAGAAGCATTAGAAATAACGGAGTGTTTTTTAGGATCATAACTTGCTTCATTCACTCCCAAAACAAAAGTAGGAACATCTCCTTTTCCCGGTGCGCTGATAATCACACGCTTAGCTCCTGCATGCAAGTGTTTTTCGGCATCTTCTAATTTTGTAAAGAAGCCGGTAGCTTCTACTACATAGTCCACTTTAAGATCCTTCCAAGGTAATTTAGAAGGATCGGTTTCACAAAAAATTTCTGTTACCTTCTTACCGACTTTTAAAACATTACCTTCTGTTGATATCTTTTCATCAAATCGGCCATGTGTAGAATCGTATTTTAATAAATACGCAAGACAATCCGGAGAATGAAGATCATTTACGGCAACGACTTCGATCTCTTTATATTCTTGTGCAATTCTAAACGCGAGACGTCCAATTCTACCAAAGCCATTAATTGCTACTCTAACCGACATGCTTTTTTTCTCTCCTCTCTGATACATTTAGACAAGTCGTAATAATAAAGATGTGGAGTACAAATGTAAAGAAATAACTTGTGCATATTTCTCACCATTTTGATCCCTTTTTTCTAAAAATATCTTTGTATAAATTGATTGTTATTTTTTCTATTGATTACCTATCAAATTGTTTTTAACTTTTTTAAAAAAACTCTTTTTGACATAATGAGGTAATCTTTATTCCTAATTATAAATCTAATGAACCATTCAGTATCTCAATTTGAAAGAAACAACTCTAGAGCTGATACTCTCTATCTAATCTTAGTTACGCTTTTCTCTGTTCTATTAACTATCTGTAATATGATTGGGATTAAACTGTTCAAAGCTCCGGTATTTACGTCCTTTGCTCTAACCTCCGGAATTATTGCCTATCCTTTAACCTTTTTGATCACTGACGTCGTTTCAGAAATTTGGGGTGCTAAAAAAGCAAAGCTTATGATTTTCATTGGCTTTGGCATGAATTTAGTGATGCTGCTTTTTGTCCAAATCATTTTACGTCTTCCCTCTCATTCCGATTGGGCCGTTCCTAATAACCCATTTGGCTACACCGATGCCGATATGTATCAGAATGCATTTGCATCTATTTTTAGTATTAATGATAAAATTCTAATGGGTTCGATGATTGCTTACCTCATCGCACAATTAATCGATATCCGAGTCTTTTGTTTTTGTAAATACCTCACTAAAGGTCGCCACCTTTGGCTTCGAAACAATGCCTCTACCCTTATTTCTCAATTTATTGATACTATAATTGTGAGTACTTTTGTTTTGTTCTGGGGATTAAAACTCAGTTTTACTGTAGGCTGTCAAATTATGGTGGCAGAATATTGCTATAAAACCATATTCGCTTTGTGTGACACCCCCTTTGTTTATATTTGTACATATTCAATAAAAAGGTATTGTTTTCAAAATGAATTTCAAAAAGCGGCTTAAGTACTTTTTACCCATTATTATCCTTCTTATTCTTACTCCTTTTCTATCAAAATTGGATCTGATAATTGCACATCAATTTTTTCAGCCTGCTGCAGGATCCGGAGGTCTTTTTCAAGAAAATTTTATTACACACACACTGTATAAATTTGGTATGATGCCCGCTTTTTTGATATCGGGAGTGGCAGGTTTATATTTTCTATTATCGCATTTTTATCTTTCTCTAAAGAAGTGGAGAGCTCCCTCAATATGTATAATATTAAATCTACTTTTAGGTCCCGGACTTATCATTAATATCCTTTTTAAAGGCTTTTGGGGAAGACCAAGGCCTATTCAATTAGCTCTCTTCGGTGGAGGGCAAGATTTTCGTCCTTTCTATTTACCTAATTTTAGTGAGCAAGCTTCTTATTTCAAATCCTTCCCATCAGGACACTGTACAATGGGTTTTTTCTTTTTTGCTCTTTGTTTCATCGCCATGAGGTTAAAAAATAAACCCTTATTTTATATCGCCGTCTTTATTACGTTAGTGCTTGGCCTTCTTTTAACTTATACTAGGATTGCTCAAGGTGGGCATTTCTTTTCTGATACATTATGGGCGGCAGGACTTATGTGGTATATTACTTTAGGAATAGATTGGTTTGTTTATGATTATCTCATAAAGAAAAAAGAACAGTACTTTACTTCTTGACAGCTTCCAACTCTAAAGGGAAGGGATTCCTAATTCAACGACCATTATTAACAAATGTTAATCTAATACGCTTTCCAAAGGCGTAAATTACCAACTGCTCTTCGGGATATATTCATTCACATTGGAAGCCACAGGATGGAGTTCCGGCACTTGAAATGTATCATTCATTCGTGTTTTAAGCTTGTTTCTTAAAATCGGGATTTTGTCTTTAAAAAAGCCCGTTACCTCTCATTTAAGATCAGTAAATGTATCGTACTTCCCTCATCACTTTCCAAAGCCTTATCTATTGCATTTCAATTTGGAGAATATACTCATCACGAATAAACCTCCGGATATTTTGTATTCGTATAGTGTAAATTGTTTTGTATGAATTCATTTTTAACACTATCAGAAGAAAAGCATCTCAGACAGCAACATAAACGAGAAAAGAATGGTCGTATACGAGATCGTATCAAGGCTGTTCTATTGTCGAATAAAGGTTGGAGTAATACTCGTATTGCTGAAGCTGTGCTTTTAGACGATGAAACAGTGTCTCGTCACATTAAAGAATATCAAAATAAACAGCAATTGCATGTAGAAAGCGGTGGTTCAGTCAGTAAACTTCTTGCGCCACAGTCAGAAGAATTCATTAAACATTTAACAACTCATACCTATGTCAAAGTAGAAGATATCTGTTCTTATGTTCTCGCGAAATCAGGGATGACTTCTTGGCTACACTCACATGGTTTTTCCTATAAAAAGCCTAAAGGTACACCGGCTAAGGCAAATTCTGATCAACAAAAAGCTTGGATGCAATTTTACACCAAGCTTATGGCATCTCTGCCTAAAAATGAGCCTGTTGAATGTGCTGATGGTGTACATCCAACTATGGCAACTAAAATTTCTTATGGTTGGATTCGACCGGGAACAGATAAATTGATTGCAACAACAGCTTCTCGTACTCGAATGAATCTTATGGGGTCTATCAATTTAAACAGTATGAAGGTAACAATAGATGCTTATGAAACATTAAATAGCGGTACCATGGCAAAGCATTTTGCTTTGCTACGGTCAAAATACCCCTCAGCTCCAAATATCCATCTTATTTTAGATCAAGGCCCTTATAATACAAGTATTCAGACCAAACAAGAAGCAGAAAAACAAGGTATTATTCTCTATTATTTACCTTCTTACAGTCCTAACCTCAATCCCATTGAACGATTATGGAAAGTGATGAATGAATATTGTCGCAATAATCGGTTTTTTAATTCTGCTAAAGAATTTCGGAGATCGATTACCGGATTTTTTGAAAATACTTGGCCCTCTATTGCTCAATCAATGAGGAAACGAATCAATGATCATTTTCAAGTCTTAGAATCGGCACTTTGATTCATAAGGGGTATATTGAGGGTAAATAGACAAGCTCTATACGTGAAGTCTTTAAATATTCTTGAATCAGTTTGTTTTTATTTACTCTTCTGTCATCCCTCCTGTGCTGTAGGAACAAAGTGTTTCACTTGTTCTTTCGTTGGCAGTTCGGATCATTTACCGGCTGACCCTCCGGTATCATGCCGAGTGTTTCCTTCTGATGGAAATTCCCTCAAATACTCATAAACAATCAACCGGCTTAAGCGCAGAACATGAGCAACGTGATCAGGCTCCGGGACCGTCATCTCGTGCAAAAAGCACACACAAATGATTACGTTCATTTACATCACGGGTCTTTTTTACCTGAAATTCAAAAGTGTTTTTTTGATTTGGAGTTAATTGGTTCACACAAAATTAATATCATATTTATACTTTTTTTGTGTACCTTTCAATAGCGAAGAATATATATATATTGTCCATATGGAAAGACGGCAAACTGCAAAGACAGCTCTTTTTACTCTTAGTTATCCTGTTATTTGGTGTACTTAAGTATAGAAGAAAAATTTTCGAGGGAAATATTGAGAAAAGACTAAGAGAGTTATTAAATGAGTCAACTATCTATGGAAATTAAAGAACTTGATATTATACCTGACCATGTGCATATGTTTATCAAAACTCAACCCATTCAATCTTCACAGTTTGTAATTGGTCAACTTAAAGGATCCGGTAATCGCTTGTTAAGACAAGAATTCTCAAGTTTAAAATCTCGAGAGCCTAATGGACAAGATCGTATTACGTTGATAGTGTGGAAAAACTTAATGACTATACAATTAAGAAGTCTATCCAAAATCACAAAAACAAATAAACGTTTTCATCCCAATGTTCAAGCACAGGGGTTTTTCGCTCAATTATCATAATAAATCCTTATTCTTAATTTATTAAAAAACCCTTGCAAGTTCGCTTTTGTTTCGCTAGAGTCACAAAATTCAGAACAAACTAACAAAAGTTTACTATGAAAGGACTCACCCGGAGACAAAGGGAAATTCTTGATTATATTCAACATTTTATAACTAGTCATCAATTTTCTCCTAGTTATCGAGAAATAATGGCTCATTTTGGGTTTTCTTCATTAGGAAGCGTTTATAAACACATTAATGTATTAAAACGTAAAGGCCTTATAACAACAGAAAAGAACTGTTCTCGATCTATCAATATAAATAATAAACCATTAATTGAAAATAATGAAGATACAATCGAACTTCCTTTCCTCGGGCTTATCTCTGCCGGAATCCCTATTGAAACCTTTCCTCATACGGAAAATATTGCCATTCTTTCTGCTTTCGTTCCTAATCCAAACCAAAGCTATCTCCTCAAAGTCAGAGGAGATTCCTTATCAGAGGAGTATATCCAAGATACCGATTTATTAATTATAGAAGCGAGACAAATAGCTCAGCCGGGAGAAACGACTATACTGCTGATAAGGAACCAAGAAACAGTCATTAAACGTTATTATCCACAAGGCCCTTACGTCCGCCTAGAACCTGCTAACCTTAATTTTACACCTTTGATTATAAAGACTGAAGAAGTGTCTATTCAAGGCATTGTAGTGGGTTTATTAAGGCAATACCTTTGATTCTAATCAGTCCGTATCATCCGGTTCCGGTTCAAAATCAACTAATGTTTTACTCTTTCTTCCTGATATGACACGTACAATAGATAAAATCCATGCAGATATAAGATAGAGCCAAGTACCTGCAAAGAGGATAATAGCAAAGTGATGTAGGATACCGTACAGAAAAACAAAGGCTAACAAGGCTGTAATAAAGACTAGATAAAAAGAACGTATTCTAAAATGAAGCGTTTTTATACTTAAGAATTTCCATCGACTAACCATAAAATAGCCTATTACAATCAAAACAAGAATCATGCAAATCGCACGAACTTCTTCATTAACAAGCTGAGGCCACATTGACTGACCAAGCATAAGAATTAAACCGGCAGATACAGAAGCTAGAGCCCCTGCAGGTATCGGAAGCCCGGTAAAATTTTTCTTTTCCGTTTTTCTTAAGGTTTCATCCTCTTTAGCTTGATTATTTTTTACATTAAAACGCACTAATCGTAATACACCACAAAGTGAATACATCATAGCAGCAACTGTAATTAAAAAGGCTAAAGTAGAATCCGGTGACAGCCTTAAACTCTTCAGTATTATCACAGAAGGCGCCACTCCAAAGGTGACACAATCAGCCAAAGAATCAAAATGCACCCCAAATTCACTTTCTGCTCGCAAGATACGAGCCACTGCTCCATCACAGACATCTGCAATCGCCGCTAACAAAAGAAGCATCGATAAACCTTGCAACATATCGAAACCAACCTCGCCGGGATCAGCAAAACTCAATTTAAAAATAATAAATAATCCACACGAAAGCCCAAAGGCCGTGATAAGATTGGGTAGTAGATATATTTTCTTCATAATTAGATATTGGTTAGCAAAAATAAGGTAGTTAGTCTAGCACGGTTTTCTCTTTTTTTCATCGAAAAACCGTAAGCCCTTTAAACTATTATAAATGAATCATTTAATTAAAAATCATTCAAATAATACATTTAATGTTAATTACCTCTCTCTATTCACGAACCATTTACTATCATTCAATTACGAATCAAGAAAAATTTATTTCAATATTTGAAGTTGCTTAAACAGTTGGGAAAAAGACCAAAAATATCTTTTGAAAATTTCTAGACAAAAAAAACAAAATACCATATGTAGTAGCTGAAACACAAATTAACTACTATATGTAGTATCAGATTCTTTTGATTAGGAACCCATGAATATTAATGAGATATGTAAATTTTAATGTCCAAATGCTAACTATTTTAATAAAGGAGATCACAATATGACACTTTCTTCGAAACCCTTAAACCAAGCAATCAAACCGGAACAGAAAAAGTCTCAAACATTCACAATCGTTAAGCGTAATGGTGTCATCGTTCCGTTCAAACAGGACAGAATAAGTAAAGCCATAGAAGCTGCTTTTAGAAATACCCTCCTTCTTTCAAAACAAGATGACTTACCGGATGGCATTTCTCATTCTATTAAAGAGGTGACCAAATTGGTTGTCATCGAAGCTTTTGAATTTGCCAATCAAGGAAAATCGCTAACTGTCGAAGGCTTGCAAGATATGGTTGAAAAAAAATTGATGGAAGCGGGGCATCATGACATAGCAAGAAATTATATCATTTATCGTGATCATCATAAGAGTCAACGAGAAGATCTATCCAATAATGTGCAAGTATTACGCTCTGATAAGCAAACAATCGTTCGATTTTTTCCTATGAAAATTGCTTCCATTCTTGAAAATGCTTTCAGATCAAGTGAAAATATTAAGGGCCCTACTCCCGATCAAGTGATTATATCTGTCAATTTATTAACCAATAAAACCATTGAAAAGATTGTCAATCATTTCTCCGGAAAACCCATCCCTTCGTCACTTATTGAAGAAGAGCTGGAAAAACAGGCAATGGCAGAGGGTTTTTTTGAAGTAGCCAAGCATCTTATTTTGCTACATGCCTTAAAAGAGAGAGAGAGAAAGCTTCCGGTAAAAGAAGAGGTATCTTCTGCACCTAAAGCTGAGAGTAAAGCTAAAGCATTTTCAGTAAAAAATTACTTAGAAGAAATCATTATTTTGGCTTGTAAAGAGACCGAAGACCTTACCCCCGGCAAAGCATTAATCGAAGAAGCTCTTCTTCAATGCTATGAAGGTATGCCGAAACAAGAAATAACTACCGCAGCTATCATAGCTATAAAAGCTCATATAGAAAACGAACCTTATTATGGGACCATCGCATCACGAGTATTATTAGATTCTATTTATCGTGAAACACTAGGCGCCTCTTTATCAGAACCCAATTTTGAACAGATTCACCATGATTATTTCAAACGATATTTTTCCACCGCTAATAGAAAAGACAGTCGTCTTGATCCCCACCTAACTGATTTTGATTTAGACCAATTAGCTGATGCAATAGATCTGTCTCAAGATCGTCATTTTGCCTATTTAGGACTTCAAACCCTTTATGATCGCTACTTTATACATAAAGATCAAAAACGATTAGAAACACCTCAAATTTTTTGGATGCGAGTTGCTATGGGGCTTAGCATTAACGAAAGGAAAGAAAAAAATGTTAGGGCTATTGAATTCTATCGTGTCTTTTCTCAATTTCTTTTCACTTCCAGTACCCCAACATTATTCAATGCGGGTACTAATCATCCACAATTAAGCTCTTGCTACCTATCCACTGTTAGCGATGATCTACATCATATTTTTAAAGTTATCGCTGATAATGCCCAACTATCCAAATGGGCGGGTGGTATTGGTAATGACTGGACGCCGGTTCGAGCAACAGGCTCCTTAATTAAAGGAACCAATGGACATAGCCAGGGTGTGATTCCTTTTCTTAAAGTAGTAAACGATACCGCTGTAGCTGTTAACCAAGGAGGCAAACGAAAAGGTGCTGCTTGTACATATTTAGAAACTTGGCACTTAGATATTGAAGATTTCTTAGAATTACGAAAAAATACAGGGGATGATCGAAGAAGAACTCATGACATGAATACAGCCAATTGGATTCCGGACCTTTTCATGAAGCGAATAGAAAAACAAGCAACATGGACACTATTCAGCCCTATCGATACTCCGGATCTACACGACCTATATGGCCAAGCTTTTGAAAAACGCTACACTGACTACGAGAAATTAGCTAAAGATGGAAAAATTAAAAATCACAAGGTTGTAGATGCCATGATATTATGGCGTAAAATGCTAAGTCTGCTGTTCGAAACAGGCCATCCTTGGATTACCTTTAAAGACCCTTCTAATATCCGTTCTTCACAAGATCATGTAGGAGTTGTTCATTCCTCTAATCTTTGTACTGAAATCCTTTTAAATTCTTCGAAAGAAGAAACGGCTGTATGTAACTTAGGGTCTATCAATTTACCTCGTCATATCACAGGGAGCTCTATTGACCTTCCTCTTTTACAAAAGACTGTTAACAGTGCTATTCGTATGTTGGATAATGTAATCGACCTCAATTTCTATCCAACTAAAGAAGCCAAAACCTCTAATTTAAGACATCGTCCCATTGGAATAGGAATAATGGGATTTCAAGATGCTCTTTACAAACAAAATATTAGCTATGCTAGTGCTGAAGCTGTTGAATTTGCCGATCACAGTATGGAAGCTATTTCTTATTATGCCCTCTTAGCTTCCAGCAAGCTAGCTAAAGAACGTGGCGCTTATTCTTCCTATAAAGGTTCAAAATGGGACAAAGGCATTCTTCCAATAGATTCTCTTAAACTATTAGAAAAAGATAGAGGACAAGAGTTCATCGATGTTGATACAACCACAACTATGGACTGGGGGACAGTAAGAAAAGAGATAAAAAAATATGGTATGCGTAATAGTAATACAATGGCTATTGCACCTACTGCTACTATTGCCAATATCGCCGATATAACGGCATCTATAGAGCCCACTTATAAACATCTCTTTGTTAAATCTAATCTCTCAGGTGAGTTTACTATCATTAACCCTTATCTGGTAGATAAGCTAAAGAAATGCAATCTTTGGGATGAGCAAATGGTTGATGATCTTAAATACTTTGACGGTTCTTTAACAGAAATCGAAAGAATACCCGATGATATAAAACGTGTCTATCTCACTGCTTTTGAAGTTGAGCCCGAATGGATCATTGATTGCGCCGGTCGCAGACAAAAATGGATTGATATGGGGCAATCTCTTAATCTATATTTAAACCAACCTAGTGGCAAAAAAATGCATAACATGTATTTTCATGCATGGAAATCGGGATTAAAAACGACGTATTATCTCCGAGCATTAGGAGCTACACAAATTGAAAAGTCTTCTGCAGATATTAATAAGCGTGGTCTTCAACCGAGATGGATGAAAAATTCTTCCGCTTCATCTGAAATAACTGTTCAACGTGAAGCGAAACAAACACCCATCGTTTGTAATTTAGAAGAAGGCTGTGAGAGCTGCCAATAAAAAAATAATAACACTAGGAGTATAAAGCTTATGTTGACTTTTGAAGATGAAAAAGAAGCGACTAAAAACACAGTAAAACAGAATCAGGACAAACGGTTAATTAACTGTAACACCGTTGATGTCAATCAAATTATGCCTATTAAATATAAATGGGCCTGGGAACATTATATTAATGGTTGCGCCAACCATTGGATGCCTACTGAAGTAGCCATGACCAAAGATATTGAACTATGGAAATCAACGGATCTCTCTGATATCGAACGACGAGTCATTATGAGAAATTTAGGCTTCTTTGCTACAGCAGAGAGTTTAGTAGCTAATAACATTGTCCTGGCTATTTATAAACACATCACCAATGCAGAAGCAAGGCAATATCTTTTAAGACAAGCTTTTGAAGAAGCTATTCATACCCACACGTTTCTGTATATTGTCGATTCATTAGCACTGGATGAATCTGAAATCTTCAATATGTATAATGAAGTCAATTCAATCCATGGCAAAGATAAATTTGAAATGGAATTGACAGAAGAGATCTTAAAAAGTGATTTTACGACAAATACAGTAGAAGGAGCTCAAAAATTTTTAGAAAACTTAATCGGCTACTACATCATTATGGAAGGTATTTTCTTCTACAGTGGATTTGCTATGATTCTTTCTTTCCACCGCCAAAATAAACTGACCGGAATCGGAGAACAATTTCAATTCATATTACGTGATGAAACAGTCCACCTAAATTTTGGTATTGATCTCATCAATGGTATCAAACATGAAAATCCGGAATTATGGACTCCGGACTTTCAAGAAAAGATGATTGCTCATATAAAACATGCTGTAGAACTAGAAATACTTTACGCTCAAGACTGTCTACCAACAGGAGTTTTGGGACTCAGTGCTCCTATGTTTGTCGATTATGTTAAATATATTGCTGATCGTCGATTTGAAAGAATAGGATTATCTAAACAATATGGAAATAAGACTCCCTTTTCTTGGATGAGTGAGACTATCGATTTATCTAAGGAGAAAAACTTTTTTGAAACACGTGTAACAGAATATCAATCATCGGCTAATTTAAAATGGTAATTAAGTTACTCAGCCTAGCAGCGGAAGGGAAAGGCTTAGAACTCTTCCCCGTTACTATGTCACTGTTTTTTATCGGATGTTAGAAACTTTATTGCCCTATAGAACACTGATAGCGGTTTAATGAGTTAATGTAAGAGCCATTTTTTTGAAGAAGATAACTATACGCCGGATAGAGATGATAAGTTTAGAAGATTTAATTCCCGACACGCATAATTATTGTAAATTTGATCAAATTTGGTCTTTTAAATCCGTAGAAAAAAGGTTAAAGAAATTAAAAAAGGATAATCCTTATTAAAGGGTATAGCCTTCTCCGATTATTTAAATGCTTACTTCTTCAATATCATGGAAAGCTTAAGCGGTCGAGAACAAGAACGTTACATTCAAGAGAATACTGCAGCCAAGTGATTTTTTCGATTTAACTTAAAGAGAAAAGACTCCTAGCCATACCGGCTTTTGTCAAGTTAGGCACAAAATAGAAACAACGATTTTGTCCACAATGTTTTCTGATTTAAGATATCAACTAAAAAAACAAGGAGTGATGAATGAAGTTTTTAGCTTCGTAGATGCCACTCATTTGATTGCTAAAGCCAATTTATGGAAAGAACGAAATAAAGCCATACAAGCAAAATACGGGAAATTAAATAATGAGGTATTACCGAAGGTTGCTACCTATAGCTAAACCGGTCTTGGATGTAAGGGTAATAATAAATTTTGGTGCGGTTATTTAAGCAGCATGTCAGTGTAGATATCCGGAGTGGTCTAATTAATAAAGTAGCCATATATACCCGGAAATCAGACCGATGCTCAAGGCTTGGAACATGTGTGCCTACTCAAGGAGCCATGTGTACTGATTGTAGATGATACCGGTCTTTCAAAAATTTCTTTAAGTTGAAATGTTTTATCTTTTAACCGGCGGCTAACGCTGTCATGTGATACTGTATCAGGGCAAGCTTCTGACATCGCAAGCCCGGAATATCTCATACTGCTTGCTTGAATGAAAGTGCTATATCATTCCTTTGTGCATGTATATAACGGCATCTTTTCCCCAACAAAAGAGAAAAACTATAGTATTTTAATTTTTATTTGATAATATGTTATCCTTCTTTTTTTATACAAACAGTAAGGATAAAACAATGCCTAGAGCCTATTCAGTAGATCTTCGAGAGAAAGTATGACAACATATAGAAAAACATCATGATAAAAAAACAGCCGGCCATATTTTTCAAGTAGGTATCGCAACAATATATCGATGGATCTTGCAAAAAAAGCAAAAAGGACATTTAAAGCCAATCCGCAGAAAATATGCTTATAAGAAATTAGATGATGAGTTGTTATCTAAATATGTAGAAAAACATCCGGATTATTTTTTATCGGAAATTGCTGATTATTTTTCAGTCACTCCGCAAACGATTTTTTATGCCCTTAAAAGATTAAAAATTACACGAAAAAAAAAACTACTCGCTATAAGGAAAGAGATGAAAAGAAACGGGAAGCTTTTATGAAAGATTTAAAAAATATTCCCTTTGACAAGAGAATTTATCTCGATGAAACCGGGATTCATCAATTTTTATTTCGTGAGTCCGGAAGAAGCTTACGCGGCAAAAGAGTTTTTGGAGCGGTTTCAGGAAACCGCTTTATAAGGCAAAATATTATTTCAGCCCTATCTAAAGGGCAGTTTTTATCTCCAATGTGTTTTGAAGGTACTTGTAATACCGGGTTATTCAATATTTGGCTTAAGGAAGTTTTGACTCCTCAGCTTACACCCGGTAGTGTTCTTATTCTTGACAATGCCGGTTTTCACAAGTCAGCGGAAAGCAGGAAAACAGTAGAATCTGCCGGTTGTAAGCTTATGTTTCTTCCTCCCTATTCTCCGGACTTAAATCCTATAGAAAAATATTGGGCTAATATGAAAAATAAAGTTAGAGAGATATTACGAAAAGTTACGAATTTTAAATTCGCCATTGATCAAGCAATCTTATCAATATAAAATTAAATGACTATATACCCTGATTGAAAAAATTATTTAAACAACTATTTTAATAACGCACTTCTATAGTGCAAAACTCTTGTATTAGTTTAATAATTGTCCTGCTTGACTTCTTAAGCTAAGTCTTAAATTGATAAATGTTTGCTATAATTACAAAACTTCCTTATAATCTCGTTCCTCTATAAATGGCCAGATAGCTCAGTCGGTAGAGCAGAGGACTGAAAATCCTTGTGTCGCCGGTTCGATTCCGGCTCCGGCCATTTTTCTCTTGCCTGAGAAATGCCGTAATATTGCCGTAGTGCATTCTTTCCTTAAACTACTCAAACGAGACCAATGACTACATGTTATTGGTCACTTTTTGAGTATCGATTCCGTTAAATTTACGTAATTATTACCAACACTCATATTTAAATAACTGAAGATTAAGCACCAAGACTGCTTTATCAAAGGACTAATCATCCTTTGGTCGCTTAAAAGGAAAAGTAATTATGGGTTATATTAGAAAGAGACCTTTGAAAAAAGGAGGTCTCCGATATCAGGCTGAAATACGCATCAAAGGCCATCCTACATTGACTGCAACATTTGATAGAATTACAGATGCAAAAGTTTGGATTCAAAAAATGGAAGTAAATATTCGATGCGCTCGTCATCAGCTTTATCTTAAGAATAAAAAGCATCTATTTTCAGAAGCAGTAGAGAAGTATATCAGAGAAAGAACGATATCAGTGAATAAAAGAGGCCATTTAGCTTGGTGGAAGTTAGAATTAGGATCTCTGTATATTCAGGATATACGTCCTTCAATTATATCTGAAAAAAAACAAAAACTTTTGTCAGAGACAACAGTTAAAGGGATTGTCCGATGTAAAAGCACATGTAATCGCTACCTTGCTACTCTCAGTCATCCAATGTCCATTGCTTACAAACAGTGGGAGTGGGTACCGGAAAATCCTGTTAAAAAGATTGATCGAGAAAAAGAGTCTCGAGAAAGGACTCGATTTCTTAGTAAAGAAGAGCGTCATCGACTATTTGATGCGTGTAAGAAGAGTAATAATACTTTTCTGTTTACCTTTGTAGTCCTGCTTTTGAGTACAGGTTGCAGATATAATGAAATCAGATCTCTGAAGTGGTGTGATATTAATCTTGAAAAGGGAACGATAACAATTAATCAATCCAAAAATGGAGATGTTCGTTCGCTTCCTATTAGAGATTTGCCTCTCAATTTACTGATTCATCTTTCATTACAAAAATCTTCTTCATCTTATATTTTCCCCTCAAAAAATAAAGAGAACCCCTTGGAACTCAGAAGAGCATTTAGGACAGCTATCAAACGCGCTGGATTAAAAGATTTTAGAGGACATGACTGTAGACATAGCTATGCCACAGAGATGCTTGGCATGGGTCTGTCTTTAGGCGAGATAGGACATCTTCCGGGTCATCGAAGTACAAGTATGACACGTCGCTATGCCCACTTATTAGAGTCACGATCTATCGATGCTGTATCAAGAATGTCAGCACAAATTTTTTAAATTAAGGAGAAAGAATGGATAAATCATTTGATGAGGTTATCTCAGAGGATTTTTTAGAACATATAAAACATTATCGTACAACAGGTAATAAAAATATCAACCGTACAAAGAACTTTTTAAAAAAGCTTCAAATAGCAGAACAAGCGACATCTAAAGATAGTCATTCTTTTTTAGAACGGCTTTTAACCGTTTTAGATAAATGGAGGACTGCAGTTTTTGGCATTAACCATTATGTCACTTCTACCAAAACAATTAACAGAAACACAGCTAATGAGTTCCTAGTGGATGCCTTATTCTCCATGGAAAAATATCTATCCAAAACAAGCTTTGTGAATGAGCAATTGGATTGGTACGATTTCTTAAAGTTAATTTTAGAGAAAGATGTTCCCTTATTTGAAGATGAAGCATATCTATAGTATTTTAATTTTTATTTGATAATATGTTATCCTTCTTTTTTTATACAAACAGTAAGGACAAAACAATGCCTAGAGCCTATTCAGTAGATCTTCGAGAGAAAGTATGACAACATATAGAAAAACATCATGATAAAAAAACAGCCGGCCATATTTTTCAAGTAGGTATCGCAACAATATATCGATGGATCTTGCAAAAAAAGCAAAAAGGACATTTAAAGCCAATCCGCAGAAAATATGCTTATAAAAAATTAGATGATGAGTTGTTATCTAAATATGTAGAAAAACATCCGGATTATTTTTTATCGGAAATTGCTGATTATTTTTCAGTCACTCCGCAAACGATTTTTTATGCCCTTAAAAGATTAAAAATTACACGAAAAAAAAACTACTCGCTATAAGGAAAGAGATGAAAAGAAACGGGAAGCTTTTATGAAAGATTTAAAAAATATTCCCTTTGACAAGAGAATTTATCTCGATGAAACCGGGATTCATCAATTTTTATTTCGTGAGTCCGGAAGAAGCTTACGCGGCAAAAAAGTTTTTGGAGCGGTTTCAGGAAACCGCTTTATAAGGCAAAATATTATTTCAGCCCTATCTAAAGGGCAGTTTTTATCTCCAATGGGTTTTGAAGGTACTTGTAATACCGGGTTATTCAATATTTGGCTTAAGGAAGTTTTGACTCCTCAGCTTACACCCGGTAGTGTTCTTATTCTTGACAATGCCGGTTTTCACAAGTCAGCGGAAAGCAGGAAAACAGTAGAATCTGCCGGTTGTAAGCTTATGTTTCTTCCTCCATATTCTCCGGACTTAAATCCTATAGAAAAATATTGGGCTAATATGAAAAATAAAGTTAGAGAGATATTACGAAAAGTTACGAATTTTAAATTCGCCATTGATCAAGCAATCTTATCAATATAAAATTAAATGACTATATTTGGAAAAAGCGGCATTGTCAGAGATCGTAGCGGTGTGACAAAACCAGAAAAAAACGAGATTAGCATTCAGTGTGCAGGTCAAATTTTATGGTATTTGGAAGGTAATAAAATTCCAACAATTGAATCTATGAAGACGAGACTATTAGATCAAGCATCTCCATTATTTAAATTGTTAGAACCTGATCGCTTTTTTGACAGTGAGATTTTACTTGACCGGTTGCGATTAATTTTCCCTATTCCCAAGGAAAAGAGAAAAGAAAAATGGAATATCACAGTTGGCGATATACCTATTCCAGTTCCTGGAATTTTTACAGATGCTGGAATAAACTTTCCTAAGCTTCGTTTTGCAGTGCATTGTATCACCACGATTTTAAAAGCATTCCAATGGAAGATAAATAAGATATTTGAATCGAAGTTTATAGAAATGCTTATACCTAAAGGGGAGTATATTTTCTCTTGGTATGTAACAGACTGGATTAAAGAAAGTTATAAAAGGAATACTGGTTTTTTACCTCAATAATTTTGATGTGACCTTCCCGCATTCCTAATAAGTTCATTTAGTTCATATTGCGACTTGTTTGGTTTTTTTAAGGAAATCTTTGGCAAGAGAGATCTGATGTAACTGAATATAAAATTAATTAAGGAGTAAAAAATATGAATGAGAATGAGAGCTCTAATTATTAGAGCTCTCATAATAAACTTATAAAACATTATTGCCGATTTGAGCAGTCAGCAATTAAAAAATTTAAATAAAGGAATTATGTCCTATGAATGAAACATCCTTTAATAATGAGATTTGTCTCAATAAAAAACAAGATGACTTTCTAAGTCTGAAAATTTTAAGAATCAATTAAAAGATTCAAATGATCCACTACCCTTACAAAGAGAAATAGTCCCTCCTAACCCTTACCCTTTTGAAGCTCTAGGTGAGCTATTAGGAAACGCTGCTAGGCGTATACATGAGGTTGTACAAGCTCCTGATGCTGTATGCGCTCAAAATGTCTTGGGAGCAGCTTCTCTATGCACGCAACCTTTTTCTAATGTCATTCTTGACGGGAAGGCAGTATCCATTAAGCTTGAATTCGTTAAGTGTAGTAGATTCGGGTGAGAGAAAAAGTGCTGCTGATAAGATAGCATTTAGACCTGTTACAGAATGGCAAAAACATTTAGTAGCTGTTACAGAAAAAGAGATCGATCAATTTAGAAATGATATAGAAGTGTGGGAGAAAAAGCGCAAGACAGCTCTTAATGAAACGAATGATAGTAAAAGAGAATGTGCATTTCGTAATTTAGGAGACCAACCAGATCAACCGATTGAACCTTTAATTATTTGTAAATGAACCGACAACTGAAGGATTAATTCGTTACTTACAGTCAGGGCAACCTTCTTTTAGTATATTCTTGATGAAGGTGGGGCGATTAATGACAGGTTACTCAGCTAAAGAAAATGCCGTCAATTTAGCTGGTACATTATCTCAAATATGGGATGGTAAACCTATTGACCGTGTTAGAGTAACTGACGGAAGTAGCATCATTTATGGTAGAAGGGTTGCGGTCCATTTATTGATGCAGCCTATATTTCTGTCCAAGAATACAGAAAAATGATATTCTCAATGAGCAAGGGATTATGGCTCGTTTTTAATCGTTCATCCTGCACCTATGGCAGGGAGAAGGAGATATCAAGAAGTAGAGATCGATAATGCACCTGAAATTAAAAAATATAATGAGGTTATCTCTTCATTTTTGGATGCGCAGTTTCCTACAAAAAATGGAAAAGTAGAGAGCTTGAGCCAAAACCAATAGATTTACAAGAAGATGCTAAAAAAAGCTTGGATTGTATTTCATGATGATTGTGAGAAAAAAATAGGTAAAAATGGTGCTTTATATCCGATCAAGGCAATGGTGTCTAAAGCTCCTAATCAGGTGCTATGGATAGCTGGTATTCTTCATATATCAAAAACTTCACAAGATAGATGCATCAACACTCATTCATCTATTGATTTAGAGGATATATTAAATTCTATTAGATTGGTTGAATTTTATATCGAAGAAGCGCTTCGTATTATTAGTTTAAGTGATGCTGTTGGTGAGCTGCATGATGCTCAACTTGCTAGCAATTGGTTGTATTCCAAATATAAAAAATCTTTTTTGAAAAAAGATCTTTATCAATATGGTCCTTCCTGTATTAGATACGCGAAGAAAGCGAAACAGTTTTACAGATTTTGGAGGAACATAACCATATCATTCAAACAGATGCAAATGAATGGCATTTAAATGATCGATTGATATTGAA
>CBDBKM010000002.1:0-242937 GCA_965206695.1 Chlamydiales bacterium | reverse complement strand
AGGTATAAAAGCTACGATGGAAGAAATATTTAAAATCACTCCTTGTTGTTTCTGATCTTTTAATACCTTAGCAGTGTGTAAGGTAATTTCTGTAAGAGCTAAAATATTGATTTCAAGGATTTCTATTTGTTTTTCTATTTTAAAGTCTAAAGGATGTCCATAAAGACCTAAGCCTGCATTATTAATCACAAGATCAGGCTTATGATCTTCAATGGCTTTTAATAAAATGAGATCGATCCTTTTTATTATTTAAATCGCATGGTATGGAAATAATATTTTTGTTTACCGGTAGTGAATTTTTAAGTGCCTGTAAGACTTTAGCGTTTCTACCGGAAATAATTAAGGGGATATTATTTTCCAGCAAGATTGTACAAAGAGCTTTGCCTATTCCTCCACAAGCTCCGGTAACCAAAGCGCACTTAAAACGTTCGTTTTTAATTTTTGTCATATTGTCAATATGTCAAAAAAACATTAAAGATGATATGTGATTTCTTTCTTTGTTTCCCATTGCTCATTTATCCAAGAGGCAAATGTTATCATACATACTCTTTCTTTTAATTTAAGAAAGGTAATGCCGGGAGAATTAGTCTGGGTACAACTTCCGGAATAAATCATTAGAGGTAATGTTTTATTAGATCCGTCAAGAATTTGAGGGTGGTGGGTATGTCCATTTAGATAGATTAAAACATTTGGATGAGCTTTTTAAAAGCTTTTGTAGAGTCTCTGCCCTTTTCATCGTATGTCTTTTGGGGCGTCCTTCATTAATCAAAGGAAAATGATTCATTAAGATAATAGGTTTATCCTGAGGAAGATCATTGAGAGTTTGTGTTAGTTTTTTTTCTAAGGCAGGAGAAAAATAACCTCTTGAAGAAAAGAGAGGGGTTGCAACACAAGTATCTAATCCAATCCATGTCCATGTGTTATTTAATTCTCTTATGCTAATGCGGTCTTTTTCCAGAGAAAACTTGGGCTTAGCTTCATGTGGGGATAGAAAAGGAGGTTCAAAAAAATGATAAAAACGTTTTTGTTTCTCAGCTTGTTTTGTATAGACATCATGATTTCCGGGAATGGGATAAATCTTTAAACCAAGGTCTTGTAGCTTGGTTACAAATGCTCTGGCCATAGAATATTCTTCTATTAAGGATGAGGTAGTCATATCTCCACAAAGCAAAGCCTTAGTAACCTCTTTGGAATTAAGGTAGTCAATCAAGGTTTCTAAGGGCTTACTCTGTTGTTCTCCGGATTTGCGACGGAACAGATGGTTGAGGTTGGCTAAGAGGCATTTAGATAAAAATCCCTTGAAATCCAAGTGAAAATGAAAGAAATGAAAGTCTGAAAGGATAACAAGGTTAAGGACTTGAGATGAAGAATGTGTTGGCATTATCTAATGGTTTACGAGTAAAGAGGTTGTATTATAAATCAATTTTCTTTTCAGGTAAATGCAACTAAAGATTATTTCTTAAATAATTAAATATAAGATACTTATTTCTTGTTCGGCTAGTAAAATACTTGAAATTTAAATAATTTTCTACTACAATGAGCATAAGGAAGTAAAATATTTTCTTGATGTAAGGAGGTTAGGAATGAAAGATATTCCTCATCATAAAAAAAAGATTCAAAAGAAGGTAATTATTGCAACTAGGCAAGAAGAAGCATTGTATACAAAAAAAAGAGCACGTATCAAAATGATTGCTCGAGGTTATGCAATGATTTTAGCTTTAGATTTATTACTAGATAATGCTTTACCCAAAATTGCCGTAGATTATTATGAAGGTGTAAATGTTAAACCGCTTAAAAGAAAACGACATTGGCAACGAGATTTAGAAACACGTAGTACTACAACGCGCCATCGTTCACGAAAGATTTCATAAAAAAAAGCCCCAAAATTATTTTTGGGGCTAAATTATTTTTAAAAGAAGCTTTTTAAGCTTCTTTTCCCGGTGCATCACCTATTAAAGCCTCTGAAATTAAGACCACACCTGCAACTGAAGTTGCATAGGTTAAGGCGGCCATTACTACTGTCGTTGGATCTATAATTCCTTGTTCTAAAAAGTCCTCTACCTTACCGGTCAAAACATTAAAACCAAAATGAGGTTTTTGTGCTAAAACTTCTGATAGAATCACAGAACCATCATAACCCGCATTTTTAGCCAGCTGTTTGATAGGAGCTGAACAAGCATCATAAACTATTTGAGCGCCTGACTTTTCTTCGCCTTCTAAAACAAGGGTATTAATAGATTCACGAGCTCTCAGAAGAGCGATTCCTCCACCAATAACAATACCGTCATCAATAGCTGACTTAGTAGAATTTAAGCTATCTTCAAACATTTGTTTTCTTTGTTTCATTTCGGGCTCTGTTGCAGCTCCTACACTTATCACAGCCACTCCACCGGAAAGCTTAGCAATGCGTTCTTCTATTTTTTCCTTATCGTAAGAGCCGGTTAATTGAGACATCTCATTTTTTAATTGCTTGATGCGAGAATCAATAGCACCGGTTGTTCCGGCCCCATTAATAATAGTCGTATTTTCTTTATTGATAACGATTTTTCCCGCTGTGCCAAGTGTGTCTTGAGTCACATCTTTTAAATCGAGACCAATGTCTTCTGTAACGACAGTTGTTTTAGTGAGAATAGCCAGATCTTCAAGCATTGCTTTACGACGATCACCAAAGCCAGGGGATTTGATTGCAGTTACTTTTAAAGTGCCTCTTATTTTATTGATAACAAGAGTAGCTAAAGCATCTCCTTCAATTTCTTCTGCAACAATTAGAAGCTCTTTTCCTGTTGTAGCAATAGATTGTAAAATAGGAAGCAATTCTTGAACGGAAGAGATTTTCTTATCTACTAGTAGGATATACGGATTATCCATTTCAACAATCATTTTTTCTGTATCAGAACAAAAATACGGACTTAAATATCCACGATCAAATTGCATACCATCCACCATTGCAATGGTTGTGTTAGTCCCCTTACCTTCTTCGATAGTAACGACACCTGACCTACCAACTTTTTCTAAAGCATCAGCAATAATAATACCAATATCTTTATTACCGGAAGCGGAGACTGTTGCGATATTTACAATATCCTTGGTATCAGATACAGGGATGGCTTCTTTTTCTAAGGCTCCTATAATCGCATTACCGGCTTTTTCCATTCCTCGTTTGATACCGGTAGGACTAGCACCTGAAGCAATACTTTTAATGCCATTTTGACAAAGAGCATATAAAAGAATAGTTCCGGTAGTAGTACCATCACCTGCTTTTTCTTTTATTTTAGAAGCAACCTCTTTCGCCATAGCGACACCCATATTTTCATATTGGTCTTCGAGATCGATTTCTTTTACGATACTGTTGCCGTCATTTGTAATATCCGGCGCTCCCCAACTTTTATCGAGACCTACATTACGACCTTTAGGTCCAAGAGTAAAGCAGACAGCTTCAGTTAGTTTTTTAATACCCTCGAGTAGCTTCTCACGGGCTTCTTCTTCAAAGATGATTTCTTTTGCATTTGAAGACATTCTCTTGTACTCCTTAAATAGTTTTTTGGTTAATAACTTTTTTTCATTTCTGATAAGAAATGAAGTTAAAAAAAATGTTAAAATCTGAGACGTAGATCAATAGCTTGTACTGAATCGGTTAAAGAACTAATGGAAATACCATCAATACCGATCTCAGCGTATGCTCTAATAGTGCTTAATGAAATCTCACCACCCAGTTCCACATAAGCACGACCATCAATCATTTTTACCGCATGCTTTGCCTTGGGTACAGTCATATTCTCAAGGCGAATAATATCCGCTTGGGCATCTAAAGCATCTTCTACCTGTTGTAGCGCTTCTACTTCTACTTCTACTTTTAGATTATTTCGGTACTTTCGACATCGTTTAACTGCTTCAATAATGGGAGTGGTTGCCTTTTTACCGAGAAAGGAAAGATGGTGGTTGGTAATAATAAAGCGGTCATCTAAAGCATAACGATGATTGGTGCCTCCCCCCATTCTTACAGAATATTTTTCCAGATAACGAAGACCCGGAAGCGTTTTTCTTGTATCTAAAATATCACATTTACAACCTTCAATTTTATTGACGAAGGCTCGGGTGATTGTTGCAATACCTGATGCATGTTGAAGAAGATTAAGAGCGCTTCTCTCCGCACTAAAAATACCTTGTGCAGGTCCCTTAACTTTTCCTAAAATGGTACCTGCTTTATGTTCCGTACCGTCATTAACAAATAATTGAACTTCTATTTTGGGATCGACCCTTTGGAAAAGCAACTTTATGAAAGGAAGCCCGGCAATACATGCTCTTTGTTTGAGAACAAAGGTTCCTTCAATAATAGCTTCAGTGGTAATACAAGCTTCCGAAGTTATATCACCGGAGCGGATATCTTCAGTAATAGCAACATCTATAATATGCGACATTTTATCGTGATTCATAGCATTTATCCCCTAATCGAGAAGGATCTTATCTTAATGAACTCATATGAAGCAAGTCATTTATTACTGAATTAGCAGGAAAATATACGAAGTACCATTTCATAAAGAGGTATTTTTCAAGAAATATTAATTAAAATTTAAAATTATTACTGACCTGAGGCGCACCTTCTACTAAGCAGGCTATAGAATCAAACGCTTTTTATGAGAGTGTGTGCATAAGGATAAGTGAATAAGTGCTTAGATTAAGTGAATAAGTGCTTAAAAAATATATTTTAAATTATTCCATAATGCCGGACTCTTATTGTCAAAAGCATCAAATAATTATTTTAATTTCGGTCAAAACCTAATATTTGACTAAGAAAATCTTGTTAAGTACCAAATCCTTTTTTTCTAAACCGCTCTCTTTAAAAAAACCTTATTAATCAGATGTTCCTATATTTATAAGGGATGTGAATTGAATAACCTTTTTCAAAGGCAATAGTTTTCCCCATCTTATACCGGGGCTAAAATTCAGGCAATTAAAGAAAGGCGTTTTTACCATACCGAGGTTGATGAGACAGACTCGGATTTTTCCGGAGGCACACTCTTCTCTTAGAGCTTGTGCAAAATCACGAAAGGCAAATTTAGAAGCGCAAAAGAGAGTCGTGCGGGCAATGTATGTCGTGTCGTTGTAATAAAGACTTAAGGTGATGCTTTTCAGTTTCAGTAAAATGCTATTTTTTTAAACAAGATTGATAGTTTTTAGGTTCCCTATTATCAAGGGGTGTAATCTTTTTGCAAAAGATCGTAGTTTTAAAATCAACTCTTTTATTGCCGGAATATGCTGCCGTATTAAAGCAGAAGCTTTTTTATAGTTTTTCTTCTCTATTGGATTGGCAAGATTATCGGAGATAACTTTGTATGTTTGAATGAGTTCTAAAGAAGAAAATCTAGTAGCGGTAAAAAAAAAGCCGAAGCCTCCATATCATATAGAGAAGCACATTCGGATTCTTTTTCAGGCTTTTCAACTGTTATAAGAGGCTCTCTTAAATAGCCTCCTTTAAACAAAAAGGGTGGATAAAAAATTTGATCGGTATGCTCGTCTGTAATTTTAGAAGCTAAATAACCTTGACCTAAAGAAAAAGTTGCATGTCCGGCAACACCAATATTAAGCCGGGCTTCATTTTTTTTTAACCGTTCAGATAACCTATAGAAGCACTTGCGGCTTCTTTCCCCATTCCGGATATAATTAACGAAATATCGTCTTTAGAAAAGATGCGAAAGGAGCCGGTAGAAGGTTATTCTTGTAAATGTTATTCTTGTAAATATAGGGTATCAATTAGAGGTTTCGCTTCTGATAAAAAAGCACACACAATATTGATCATGATATCGTTGCCTCATAAATCTCTCTTTTAGGTACGCCTCGCATATTCGCTGTCAATTTAATCGCTTCCATACGCGATATAGCGTATGTTGTTTCTAAAAATAAGACGTGTTCTAAAGGATCTATTTGTTGCCAATCATTTTGGACATTTAAACGCGGAGCAATAAGTAAGACGATCTCGCCTTTAATAGGGTTTTCGATAAGTTTATCCAGCATTTCTTTGACGTTTCCTTTTTGATATTCTTCAAATTTCTTTGTCAATTCTCTTGCAATAGCAACGTCACTATCAGGGGCTAGTGTATGTAAAAGAGTAAGCGTTTTTTCTATTCGTCTAGATGATTCATAAGAAATAGTGGTGCCGGAATATTGCAAGCAGTCGATTAAAGTTTGTTTGAGTTGTTGTTCAGGCTTAGGAAGAAAACCAATAAATTGAAAGCGCTCAGTGTTAAATCCGGAAGCAATTAAACCTTGAATAAGAGAACAAGCCCCCGGAATACCAATGACTTGATACCCATGATGACGACATGTTGCTACTAAATTCATTCCGGGATCAGCAATAGTTGGAGTCCCCGCATCAGAAATAAGCGCGATTTGCTTGCCTTTGCTAAGGTCTTCTAATAGTTTTTTTTCTCGCTCTTTTTCATTAAACTTATGGTAACTCAATACAGGTCTTTTGATGTCGTAGTGATTGAGTAGAGTAAGGCTGTGCCTTGTGTCTTCACATAGAATATAGTCACAACTCTTAAGGGTATCGATAGCTCTTAAGGTTATGTCTTTTAAATTACCAATAGGAGTTGCTACAAGGTAAAGCACCATATAGTCATTTAATTTTACATTGATAAGATTGCTTGATCAATGGCGAATTTAAAATTCGTAACTTTTCGTAATATCTCTCTAACTTTATTTTTCATATTAGCCCAATATTTTTCTATAGGATTTAAGTCCGGAGAATAGGGAGGAAGAAACATAAGCTTACAACCGGCAGATTCTACTGTTTTCCTGCTTTCCGCTGACTTGTGAAAACCGGCATTGTCAAGAATAAGAACACTACCGGGTGTAAGCTGAGGAGTCAAAACTTCCTTAAGCCAAATATTGAATAACCCGGTATTACAAGTACCTTCAAAACACATTGGAGATAAAAACTGCCCTTTAGATAGGGCTGAAATAATATTTTGCCTTATAAAGCGGTTTCCTGAAACCGCTCCAAAAACTTTTTTGCCGCGTAAGCTTCTTCCGGACTCACGAAATAAAAATTGATGAATCCCGGTTTCATCGAGATAAATTCTCTTGTCAAAGGGAATATTTTTTAAATTTTTCATAAAAGCTTCCCGTTTCTTTTCATCTCTTTCCTTATAGCGAGTAGTTTTTTTTTTCGTGTAATTTTTAATCTTTTAAGGGCATAAAAAATCGTTTGCGGAGTGACTGAAAAATAATCAGCAATTTCCGATAAAAAATAATCCGGATGTTTTTCTACATATTTAGATAACAACTCATCATCTAATTTCTTATAAGCATATTTTCTGCGGATTGGCTTTAAATGTCCTTTTTGCTTTTTTTGCAAGATCCATCGATATATTGTTGCGATACCTACTTGAAAAATATGGCCGGCTGTTTTTTTATCATGATGTTTTTCTATATGTTGTAATACTTTCTCTCGAAGATCTACTGAATAGGCTCTAGGCATTGTTTTGTCCTTACTGTTTGTATAAAAAAAGAAGGATAACATATTATCAAATAAAAATTAAAATACTATATAAAAGAAATGAGGTGGCACCCAGATTCGAACTGGGGATAAAGGCTTTGCAGGCCCCTGCCTTACCGCTTGGCTATGCCACCGTTTGGTTGATGTTTTATGGTGCAAGTATTTTAAGGAACAGATAGATATGAGGTCAAGTACTTTCTTATATATAAGGGATTTAAATTCAGTAAGGAAGCATCTTTAATAGAATCCTACCGGCATTTTTTTCAAGAGAAGCTTGATAAGCTTCAAAAGCTTGCTCAAAAGAAAAAATATTATTTGAATCAATAATAGGGATTTGGAGGTGTTTGGTTTTAAAACCGACATTCCTAGACCTCTAAACAAGTTTTTCTAATTAAGCCATACATCCTCATTGCAGTCTTTCCAAACAAAACAATAATCTTTTTCCGAAGACGGGTTAAATTTGTGATCATTTCTTTACAAATTCTCCGGGAAGTCTTCTGAAAAAAACGGATTATTCCGATACCTTCCATAATTTGGAAAATCCATCTTAATGTTGGATTTTTGACTTCCTTTCCTAATTGGTTGGGTAATGTCTCTTCTGTTTCTATCAATTTTTGTCGAAGTTGATATTGTCCGATATTATAAACCATTAAACACAATGTCATAACCATCATTAATGCTTCAATGCGTCGAGGGGTTTTTAAAAAAATAGAATCAACCATAAACCAAGGATCTTTTAAAAAGCGAAACCCTCCTTCAACCTTTTGCTGTTCTTTATATTCTTCTAACATCATCTCATCTTTATAATTTTCTCTATCGGTGTCATTCGCAGCTAAAATAAACCGTCCTTTTCTATTCATCAGTTTATTAATTTCTTCTTCTTCCCTTTCAAAGCTAGCATGAATCTTGTATCCAACAACTTGTTTTTCCTCTCCTTGTTTAGGTTTGCCTAATTTACCATATTTTAGAATCGGCAATATCTCACTATTCATGGAATATAAATGATTTTTTTTAGTCAATCTGCCCCAAGCTTTTTTAGCATCACTTTCGCATTTAAATTCCTCATTACCCAAATGCCAAAGTTGTTTCTTGAGCTTTTCTTCTGCCTTGGTCAATTTTTTTTCTAATGATTTTATCTCTCTCTGATAGGCTTGCTCTGAAAAAACCAAAAGCCATCTTTGTTTAATCCCTCCATAAAAAGAGGTGAAGCTGCATGTTTTATATCCTTTCTCCTGATCAATCCAATCAATTTCTTCTTCCGGTTTTTCTACTAATCTTTTTGCTTCTCCTATTATCTCGGGAACTCGGGTGAGCCATTTATAATCATTATTTTTTAAGAGCTTTTCTTTTGTGTATAACGCTGAATCGGCAACCCACTTCAACTTTGTTTTTACATCAATCTGTTGTTGAAATTCACTGATTTTTTTGAGCGTCTCATGAAAACTTGCTTTATCAGAACTATTGCCGTCTAAGGCTTCCATCCATAGAGGCATAGAACTCGGACCATTGGTAACGAGAGAAAGTACAACTTGTTTCAAATCAGGTCTATGATCTTTAGAATAACCCTGCTTAATCTCAATCACTTGCGGATCATCTTTCACTTCATACGACCCATGAACGGAAAAGCTTGTTGTATCTAGATGATGCGTTTTTTGTAGTAAATCATGGTCTAGGGCTATTCCAAAAGAAACTTCAGCAAATAATTTACTGCTCCCATATTTCGCAATATCATCCAAAGCATGACCTAAAGTATAATCTGTGAGATCTTCTGCTCGAAGATCGTTGCCAAGTAAATTCTCTATCGATTTAGAAGCAAAAAATTGATGTGTTAGGTAGAGACGTCTATTAGTAAACCCTAATCCATTCAGAATCATTGCAATTACTGCCTGTCCCGCACTTACTTTTCTTTGTGGATGATTTTTTAATCCGGTATCAATCCTTTCCGCTACTTTTAGATCGCTGCAAAGTGCTGCAATTAATCCATGGTGATCCATGTTCACTGTTTGAATATTATCTCCTGCAACTTCCGGCATAACTTTTCTCCTTGTATCAAATAAAAAGTAACAGGATAGGCAATCTATAATTCTAATTCAAAAAAAATATCTTACGGTCTAGGAATGTCGGTTATATTTTCGTTTTATGGATAGTTCCTTCACTAATACCAACTTATTTTGATAGAGCTTCACGCGTATTTAAGGTTTGTCAATGTTGGCAACCCTTCTTTTTTAGCGCAAAATCGCACCACTTTGCATAATAAGATTTTTTTTAATCCTTTTTCTTCTTATGCTTTTGAGCCGTTTATTAAAAAAAACAGCAAACATAAAATTCGTTGAGCACAATTATAAAACTTTATATTTCGTCAATCTTATTTGTCTTTTCATTCGTTTATCTATCTGCTAAACCATACGATTACCCTCAATATTATCCCCAACCGGAACAGCTTATCGAAAGAGATGCATATACCTTGCTATATTCCAGTGAGCATAAATCTCCAAGGTGGGTTTTTGACCACTTAGTAGCATCCGATTTCATAGGTGATGCTAAAAGGGAGCGATTCAGATCAGACTCGGAGATTTTGCAACCCTCAAGATCGAAGGACAAGGATTATAGGGGATCGGGTTGGTCCAGAGGTCATAATGCCGGATCAGGTAATCATAAAAATAATCAAGACTTAACAAATCAAACATTTTTGCTGTCTAATATCTGTCCTCAAGATATTTATATGAACAGTAACATATGCCTACACCTTGAAGACTATTGTCAGCAACAGATCATACAATCAAACGGCGATGGCTTTGTTGTAACAGGGTCGGTATATTTATCGGAAGAACGCAATGGCGTATCCATTGTAACGTACGAAGAAATTGGGGATGGCGTTTCGGTTCCAACACACATGTTTAAAATTCTTATGGTAAGAGACGAGCATCAAAAAATTATTCTTGTGGAAGCGTATCTAATCCCCAACTCGCCGTTGCATGATGAGCCATTTGAAAAGTACAAGATTACAATCCCCAAATTAAAGACAAAAATAACACTTCAATTGCCGGATATATACGAGTCTTCGGCTAATTTTACAGAAGCTCAAAATGCCGGCGCCTATTAACCTCCCGGCTAAAGAAAGAGGATTGCATCGCGCCCTTGTTTAAAACAACATATCGAATTCTAAGCAATTTAATTACATATCTTTCACGGGTTTTTCACGGATCTTACTTTTTATCTGATAAAGAGATTTCAATCGATCTAGGAGCCATCATAATATCGTGAAAATTGGCATGCAATCTATTCTGATCCAGTATAGTTTTCAGATAATGCCTACACAAGTCTGATGAATTAATTTGGTATTACAATAACTGAGTGTATGTTACAGGTAGTTTAGATTAATTTATGTCTGTACTTTTTTGAAGATTTGATGAAACAACAATATAAGTCCGGATGTTTAAACTTTAAACATCTCAAATAAATGTCTAATATATCGGGAAGCTGAAAGGAAAATATGAAAACAGTTGTTTTGTGTGGATTCAAAGGTGGAACAGGTAGAACCTCTGCTTGTTTGCACTTGGGATCTGCGTTATCTTTATTTCATAATAAGCGTGTTTTGCTTGTTGATTTTGACGCTCAGGCCAACCTGACGACGGGTCTTGGTTTCAGCTTTGATTCTGAAAGAGACGCTTGCTTCCGTTTTACAAGGCGAAACAGGTATAGCCGATGTTATTACAAATACCTCTATAAATAATCTCGATCTGATTAAGGCTAATGTTATGCTGGACGGTATCGAAGCTACAGGTGATTTATCTCGAGATCCCTATAACCACGAGCGATTACGTGCTGTTCTTGTCGAGCTTAATTACGATTACTGTTTATTAGACATTCCGCCGTCTTTTGGATGGCTAACAAGATCAGCTTTTTATTCCTCGGATTATTCGCTGGTTTGTGCCGTTCCGGAGCCTTACTCTATGATGGCTTTGGGGCGCTTGAAAAATTACCATGAAGATGTTTGTAAAAGGCATTCTATTGAAGTATTAGGTGTGTTGTTATCCTTTTGGGATAAAAGGATTGCTACTAATGAATCTTTTATAGGAGGCATTGAAAGAATATTCCCAAACAAGATGCTACAGTCTAGGATACAAAAAGATATTGCCGTTAATCGAGCCATTCTAGAGGGTGTGCCCGTCTTTAAGACGCACCCTCAATCACGTGTTGCAGAAGATTACAAATCTTTAGCAGAAGAGTTTGTATCTAAAATTGAGCTTGAGGTGTCCGCATGAGTAAAGCAAAAGAAAACGCAATGAAATTCATGTCTCAAACTGTAGTTTCTAAATCTCATGTGAATTCAGCTCCTGCCGTTATCGGAATACCTTTAGAAGCCACCCTATCTTCAAAAGAGAGAACCGGCTTAAAATCTTTGATTGAGACGTATAAAAAACCCGATTCTAAAAGGGAAGCGAACTCTGACCTAGATGAATTGAGCGGTATTAGCCAAGAGATTAAAACAATAGACGCTCAATCTATTTTGCTTCACGGAGAGCGCATCAAGAAAGCTAGAGATCTGCTAAAGGATTACAAGGACGGTTGTTTCACTAAATGGATGATGCTTATCTATGGAACACGAGCTAGGCCTTATTGCTTTCTAAATTACTTTTTATTCCACCAATCCTTAAAACCGTCTCTTAAAAGGTCTTTGGAAGAAATGCCGAGGAGTGCGTCTTATTTACTTGCTTCTAGGTCCGGCGAATCTGTTGTTAAAGAAGCGATTCTCAAGAAGTATAGCGGTGAGAAGCAAAAGAATCTTGTGTCTATAATAAAAAATAACTTCCCTTTGAATGATCAAGATAGGCGTAAAAAAGACTCTTTAACTAAAGATATTAAACTTTTAGAATCGGTTTGTAGTCGTCTTCAAAAGCAAAAAGACAGCCTCTCTAATCAACAGATCAAAAAACTAAAGAAAACTTTAGGTATTTTGAAGCTGTAGTTATGACTATTCAAGACATCCCCTTAGAAAATAGATAAACATACACAAATTATTTCACATTGTTGGATAGTCACTAATACACTATCGTGTTGCTATGATAAGTAATTTTATCATGGCTGATCTCACCATCTAATAAAGCTGAAAGTCCGGTAGCCGTAGCATATTGGTTTTGGCTGATAAGGTAATCTGTATATATATCCGGGAGCTGTTTTGACATATTTTTTCCTCATAATTAGAGAAAAAACTTTCTTTACATCACCTTTGCGTAAGGTGAGTTATTAATGAATAAAATTATTAAAATTTTTTGGACCTCTGAAAGTATTGAGGAAGCTAAGCAAATTGCCAAGTATTTGTTTATATTTATGGAAAGGCAAATGGGAAGAATCTGAAGAAGTTCTCGTATTTTTTTAAACATATCACTCCCTTTTTGACGAAGTAAAAGAAAATATTATGGCACCCTGTAGTTATGAGGTTCCGGAAGTTTCATAGGGTACCATTGAAAAAGGAAATACCGAATATTTGGGCCGGGTAGAAAAGAGCATGTTACCGACATTCCTAGACCGTAAGATATTTTTTTTGAATTAGAATTATAGATTGCCTATCCTGTTACTTTTTATTTGATACAAGGAGAAAAGTTATGCCGGAAGTTGCAGGAGATAATATTCAAACAGTGAACATGGATCACCATGGATTAATTGCAGCACTTTGCAGCGATCTAAAGGTAGCGGAAAGGATTGATACCGGATTAAAAAATCATCCACAAAGAAAAGTAAGTGCGGGACAGGCAGTAATTGCAATGATTCTGAATGGATTAGGGTTTACTAATAGACGTCTCTACCTAACACATCAATTTTTTGCTTCTAAATCGATAGAGAATTTACTTGGCAACAATCTTCGAGCAGAAGATCTCACAGATTATACTTTAGGTCATGCTTTGGATGATATTGCGAAATATGGGAGCAGTAAATTATTTGCTGAAGTTTCTTTTGGAATAGCCCTAGACCATGATTTACTACAAAAAACGCATCATCTAGATACAACAAGCTTTTCCGTTCATGGGTCGTATGAAGTGAAAGATGATCCGCAAGTGATTGAGATTAAGCAGGGTTATTCTAAAGATCATAGACCTGATTTGAAACAAGTTGTACTTTCTCTCGTTACCAATGGTCCGAGTTCTATGCCTCTATGGATGGAAGCCTTAGACGGCAATAGTTCTGATAAAGCAAGTTTTCATGAGACGATCAAAAAAATCAGTGAATTTCAACAACAGATTGATGTAAAAACAAAGTTTAAGTGGGTTGCCGATTCAGCGTTATACACAAAAGAAAAGCTCTTAAAAAATAATGATTATAAATGGCTCACCCGAGTTCCCGAGATAATAGGAGAAGCAAAAAGATTAGTAGAAAAACCGGAAGAAGAAATTGATTGGATTGATCAGGAGAAAGGATATAAAACATGCAGCTTCACCTCTTTTTATGGAGGGATTAAACAAAGATGGCTTTTGGTTTTTTCAGAGCAAGCCTATCAGAGAGAGATAAAATCATTAGAAAAAAAATTGACCAAGGCAGAAGAAAAGCTCAAGAAACAACTTTGGCATTTGGGTAATGAGGAATTTAAATGCGAAAGTGATGCTAAAAAAGCTTGGGGCAGATTGACTAAAAAAAATCATTTATATTCCATGAATAGTGAGATATTGCCGATTCTAAAATATGGTAAATTAGGCAAACCTAAACAAGGAGAGGAAAAACAAGTTGTTGGATACAAGATTCATGCTAGCTTTGAAAGGGAAGAAGAAGAAATTAATAAACTGATGAATAGAAAAGGACGGTTTATTTTAGCTGCGAATGACACCGATAGAGAAAATTATAAAGATGAGATGATGTTAGAAGAATATAAAGAACAGCAAAAGGTTGAAGGAGGGTTTCGCTTTTTAAAAGATCCTTGGTTTATGGTTGATTCTATTTTTTTAAAAACCCCTCGACGCATTGAAGCATTAATGATGGTTATGACATTGTGTTTAATGGTTTATAATATCGGACAATATCAACTTCGACAAAAATTGATAGAAACAGAAGAGACATTACCCAACCAATTAGGAAAGGAAGTCAAAAATCCAACATTAAGATGGATTTTCCAAATTATGGAAGGTATCGGAATAATCCGTTTTTTTCAGAAGACTTCCCGGAGAATTTGTAAAGAAATGATCACAAATTTAACCCGTCTTCGGAAAAAGATTATTGTTTTGTTTGGAAAGACTGCAATGAGGATGTATGGCTTAATTAGAAAAACTTGTTTAGAGGTCTAGGAATGTCGGATGTTAAATTTTCAATATAAAGATTGAAGCAAAACCCAAAGCTGTGACAAGATTTTAAACATCTAATTATTTTTTGGATTAGCTATAATTATTATCTATAACATTTAAACCAGACATTGCTATGGAAGATTTTGTTGAATATATCATAAAGAATTTAGTTGGTGATCCGAATGCTGTACGGATCACTTGTTTGGAAGGTGAGCGTGGTTTGCTTATTGAAATTCGCGTTGATCAAGGCGATGTAGGTAAAGTTATTGGTCGTAGAGGCCAAACCATACAATCCATCCGTACTTTAGTGACGTCAGCCTGTGCAAGGCTGGGACGTCAAGCCCGGGTTGAGTTAATCGAGGGTTAGGATTTTGGTGCCGAGGCATCAAACATTCTATTTAACGCATCCCCAAACTCTGATATGATGTTGCTTTTGAGTTCTTCAACAGTATTGCCTAAGAGGATAGGGTTGTCTTTATCATCTGTGACCCCTAGAATTTCAATGGCATCGGAAACATAGATATCTTGGATATTATTGAAGCGTGCTTCAACTTTATATTTCCCATTATGTAAATAAAAATGGTACGGGTTTTTCCCTCCACCGGGTTTAACAGAAATGACATAAGGCCATTCTTTTTTAAAGAGAGATTCTCCATCAACTAATCCCTTGGGATAAGGGTGTACTCTCAGATAGTCTAGTAGAGTAGGAAAAACATCGATATGTGAAGTTAAATGTGTATCCAGAGTTTTAGGCACGACAAAGTTACCGGGGAATTTATAATATAAAACGACATGAGATTGTGGTAAGCATAATGCATTACCATGAAAGTAATGACCCTGTTCTAAAAACTCTTCTCCATGATCTCCTGTAACAATAATGATGGAATCATCATAAATACCTTTCTCCTGCATTGCTTCGCAAACTTGTTTAAAAAGACCGTCAACATAAAGAATAGAATTCCGGTATCTATTTTTTGTCATTTCTAATTGTTTAGCTGCCGAACCCAAATAATTAAAATTACCTCCATAAGGAATAAATTTTGGAGTAAAAGATTCAGGCCAATAATAATTATGATGAGTAGAATCCAGAAAAATAAGATTGATACTTGAAGAATCCTTTTCAATATTTGCTATTTGATCTTTAAGTTTTTCAATAATAAGTCGGTCGCGTTCCGCAATATCTGTCGTCCGTTCTCTAGCTTCAAATTTTGTGGTAAGAAGGGAATAGTCTTTTCCGAAAATCACCTCGCCCATTCCATAATAATCAATATAAGAAGAGACAAATACATTGATATCGTAACCAACTTTTTTCAATATATTTAAGGGAATGCTTCCTACTAAAAGGTTATTATTTCGTAAGCTGTACCAATGGTAAGGAAAGATAGAATTAAAAAGAGTAAAGTGAGAGTTATAGGTTATGTTTGAATTAGATAGCGCTAAATCAAAAGAGAGGCTCGTATTTTTAAAATCAAAAAGACAAGGAGCTGTTTCATCAGTGACAAACCCTTCTCTTAATGATTCAATGACAAAAATAAAGATGTGAGGTTTTTTTCTCGCTGTGATTTCTACTGTTTCAAGGAAAGCAAGAGTTTTCTCTTCGTTATTTGGAGGAGATAGAAAATGATCGAAACTTAAAATGTCTCCTCTACTTTTGAAAAATAAACCATTTAAAGGAGCTGTCTGTTCAAATTTACGAATGGAAGTTGTTGGTAGCGCCGAGTGTAGATACCAATCGCTGATAAAAACCAGGCCTAAGCAACAAAGGGATCCCATCATAGGGTGATATAGTCGAATATAGAAGGGTTTTTTGCTGCTGATTTTATCACTCAAATGATAAAGAAAAATACCCGACAAAGGTAAGATAAGAAATAGAATAGCGGATGACCAAGCAAAAGTTAGGGAGACATCAGCTCCTTCAATAACTTTAGTGATACCGGCAAAACCTTCTCCGAATAGAATGCTAATACAACCGGATAAATGCATGTTTACCAAACGAAAAGCCATGTAATCAAACCAGTAACCAAAAAATAAGAGGCAGGAAATACCTATGAATCCATAAAGGATTTTTCCGGGGGCATGGTGTTGGATCAATGTATTCAAGACTAAAAAGCAAAAAAAAGCAAATAACGTATAGGTTAGAGTAGAAACTATAAAAAAGGATTGTTGATTAGTTCCTATTGAAAGGAGCTGTTGAAAAAGCAGTCCGATAGAGAGAAGATAAATGAATAAAAAAATAAAAAATAAAGTATTTAATTTTACTTTTTTAAAAAAGTAAGATTTAACATATTTAAAGAGCGATGGAGTACTAAAGAACAGTTTTAGAATTAATTTTAAAGAAGATGGTTTTGTAAGAACGATCACAGCAATAGGCTTGATTGCAAGCCAGATTACGGCTACTTTTAGATAATAATTGTTCCCTTCCATTCTGCCGGGAATAAACATTCGGAGTAGTAATAAGCAAGGAAGTGCTAAATATGTGATAGCATCGAAAATAAGAAAACGCTTTTGGGAATTTGCATCTGAGCTTTTTAATAAATAGTTAAAGGTACTACGAATTAAAAATAGTAAAAGGGTTAAAACAAAACCGGAAAAGGCAATTCTTAAACCTAAAATTGTTCTGATATGGAAAAATGCCCAATATGGATGTCTGGAAAGCCAGTTGAGCTGTAAAATACAACCGGCAACAAAAGCTCCGATAAGAAAACAAATAAGGCAAAAAATTCGTAATTTTTTATTGATGGTTATCATGATCTATTTACTTAAACCCTCTTTCAAGATTCCATGCGTTTGGTTTAGTTTAAAGTATCAAAACGAAAAAGACCATCAAAAATCTAACAGTGAAAAAGTGAGTCTTTTCTTGAGCTTGTATTAATATATTCAATACTTTATTTGATTTTAAGACCATAGCATTTGGTATAAAAATGAAAACAGACGATAGATCTTCAATTGGAATTATAGATAAGGTATCTACGAAAGGCTGGATAGTTTGGGGGCTGGCGGCCCTTTTCTATTTTTATGAATTTTGGCTTCAAGTCTCTCCCGGAGTTATGGTTCCCAACTTATTACGAGACTTTAAAGTTAATGCTCTGGCACTGGGTAATTTAGCAGCATTCTATTTTTATACGTATGCCCTAATGCAAATTCCTGCCGGAGTTTTAATCGATCGATTTGGGCCTAGATATTTGTTAAGCTTTGCCATTATTTTTTGTGTCGTGGGGTGTTTTTGTTTTGGAAGTGCGGAGAGCCTTTTTCAGGCTAAAATAGGTCGTGCTATTATTGGTATAGGATCTGCCTTTGCGGTTGTATCTTGTCTTAAAGTGACGGCAAATTGGTTCCCTCCTCGTTATTTTGCTTTGATGACAGGATTTATGATTACTTTAGGGATGACAGGAGCTGTTATCGGCGAAGGCCCGTTAGCATTAATTGTTGAGGCTATAGATTGGCGAAATACCATGTTTTTGCTATCAGGAATAGGGCTAATCCTTTTGATAGCTATCTTTTCTATATTAAGAGATCATCCTTCAAGTCATTATATAAAATTGCAAGCGAAGCATTTGAAAGAAAAGCATTTTTTTTCGGGTCTTCGAGTGATTTTACGTAATAAGCAAGTTTGGTTAGTTTCCATATATGGTGGATTGATGTATGCACCTACAACAGCATTCGGTGCTTTGTGGGGAGTGCCTTTTATTATGGGATCACATAAAACCTCACGCCCGATAGCAGCTCTATTAGTTTCATTTATTTTTATTGGATGGGCTGTTGGTGCTCCACTTTTCGGATTGTATTCTAACCACATTCAAAAAAGAAAACCCCCTATGTACATTGGATGTGGAGGAGCCTTAATATGCCTGTTACTTATTATTTATGTTGAACAGTTTCCTATTATTGTCGATGGCATATTACTTTTTTTCTTCGGTTTTTTTTCAAGCGGTTTTCTTGTCGCTTTTACTGTGGTAAGGGAGGTTACACCACATGCTTATGCAGCAACAGCTATTAGTTTTATTAATATGTTAAATATGCTTGGAGGAGCAATAGCACAACCTGTTATTGGGGCAATATTAGACGTTTATTGGAAGGGTAATATGATGACAGGAGCCCCTGTCTTTGCTGTTTCTGATTATTTTATTGCTTTAATTGCATTACCTGCAGCTTTTGTTATCGCTCTGATGTTTCTGCCGTTTATTAAAGAAACTCATTGTAAGATGACCGGTGATCAAACGTTATGATTGCTACTTATAACTTGTTGCCGGAATGAAAATATGTTAGCATAGATAAAGTTTTGGAATGGGTTTTTGATTAAATCGATAGTAATTGAAGTTGAAGTGTGGTAACAACAAGTTTTGAAGAAGAACAGCTAAAAAAAATTCTTGCGGGCATTTATACTCCACAAGAGCAAAAAATTGCCATTTATCCGGAAGTCTATAAGAAACGAGTGATTGTGATTGCCGGTCCAACAGGAGCAGGTAAGACCGATCTTTCTTTAATGCTGGCGAGTGTTTTGGGTGGTGAAATCATTTCAGCCGATTCCCTTCAAGTCTATAGAGGAATGGATATTGGTACAGCTAAAGTGACTTTACAAGAACGAGCCAAAGTTCCTCATCATTTGATAGATATTCGTGATATTTCAGAAAATTTTAATGTCGTTGATTTTTATCATGAAGCTCGCCTTTGTTGTGAAGGTATTTGCGCCCGAGATCGTACTCCCATATTAGTAGGTGGAAGTGGGTTTTATCTTCATGTTTTTCTATATGGTCCCCCTCCCGGTCCCTCATCAGTTCCCGAGGTTAGGAAAAGATTAGAAGAGGAGATGGAGAAAAGAGGTCCTGACAGGATGTATGAGGAATTAAGAGAAAGAGATCCCGAGTATGCGGAAACAATCACTAGACATGATCGCTCAAAAATTATCAGAGCTTTAGAAATCATCACTTTAACCGGGGATAAGGTTAGTCAATTACCTTGGCAATCCTCTTCGTTGCCAATTGATTATGATTTTCGTTGTTGGTTTGTATATAGATCAAGAGATTCAATTTATACTCGTATTAACGACCGCTGTGAGTCGATGTTAAAAGAAGGATTCATGGAAGAGGTTATTGATTTAGAGGAAAAAGGCCTAGGAGAAAATACATCAGCTTCTAATGCAATTGGTTATAGGCAGTGCCTTAATTTCTTAAAAACAGAGAGATCTGAAGAAGATTATAGCAATTGTATCTCAGAATTTAAAAAACAATCTAGACGTTATGCTAAGAGACAGTTTACCTGGTTTCGCCGAAAGTCTATTTTCAGGTGGTTAGATCTTGAGATTCATGATAAAGAGATTGCTGTTGATATCATCGCTCAGGATTATCTTCGTGATGAACCCATTTAAACTGAAATTCTCCTTTACTGAAATTTGCTTTTTATTTTAACATCACCGGTAATAATTTCTGTCAATCGATGTTTTTTTAGTTTTAGATTCTGAATAGTAGAGCTAAGATCTTGGCAGAGGGGTGTCTTTAATAGAGTTTATTTGGTCTTATTGCAATATGAGTATGAGGAAACACGCTAATCCTTCGCAGCCTTCTTTATCAGGAGATGATCTTTCTAAAGAAAATAATGATCATGATGATATTTTAGAAAAAAATACAAAGTCTCTTTCAGACATAACTTTATCTAAGGACAAATCTGATCTAGGTAAAAGGAGTGAATCTAAAACGATTGAATCGCTTAAAGAAAAATTAGAAGAATTCAAAGAATCGTTTGATAAAATTACCTATGTTCTGCAACTCATGAAAGAAAAGCTTGCAGAAAAGACGCCGGGTGGTTTTAAAGAATTTTGGGATGCTAAAACCGTTTGTTTGAATCTGTTTAAAGAGTCATCTTTCTTCCCTAAAAAAACGAGTTTGTGGATCGAATATCAAGAATTATCTCAAGAAGCGAAACGATTAAAAGAAGAGCTTGAAGAACAAGTAGCTTTTACTGTCGAGCAAATAGATATAGCTGTTAAGGCCTTAAAAGAAGAATTAGAAAAAGGTGACCCGGTTTTAGCGAATATCGAAGATATTCCTTTTCCCATAACTTCTAAAATTTTCACGAAGAAGTTTACTTTTTATAATGAGACGCAACAGCAATTAAATCTATTAACTTGCCGGATCTCTCGAGTCAATACCTTGCGTAAAGAAATTTTAAAAACGGATATGCGTTATCATCAAAAACATATGTTTTTTGATCGCTTATCGAAAATTGGGGATTTAGTTTTTCCAAAGAGGAAAGACTTAATCTGTAAGATAAGCGAGCAATTTATTGAAGATATTGATGAGTTTATTAATACCCACTTTTCCGATAAAAAAACGGATTTTCCTTATTATGCTTTGAGAGAAGAAATAAAAGGTCTTCAAAGTCTTGCTAAAACTTTGAATTTGAATACTCGGTCTTTTTCCTTAACAAGAGAAAAATTAAGTGATTGTTGGAATAAGATCAAAGTCTTGGAAAAGGAATTTAAAAAAGAACGAGATAAAAAACGAGGTATTTTTAAAGCTAATCAGCAACTGGTTCAAGAAAAAATTGCAAAGGTTGCACCTGATTTTGATCAAAGTGCTATCGATGACATGAGAAAACACTTCAATGAGATAACTCAATATATGAGAACAATTGAGTTGGGGAAAAAGGAAGTGAATTCGCTTAAAGAAGAGCTTAATCAGTTGAAAGAACCTCTTCTTAAAAAAGAACAAGAATTGAAGAATGAGAAAAACAGACTTATTCAAGATAAAAAAAATCGTCAAAATTTTAAAATTCAGGAGGTCAGAGATAAAATAAAGAAATTATCGGATGACTCTAACAGTTTGGATTTTGAAAAAATAGATGAAGAGATTCAGCTATTAACTAAGCTTATCGAAGAAAAATTTCCCGAAAATGAAAAAGCTTGCTTGTTACATGATTTTAAGAAGATAAAAATTAATATTTTGACTAGTACAGCTTCTGATCTATTACAAAAGGATTCATCTGAAGAATCCCTTAAAGCTATGCTAATTTTCTGCCGGCAACAGAAAAAAATAATAAAAGAACAAGTCCAAATTTATCGTAAAGCAATGGGTGGATCAAATTTGGATATTGAAAAATCACTGACTTATAATGGGTTGATGCAGGAAGGAAAATCTGACTTAGAAAAGATTGAAAATTGTATTACTCAAATCAATAATAAGTTATCTGCTGTCAATAAATAATTCTCATACTCCAAGTCTTATACCTGTTATTTTTAGAGCCACCTTTTGATAGTGGACAAATTAATGCCACGAATCTAAAATTACAGGGACCCGGATCAGTATCTGTGACTCTGAAGGCATTATCTCAGAAAATTTGTGGTTAAAAACATACTAAATTACCTTAATATAGTGAATTAAATTTTATTTTTCATTTTATTCATGTAAAATATCCGGATGACATATTCACTTGATTTAAGAAAACAAGCTTTAAAATATATTAAAAATGTGGGAACACGAAAAGAGGCAAGTGTCATTTTTTCAGTTACAACCCGCACTTTATCGAATTGGATTTCTCGAGAAAGACAGCAGATCTTAGCACCTAACAAAAGGCGTCCTAGCCCAAGTAAAATTGATAGTAATAAACTTAAGCAATATCTTCAAAAATATCCGGATGCCTATCTTAAAGAAATTGCTCAAGAATCGGGTGTTACGATACCGGCTGTTTTTTATGCCTGTAAACGCTTGAAACTAACCTTAAAAAAAAGATCCCGTTCTACAAAGAAAGAGATGAAAAAAAACGACAAGAGTTTCAAGAAACACTAAAAAATATTCCCATGAAAAATCGTTTTTATGTAGATGAGAGCGGGATTAATAAATATTTAAGAAGGGAACATGTTCGATGTCAGGCAGGGAATCAAGTATATGGAGCGGTTTCGGGAATGCGATATGCACGTGAAAGTTTTATCGCAGCAAAGAATCAATTCCGAATCTTAGCTCCTTTTTGCTATACGGGAACATGTGATACTAAGTTATTTAATCTATGGTTAAAAGATTTTCTTATTCCGGAACTTAAACCCGGTCAAGTTGTTATTATGAATAATGCAACTTTTCATAAATCTAAATATTCGCAACAACTTATAGAACAAGCAGGTTGTCACATTCTATTTCTTCCTCCCTATTCACCGGATTTAAACCCAATAGAAATTTTTTGGGCTAATTTTAAAAAACAGGTTCAAAAAAATATGGAACGATTTACAAATTTAGCCCAAGCAATTGATTTTTCTTTTCTAACTAATGGATGTTTATAAAAAATAAAATTTAATTTACTCTATTTAAAACTTATGATAATCAAGCGAGAAAACTCTTTGCTTTAGCATTGGGATGAGAGTGTCTATTTGTTTTTTTTGATTTTGTATATACTGCTCGTAGCTGAATCAGAGAAATTTTATTGAAAAATTAATTAGTGATTGAGTAACCTTACTTCTTTAAATTTTGATCTACATCATAAATACACCTTTCACCAAAAGAAAAATTTAACCTTGAGAATCGCGCAAGAAAAACTTGTAATATACATGAACGATTACGTTTATGTGTGATTTTAGCAAGAAGCGAAGGAATGCCTCCCGAATCAATCGCTCAAGCTCATCGAATAGCTATAGCAAGCGTATATCGATATTTGACGGAATACGAAGAGTTGACAAAAACGCATCACGCCCCTAAAGGCGGAAGCGCCGGTAAGCTAAATAAAATACGGACACAAGAGTTGTTGAAACAACTTCAAATATTCACCTATTTTCATGCAAAACAAATCTGTAAATACATCAAAGAACGATATAACATCATCTATTCAGTATCCGGAATAACCTCTTGGCTCAAAGATCATACGTTTACCTACAAAGAGCCATTGAAAGTTCCGGGAAAGTTAGATCCACAAAGATAACAAGATTTTATAGAGTCATACATGAGCTTGAAAGCTGCATTAGGAGAAGGCGGGAAAATGTATTTTTTGGATGCTGTGCATCCTGAATTCCGGTCTCAAGCCGTATCCGGCCGGATAAAGAAGGGAGAGATACAAACGCTCCCGACTACGAACAAACAATTTAGAATGCATTTTATAAGGGCTTTATCGCCTGCTAAGACGGAAGTCTTTGCACAAGAATATGATACGATAAATGCCGATAATGTAATAAATGTTCTAAAAGATTTGGAAAAGTCATCCGGTGCAGAATCCATTCAGATTATTTGTGATAATGGCCGATCCAATAAAAACAAAAAGATTAATGAATTTCTTATTACATCAAAGATGACAATCCATTACTTGCCTCCGTACTCGCCCAATTTGAATCCAATAGAGCGGTTCCGGAAGGTGATGAGAGAGAAAAAAACTTACAATAAGTGCTACGAGACATGTATTGATTTCAGTGACGCTATCCGAACGTTCTGTTTTGAAGAAATTCCAAAAATGAAAAAGCAATTAAGTCAAAGAATTAACGATAATTTTCAAAAAATTATTATTAATTCTATTCATTGTCTTTCAAGATGAATTCTCTGATTCAGCTACGAGCAGTATATACCGAAAGGCAGTCGGTAATGTAAGCCTTTGGAGATCATGTTAGACTAACTCTTTTGGTAGCCGTAGTCTGTGAATGAGGAATCCCTTCCCCTGTAGGGTTGGGAGCTGTCAAAAGAAACAAAATTATGAAGGATTTTTTATGCCTAAAGGCTACCATTATTTAACCTATGAACAAAGATAGACAACGTCAAAGATAGCTATTTTTAATCTTCGTTATCATGTTATGTTGGTGTACTATAGTATTTTAATTTTTATTTGATAATATGTTATCCTTCTTTTTTTATACAAACAGTAAGGACAAAACAATGCCTAGAGCCTATTCAGTAGATCTTCGAGAGAAAGTATTACAACATATAGAAAAACATCATGATAAAAAAACAGCCGGCCATATTTTTCAAGTAGGTATCGCAACAATATATCGATGGATCTTGCAAAAAAAGCAAAAAGGACATTTAAAGCCAATCCGCAGAAAATATGCTTATAAGAAATTAGATGATGAGTTGTTATCTAAATATGTAGAAAAACATCCGGATTATTTTTTATCGGAAATTGCTGATTATTTTTCAGTCACTCCGCAAACGATTTTTTATGCCCTTAAAAGATTAAAAATTACACGAAAAAAAAAACTACTCGCTATAAGGAAAGAGATGAAAAGAAACGGGAAGCTTTTATGAAAGATTTAAAAAATATTCCCTTTGACAAGAGAATTTATCTCGATGAAACCGGGATTCATCAATTTTTATTTCGTGAGTCCGGAAGAAGCTTACGCGGCAAAAAAGTTTTTGGAGCGGTTTCAGGAAACCGCTTTATAAGGCAAAATATTATTTCAGCCCTATCTAAAGGGCAGTTTTTATCTCCAATGTGTTTTGAAGGTACTTGTAATACCGGGTTATTCAATATTTGGCTTAAGGAAGTTTTGACTCCTCAGCTTACACCCGGTAGTGTTCTTATTCTTGACAATGCCGGTTTTCACAAGTCAGCGGAAAGCAGGAAAACAGTAGAATCTGCCGGTTGTAAGCTTATGTTTCTTCCTCCCTATTCTCCGGACTTAAATCCTATAGAAAAATATTGGGCTAATATGAAAAATAAAGTTAGAGAGATATTACGAAAAGTTACGAATTTTACATTCGCCATTGATCAAGCAATCTTATCAATGTAAAATTAAATGACTATAAGTATAGAAGAAAAGTTCTTGAGGAAGATATGTGAAAAACGACTAAGAAAGTTAAAGAACTTAATATTATGCCTGACCATGTAGATATGTTTATCAAAAATCAACTCATTTAATCTTAACAGTTTGCGATTGTGCCACTTAAAGGATACAAGTAGCCACTTGTTAAGGCAAAAATTCTCAAGTTTAAAATCTTGATTGCCTACATTATGGACAAGATCGTATTATATTGATAGTGTGCAAAAACTAAGTGAATATACAATTAGGAGTATACCCAAAATCAAAAAACAAATAGACGCTTTCATCCTAATGCTAAAGATAAAGGGTTTTCTCGCTTCATTGTCATAAAATCAGGCGATTGAACTGTCTTCGAAATGAGAAGAGGTTAAAAATACACATTCAAAAAATATCATTATCTCAACCAAATAGCGGCAAGAAGGATGTTCGTAATTTAGAGAAGTGATAGGTCAGTTAGAAATATTAGTAGAGGATCATTTATGGCTATTTTCAAAATGGCATGAATTACTTTTTACAGGATAATTATTTGTGTTAGATGCAAAAAAAAATATAGGATTTTTCGGTGGATCTTTTGACCCTATTCATAATGGGCATATCAATCTTGTATTTGAATTAATGGAAAAGTGTCATCTTGATGAGGTGTGGTTTAGTCCTGTTTTTGTATCTCCGCATAAATTGCAATTCTATCCAATAGGTACAGTTAAGCGAAGGTTAGAAATGCTACACCTTGCTTTAGATGGTATAAAGGAATTTAAAATATTAGATGAGGAGATAAAAACAGAAAGGCCATCCTATACTATTAAGATATTCCGGAAATTAATAGAAAGGAGAGAGAATAAAAATTTTACTTTTCATCTTCTTTTGGCTGAAGATGTTGCAATGGATTTAGATAGATGGAAAGAAGCTGAGGCTTTATTAGATCTAATCCCTGTTTTGATTGGTTCTCGCCTAGAAAATAAAAAATCAATTTTTTCTAATAATCAAAAACTTAATCAACTAATAACAAATGGATTAGTTAAGACGAATCTGATGGATATCAGTAGTTCTGATTTAAGAATGCGCTTGTCTAATCGGCTTTTTTGCGGGCATCTTATGCCCGCAAAAGTCCTAGACTACATTTATACACATAAGTTATACTTTCACGTTTCTGATGACAGTAAGAATTGATATTTAAAAAATTTATTAAGCCATTAATCCAAAGTAACAATTTTTTATGAGAATGAATACGGATGAATTGGTTCAAATAATAGCTAATACCATTACTGAAAAAAAAGGTAGTAGGGTTTTAGCTGTTGATATCAGCGATATATCCACAATGACGGATTATTGCATTATAGCCGAAGGAAATGTAGCCAAGCACCTGCAGGCTATCGCCGGTGCGGTTATAGAAATGTTAAAAAAGCATGGATTAGAACCTGTTCATGTTGAAGGCATGTCAGCATGTGGTTGGATTATTTTAGATTACTTAGATATTATGGTGCATATATTTGTACCGAATGTACGTGAAAAATATCAATTAGAACGCTTATGGAACAACGGAAAAATCATCGATCTTGAAGCATTATGTGAAAAATAAGGCTATTTAACAGATGCCTTTTACAATAATGCGGCGGTTGGATGCTGTAAGAGAATCACCCGAGAAACTAATACAAAAGAATGTTATGCGTTTAGAAAAGCGCAGAAACGGAGTGGTTACATTGATTTAGCATCTTGATTTCGATGATAATGAGTTAAAGCAGTTATCAAAAAATCTGAAACAAAAATGCGGTTGAGGGGGGTACTTATAAAAACGGAATCATTGAATTGCAAGGTGATAATGGGGCTAAAGCAAAGCAATAATTAAATCTTTTAAATCAAAAGATAGTGAGCTAAGCTTTTACTTGTATAAGTATGGGAGTATTGTATGGATAAAAAACGCATCGTGGTAACAGGTATGGGAGTGGTGTCGTGCTTTGGCAGCAATGTTAATACCTATTACCAAAGTTTAGTTGCGGGAAAGAGTGGAGTTTCAAATATAACAGCATTTCCTTGTGACGATATGCCGACACGGATTGCTGCTCAAGTACAAGATTTTGATCCGGAGCCATATGTTGAAAAAAAACAAATACGACGATTAGATCCTTATGCCATTTATAGCATTGTAGCAGGTAAGAAAGCTTTAGAAGATAGTGGTTTGACAGGAGATTCTTTAGAGAAGATCAACAGAAAAAAATGTGGTATTCTCATAGGCTCCGGAATGGGCGGTATGAAAGTCTTTTATGAAAATGCTATAACTATGGAACATAAAGGCTATAAACGTATTACCCCTTTCTTTGTACCCTATATCATTACGAATATGGGAGGCGCTCTATTAGCTATGGATGTAGGTTTTATGGGGCCTAATTATTCGATTTCTACAGCCTGTGCTACAGGTAATTATTCTATTATGGATGCTGCTAATCATATACGGTTAGGACATGCAGACGTTATGATAACAGGAGGGGCTGAAGATGCTTTATGCCCTCTTGGAGTAGCCGGTTTCATAGCTTGTAAAGCATTATCACAGCGCAATGATGAACCTCAAAAAGCTTCTAGACCTTGGGATACTCAGCGAGACGGCTTTGTAATGGGAGTCGGATCTGCCGTATTAGTTTTGGAAAGTTTAGAGCACGCTCAGAAACGAGGAGCAAAAATCTACGCGGAATATCTTGGTGGCGGTATATCATGTGATGCTTATCATATGACCGACCCTCGAGAAGATGGAGCAGGGATAGCGTTGAGTATTGAAAATGCTTTGGAAGATGCTCAGGTAAATAAAGAAAGAGTGAATTATATTAATGCTCATGCAACATCTACTCCGGCCGGAGATATGATGGAAGTTAAGGCTATCAAGAATGTTTTTGGGAATGAATTATCTCATTTAAAAATGAATGGAACTAAATCAATGATTGGTCACTGTCTTGGTGCTGCAGGAGGAATGGAAGCTATTGCTATAGTTAAAGCAATAGAAACGGGTGTTTTACATCCAACAATCAACCACGAATATCCGGAGTTAGAATTGGATATAGATATTGTAGCAAATATAGCCCAAGAGCATAAGATTGATGTAGGCATATCAACATCCTTTGGTTTTGGTGGCCATAATTCTTGCTTGGTATTTGCTCCATTTAAAGGTTAAGTGATGCGGAAGAAAGTAGAGTGCGCAGGTATTATTCCCTTAAAAAAAGAAGCTGATTCTTGGCGGGTATTGCTTATTAGGCATAAACTTGGGGGGCATTGGGGTTTTCCAAAAGGACATACGGAACCGGGAGAATCCTTAAAAACCACAGCTGAAAGAGAGTTGAAAGAAGAATGCAACTTGGATATAGCAGACTATTTTGATATATCAAGTTTCAATGAAAAATATTCCTTTTATATTGGCAAGACAAAAGTAAATAAATCGGTGACTTATTTTCTTGCCAAGGTCTCCGGAGAGCCTAAAATTCAGCTTCCTGATGAGATTGCAGATTTAAAGTGGGTATGTATTGATAAAGTCCATGAATATGTTACTTTTGATGGTCTTAAAGCTCTTTGTAAGAAAATCACCTGTCATATTAAAACAGTATAGACGTGTTGTTTGTCAGTAACGAATTCGAAAGAAAATTTCTAACTAAATTCTATATTTATTGAGAGAGAATATTATGACTACTATTACTTTAAAACCAATGCAAACGGATGATAGCGTTGTAGGACAAGCGTTAAAAGATATTATGCTTGTTTTAGGAGCCACTATTTTTCTTGCTTTATATGCTCATATTAAAATTATACTTCCTTGTCTGACTATTGTACCGATTACAGGTCAAACATTTGGTGTGATACTAGCCGGTGCTTTGCTTGGCCGTAGAAGAGCTTCATTAGCATGTATGGCATACCTGGTTGAAGGAGCTATGGGCTTACCCGTATTTGCCGCAGGCATAGGTCTTCCATATTTATTAGGTCCTGCAGGTGGGTATTTATTCTGCATGTTGCCGGCTGCTTATATTGTGGGGTATATATCTGAAAAAAATCTGCAAAGCAAAGCAAGGCTATTTACAAGTTTAGTATTGGGCTCTTTTTGTATCACTGTCGGTGGAACTCTATCGCTTATTCCTTGGCTTGGAGTATCTAAGGCGTTTTTAGTTGGTCTTTTGCCCTATTTAGCAGGGGATCTTTTCAAAGTGTTTGTAGCGTTTACGTTGATAAATAGCCACCGTCGATATGTAGAGAGGCTCCGTTAATATAATCATTATTAGCAACTGCAATAATGAAAGAAGCTATTTCTGTACTAGACCCTGTTCGTTGAAGCAGGGTCTTTTTTTTAGCTAAAGTATCCAATTGATTTTTAGAAAAAGTGGATGAGGGCAAAATATAGCCCGGTATAATTGTGTTGGCACGTATATAGGGAGCAAATTCCTTAGCTATCGATTTTGTAAGATGAATAAGGCCGGCTTTGCTTATACTATGCAGCGCATAACCTTTCCATGGAGTGATTCCGCTATTGTCAGCGATATTTAGAATAAGGCTAGGTGATGCACCATGCCTATTCATTAATTTGCAAGCAGCCTGGACACATAAAAATGGAGCTCTTAAGTTAATATTAAAAGTCGATTCGAAGTCATTTAGGCTAATATCAAAAAATGATTTTTGTATAAAAGATGAGGCATTGTTAATCAATATGTCTAAAGAAGAATAGTTTTTTTTAATGAAACTAAAAAGGAATGTAATATCATCAGGATCATTTAAATCAGCTTTTATAGCGGTGGCTGTCCCCCCATTCTTCTCAATTTGTTTTACAGCTTGATGAGACTCCTGAACGGACTGAAAATAGTGAATAATAACATGGCAACCATTAGAGGCGAAAGCTTGCGCGATTGCATACCCTAATCGTTTTGCCGATCCGGTAATTAAAACTACTTTATCTTTTAGATCCATTTTTCTCCTTATAGCTTGGTACAATCTAATTAGTAGAAATTAAGGGTTGGTGTCTTTAATTGTATGGTGGAGCTGATTTTGTAAGGAAACAGAATCTTTAAATATACCCCTAAGAGCTGTTGTTGAGATACTCATATTTGATAAGTTGTCATGGATGATACTACAGCTATGAAATGCCTCGATGATGACCATACTTCCTTTTGGGTTAAGAATGTGCATCAGGCAATCAGCTATTTGAGCCGTTAAGTGCTCTTGAATTTGAAGACGACGAGCAAAATGATTAACAATGCGAGGGACCTTACTAAACCCTATAAGGTGTTTTTCAGGGATAAAAGCAATATGGACTTTTCCATGAAACGGAAGAAGGTGATGTTCACAAAGAGAAATAAATGGGGTATGATTTAAGGTAATTAAGCCACTTTGTTCTTCTAAAGGAATTAAAGAACCTACAACCTCATGAATATCTTCTTTATAACCGGTTAAAAATGAAGGATACATTTTCGTAACTTTTGAAGGTGTATTTTTTAATCCGCTTCTATCCGGGTCTTCTCCAATTGAGATCAGCATGTTATAGAGGGCTTTTGTCAAGCTCTCTTCTATTTCCGAGGTTATCATAAGGGGAACAGACATTTAAGTTACCTAATTTTGTTTATGTTCAAAATAGCATAATCGACATGGAAGTTTTCGTCCAATCCATGTTTGATGGGTCTTTACAGAATATTTTTGTCTAGTGATGGTCAGAGTGTATGTGAAGAAAAGGAAAATTCTTATACCTTAAAAATCAGATAGTTATAAATATTTATCTGCTAAAATAAAGAAGATTCGCAAGAAATAGAATAAGGAATTAAATCAAATTGCTGTCTATCGAAGAGCAACTCATTTCTTAGCAGCGGCTCAAATTTATCTAAAAGACAATTTCTTATTGAAGAAGCCTTTAAAATCGGATGATATAAAGGATCGATTATTGGGACATTGGGGAACATCTCCCGGGATTAATTTAATTTATCCTCATGCGAACCGGTTGATTAAACAAAATAATTTAGATATGTTTTTAGTTACGGGTCCCGGTCACGGAGCTCCTGCGAACTTAGCTAATCTTTATGACAATTAAACGAGAAAACCCACCTTTTTAAGGGTGGATGAAAGTGTCTATTTGTTTTTTTGATTCCGTATATACTTTCTGATTGTATATTCATTTAATTTTCCAACACTATCAACATAATAAGACCGTGTCCACAGTGTGGGTAACCCGGATCTTAAGCTTGAAAATTCTTGCCTTAATATTCGGCTTGTATATCCCTTAAGTTGTCCTATGAAAAATTGTGGCGAATATATAGGCTTGGTATTTAAAAAAATATGTACGTGATCAGGCATAATATTCAGTTCGTTAATCTCTATATTTTGTCTTTTCAACTATGAAGTGCAACAAACTTGTACTCTATTATAGCACAAATTCTTCGGATTGAAAACCTCTATAGGTGTTTTAAAATTCAAACTTTTTCCGGGTCTTTCATTAAGCAGTTTTTCTATCTCTTTTACATCCTCTTGTGTCACATTATTAAAGTTTGTTTTCTTAGGCAAATACTGTCTAACTAACCCATTCGTATGTTCATTCAACCCTCTTTCCCGGGAATGATAGGGTTTAGCAAAATAAAACTCTGCTTTGAGTGTTGAACTTACTTCTTGATGCCGAGAAAACTCTAAACCATTATCTGCTGTTAATGTGTGAACTCTATCCTTAACAGGCTTTAAACAGGTAATTAAAGCATCGGCAACACCGAGGGCTTGTTTAGACTTTACCTTCATAAGCATCGTATATTTAGAAGCACGATCAACAATAGAAACAATCACTCCTTGATGATTTTTGCCTATTATCGTATCTAATTCAAAATCTCCTATTCTTGTTTTTTCATCGACAATACAAGTTCTTTTATCAATATCGACTCTATTGGGAATACAGCTTCGGCCTGCTTTATCTGAACCTCGCTTTTTATACTTCTTACCTTTGTGTCTTAAATTTTTATATAAATTGCCCCAATTTCGTTTATCTTTCCAAATATGACGATAAATACTTTCGTGGCTGATAAGCAGGCCTTCTTCTTCTTTCAATCGACCGGATATTTGAACAGGACTCCATTGAAGCAGTAATTTACTTTCTATCTTCATAAGTAGTTCAGGGGTCATTTTCTTTGTTTTACTGCTCGCTTTTGAACGCCTTCTTTTAGTTTTGATTTGTGCTGCAAAATAGATATATCTGCCTTCATAGCTATTTCTTTTTAACTCTCGATAAACAGTAGTTTTATTAACATTTAATTCCTGCGAAATAGAATCAACAGAATCTCCTCTTTTTTTTAAAGTACATATTTGGCACCTTTGTTCGTAGGTTAAATGCCGGTAGCCTTTAGGCATAAAAAATCCCTCCATAGTTTTTTTTTGCAAAAATTTACTATAGAGATTTTGCCGGCATTTGGCCATTTTCAAATTCTTCCTATTTGTTGCACTTCAATGTTGAAAGGGCGATTCCTTTAAACGAACAACAATATCACCTTCAAGAACCTTTCTCCTATATTTAGGACACCAAATAACATGGTAACTAAGGTTAAAAACTGCTGTTTTAGAGGTTTTCCGTCTTTCCGGATAGACAATATATATGTACCGGACATATAATGCAATACATGATGATCAAAAAAGCATATAAATTTAGATTCTATCCAACGAAAAAACAAAAGGAGTTGCTTGCAAAAAGCTTTGGATGTTCCGGAGTTGTATATAATCAAGCTTTAAATTTTAAGATCAAGAAATATCAGGAATACAAAGAGAATGTAAGTTATTCTAAAACATCGGTATTCTTGACAAGTCTTAAGCAAAACAAAGAGTTTCGTTGGTTAAACGAAGTTTCTTCTGTTTGTCTGCAACAAAGTCTTAGAGATCTTGATAGAGCTTTTTTAAACTTTTTTAAAAAAAGGTCAAATTTCCCTCGCTTTAAAAACAAACACAGTACGCAGGCAATACGATTAACTAAGTCAGCATTTAGTTGGGATGGGGTTAATCTTAAGATTGCAAAATCTAAAGACAGATTAAAAATACATTGGTCAAGGTGTTTTTTAGGTACACCAACAGGTATAACAATCACAAAAGACTCTTGTGACAGGTATTTTGTGAGCCTATTAGTAGAAGAAGAAGTGATCCCTTTTGAGAAGAGAAATAATTCTGTCGGTATAGATTTAGGATTAACGACATTCGCAACTCTTTCTACAGGGAAAAAGATTACGGCACCTAAACCTTTTAGATTTCATAAGAAAAGACTAAAAAGAAAACAACGTTCTCTTAGCAAAGCTAAAGTCAAAGGTAAAAACAGACTCAAAAAAAGAAGATCGGTGGCTTCGATACATTCGAAGATAAAAAATATAAGGCAGGACTTTCATCATAAACTTTCTACAAAGTTGGCTCGTGAAAACCAAACGATCACGATAGAAGGGTTAAATATTAATAAGATGTTAAAAAATAAAAAACTTTCCAAGCATATATCGGATGCAGGATGGAGCCGGTTTTTAACATTTTTAAAGTATAAGTGTGAATGGTACGGAAGAAATATAGTGGAATTAGATCAATTTTTTGCCGGTTCAAAACTATGCTCTGCCTGCCGGTACCAAATAGAAATTTTAGATTTAAGTGTGAGAAGTTGGCAGTGTCCAAACTGCAAAGTAACACACGATAGAGATCTTAATGCATCTATTAATCTCGATACCGCAGGGCAGTCGGTAATTTAAGCCTTGGGAGATCATGTTAGACTAGCTTGTTTGTTAGCAGTGGTCGATGAATTAGGAATCCCTTCCCTTTAGGGTTGGGAGCTGTCAATTAGAAGGATCACTAGAAAAATTCTATCCCGATTTAACGTTAGATATGGAAGGTGTATCTCATTTTATTAAACGTTTTAGCCGGCCGGGTGGATTTCCAAGTCATTTATTCTATGACTATTTAGAGTTCGCGTTATTTTTTTGAATATGTTAATAAAATAAAATTTATTAATATTGAGAAGTTAGCGCCATTCTCTAGGGTTAAATGATAGGGTGGAGCTATTGCGATTAAGACGCTGAGAGAGAAAAGATTAATGTTAGCTTTTTTAAGATTCTTCGTATATTGGTTGACACGGTTTTTATTGAGCTTGCGTTATAGAACTCATATTCAAGGGCTTGAAAAGCTGGTTTTAGAAAACTTTTCAAAAAAATCGGGTATTTTATTTCTACCGAATCACCCCGCAGAGATTGACCCTGTAATTGTTAGTATTGCTTTATGGAGAAAATTTAGCCCAAGACCTTTAGTTGTCGAGTGGGTATATAATCTACCGGTTGTTCACTATCTTATCGTATTAATGAAAGGTATTTTTGTTCCTGATCTGGAGGTAAATGGCTCCCATTTCAAATTGAGGAAAGCAGAAGAATCATTCCAAGAGATTGTTGATGGGCTGAAAAGAAGAGAGAACTTTCTTTTTTATCCGGCAGGACGATTAAAAAAAACACCTCATGAAATATTAGGCGGAACTTCCGGTATCCACAAACTTATTGAAGCATGTCCCGATGTTAATATCGTCTTGGTTCGAACAACAGGCTTATGGGGAAGTAGCTTTTCTAAGGGAATCACTTTAGATTTAGATTTTTATAAAACAGCAATTGAAGCTGTATGGGCTATCATAAAAAATTTCATTTTTTTTATTCCGAAACGGCATATAGACATTGAATTTGTCCCAAATCCAAAAGATTTCCCCTATTGTGCTTCTCGTACTGAAATGAATGAATATCTTGAGCGCTTTTACAATCCACCGAATCCCGATGGATCGATAGGAGAGCCATTGAACTTAGTTTCTTTAAGTATGTGGAGTCAAAAAGTTCCCCTTCCTATTCCTTCTAAAATGGAAGATATCAATCTTGACGAGATTTCTGATAGGATTAAACTTCATGTGCAAGAAGAGCTGGGACGTATTGCAAAATGCTTACGTTCAGAAGTTTCATCTGATATGCGCCTTTTTGCAGATCTTCGTTTTGATTCTTTAGATACCCAAGAAGTAGTCACCTTTCTTCAGGAAAATTATGGGGCCAGGAATATTAGACCAAAAGATTTAGTGACTGTTGCAAAAGTGATGCAGATAGCATCTGACTCAGAGAAGCATCAAGAGGTTGAAGTTAATAATGAAGATGTCAGTGTTGCATGGGGAAAATATGAAATTGACGAAGAGTGTCTTATCCCTGAAGGTGAGAATATAGGTGAAGTTTTTATAAGGATGGCCTGTGCTCGGTCAGAGAAGCTGAGCTGTGCCGATGCTACAATGGGACAATTAACCTATCGTAAGTTTCTTCGGATAGTTATTATTTTAGCTAAGAGACTAAAAAAAATATCGGAAGAACGAATCGGTATATTAATGCCTTCAACAGTGATAGTCAATGCTATGATCCTAGCTTGTCTGTTGGCCCGTAAAATACCTGTTATGATCAATTGGACAGTTGGAAAAGGGCATATTCAGTCTCTGTTAAGTCATACTCATATTAAAACAGTTTTAAGCTCTAAGAAATTTTTAGAGGCATTAACTAATATCGATTTGGATAAAGTTCATGATCTTATTCTTCCTATTGAGGATCTGAAAAAAAAGATTTCTATTTGGCAAAAAATAAAAGGTAATCGCTTAAGTAAAATGAATGCCAATGCGATAATTAAATATTTCGGTTTGCAGCAGGTCAGTAAAGATGATCGAGCGGTTATTCTTTTTACCAGTGGTTCAGAAAAGTTACCTAAAGGGGTTCCTTTAACTCATGAGAATTTATTGAGTAATATTAAAGCTGCGATGATTCGGGCAAAACCTCGCTTAGATGATGTCGTTTTGGCTTTTTTACCCCCATTTCACTCTTTTGGTTTTGCGGTAACGGGTCTTTTGCCGCTTATTTCCGGTATGCGAGTCATTTATTATTCCAATCCTACCCATTATAAATCGATGGCTGCTCTTATTAAAAAATGGAATATAACTTTTATTTGTGGAGCCCCTACTTTTTTGAAAGGGATATTCAATTCTGCTGATAAAGAAACATTTAAAACATTAAGGATCGTGGTATCGGGGGCTGAAAAAGCACCTAAGAGTTTAATTGAATTAATGATGGGAATGAATTCCAAAGTTATATTTATAGAAGGATATGGCATCACAGAATGCTCTCCGATATTAACTCTTAATATTCCAAACACACCCCCTAAAGGGGTAGGTCCACCTCTTTCCGATATTGAAATTTGTATTATCGATATAAAGAGTGATCGAATCGTTCCTTTTGGAAAAGAAGGTCATGTATTAGCTAGAGGGCCGAATATATTTAAAGGCTACCTTAGCAATGAAGAGTCTCCATTTATCATAATAAATGATCGGCAATGGTATAAAACAGGTGATTTAGGCTTTTTAGATACAGATGGATCTCTAACACTAACGGGACGTTTGAAGCGTCTTGTTAAAGTAGGAGCAGAAATTGTTAGCCTATCAGCTTTGGAAAATGCTTTAACTAAAGCTGTAATTGATAAAGCTTGGGCAAGCTATAATAATGGGCCGCCACTGGCTGTTTGTTCTAAAGAAAAAGAAGATACAAGGCCGGAAATTCATATATTTATGACTTTTGATGCTACGATAGAGGAGATGAATAAATTGGTAAGGAAAGGCGGTTTTAGTAACCTTTATCGGATTTCACAAATTAATACGATTAAAACAATTCCTCTAATGGCAACAGGTAAAATTTTCTATCGCAAACTTGAAGAGAGGCTTAATAATTAGGGGGTAGGGTGTTTCTACTTTGTTGTTTTTTTTGCATAATTAAAATTTAAGTTTACATTGGCCGGTCTTCCTTTTGAATTCTTATTGATTCTTTTGCACATTGTTAGCTATAATAATGCTAAAGTTTTAGAAAATATTTTTAGGAAATTTATTGTGAAACGGACATATCAACCAAGTACGCGTCGAAGAAAAAAAACTCACGGTTTCCGAGCTCGTATGGCAACCGCTAATGGAAGAAAAATTCTTAATAGACGTCGTGCAAAAGGTCGTAAAGAATTAACGGTTTAGTAAAGCACACCTTTCTCAAAATCAATCATATACTAATTTCTCGCGACTTCCGGCTTATTGGAAGAAGGGGAGAGCAATTAGTAGGGCAATACATTATCATTAAACAGCTATCTTATGATGACGGTTTTCCTACAAAGCTAGGTATAACCGTATCCAAACGCTTTGGAAAATCTCATGAGAGGAATCGTTTCAAACGTCTTTGTAGAGAGGCTTTTCGCCTAAGTTTACCCGATTTACCTAAAGGCTTGATGATCAATATCAAACCCGGGACTTATGCTAAAAAAGCAAAGATGCAAGATATACAAAACGAATTTAGATCGTTGTTGTTATATTGAAATATTAAGCAGGAGGAGATTGTGGTCCATTCGAATCGGCAAAGTATAAGCCGGCAACGCTTGCGGTTAGCGCCACTGCAGAGGCAAGGGTATATGTTATGCCTTTAGCAGTTGTTGAGCCCTCTTGATAGGCTAGATAGGCTAAACCACCGGCTAAATTCATTCCTGTGAAGCTAATAGCCAAACCGTATTCATGCAATCCATTATAAGCAGCATTGCAGATAGGGTTAAAAGCGATTTTAGCTCCTTGTAAAAATCCACTTTCATCAGCCATCTTATGAAAAGTTTGTTCAAACTGAGGGGGCTTTTGGTTTGAATCTGTATGTGCAGGTTGTGCTGCGCCGTCAGTTGAATGGTTTCCTGTGAACCATGTAACGAAAGGATTATGTACAGCCGACTGATATCCTGTATCTACCCATGTCGAATCAGGATTAACGTTCTTAGATAGAGGCCCAAATATATCAGATACGGCGCGTTGAATTCTTTTCTCCCATCCGAATAGGTAGGCCAGATTATAACTGATAAAAATATTGCAGGGAAATGCAGAAAGAGCTGACGCTCCTACTTTAAGGGTATTGTCAACAAGCTGGCAACCTATATAGCTTAGAGGTGATAGTATTCCTGTTGCAACAGTAGTCAAAAAACTTCGTGGTAAGGGGGAGGGAGTTACCATAACAATATCTTCCTTAAGTTATATTGTAGATATTAAATTTTATTCGAGCCGTTAAGCCAAACAATTGTTCGTTGTGTTAAGTCTTGTCCCATTGAGTATCCTTTATAGCCGGCAAATAGAGTTTGAGTAGCCCATAAAGCCGATTCTAAAAAATGAAATGGATTGTGTCTAAGTAGGTGTATGGTTCCCAGCTGAGATCCAAGATAAAAGGCTTTGTCTAAAAGGCTTTTACTTTTGCTGAATTCACCGGATAGTTTGTCATCCCAAATTTTAATTTCAGATTCAGGTTGAGCCGTAATATAAAGATAAAGAGCACTTAAAGTACCCACACCAAAACCAACCCCATAATCCAAAGGTTTCAGCACAACAGTCATTATGTGTAGCCCAAAATTAGCCGTATGGAATAATTCCTTAAACAAAATCGAAGAAGAGGGGTGTGGGACGGTATCGATTGTAAGATGGGTGGTGACCGGTTTAGTTAGGTCTGCAGTGGTGGGTTGACTTCCAAGTTCGCTGTTAACAAAGGCATTTTCAACGTCATCTTGAACTGAAGTAGGTCCGGAAGTGCTAGGTGCTGTGTTTTGTCCGGCAGCAAAACCTACTAATAGTGATGACATATTTGCTTCCTTGTTTTTGATGAGTATTTAACCAATAACTTCATTGTCTGTTAATAAAATAATAATTTATACACTCGAATGATGCCATGTAAGAGCTTTAAAAGCAATAATTTTTGTTGAAAATATGTGATGATTTTTTTTGTATAAGTCTATTGTATATAGGTGATTATGCATAAAAAGCTTTTCATTTTTTAAATTCTTTATAAAAAGCTCTTCTTTATCGTAAGATGTTCTTAATCTTTATAAAAAGTTTAAGAATAAATGAATCCCATAATTATTATTTTAAGACATAAAAAGGAAAACAAGAAAAAGTGTAGTTTAAGAGGATTGGAATCTTTATTAGGTTTTCAGTTTTATTCTTATCCTATAAAGGATGAATTTGATCTGGATAACTATTTTATGTTGCATATGGAAGGGCCTTTATTAACTCCGGGAGATCATAATAAGGGATTGTTCTTAATTGACGGCACTTGGCGATATGTAGAGATTATGGAAAAACAGGTAAGAGCGACAGTTCATATAGAAAAACGCTCTCTTCCAAAAGGCTTTGTTACGGCGTATCCCAGAAAACAAACCGGGTGTCCGGATCCTGAAGTGGGATTAGCTTCTATTGAAGCTCTATATATAGCGTGTAAGATATTGGGAAGAGATGCGGATCATTTGTTGGATCATTATTATTGGAAAGAAGATTTTTTAAAATTAAATGACTCATTATTTAAGGTTTTAAGTCATTGATTTAAAAGAAGAGCCCTTGATAAAACATATCTCAATAAAATCAAAAGTATTAATTAAAAACGATGTTCTCCTTGCTTGAAAATTTAGATAGTGTCCTTTGGACTTATGCCGGTGCAGGCCTTATTATTTTATTAGGTTGCTTCTTAACTGTTCAATCAGGTGCTTTGCAAATAAGGCGTTTCTTTCAGACTGTGCGTATATTTTTTAGTTTTTTGAAAGAAAAAGAAGATGCTGATCAGAAAGGAGCGCATCCTATAAAAGTGTTTTTTGCTGCTATCGGAGGAGCTATAGGTGTTGGAAATATTGTCGGTATTGTTACGAGTGTTCAACTTGGAGGCCCGGGGGCTCTTTTTTGGACATGGATAGCTGCTTTTTTCGGCATGATTATCAAGTATTCTGAAGTGTACTTAGGGATTCGTTATCGTCAACCTAACAAGGAAGGGGGATATGACGGTGGACCTATGTTTTTTTTAAAGAAGGCTTTTAAGAATAAATGGGTACCGAATGTAGTCACAGTTCTTCTTTGCGTCTACGGTGTAGAGATTTACATTTTTGGGGTTGTTGCAGACAGTATTTCAATTAATTGGCATTGCAACCGTTTTCTTGTAGTGGCGGTCCTTTTATTATTAGTTTTATGGGGAGCCGGTGGAGGGATAAAAAGGGTCGGAAAGATTTGTTCCGTGATTATCCCATTGTTTCTTACTTTATATTTAATCATGAGCGTCCGGGTGATTTTTCAATATGCCGACGTCATCCCCGGTCTATTGTCTGTCGTTTTCAAATCCGCTTTTACCGGTCATGCAGCAATTGGCGGTTTTGCAGGAAGTTACTTTCTATTAACGATGTCACAAGGAATAGCAAGAGGTTGTTATTCAGGGGATATAGGCATCGGCTATGCATCTATAGTACATAGCGAATCTCAGGAAACACGTCCCTCAATTCAAGCATCATTGGCTATTTTTGGTGTTTTTTTAGATACTTTTATCGTTTGTACTCTAAGTGTTTTGCTTATTCTTTTAACAGGTATTTGGCATGAACCTATTTCATCATCTTTGCTTGTTCAAGAGGCATTAAATCGCTTTTTTCCTTTTATGAGATATTTTATGCCTGTCTTCCTTTTTCTTTTGGGATATTCTACTGTTATTACCTATCTCTATGTGGGCCTAAAATGCGCTAATTTGATTTCTCCTAAAAAGGGCAAACGATTTTATTATGGTTATGCTATTTTTTCTCTCATCCTTTTTCCCTTTTTTGATGCTTCCAAGGCTTTAATCATTATGTCTATTTTCGGTGGTTTATTAATGATCATTAATGTTTGTGGAATTTATCGACTACGTAAAGAAATAGTATTTGAACTTGACAATGAGCCTACAAAAGAGCCCAAAAAAATGGTTTCGGATATTATTTAAGCAATAATGACTTAAGCTTTAGTTGTTAGGTATAACTATTTTTTTTCTGTGACTTTTCTCTTCGATTTGTTATGAAGTAAGCCCCAATAGGCTTGTAATATTAACATAAAGGATCTTTAGTGATGAACGCAGTCAGTGCGCCTACAGACACTAATCTAAATATCTATTGCCAGAGTAACAGTCTCTTGTTTCAGTTTATTTTAGCTGAATTTTTATCTTCTTTTAAGAAGGTACAAGAAATTGAAAATGCTTACGATCAAATGGAATCAAATCTTATTAAACAACGTTTAAGAGGTGGTGCTAATAGCTATTTGACTCAGTTGCTTCATGCTATTCCGGCTTTAACGGGATCTCAAATGGTGATTGTAAGTGAGCAGAGTGTTTCTTGGGCAGCAGAGAAAGGGAGCCTGAATAAATTACGTCATTATTGTTATCTTTTTACAAACCGTTCCTCTGCTGAGGATAAAGACATTATCAATATGAATGTCTGCGTTAGTAAGGCATTTCATAGTTCATTACAATCAAGAGAAGTGATTCTTTCTCTGCAACGAGAACCTCAAGATTCTAATCGAGTACCAAATTATGTTGCTCTTTATCAACTTTTGGATCGTTTAATAGATAATATGCGTCGTGTTTCCAGATTAATATTGCGTATCATTATGCAATATCGTGAAGATGAAAATGTTTTGTATTTTTTATTGCGTCACAGAGAAAAATTTGATGCTCTTTATAAGACGGAGTTTGTTGTAAAGATCTTAAAAAAGATGTATCCTAAAGGAATAAAGGAAGCCGGTAGTTTAATTCTGGAAAAATATGCAAAAAGAGGCTTTGACAATCTCCTTTCTTCAATTTCCACTCATATGTCTAAGTTGGAGTCTTGCTCTATTGGCAACTAAAAGGATTAGTGGCCCGCTCATAGTGGGGTGGTGACAATGAATTCTCAAAATGAATACAAGCAATTAATTTCTCTTACTAAGCAATGGATTAAAGAAAACTATAGTTTTAAAGATAATATTATCAGTGATCAGTTACTTTGCGATTTTTTTAAGCAAAGTGTTGTTAAAAAGAATCATGTACAGGTTAGTAAAAAAGAAACTAAGCTACTCTCTAATTTGCAAGATTCTATACAAACGAAATCGAGTGTTCTAAATCCAACGACAATAGAAACAACAGAATCTCCGGAAATTCCTGAGATCAAAATAGAGACGAGTTTTGCCGTTGAATCGGTTGAAGAGATAAAAGAAGAAGTTTTTGAAGATGTAAAAGTCATTTTTTCAAAAATATTTCCTAATATCGAAATCATAGATGAAACAGCCACATTTGAGTCGATTGAAAAGGATTTAAATCTTGATTTTGAACAATATAAAGATATGGAAGTCTTATTAATCCAAAGCAGTTTAAATACAAGTGATCTTATTAAAAATTTAACTCATGCGATCAATATGCACTTAGCTCCGGCTTTTTCTGTTATAGGGGATTCTATTGATACGGCTAAAGTTTGGCAGAAATTATTGAAAGCATGCAAGCAAATAAAATTAATCATTATTGCAGAAGCAGATCTTTATGAGTTGCCATATCTAATGAAGCTCTATGAGCCGCCCCCCTTAAGGACAATTCATGGAGTATCTCTTTTTATGTTGGCGGATCTTGACTCGTATGCTTTAGATAAAAATTTAAAGCGTTCTTTATGGGAAAATTTAAAAAAGGTTCTATAGATTCGCTTATGGGTGAAACCTATGAAAAGTATGCTGCGGTCGTGTTGGATCTGGGCATTGATAAAACTTTGGATTATGGTATTCAAACACCCTTTTTAAATAAAATACAAGCGGGGACGCGAGTAGAAGTCCTTGTACGGGGTTTTTTAAGAAAAGGTATTGTCTTAGAAATTAAAGATACCAAGAAACCTAAAAAGGTATTACCCATTTCAAAGCTATTATCGGATGTTCCTTTATTAAAAGGCGATCTTATCAAACTTGCCCTTTGGATGGCTCGTTATTATCAAACACCTTTAGGAAAAGTGTTAAAAACCTTTTTACCTGCTAGTATAAGAGGAGATATGCGGGAGAAAGAACAACAATGCGTCCGAAGACAAAAAAGTATTGAAGGGTTGAGAGACTTATGCATTTCCCTACGAAAAAAAAGTCCCAAACAAGCTAGCATTTTAGAGGTGATGTTACGAGTAAAAAAAGATATTTTATTAACAGAATTGCTTGAAAAATCCTCAGCTTCAAGATCAAGTGTTGATGGCCTGATAAAAAAAAATATCTTGTGTGTCAGTAAAGTACAAATAACGCGTTCTCCTCTGGCAGATGCAGAATATTTTCCTACCGGGCCGAAAATATTAAATGCTGAACAGCAGCAAGCTTTTGATAAAATTGCTAAGTCGTTAACTGATCAGATGTATGAGACCCATCTTTTATTCGGGGTTACCGGAAGCGGAAAGACAGAAGTATATTTACAAGCGATACAACTAGCACTCGATCTTAAGAAGACAGTGGCGATGTTAGTACCGGAGATCGCATTAACCACTCAAACGATAGAGCGTTTTCGTTCTAGATTTGAAGGTAAAATAGCCATCTTACACCATCGCTTAAGCCAAGGAGAGCGATATGATGAATGGCATAGGATTCAAAGAGGGCAAGCATCTATAGTTATTGGGGCACGTTCAGCTATTTTTTCTCCTTTGCAGAATATTGGTCTCATTATTGTTGATGAAGAACATGAGCATTCCTATAAACAAGGGGATGATATGCCATGTTATCATGCCAGAGATATTGCAGTGATGCGAGGGCATCTTAATCAATGTTGTGTGGTTCTAGGTAGTGCAACGCCTTCAATTGAGAGTTATTATAACGCAGAACAAAAAAAATATACCTTAAGTCTATTGAATCATAGAGCTGATAATGCCACTCTTCCCGAAGTCAGTATTGTAAATATGAAAAGAGAATTTGAAAAGAAAAAGGGATATACTTCTTTTTCGGATCTTCTGCTAACAGAAATAAAATCCGGGTATGCAAAGGGAGAGCAAAGCATCTTATTTTTAAATCGAAGGGGTTATCATACCGCTTTGATTTGCTTAGAATGTCAGTCAGCTATTTCTTGCCCTCATTGTGATGTATCTTTGACCTTTCATTTAAAAACCAACACATTAGCTTGTCATCTGTGTGGCTATTTACGTACGCCCCCCCCAAAGACCTGTCCCGGCTGTCATAGTGATGCTACCATGAAATTCAAAGGGGTTGGTACGGAACAAATAGAAAAGTCTTTACACGCTATTTTTCCGGATATTCGCACTATTCGTATTGACGGCGATACGACAAGACATAAGGGTAGTTATGATAGACTGTTTTATGCCTTTAGAAATCAAAAGGCGGATGTCTTAATAGGAACTCAAATGATTGCAAAAGGATTGCATTTTCCGGCTGTAACCTTAGTTGGAGTATTAAATAGTGATGCTTCATTAAATATACCGGACTTTAGAGCTTCTGAGCATGTTTTTCAGCTAATCACCCAGGTATCCGGAAGGTCAGGAAGAGGACAGATAAAAGGAAAAGTCATTATTCAAACCTTAATGCCTGATAATTTTGTTATAGATCTAGCCTCCAAACAAGATTTTTTTGCCTTTTATCAAAAAGAAATACAAACCAGGAAGCTTTTTAATTTCCCTCCCTATTTACATATGGCAAAATTCTGTTTTAGTGGAAAAGATGAGAAAAAGACACATAACCGAGCAAATCTATTTTATAAAAATTTAAGACAAAGTCTTCCGGTAAATTATGAGGTTTACCCTGTTGTTACAAGTGGCTATACCAAAGTTAAAGACAATTACCGATTTCAATTTTTGGTCAAAGGGCCAAGCATGTATCATTTGCAACAGTGCGTAACGAAGATAAAAGAAAAGTTATTCTTTTCAAAAGATGTTCGGTTTTTTATCGATGTGGATCCTGTTTTTACTTTTTTCTAATAGATTTGTTGCGCAATAACAGTTGTATAAGTTTAGCCCCTCTTAATTTTTGTTGATCATCTTCGACTTAAATGGAAGTTCCAAAGACCTGCACATAATAACGGCATTTTTAAGGAGCTTATTGCTTGATTGTTTAATATTTCCAAGTCGGTAAGAGGCGTCTTTTCCCCCTTCTTTTTAGGGATATAGACTTCAGGTTGATCAGGAAGAAAAAATAGGATAGGCCTTTAGATAAAACAAGATAAAAAAACTTTTGCTTTAACATTTCGCAATATCCCTTTATACCCATCTCCAATACCACGTACTCTTTGCTTTTTATTTGCGGCATGGAAAAGCACTTGCTCGAAAAAAATAGTCCATTCATTAAATTGATGAATACTTACACTTGTTAGAGCTCTCATGGTCTGTTTTTCACGTTAGCTCGTTTTAAAAGTCCTTACAATCATTTGCTTGCCTCGATATTTTTCTGAAAAACCTTATTAGAAACTACTAAAAATTTAAACTGCAACAAGTTTAATGCAAAAAAGACTTAACAATAATTTTCTATCTGATCTATTATGCTCCATCTTCTTAAAGCTATTTAGACTCTAAATATATGAGAAATGAAGAGATATGTTGCCTGTTCTTGATATAAAAGCTCAAAAAAATCAGCTTTCGAAGGCCTTAATCATTGATAAAAGTGATACTTTTCGAAATAAGCTTATCGAGTTTTTTACTCGTAGTAAAGTTTCTGTTGTCGAACTTTTAGATATGAATGATATCCGCTCTGTTTTGGAACAGTTTGTGCCTGATATTTTATTCATTGATATCGAAATAATTATTAAGGAAAACGAGCTCTTTTTAGAAAAGATTAGAGAAGATTTTCCGGGCCTCTATATCGTAATAAACATTGGCTCTACGTTTTATCCTGAAATACATGATTTATTAGAAAACCGGGCAGATGGCTTTTTATGTAAAAATGTTATCGATATCAGCCTTTTAACGTATATAATGGGAGTTTTTTTTGAACGGAGACAAGCGAGGCAAGAAGCTGATTACTATTCCGAGCTGTTAGAAAAGAATATCGAAGAATTAAGGGTAAAGCATCATGAGTTATCTAATGAAAGTAGGGATAAATTACTTTTTATTCGGCAATTATCTTCCAATATTCAATTGCCGTTGGATCAATTGATTCAATTTGCGCATATTGGATTACAGCGAATCCATCGTAAACAGACTGCATTAGTAGGAAGCTATTTGGCAGAAGTAAAACTTATTAGTGAAGAGTTGATGATCTATATCAATGATCTCAAAGAAATTTCTCTTTTAAAGACAGGGGATAGTGAATTTTCTTTAGAGGAAATAGATTTAGTGGAATTTTTAAAAGTCATCCACCGACAATTTCAACCTATTGCTGACAGCAGGAGCCTTAATTTAATCTTTCAGATCAGTATTCAAACTCCATGTATTATGGCAGATCATAATAAACTTTCTAAAGTTATGAATATTTTATTACGTAACTCTTTTAGATACATTCCCAATAAGGGAGAAGTTTTAGTAAAAGCATGGCAAGAAGGCCAAATAGTATATCTATCTGTTAATGACAGTGGACCTAGTATTCCGGAAGATCAGCGTGAAAAGTTATTCAATATGTATGATCAACCTAAAATGAGTAATACTAAAGGAATTAGGGGTTTTGGTTTATCGATCTGCAAAGAATTAATGTTAGGTCAAAATGGAGACATCCGGTTAGGTTCTAATGAAAAAAAAGAAGGCTCTACTTTTATTCTTTCTCTTCCTGTTGCTCAGTCCCTATTGGATTAATACCTTAGTAGATATGTAAGTTCTCTTCTATGGAAACTGCAAGTGTAGTGACCCCCCTCATTAATGTACGCTTAAAGAAAGGGATAAATATTTCAATACACATTTATTCTATGTTGCAGTTTTCTTAAAGTTTTTTTCAAAATTAATAGGTGGTTGATATCCTAAAGCTGAGTGCAAATAAGAGTTGTTATATTTGTCAATCCATTGATGCAATTCATTACTTAATATATCAATATTTGGCCATTTCTTTAACCAAATCAGTTCTTCTTTTATCGTTCCTATCATTCGTCCGGTTTCAGCATTACCTTTAGCCCGAATATTTCATAAAAATCGGAAAAAAGAATGAGTATTTTTACTTAACTTGTTAAAGTATAGTTGCATCAAACATAACAAATAAGAAAAATACTCATGACAAAATGTAACACAAAACAAATCAATTTTTCACCCATAAAATCTAAAAGAATAGAATATTCTTTTACCGGCGGTAACATTACAAGTGACGGCGGGGTTATTTTACTGCGTCAAGTCGATAAAAAGCTAAAGCTGACTGAACAAGCAGCCGATTGTATACCTGATAAACGCAATTCTAATTATGTGACACATAGCACACTCGAAATGCTGTGTCAAAGAGTATATGGTATTGCTTTGGGTTATGAGGATTTAAACGATCATGATAAACTCATGTTACGCAAAATCAAATAGCATATAATTTTTCCGGCTCATGAAAGGTAGCCTGATTTGCTTTGATCAATAATTTGTATTTTAGGGCAAAATGGTTAAGATAGGTTTTAATTTTTAAAAATTCCGGCTTGCAATAAGATATAAGAGATGCAAAAATATGGTTTTTTTGAGCTCTTTCAACCTTGGTAGGCGATTTTGCAAGGCTTGCATTTTGCTTAATAGATTTGTGATACTCTTCTATTCTCCACCGTTTTTTGTAGATCTCATAGAGTGAGTCAGCATCATGGTTTAAGTCGTTGCTCACAAGGTATAGAGTCCCCGTGGAATTATCTTCGTTTTTGAAGACTTTTTTCACTAAGGAAAACGGGAAAAGATAAATCTTTAAGCCGGACTATCTTTTTTTCTCCATCCTTGAAATTAATCGATTCAAGATTGTGATACTGACCTTTTTTTCTTGCTTCTTCTGAGAAAGCGATGAGTCTGTTGGACTTCATGCCTAAAATAAATTTCTTATCTGTATCATAATGAATAAACTCCCTATTTTTTTTAGCTCCAAACCAATTATCTGCAAGAATATAATCAAACTTGACCTGATTCCGTATAGCTTGCTTTATTTGTTTTTGAAATAATTCATTTTTAGTGACATCGGATTTTCTTGTTTCCTTTTTGGTTTTGATATCACAAAAACGTACTGTTTTAGATATGACTTCATATCCGATAGGAAATGCAATGTCATCATAACGAACAAGAGTAGATAAAATGTTAACCCCTTTGATACACCGACCTTTAGCATGAGAAAAATGCCATGCAATAATATCATTTTCATCCGTGTAAGGCTTCTCTTCGATAGAATCATCTATAATCAAAACACCGGCTTTACCTCCTGAATATTTTTTCAACGTGTCTTTTACATAGCACCATAAATCTTTTCCTGAAAATTCTCTCTTATTGAGAAAACGAGTAATTTTATCATGGCTGATCTCACCATCTAATAAAGCTGAAAGTCCGGTAGCCGTAGCATATTGGTTTTGGCTGATAAGGTAATCCGTATATATATCCGGGAGCTGTTTTGACATATTTTTTCCTCATAATTAGAGAAAAAACTTTCTTTACATCACCTTTGCGTAAGGTGAGTGATAAACTTAAAGATGACGGTGCTATTCAAACGGCAATTGATTTTGAACATCCTTTAGCAAGTAGTTCTACACTGTGCCGTTTTGAAAACCGAGCAGACAGAGAAGCCGCAGTTAAAATTAGTCGCATTTTAGTTGAATCATTTATAAAATCATTTAAAAAACCTCTTCAAGAGCTTATTTTAGATTTTGATGCTACTGATAATCCCGTACATGGTAATCAGGAAGGGAAATTTTACCATGGATATTATAGAAAAGACTGCTTCTTACCGCTGCATGTTTTTTGCGGTAGTCATTTGCTTGTCTCCTATCTTAGAAGAAATAGTGAAGATCAGGCAAAACATTCTTGGGCTGTTTTATCTCTTTTAGTCAAAAGACTACGAGAGGTGTGGCCGGATTGTTCTATTATATTTCGTGCAGACAGCGGCTTTTGCAGGCATAAGATTTTTGATTGGTGTGAGAAAAACCAAGTTGATTTTGTTGTAGGTATCGCAGGAAATAAATGCTTAAAAAGAGAAATCACAGAAACAAGGAATGAAGCAGAAAAACGTTTCAAGGAAACACAGGAAAAGCAGCGTTTATTTACTTCTTTTCTCTATGCTGCAAAGAGTTGGAAAAAAGAAAGAAGAATCGTAGCTAAAGCAGAACATACTTCTAAAGGTGCCAATCCTCGATTTACCGTAACCTCTCTTACGAACGATCCGCAAAACATTTATGATAAAAGTTATTGTGCAAGAGGAGATCCGGAAAACCGTATTAAAGAACAGTTACTCTTATTTTCGGATCGTACCTCCTGTCATAAATGGTAGCCTAATCAATTACGGCTCTTATTTTCTGCCCTTGCCTATGTTTTATTAGAAAGGTTTCGTTCCCTTGCACTGTGAGGTACTTCATTTGCTAAATCTCAAGTGAATACTATTCGGGCTAATAACTTTGCTGTCTGCTTGAGCTTATTTCCTCATATGGGAGGAACCGCTAGTGCTATCATGAGTTCTTTATGACAATTAAACGAGAAAACCCGCCTTTTTAAGGGTGGGATGAAAGTGTCTATTTGTTTTTTTGATTCCGTATATACTTTCTGATTGTATATTCATTTAATTTTCCAACACTATCAACATAATAAGACCGTGTCCACAGTGTGGGTAACCCGGATCTTAAGCTTGAAAATTCTTGCCTTAATATTCGGCTTGTATATCCCTTAAGTTGTCCTATGAAAAATTGTGGTGAATATATAGGCTTGGTATTTAAAAAAATATGTACGTGATCAGGCATAATATTCAGTTCGTGAATCTCTATATTGAGTTGTAGAGCTTTTAATTCTAATAATTCCTTTAAACGAACAACAATATCACCTTCAAGAACCTTTCTCCTATATTTAGGACACCAAATAACATGGTAACTAAGGTTAAAAATTGCTGTTTTAGAGGTTTTCCATCTTTCCGGATAGACAATATATATATACCGGACATATAATGCAATACATGATGATCAAAAAAGCATATAAATTTAGATTCTATCCAACGAAAAAACAAAAGGAGTTGCTTACAAAAAGCTTTGGATGTTCCGGAGTTGTATATAATCAAGCTTTAAACTTTAAGATCAAGAAATATCAGGAATACAAAGAGAATGTAAGTTATTCTAAAACATCGGCATTCTTGACAAGTCTTAAGCAAAACAAAGAGTTTCTTTGGTTAAACGAAGTTTCTTCTGTTTGTCTGCAACAAAGTCTTAGAGATCTTGATAGAGCTTTTTTAAACTTTTTTAAAAAAAGGTCAAATTTCCCTCGCTTTAAAAACAAACACAGTACGCAGGCAATACGATTAACTAAGTCAGCATTTAGTTGGGATGGGGTTAATCTTAAGATTGCAAAATCTAAAGACAGATTAAAAATACATTGGTCAAGGTGTTTTTTAGGTGCACCAACAGGTATAACAATCACAAAAGACTCTTGTGACAGGTATTTTGTGAGCCTATTAGTAGAAGAAGAAGTGATCCCTTTTGAGAAGAGAAATAATTCTGTCGGTATAGATTTAGGATTAACGACATTCGCAACTCTTTCTACAGGGAAAAAGATTACGGCACCTAAACCTTTTAGATTTCATAAGAAAAGACTAAAAAGAAAACAACGTTCTCTTAGCAAAGCTAAAGTCAAAGGTAAAAACAGACTCAAAAAAAGAAGATCGGTGGCTTCGATACATTCGAAGATAAAAAATATAAGGCAGGACTTTCATCATAAACTTTCTACAAAGTTGGCTCGTGAAAACCAAACGATCACGATAGAAGGGTTAAATATTAATAAGATGTTAAAAAATAAAAAACTTTCCAAGCATATATCGGATGCAGGATGGAGCCGGTTTTTAACATTTTTAAAGTATAAGTGTAAATGGTACGGAAGAAATATAGTGGAATTAGATCAATTTTTTGCCGGTTCAAAACTATGCTCTGCCTGCCGGTACCAAATAGAAATTTTAGATTTAAGTGTGAGAAGTTGGCAGTGTCCAAACTGCAAAGTAACACACGATAGAGATCTTAATGCATCTATTAATCTCGATACCGCAGGGCAGTCGGTAATTTAAGCCTTTGGAGATCATGTTAGACTAGCTTGTTTGTTAGCAGTGGTCGATGAATTAGGAATCCCTTCCCTTTCGGGTTGGGAGCTGTCAATTATCATTATAGCATCTATTATCACCGGCTTTGGCTCTCTTTTAAGATCAAATAATCAAAAGCCTCTATTTATCACTTATTTTGTCCTGTGCGGGGTTAATTTACTAGTCTACTGGTTCTTAAGTCGAAAAGAGTTTAAAACTATGAGCTTTGCTAAAGATTAGTTTGTCTCTTTTTTAGGCAAAAGAAACAAACAAAGTACAAGAGCTACCACAAGCAAAACAAATAACAACCACATCGTAGTTGTAAACCCACTCATAAAAGAGCTTTTGACTAGCTCTGGGATTTTTGTCGTTTGGGAACCAAACGATTGAAAATGCTTTTTAAAAGCTTCAGGATCGTCCATAAGACTTCTTAGCATTTGTAATTTAGAATCAGACAGTACGATCCCTTCCTCTTTTAAGCTTCTATCCAAAGCGAGTTGATCGTAATAACGAAATAAAGACCCAGCAATCGCTAAACCTACAGCTCCTCCTATTTCTTGCATAGTAGCTAAAGCTCCAGCTGCTAGATTAGAAACATTTTTAGGGAGTGTAGATATCCCGGCTGTTGTTGAAGGGCTCCATATAAACCCCCAACCTATTCCCATAATCAATAAAGCTGCTATCAAAATACCCGGTTGAAAAGATGAGCTTAAAAAGGTCTGAAGAAAGATGGATACAATAAGAAATATATAGGAAGGAATTAATAGAAATTTGATCCCTTTCCTATCATATATGTGGCCTGCAGTAAATGACACCGCTGCCAGGGGAAGAGTGATAGCAAGCATCACAAATCCGACAAGATATGGTTCAAAATTCAATACATTATGTAGATATAGTGGCATTAAAAAGAAAATAGACCATACATAAAAAACTAAACTAAAATTGGTAATAGAGCTTCTTATAAAAGCAGGCTTTAAAAACAGCTCTATTTTAATGATCGGATACTCCACTTTTTTCTCTATTAGTAAAAAAATAATCAATAAAAGACATCCGATGACAAACAAAATAATGAAAACCGGGCTATTCCATCCCCAGATAGGAGCTTGAATAATAGATATCACTAATGTGGCAATAGTCAATGTTAGAAAGGTAACACCCCACCAATCGATTTTCATATTCCCTTCGGTATCCTTGGATTCTAAGACGGATAGGCGGACAAATATAAAACTAAAAACAGCTATCGGAAAGTTAATATAAAATATCCAGCGCCAACTTAAGAAAGAGACAATTATCCCTCCTAAAACAGGGCCTAAAGATAAAGCTATACCGGTTACAGCAGACCAGATACCTAAAGCTCTTCCCTTTTGTTCATCAGGATAAGCATGTATCATTAAAGATTGAGAGCCGGGAAATAAGATAGATGCCGATATACCTTGAAATCCCCTACAAATTAAAAGCCAGGTAGCGTTAGGCGCCATCCCTCCTAATACAGAAGATATACCGAAAATAGTAATGCCTATTAGAAATATACGTCTTCTTCCATATAGATCAGATATTCGTCCCATGGTCACTAAAAGGGATGATATACACACCCCAAAGATATTCATGATCCATTGGAGTTCAACAATAGAGGTATTTAATTTATTTTGAATGACAGGTAGAGCAGTGCTAACAATAGACCAATCTAAAGCGCAAATAAAGATACCTGATAAAATACCAATACTAGCTAATAAGCGTTTTTTCTTCTCAGTAGAAGTCATTGACTACATTCATAGGTATTGAAAAGAATAGATGTATCAATTCTTCAATACTCAGACAAGATTAAAATACTTATCTTAAAAAGATGGCCATTCTATTTAAAGCGTTCATAAGGGAGATACAAAGAGTTAAGTCTACGATTTCTCTATCGGAATAATGATCCGATAATGAAGCTATACTTTCAGTATGATCTTTTTCCAAGTGATTGACTTTTTCGCACCAACCAAAAGCAGCTTTTTCTTTATCTGTAAAAAGATCAGAAGAAGACCGGTGCGGTAATGCTTGAAGCTTTTCTTCACTAATGCCAATTATTTTAGCTTCGTCTGAATGCATCTTAATGCAAGATACACAGCCATTAATCTGAGAGGTACGAAGTTCAACAAGCACTCTAATAAAAGCATCTAACCCGAATATTTCCTAAAACTCATTGATACTTTCCGTAAGAGGCTTGAATTTTAGAAAAAAGGATAAATTAGTGAAAATGCTCTGTTTGTCAAAAAATAAGATGATTGCAGGACACACCTCCCCCTTACCCCCAACTATTTTACACGCCTTCTTCTTAAAGTTGGAGTGACGTGGTTCTGTCACTTTTTACCAATGCGAGATTCGATGTGCAATAAGCAGAAAATAAAAGCCGTAATTGATTAGGCCACCATTTATGACAGGAGGTACGATCCGAAAATAAGAGTAACTGTTCTTTAATACGGTTTTCCGGATCTCCTCTTGCACAATAACTTTTATCATAAATTTTTTGCGGATCGTTCGTAAGAGAGGTTACGGTAAATCGAGGATTGGCACCTTTAGAAGTATGTTCTGCTTTAGCTATCATTCTTCTTTCTTTTTTTCAACTCTTTGCAGCATAGAGAAAAGAAGTAAATAAACGCTGCTTTTCCTGTGTTTCCTTGAAACGTTTTTCTGCTTCATTCATTGTTTCTGTGATTTCTCTTTTTAAGCATTTATTTCCTGCGATACCTACAACAAAATCAACTTGGTTTTTCTCACACCAATCAAAAATCTTATGCCTGCAAAAGCCGCTGTCTGCACGAAATATAATAGAACAATCCGGCCACACCTGTCGTAGCCTTTTGACTAAAAGAGATAAAACAGTCCAAGAATGTTTTGCCTGATCTTCACTACTTCTTCTAAGATAGGAGACAAGCAAATGACTACCGCAAAAAACATGCAGCGGTAAGAAGCAGTCTTTTCTATAATATCCATGGTAAAATTTCCCTTCCTGATTACCATGTACGGGATAATCAGTAGCATCAAAATCTAAAATAAGCTCTTGAGGAGGTTTTTTAAATGATTCAACTAAAATGCGACTAATTTTAACTGCGGCTTCTCTGTCTGCTCGGTTTTCAAAACGGCACAGTATAGGACTACTTGCTAAAGGATGTTCAAAATCAATTGCCGTTTGAATAGCACCGTCATCTTTAAGTTTATCATGATCGTTTAAATCCTCATAACCCAAAGCAATACCATATACTCTTTGACGCAGCATTTCGAGTGTGCTATATGTCACATAATTAGGATTGCGTTTATCAGGTATACAATCGGTTGCTTGTTCAGTCAGCTTTAGCTTTTTATCGACTTGACGCAGTAAAATAACCCCACCATCACTTGTAATGTTACCGCCGGTAAAAGAATATTCTATTCTTTTAGATTTTATGGGTGAAAAATTGATTTGTTTTGTGTTACATTTTATCATGAATATTTTTCTTATTTGTTATGTTTAATGCAACTATACTTTAACAAGTTAAGTAAAAATACTCATTCTTTTTTTCGATTTTTATGAAATATTCGGGTTAATCATCTGTTCGCTTCTAAAAAGTTAGTTCGCAACAAGTCTAATCTTCTTAAGAACTCTTTAATGAGATTGATTAATTAAAACAAGAGAAGTAAAATGCCTTCAAAATTAGAATCCGATTATTTTATAAAGGAAAATATGTCTGAGTTACCTGAATATCACAAACAAGAAGAATTTATTAATCGTTCAAAAAAGCTGAAAGAAATTCAAGCATTAGGGGTCAAGCCTTACCCCCATTATTTTACTCCAACGAAACAAGCCAAATCTTTAGCCGAGGAATATGAATCAGAAAGCATAGGGAATAGTGAAGATGCATCGAATGCCGACACTCCTAATGTCATTGTTGCCGGGCGCCTAATTCTTTTTAGAGCTATGGGTAAAAACGCTTTTGGACATATTCAAGATGAAACCGCTCGAATACAGGTGATGTTCAATCGTGATAAAACTATTGTTGAAAGTTATGATCCCTCGCGCTCAGAAGAACCGTTAAATCACATTAAATTCATCGAAAAGAAAATAGATTTAGGAGATATCATTGGTATTGAAGGTAACCTTTTTAGAACTCAAAAAAGAGAGCTGACTATTTTTGCTAAGAAAGTCACACTCTTATGTAAGGCATTATTACCCTTACCCGATAAGCATAGTGGTTTAGCAGATAAGGAAATACGTTATCGAAAACGTTGGCTAGATCTTATTAGTACACCTGAAGTTGTGGATACCTTTGTTACTCGTTCAAATATTATTTCAATTTTAAGAAGCTACTGCATGGAAGAAGGTTTTTTAGAAGTGGAAACTCCTATCTTACAAAACATTTACGGTGGAGCCAATGCCAAACCTTTTATAACGCATTTGAATGCATTAGATCATCAACAAATGTTCTTACGCATTTCTTTAGAGATCGATTTAAAAAAATTATTAGTTGGTGGAATTTCTAAAGTTTTTGAAATTGGAAAAGTATTTAGAAATGAAGGGATAGATAAGACACATAATCCGGAATTTACAGAGGTCGAGGCTTATGCTGCTTATTGGGACTACAATAATATGATGTGTTTTGTTGAAAACTTTTTCGAAAGATTAGCTAAAGAACTTTTTGGGACTACAGTTGTTCCTTTTAAGAATTCTAATGATGAGATTATTAATCTTGATATGAAAGCGCCTTGGACACGTTTGCCGATGAAACTTGGTATTAAGCAATATGCTAATATTGATGTAGATGCAATGGATATTGAGGAACTTAGGAAGTTGCTTTCGGAAATCGGAGAAGAAGATCCAAAATTAATAAAGACGGCTTCTAAAGGATTGATGATTTCCCTGCTATTTGAAAGCAAGGTTGAAGAGCACTTGATTCAACCGGTTCATGTCATTGATCATCCTATCGAGACAACACCTTTATGTAAGCCTCATAGAGACCCTGATGAGGCAAATAATGGAATAGTCGAACGATTCGAAAGTTATATTCTGGGAAATGAAATTTGCAATGCTTATACGGAATTGAATGATCCTGTGATTCAACGAAAGCTTTTTGAAGATCAGGTCAAAAGAAAAGAATCAGGTGATGAAGAAGCTCATCCTTTAGATGAAGACTTTATTGAGGCTCTTTGTCAAGGTATGCCACCGGCAGGTGGTATGGGTATGGGAGTTGACCGTATTGTTATGTTATTTACAAACAATATTTCCATTCGGGATGTTTTATATTTTCCTCTTATGAAACCCAAAGGATAACTAATTTTTTGGTTTTATAACTGTCCCGGTTGGAGTGTCTTCAATATGATAGCCTTCGTTGATAATATAATCTCTTAGCTTATCAGAAAGAGCCCAGTTTTTATCTTTTCTGGCCTTCTCCCTTTTTTGCAGCGCTTGTTCAATTTCTTCAGGAAGGGTTTCTGTTACAGATTTAAAAGACATAGCGCCTAAGACAGAGTTAAAAGATTTTAAAATATCGAGTATAGCTAAAGCATCATCTTGGCTGACCCGATTAGCATCCGATAAAGTATTGATTGCTCGGATTAAATCAAAAATAGATGCTAATGCACTAGAGATATTTAGGTCATCAGATAAGGCATGTAAAAATTGTTGTTTAGTGTTTCGTATCAGATCATCAACTTGATGAGAAGATTCTCGAGTTTTGATTTTAAGCATTCGATCAATGAAGGTATTGAGTCGATCTAAAGCATGTCCGGCAGCCTTTAGACCCTCTAAAGTAAAGTTAAGAGGCGTTTTATAATGAGTTTGCAATAACATATAACGTACTTGCATACTTGAGTATTTGCGATCTAGTAAATCCCTTAGAGTATAAAAATTCCCTAAACTTTTAGACATTTTTTTCCCATCTACAATGAGATGTTCGGCATGCATCCAGACGTTAGCAAATGTTTTTTCGCTACAAGCTTCTGATTGAGCTATCTCGTTTTCATGATGAGGAAAAATATTGTCTACTCCTCCGACATGTATGTCGATGGTTTCACCTAAAAGTTTCATTGCCATAGTTGAGCATTCTAAATGCCACCCCGGACGTCCCGGCCCAAAAGGACTATCCCAGTAGAGGCCCCCATCTCTGTGCTCATTATAACTTTTCCATAAGACAAAATCGGAAATGTATTCTTTGTCATATTCATCGCCGGAAATTCTTGTGGAAGCATTGACTTGTAAATCATCCATATTTAGATGAGATAAACAACCATATTTAGGAAATTTTTTAATACTATAGTAAATGCTATTATCCTTACTTTTGTAGGCGTACTTTTTTTTTAATAGCGTTTCAATCATTCGAATCATATCGTCGATATAATCGGTTGCAGCAGGATAAGCTTCTACCGTCTCAATATTTAGTGTGCTTATATCATCAAAAAAAGCTCTTTTATATTGATCGGTATATTCATCTAAGGAGTAGCCTTGTGCTATAGCACCTTTAATTGTTTTATCATCAACATCTGTTAAATTCATAACTTGAGTGACTTTGAAGCCAAAAAATTTTAAGGTTCTACGTAAGATATCTTCGAAAATATAAGTACGGAAGTTACCAATGTGAGCGTAATCATATACTGTCGGTCCACAAGTATACATTTTAATCTCACCGGGAACGATCGGGCTAAGATTTTCTTTTTCCCCGGTAGCTGTATTAAAAAGCTTAATGGTAGGGATCTTATCTTCTTTCATAGTTTTAATTTCAGCAGGAAAAATTTTTTAGTTCCACAGTATAGCAATAGAGATTTTTTTTTTGGTTGAAAATCATAAAAAATTAATTGTTAGGAGCGTTTTACACATTCTGAGCTTTTTGGGGTGGTTCTTAATTCCCATATAGTTGCCGGACTCGGAATTAATAAACAGACTTGTGAAAAAGAAAGCCAAAATAGCCAAGATAACATGTTCTAAATTTCTTATTTGAAGAGTTAGAAGGGTTATTACAGGTATGGCTTCGGCTAGATAATTAAGATTCCCTGTGAAGGCCTCACCAATGTAAGCTCCGATAGCATAAGTCGATACAAACGCTATGTGAGCCGCAATATTAGTTCCTAAGACATTGGGAATCGTTAAAGAACTATATCGGATATACTTATGCATATTTAAAGAATATGTTTCATCGGTATTACCCATGTCAATAAGAGTTTTCGTGTTGGAAGCTTATGATCTCGCCAAACATCGTGTTTGACTCACTGCTCTTTTCCTGCTTCTTCGCTGCTCCGTCTTTGCTAACCCATATTGGGCGACGCTCAGGAATTATTTACAATTCCACAGGCACTCTATCGCTCACGCAGCGGATCAGATTTAAAAATCAATAATACTCTAACACAAGAGGTTGTTTTAATAAAGGAAACGATCGCATAGCCCAACAAACAGTTGCTGCCTCTCAAACCCTCTGCCGTCGTAACCGAGTTTGGGGGTCGACTGCATCCGTGCAGTCTTCAATGCTAGACATTGGGAAGAACAAACGCATACCAACACCCATGAAAATGATTGCCCTGTGAGGCATCCCTATTTGAAAAGCTAAAATGCCAAAAGGAATGCCAATCGTTGCATACCCGATGAGGAGAGGTAAAGATTGACCCACTCCTAAAATAAAGTCTTTATATTTAGGAACTTTTATTGCTTCAGTAGTAGTAGTCATAAAATTTTTAATGTAATAAATGCTCTCATGTTTAGGTAATGATTGTCAATGTTAATTTATGGGAAATCAATTGAGTTAAATTACGAAATCTTTTATAAACGTAACTGAGAAATTTAATAACCGGATTGAGAATATGAAAGTCAAAGCATCGGTAAAGGCTGACCCATTAAAAGGGGATATAATTGTACGTCGCAACGGTCGTCTTTATGTCATTAATAAGAAAGATCCAAATCGTAAGCAGCGTCAAAAAGGGCCTGCCCGTAAAAAGTAGATAGGAGTTATAGACTATGGCCAAGAATTCTTCCATTGCCAAACAAGAGCGAAGAGAAAGGCTTGTTCGCCTGAAATGGGAAAAACGTCAAGAACTAAAAGCGATTATTAAAAATCTTGATAAAAGTGAAGAAGAGCGCCAAGAGGCTCGAATGAAATTGAATAAATTATCACCGAACTCCTCTCCTGTGCGACTTAGAAATCGTTGTTTGCTTACCGGAAGATGTCGTGGTTATTTACGAAAGTTTAAAATGTCCCGTATCTGCTTCAGAGATATGGCAAATGATGGTTTGATTCCGGGTGTGTTTAAAGCAAGCTGGTAATCCTTTTTTACTTACGCAATGCCTCTTAATCAAAAGGGGCGTTATCATTCATCTAGATCTCTTTCAATGTCACTAAAATCTGTTATTCGTTGCCAATCATTCATTCCTTGAGTCCATATAAATGACTGAGCAGTGATCTTTTCATTTTTCCATTCTTGTTTTAACACAGAAAAATCTACAGGTCCTAACTGTTGATCCTCCACATCAAGATAGTACCAAGGATGAGCACCTACTTCAATTTGAGGTAAATGAATAGTTGTCGTTTCGACCATGCTTTCCGGAGCATAGGAAATTGGATTTGACCGGGATTCTACAAATGCAGGTTTCTGAGTAAGCCTATTTTTATTTGGAAGGATATAAAGGAGAAGTATCATTAAAATTCCGAAAGAAAATCCTAAGAAAAACCAAAGTAAGGGTCTACGACCTCGTTTCTTAGAAACAAAACAGCAAATCGCCCCAACGAACAAGGCTATAAAAGAAATTAAATAAAGATCTGGTGGATTCATACAGTCATTTTCCTTCTTTTTATATATTTTTTCAAGATATGAAGAACTAATAATTTCTGCAATGCATAATTAACTCACCTTACGCACGCTTTTTAATAAGCAAGCTACAGAATCAAGCTCTCTTTATGAGAGTGTGTTCGTAAGGTGAGTAATTAAACAAAATATTATAATAGACTTTTTTCGAAACTAATTTTTTGATAATAATGTTCTTGTTAAAATAAGTGAGGATAACATGAAGTTTGAAACAGTTAAAAGTTTAGACGACGAAAAATTTCGTCGGCTAACGGGCATTAAGAAAGCTACATTTGATAGGATGCAGTTGATTTTAGAAGAATCGAACAAACTCAAAAAAGTTAAAGGTATTAGGAAGAACACACTAAGCATAAAGGATATGCTGCTTATGACTCTAGAATATATCCGAGAATACGGGACTTATTTCCATGTGAGTCAAAGTTACGGTGTTAGTGAGAGTACTGCCTATAAAACTGTAAGGTGGGTCGAGGATACATTAATCAAGCACCCTGATTTCTCTTTGCCCGGACGCAAAGCTCTTCTAAAGAGCGATGTTGAATATGACGTTATTTTAATCGATGCAACAGAAACGCGTATTGAAAGGCCCAAAAAAAACAGAAGTATTTTTACTCAGGAAAAAAGAAAAAATATACGCTAAAAACTCAGGTTGTTGTGAACAAGAAGACGCAACAAGTAATCTGTACGACATTCTCGAATGGCAAGCTACATGATTTCAGATTATTCAAAGAGTCAAAAATACAAATCCGTCCGGAAATAAATGTGTTGACTGATACCGGATATCAAGGTCTACAAGATATTCACTCTAAGACCCAAATGCCAAAGAAAAAAAGTAAAAAGAAGCCATTGACTAAAGATGATAAGAAACGCAATCGACAGCTTTCCAAAGAACGAGTTCTCAATGAACATGTCATTGCCCGTTTAAAGCGATTTAAGATTATAACTGATCGTTACGGAAATAGGCGTAAAAGGTTTGCTCTTCGTTTTAATCTAATTGCCGGCATTTACAATTTGGAGGTGGCACAATGAGTTTCGACAGAAGTCTAATATCTAAAGAAGCATTGTAGGTTAATTCTTAGAAAGAGTATAATCGCTGTTTTCAAAGTAAACAGGAGGTTAAGTTGTGGATGATCAAGCTAATGTTGATACCAAAGAATTTGAATTGCCTGAAACCACTTATGTTCGAGATATTGAAAACCGTGTTTTTCAAGCTATTGTTTTACAAGTTCTTACCAATATCGAAAGTATCACTTTAATTGAAGGCAATTTAATTGATGCTATTCTAAATAGAGGAAATGTTGATAGAGTTAAAGGTATTTATGTTGAACAGGAAGATAAAAATCCGGTTGTCAATGTAAAAGTTGAAATTAATATTTCTTATGGCATTTCTATTCCTGAAAAAGCGAGCGAAATCCAAAATAAAGTATCGGAAGAAATTAACACATTGACAGGCTTACATGTTGGATGTGTACATGTTATTATAAAAAACATGTTACTAAGTGGAGATGAGCAAGAAAGCAGCGATCTATCCGAGGCTTCTTCAATGATGTTAGCTGATGAAACAGAACATGAATATACGACCAAATTTTAAAGATGCGTCCCTCTTTTCTCTTCTTTTCATTTATTAGTTTGCTATTTGCTATTTTGATAATATTTCTTGGGGTAGTGGTATTTTTGCTGCCCCGGGTACCTCATCTGTTACAGACAATAGCTTACATCGTTATAAGCCAACCCTTTTCTTTTCATATCACCGGGTTTGTCTTAGTCGCATTAGGTGTTTTTTGTATTTTTAGCTTTTCATTTTTTATCCGGAAAATATTATTATCAATTGGAGATGCAAAGAGGAACATTATCTATTTCACCTGAAGCAGTCTCAACATGTGTTCAAGATTATTTAAAAACGGAACTTCCTCAATATAAAATTTATAGTGAAGTCTCTATTGAAAAAAATAAAATAGAAATTATTGCTGATTTTCCAAATGAATCATTAGACGAACATATCAAAATCCTTGAACGGATCGAATTGGGACTAAGTATTCGTCTTAAACATTTATTTGGTTATGACAAACAATATCTCTTTACTGTATATAATGCAAAGTAATTGATTGCCTAACCTAAGATTGATATAAATCTTCTAAATTTTTGAGATCTTCTTCAATCGATTCTTTAATTAAATGATTGCTTGATAGAGTATCTTTGTTGTAACCGTTAAGAGTATTGTCAATATTATGATCAAAAACTAATTTTCTTTGTTTAGTTAATGCTTTACTTTTCTTTATTTTATAATCTTTTTTCGACATTACTAACACCTATGTGGTTTTGCTTTACAAATTCATTATAGAATATTTTGATTTAAAAATCAAGTGCTAATTTTTGATATTAGTTAATAAGTTGTTAGGGGTTAAGTGGTTAATCCGAAGCTGCAAATTGAATAATTTGCTCAGCATTTTTTTTGCTTATCCCTTTGACAGTGAGTAAGTCATCGAAATCAGCTTCTTTAATGCGTTTTAAACTGCCAAAGTTGCGTAATAGAGCTTTTCGCTTAACCGGGCCTATACCGGGAATATTATCAAGTTTAGTGGTAATAATTTTTTTAGAGCGGTTTGTTTTATGAAAATTAAGAACCGTATTATGAGCTTCATCACGAATACGTTGAAGAAAAAATAGTAGGGGAGAATGTCCGGGAAGGATGATAGGGTCCTTTTTATCTGAGATATAGATCTTTTCTAAAGTGCAGCCTTTATCATGACGTCCCCGGTCTTTAGCAAGTCCAATGACATCTACATTAGCAATATTTAATTCGTTAAAGACTTGCTTGGCGATATTCAATTGTGCTTTGCCTCCATCAACAATGACCAGATCAGGAAAGTCATTCTTCTCTGTTGCTTTTTGATATTGTCTAAAAAGGACTTCTTGCATCGCGGCTATATCATGGCTCTTTCCTCGGATATGAAATTTACGTGTATGGTTTTTATCCCTTATCCCGTCAATATAACAAACCATTGCGGATACCGGAGAAGAGCCACCGGTATGAGAATTGTCAAAACATTCGATTCTTTCAGGATAATTCATTAGCTTTAAACGTTCTTGAAGTTGAAGTAAGATTTTTTCATTTGTCTTTTTGATATCCCGATCTTTATTAAAATAGGCCCGAGCATTTTCATAAGCCAGATGAAGTAATGCCTTGTTATCACCTTTTATGGGACGATAAATATGTGCCGGACGAGTTTTTTTATCGCTTATCAGCTCACTGAGTAATTTAGGGGATTCGACTAAAACAGGAGTTAAAATTTCATGAGGAAGGATTTCTTTGGCTATATAGTGTTGCATAATGAAAGAAGCAATGAGTTCCTTATCCTCTAAAAAAAGATCTTTGAAGGCGTGGCTTTCTGATGAAATTAATTTACCTGCATGGAAGGCTAATGCTGTAATAACGATCTCATCTGCTTGACGATAGAGATTTAAAACATCTATATCTTTATTATTTGCTTTAATAACTCTTTGTTTTTCAATAGTGTCTTCCATCTTTTTTATCGTTTTAAAAATATCCCGAGCTTTCTCAAATTCAAGTTGATCACTTGCTTTTTGCATTTTCTTATAAAGGTTTTGAAAGACTTCTTTATCTTGACCGCGCAAAAATTGAATCGTTCGCTTAACTTCTAAATCGTACTCTTTTTGCGTACATTTATTAACACAAGGTGCAATGCAACGTTTGATTTGATAAAGGATACAGGGTCTCGTTCGGTTCATTAATTCCTTATCAGAGCATTCCCTTAGTGGAAAAATACGTTGGATGACATCTAAAGTCTCTCTTGCGGCAATAGCACCGGTATAAGGGCCGAAATAGGTGCCGTCGGATTTTGGTTTTCCTTTATATCGAACGAGACGAAGGGTTGGCCATTGATGTTTGGATAGTTTTAAGCTAATAAATGTTTTATCGTCTTTTAAAAGGATGTTGTATTTCGGAGTATATTTTTTGATGAGTGTATTTTCCAAAAGAAGAGCTTCTTTTTCAGAAGATACAATGATAGTATCAATGTCATGAATCTGTGAGATGAGGATTTCAATTTGTGGTCGAGAGTCTCGGCCGGGAATGTAATACTGTTGAATACGTTTCTTTAAATTATTAGCTTTACCGACATATAATACCTTGCCGGCCTTATCTTTCATAAGGTAGACGCCGGGTTTTGACGAAAAGGTTTTAAGATCAATCACCATAATGAAAAAAAGTTAATGATCAGGGGCTATATCGGCCAGCTTAAAAGTTTGTTCTAAATGATCTAAGTTAACCGTAAGGGAACTTTTATGCCCTTTAGCAAGTCTGCCTTGATTTAAATCCGTTGCTTTTCCTTCTAAATAGTAATAATCAATCGAGTTTTCCTCGCAAAGATGCCAGTAAAAAACATTAGCTAGATGGTTAGAAAGAATTTCAATGCATTTTGATTTTGGCTTGGAAAAAACCAGCCTCGATAATGCAGCGCCATGAGGAGATAAAATAACATCAGCATTAGCAAAATAAGCAGCGCTTTTTAAAAAACTCACTTGTTCAGGTCTAAATAAGACAAATCCATATTTTTTTAATAATTTGATAAGTTTGTCTTCATCATGAATCTGACGTCTGGGAGTAAGACTTCTGGAAATATAAATACATTTAGGAAAACGGTGATCTTTTAAATATCTATGGATATTACTTAAGTAAGATTCTCTTAAAAATCGACAAATCCAATCATTAGGAACCCCCGGGGAGCAAGGGGTTGTTCCGACTAGCATTATATCAGCAGAGATAAACGGATAGATGTTGGCATCAATGATTTGATCATCTCTAAAACCCATCAATTTTAAACTTTCTAACTGATAATCATGATCTAATTTAACATAAATTTTATCAGGAGAATAGCCGCCCTTTTTATAAAGATCTAAACGAGGGAGTATATCATAACACCAATGAGCTAAATTACCTTGTTTATCCATGGTCAGCCATGCTACGGTGCCATTAAAATGCTGACATTTTTTCCAAAAGTTTTTTAAGCGGATACGGAATAGCTTATGATCTAAAATATTTTGTAGACCGTATTGTATAGTCAATTCTTCAATCAAATCTCCATTAGCTGTCAGAACTCCCCCTTTCTGAGTTACAATACCATTGGGTAGAGCTAAAACATTGGCTTCAGGTATAGTGGTAGAAGTAGGAAAACGATCAGAGATTTTAGAATAAAGAGTTTTAGGAGGAGGGCGATTAATCGTTTTAGAAGGGTAAATCGTTTGTTTCGGAAAAGATTTAATAGAAGTGATGCCTTTAGGAATGCCAAAAGCTTTAGCTGTATTAAGGCGAGGAAACACTTTGGGAAGGCTTTGAATACAATGAGAAATTAGAAAGGATTCTAATTTCTTTGGTGCCGGGTAAAGGGTCCTTCTGTATAGATGATTAAAAAATAACGAAAACTTTGAATAAGAGGTTTTTAACGGCATTTTGAACACTTAATTATAATTTGATTTTATGTTTTTATTTTATATCCTCTAGCTAATAAAAGTACAGCCCAAGAAGCAGAGAGGAGAATAAGAATAGCGATTACTAAAGAACGAAGAAATAGAGTGGATTCCTGATAGCCGATCATGGCATATCGAAGACCATCTACGAAATAAAAAAAAGGATTGAAACGCAAAATGGTCTGAATGTTTTCAGGGAGCATATCAATAGAATTAAAAATTCCGCCAAGAAAAGTTAGGGGGGTGATAACAAAGGTTTGAAAGACAGCGAGTTGTTCAAAAGTCTCTGACCAAAGGCCGGTGACAATTCCTAAAAACGCAAAGATAATTGAAACGGATATGATATAGAAAAAAAAAGAACCTATATGTTCAATAGAGGCGATTTGAAAGCAAATAGCAATGATATAAATGCCTATGCCTACACAAATACTACGTAAAACAGCGCCAACAACATATCCAAAAATAATCTCGTATGTAGATAAGGGGGCTATTAGTATTTCTTCAATATGGCCGGAAAAACGCCTATGGAAGATAGAAAAAGACGTTTGCAAAAAAGCTGCGGTGATAACGTTTAACATTAAGATACCGGGTAGTACAAATTCAATATATCGAAATCCGGGTATAAAATTAATTTTAAAACCAACAACATATCCGAAGATAAAGATATATAATAAAGCATTGACCCAAGGGCCCACAAGAGATTGGATAACGGTTCTTAAAAATCGCTGAGCTTCTGACTGGATAAGGGTATAGGTTCCAATAAAGTTAATGTTCATCTTACTTCTTTAGTCATGTCCATAAATTGTTTTTCTAGACGAATACCATCTTTTAAATAATTTTCTTTTTTATCTACTTTTATCATTTTTCCTAAATGGATGATAGCAATCGTCTCGCACAGTATTTCGACTTCTTCTAAATAATGAGAGGTCAATAAAATGGTTTTTCCCATTTTATTGATTTTCAGTAAGTATTCCCAAAGTTCATGTCGAAGCTCAATATCTAAGCCGGCTGTTGGTTCATCCAAAATCAATAGTTCGGGGTCATGGATCATGGCTCTTGCTAAAATAGCGCGCCTTTTCATCCCGCCTGATAGGTGGCGAAAAGTTTTATTCTGATGCTCTTTTAGATTAAAAATAGTTAAGAGCTCTTCAATGCGAACTTTTCTTGTTTTTGCAGGGACGCCATAAAGCCCACCCATATTCCAAAGAATTTTTTTTAGAGGCATAAACATATCGACATTATATTCTTGAGAAGATAGGCCGATCGAAGTTTTAGCCGCACGCTCATCATGTATAACATCATGGCCACATACTTCTATTGATCCTGCATCAAATTTATTAATACCACAGATAGTATGTATAGTGGTTGTCTTACCGGCCCCATTACGTCCCAGGAAACCAAAAAAATCCCCTTTTTTGATTGTGAGATTAATGTTTTTTAGAGCTTCAAAGTCACCGTAAGATTTATAAAGATTTTTAATTTCTAAAGCATTTTCGTACACTTAAATAACAGTCCTATTCTAAAGAGATAAAGGTTTAAATTATCGACTGCTTTTTAGTATATACTCTTCGCTACTGAAAGGTACACAAAAAAGTATAAATATGATATTAGTTTTGTATGAACCAATTAACTCCACATCAAAGAAGCACTTTTGAGTTTCAGGTAAAAAAGACCCGTGATATAACTGATCTTCAATGAGAGGTAAGGGGCTTTTTTAAAGACAAAATCCCGATAAGCCTTTATTTCTAAAGGCAGCAATATTGAAATTTCTATCTAAGTTAAGATGACCTAATTAGTCTGTTTAATTAAATAAATGATTAAGGCGGGGAACCTTTAGCATCATTTTCATACCAGTTTTTAAGGGCTGCAAGAGACTCTTTCCATTTCTCAACAACTGCTTTTTGCGCTTTCTTGCGATCCATCTGAGCAAAATTCTCCCATTTAATTGGCGACCCTACAACGCAAATAATCTTGCCATATAATTTAGGCAATCGACGATGCCGATTCCAAACTTGATAGGCACCCAAAATATACACCGGAATAATAGGACATTGTGTTCTTTGGACTAACATACCTATCCCTGCTTTAACCTTTCCTATTTTATCATCTTTCTGACGAGTACCTTCAGGAAAAATAACAACTTGTTTATTTTGAGATAATAATGTAGTCACGGCTTTAATAGCAGAAGTTGCACTTCCCTCATCTAACGGATGAACATGATACCTTTTCAACATAAAACCAAAAATAGGGAAACGAAATAATGACTTACGCGCTAAATAATGAATACCTTTTTTTACTGCGATCCCAACAGCAGGGGGATCGTAGAAACTCGTATGATTAGCAGCAATAATGGCCGGTCCATCACACCAGTGTTCGTCGACGCCATAAGCTTCAAATCGATAGAAAATACGATAAAACATAAGTGTACACCATCGACTAAAACGATAAAACAAAGAAGCATCACCTTTAAAGTTCATCGTATAGCCTCCCAATGCTTTAAAATCTTATCCAGCACCTCTTGAATTGATAAATTTGACGTATCGATGTAAATCGCATCTTTTGCTTGTTTTAAAGGAGAGATCTTACGCGTTGAATCTCGGTAATCTCTTTTTAAGATAGCATTATAAATACTCTCTTCTGAAAGATCGTCATAGCCTCTTTCTTTCATTTCTAAATAACGTCGTTTAGCTCTAATATCTGCTTTTGCGTCCAAATATAATTTTAAATCTGCCTTTGGGAATACTATTGTTCCCATATCTCTACCTTCAAAAACGGCATTCACACCACCCTCAGCAAAATTACGCTGTATATCAACCAACCGTTCCCGTATATCGCTACAAGCAGCAATTTCCGATGCTTTACTCGTTATGGCAGGACTACGAATTTCATGCGTTACTTCTTTATCATCAATAAAATAATGGGGCTCACCTTTAATCATTTTTACTTTAAAAGTAAAATCTTTCAAAAATGTTAACAACGCAGCCTCATCTTTTAAAGTAATACCTAAAGTATCCATCCCCAGACAAACAGCGCGATACATCGCCCCGGTATCGAAATAAATAAAATTGATTTTTTTTGCTAAAACCTTAGCAACCGTACTCTTACCTGTTCCCGACGGTCCATCTATTGCAATAATCATTATGCCATCCGAATTTTCAAAAATGTATAAATGACAGGAGCTGTAAACAATAGTGAATCAACCATATCGAGCACCCCCCCGTGTCCTTTCATATTATTACTATCTTTTACACCGGCATCTCTTTTTAACAAAGACTCTGCTAAATCTCCCAATTGAGCAACTACTCCCAACAAAATGCCTAAGAAAATAGCTTGGGTCCAGTAAATATTCAAAGGATAATCAAAATAAGGATCTAAGAAACATAGGAAAAGACTCGCTAATAACGATAGGCAAATGCCTCCTATAAAACCTTCTATTGTTTTCCCGGGGCTTATATTCAAAGCAAGTTTATGTTTTCCAAAAGCCTTACCAATGAAATATCCTCCTATATCGGCAAATTTTGTAACCGCTAATAAATATAGAATCCACCACCGTCCATCCTGAATACTACTCTTTGGAAAATAGAAATTAATATTTATTATCAATGACAGGGTTGTTGTTATATAAATAATTCCAAAAAAAGTAATTGCAATGTTTAGAAAGGGTTCTTGAGCTTTATAGAAATAAAAAATAAATAGAGCAAAAAGAATAGCGCCTAAAATACAGATAGGCACAAAATCCCAGTTGCTATCAAGAGTTTGAAGAAAAGAAGCAAAGACATAACAAACCCCTCCGACCAACCCTATTGCTACCATTGGTTGAAACCCTTTATGTTGAGCCATGCGATAATACTCCCATAAAGCAATTCCAATTACGAAAGCTAACCCGGCAGTAAAAAGCAGAGGGAAAACAGAATAAGGAGAGAGGTAAACTAAAACTACAAGAAGTATTATCCAAATTACGCTCATGACCAATCTTTGTTTTAAATCGTGCATTTATCCTCCTATGATCCCCAACGTCGATCTCTTCTCTGAAAATCTAAAACAGCTTTTAATAAATAAGATGGTGTGAAATCAGGCCATGTCACATCTAAAATACTAATTTCAGTATATGCTATCTGCCATAATAAAAAATTGCTAACCCGCATTTCCCCACTTGTACGAATAAACAGTTCAGGATCTCCCCATTGGGCAGTATCCAAATATTGAGAAAGGAGTTCTTCATTAATTTCTTTTTTTACAATTTTCCCAATCATAAAATCATGGATAATGTCCCGGACCGCCCTACAAATTTCATTACGACTACCATAATTCAAAGCAAGCACAAGATCAAAACGTCGACCGGCAGCTGTAACCACTTTAGTCATCTGCAAAATATCCAGTAAATCTTTGGAAAAGCGTGAGGTATCTCCTATCGTATGGAGCCTAATTCCTTCTTTTTCCATGATTGATCTTTGTGAAATTAAGTATTCTTTTATTAATGAAATCAAAGTATCTACTTCTTCATCGGAACGAGACCAATTTTCAGTAGAAAAGCCATATACGGTTAAAACTTTGGTTCCTAATTCTATCGCCCCTTTAACAATACCAACGAGTTTTTCTGCTCCACAGGCATGTCCCATTGCCGGAGGGACTCCTTTTTTTTTAGCCCATCTGCGATTCCCATCCATAACTATGGCTATATGATTAGGAATTTTTTGAACATCTAACAAAGCAAGGTCTTCTTGAGTATAAATAGATTCCTTATCTGTTTGAGATGTCTCGGCAACAGTAGGCATTAACTTACTTTCTCCTTTTGCATGGATAGGATATTTTGTCTAATAACCGTCTGTTCTCTTTTAGGACCGACCGATACCATGCTAATCGGAACGCCGCATAATTCTTCTATCCTGTTAAGATACTTCTGTGCGTTCATCGGTAATTCTTTATAAGAAGTTATATTAACAGTAGAGGTTTCCCATCCGGGACATTCCTCATAAATAGGTACTAGTTTATTCCATTCTGAGGCAGCCAAAGGAACACCTTCATATGGTTTCCCATCTATTTGATACCGAATACAAATTTTAATACTTTTAAGTTTATCCAAAATATCCAGTTTCGTCAAAGCTAAAGAATCAATACCATTAAGTAGTACGGCTTCTCGTACTAAAACCGCATCAAACCAACCAAGCCGCCGTACTCGGCCGGTTGTAGTACCTAATTCCCGAGCTTCTTGTTGCTCGGGAAACCTGTCTACCTTATCAAAGGCCGAGGGGAAAGGACCGCTGCCGACTCTAGTTGTATAGGCTTTAGAAATACCAAGAACATAGTGCAGATCACGATGGCTTAATCCGGCTCCGCTACAAATTCCGGAAGAAATGGTATTTGAAGAAGTAACGAAAGGATAGGTTCCCCAACTAATATCAAGAAAAGTACCTTGAGCACCTTCTAATAAAATATTTTCATTAGCACTAAGATATTGGCGAATTTTGTTGTCTACCTTGCATATAAAAGGTTTTAAGAAATCTGAAAATCGGCAAAATCTCCGGTAGATCGTCTCAAGATCAAGTCCTTTTTGATCATAAATTTTATGAATCAATTCATTTTTCTCGTCTAAAATATGCGAAAGCTTAATCTTGAATTCTTTTAAATCTAATAAATCAATGATACGCAGACCAATGCGATTAACTTTATCAGCATAACAAGGACCAATACCGGAATGAGTAGTTCCAATCAAAGCCTTCCCTTTTCTTTCCTCTTCCAAAGTATCTAAAATTTTATGATAAGGAAAAATAACATGGGCACCCGTAGAGATCCATAGCCTGCCATTAACCGATACACCCAAGGCTTTTAGATATTCAATTTCTTTTATTAGAACTTCCGGATCAATTACAGTTCCCGCTCCGATAAAACACTCGGTGTCTTCATGTAATATACCGGAAGGTATCAAGTGCAATTTAAACTCTTGATCACCTATGATAACCGTGTGACCCGCATTATGCCCTCCCTGGGCTCGTACAACAGCTTTAATTCTATCTGAGAGGATATCAACAAACTTTCCTTTTCCTTCATCACCCCATTGGGTTCCAACAACTATGATACTTGGCATAGACGATCTTTTCCCAAAAAAAATTATTTCAATTTTACAGCTGTTTAGAATACACAAATTATATTTGCTTGTGTAGTTTTTTAAAGGGTATCAACAGACTATTTAAATAACCCCCTTTAATCCCATTATTCAAAATAGAATCACAAACCCCTAATTTTAAAGCTCATTTAGTTTATTTGGCTATAAAATATTTTTTATAATGGTTTAAATAGTGCTTAATTCATTCATTAAAATTTATTTTTTTGCTAATATACAAACCGTTTTAAACCAGCCTATATATTCTAAATAATGCATTATCCACTGCAGCTAGTCAAATTAATCGAATACTTAAAAAAATTTCCGGGCGTTGGTCAAAAAAGCGCAGAACGTTTTGCTTTTTACCTCTTAGAATGGGACACGACTACACTACAATCTTTTGCTAATCTTCTATCAACTATAAAAGAAAAGATCCTGACTTGTCATGATTGTGGTTGTTTAATTAATAAGGATACCTGTTCTTTTTGTAATAATCCAAATCGAAATCAACACGTGCTCTGTATTGCAGCCTCCACAAAAGATGTTTTTGCTATTGAAGATACCGCCTCATTCCAAGGTGTGTATTATGTACTCGGAACTCTTTTTTCTCCTTTAGACGGAAAAGATGTGCACACTCTTAATATAGATGCTATTAAAGATAAAATCAGCTCTCAAAACGTACAAGAAATCATTTTTGCTTTAGATTCTACAGTAGAAGGAGATGCAACAACTCTGTTTCTAAAACAAGAATTAAAATCTTTTGATCTTAAAATTTCACGCTTAGCTTTTGGACTACCTGTTGGCAGCGCCTTAGAATATACGGACACCAGCACCTTATCAAGAGCATTAATTGGAAGGCTCCCTTTTTAAAACTTGTAAAAATTAGATTTATCCCTTAGCATACAGCCCTTTCTATATCTGTAAATAGACTTGTAGCAATGAAATTTATCTATTTAGTTATTCTTCTCTGTTTTTTTAGCTCGCATTTAGTGATCGCACAAACGCAGAATTACGAAGACAAGCGTATTGCCAAGGTTGAGGTTGTTCCCGAAAACCTCCCTCCCGGCTCTCGATTAGACGTTAAGAACATTCAATCCAGATTAAAAACTAAGACGGGTGATCTCTTTTCTTTAAATGCATTTGATGATGATTTAAAAACCCTAGCGATGGAATTTGATCATATTACTCCTACTATACAGGTTCAAAATAACGAGATATTTATCACGATACAAGTACAGCCTCGTCCAATTATCAAACAAATTGTGTTTAAGGGAAATTTCCAAACTAAGCAGAGAAAACTAGAAAAAGAATTTAATATCATTCCTCACTCAACTTTTAATCATCAGGAATTTAATCAAGCATTTCATCGACTAAAAGAATACTATGTGAAACGAGGATTTTTTGAAGCTGAAATCGAATATCAAATTATTCCGGATAAAACTTTCAATGAAGTAACCATAGAACTTATTATTAATGAAGGTCGATCAGGTAAAATCGGTAAGATTGTCTTTAAGGGCTTTTCTAAACAGGAGAAAAAAGCTCTTAAATCACGATTACATACCAAATCCTTTTTCCCTTTAACAAGCTGGTATACGGGCACAGGGATTTATCGAGAAGAAGCTCTTGAATTTGATAAATTAACGGTGTTACACTCTCTACAAAATGAAGGTTATGCTGACGCTAAAATTGAAATAGTGGTTGATGGATCTGAAAAAAAAGACCGTATTAATATCATTATTGCAGCTGATCAAGGTGAAAAATATACTTTTGGTGATATCTCTTTTAGTGGAAATGATTTTGCAAATGATGAAACCGTCCAACATCTTATACAAGCTCGAAAAGGTCAACCTTACTCCCCGGAAGAATTACAAGAATCTGTAAAAGATCTTTCAGATTATTTTGGAAAACGAGGTTACGTAGATGCTTCTGTTTCCTATCAGCCTCATCTTGAACCTACTGATCCCGTTTATAATGTTCATTTTACTATTCATGAAGGAAATCCATATCGAGTTGGATTGATTAAGATTCTAGGTAATGATAACACCCGAAACAAAGTTATTTTGCATGAATCATTATTAGTTCCCGGGGAAACTTTTGATACTCGTAAATTAGAAGCGACACAAAAAAGATTAGAAAATATCGGATATTTTAAATGCACAAACGTCTACGCCTCTTCGACAACTTCTACAAATGCATTTGATGCTCCTTTAAAAGATGTTAACATTGAAGTAGAAGAAAGCAATACCGGGAATTTTGGAGTCTCTTTTGGATATAGCACCCAAACTAAATTATTTGGTGGTTTAGAAATTACCGAACGCAATTTTAATTCATTTGGTTTTACCCGTGTATTTCAAGATGGCATTCGAAGCCTTCGTGGAGGAGGAGAATACTTGAGAATGAAAGCGAGCGTTGGTAAAGAATTAACCGATTATGCATTTTCTTGGACCAAACCCTATTTTTTAGACTCTAATTGGACTATTGGCTTCAACGTCAATGATAATATCAGCCGATTGCAAGCAAGAGATTATGACATCAAGACGTTCTCTACTTCAGCTAATGCTTTTTATACGATCAACCGTTTTCTAAGCTTTGAGTGGCACTATCGATTACGTAATTTATGGATGAAGGTTAATGGTGGAGCTCCATTAAGAATGCAAGAAGAAGCCAATAACGACGGCATTGTATCCTCAACCGGGGTTGCCTTACTATATGATTCTACTAACAATCCCTACAAAGCATCGGATGGGTTTATCTCAAGCCTACAAGTCGATTTCGCCGGTCTTGGTGGACATTATACTTACTTTAAATTCTCTTATCATAACGCCTACTATCAACCTCTTTTGAGTCGATTCGTTGCCAAAACACGCGCCGATGCTGATTTTATCTTACCTTTAGGGAATACTAGAGCTGAGGGCATACCTGTTGGTGAACGAGAATTCATTGGGGGTGAAACAACCGTTAGAGGATATGAGCCTTTTAGTATTGGTCCTCGCTATGATAAAGATAATCCTAGAGGAGGTATCTCAACAATGGTCCTTTCTCAAGAAATCATGTATAATATATTGCCAAATCCCGGCTTAGATGCTTTTATTTTCTTTGATGCCGGTTCTAACTCGTTAAAACAATTCCACGTTAATACTTATAGAGCCTCCGCCGGTTTTGGTTTTCGCGTAGAAGTCATTCGCGGCATGCCGATCACCTTTGGTTGGGGTTTTCCGATTAATCCGGAATTTCATGATGACATACATCGTAATTTCTTCTCAATGGGCGGAAAGTTTTAAAACCCTCTGAAATTAAGACCTTGTTTAGACAATAAATAATTTAAAATAAATTTTTTATTATTTACCCCTTTGAATTGGACGATTTTTTATATTCTAAAATTAAATATTCCTATACCCTAAATAATTTCGATTTGATCTGAAAAATATTGGAATTGTTGTTTTTATAAAAAGTATCTCTATATAAAATGTTAGTTTCTATTGAAATAGATTTGTTCAACTATAAACCTATGACCAAGAACTTAATATTAAATAGAACTGCTGAAATGAAAAGATCAAGCAAAGAATGCAAAAAATTTTAACCTATATATAACAAACTAAGGAGCAGAGTGATGAAAACACGAAAAACATGGTTACTACTTTCGGTATTAGGACTGTTAGTGGCAACTTCTTTTCAGCTTCAAGCAAGAGAAAAAGATCACAAATCTACTAATGAAGAAATTGCTATTGTCAACTTCAAGCTTTGTATCGAAGGTTCTGAATTAGGCCGAGATCAACAACAAAAACTAGAATCGATGCGTCATGAAATGGTTTCTACTCTTGAAAAAAACGAGAATGAACTTAATCAAATCGGTTCGCAATTAAAAGATTCAGAATACATGGATAGTATGTCACAAGATTCAGAAGAAGAATTAAAGCACAGATATCGTATGTTATCTGAACAACTAGCGCGATCTCAAAATCAATTTTATCAAGCTTATCAACAAGCTCACTTTAAAGTCTTGCAAACGATGCAAGGGGCTGTTTCAAGAGCTGCTGAAGGTGTCGCCAAGAAAAAGAATATTTCCTTTGTTGTTAATGAAGAAGTTTGTTTCTTTTTCAAAAATACTTCAGACATCACAGAATATGTGATAGAAGAAATGGATCTAAATTTTGATTTTGAATCTCAAGCAATAGGGATGCAGGGAGAATCGTAACATGGCATCTACTCCAAAACAATTTACACTTAAAGAGCTGGCACAGATCACCAATACAACAGTTATTGGTGATGCTGATTATTATATTTATGGGGTAGATAATTTAGAAGATGCAACACCTACTGACCTCTCTTTTTTAGCCAATCCATGCTATGAGAAAATGATGATGAAATCCTCAGCCGGCGTCATAATAGTAGATCAAAAATCTGAATTACTGCCCGGCCGCAACTTTTTAGTCAGTGAGCATCCATCTCGCTCCTTTCAGCAAGTTGTTGAATTGTTTTTCAATCTTTCAAATCATCGGACCGGATTCAAAAATATACACCCTAGTGCTGTTATTCATGAAAATGCACACATTGAAGAAGGTGTCCGGATTGGCCCAAATACTGTGATTGATCAAAATGTCTACATAGATCAAAAAACAGTAATCGGCTCTCATGTCTACATAGGTTCCGGTGTTCACATTGGAAAGGAATGTATTATTTATTCTAATGCGACCATCCGAGAATCTTGTATTTTGGCCAATCGTGTCATTCTTCAACCCGGTGTTGTCATTGGCTCTTGTGGTTTTGGCTATTTTACCGATAGCCGATTTCATCATAGAAAATTGGAACAACTCGGTGGTGTTATAATTGAAGATGATGTGGAAATTGGAGCCAATTCAACTATTGATAGGGCTCGATTTAAAATGACCACAATCAAAAAAGGAACTAAAATCGATAATTTAGTTCAAATTGGGCATGGAGTTACCCTTGGAGAGGATAATTTGATTGTGGCACAATGCGGAATAGCAGGTTCTTCTAAAACAGGACGAAATGTCGTTTTAGCAGGACAATCCGGTGTTGTAGGTCATGTCTCTATCTCGGATGGCATTACTATAGCAGGCCGTGGAGCGGTAACAAAAAATTTAAAAAAACCGGGAAGGTATGGAGGAGTTCCTGCTTTTCCGGAAGCTCATTACAAAATAAATCAGGTTCATATGCGAAACCTATCTAACTATGTTAATAGGATTAAAAAACTAGAAGAAAAAATTCTTCAGCTTGAGTCATTATTAGTGCCGGAGAAAACTTCTTAATAAGTAAAGCCGGTTCTCTACGGGTCCCTATTATTCAAAATATCCTATCCGGCTATTGTTATTTAAATCTATACTTTTATTAAATCTAATAGTTTATGCGCAATCGTTTTTAATTTAGTAAATTTTTTATCCTATATTATAGTGAATTAAATTTTGTTTTTTATGATGATAATGTATCATGCACGAATGACTTACTCACTTGATTTAAGAAAAAAAGCTTTCAAATATCCGGATAAGGTCGGAGACCGAAAGCAGGTTGCAAAAGCTTTCGGGATTATATTACGTACATTAGCGCACCGGGTTCGCAGGACACGGCAAAATTGTGAGCTCTTCGGGTTATAAATCGTGAAAAACGGCTATCTACATGCCTTATATTTAGTTTATCTTAATAACAAGCAATTGAAATTGTGTCTTTTAACCTATTGATATTATCTTTATAATTTTGATATGATGATTAACTTTAAAGCTGATTGAGGACTAGAAAATGGTAAAAATAGATTTAACAGGAAAAAGAGCATTTATTGCTGGAATTGGAGATGACCAAGGTTTTGGTTGGGCAATCGCTAAAGCGCTAGCTGAAGCAGGAGCAGAGATATTAGTCGGAACCTGGCCTCCTGTATATAAAATTTTCTCTACAAGTTTTAAAAATGGAAAATTTGATGAATCGCGTAAATTACCGGATGGATCACTACTGGAAATTTCTAAAATATATCCTTTTGATGCAGCTTTCGACAAAATTAATGATGTGCCAAATGATATTCAAGAAAATAAACGCTATAAGGCGGTAGAGGGATATACTATAGAAGAAGCCAGTAAACTCATAGAGAAAGACTATGGTACTATTGATATTTTAGTTCATTCTTTAGCTAACGCTCCTGAAGTACAAAATCCTCTTTTAAAAACTTCTAGAAAAGGTTACTTATCCGCTCTTAGCTCTTCTTCATATTCTTTTGTTAGTATGCTTCAGAATTTTGGGCCAATTATGAATAAGGAAGGATCTGTCCTTTCCCTAACTTATATGGCTTCACAAAAAGCTGTCCCGGGATATGGTGGCGGTATGAGTAGTGCTAAAGCAGCTCTAGAAAGTGATACAAAAACGCTTGCGTATGAAGCAGGAAGAAAGTGGGGTGTACGCATCAATACTATCTCTGCGGGAGCTCTTAGAAGTAGAGCTGCTAGAGCGATTGGTTTTATTGATAAAATGATTAGTTATTCTGAAGCTAATGCTCCATTAACAAAAGCATTATATGCAGAAGAAGTAGGTAAAGCATCTCTTTTCTTACTTTCTCCTTTAGCCTCAGCCATAACGGGTTCAATACTTTATGTGGATAACGGTATGCATGCTATGGGTGTTGCACTGGATAGCCCGTGCTTGACATAACATCAAAGAGCTTTTTACGTTCCAAGTGATTTGGAAGATTTCGAATATGGTTAAAGCCTTTTGATACAATTGATTTTATTTGTTTGAACTCTTTTTTCTAATATATCAGGGCTAGGCAAATGCATAATGCTATACCGTGAGTCCGTCCAAAGTAAAAGTGTCTTTTCTTTAAAAACCATTTCACTTGAAATCTGTATTGTTATCAAATCTTCTAAAAGAAGTCCCACAAGCGGTGCTCCCCGGACAACAAAGGAAGTACATTGATGATGAGTCAAAGCATAGATATGATAATCGTAATTCTTTGGGTCAATAAAAGTGATAATTTCATCAAATTTGCAGATCCTCCCGTTAAAAAGATATTTTTATAAAATGACTTCTAAAAATAAAGATCGATAATTTTTGGAATAAAAAACATCCTACCGATAAAATCATCTCGGCTCACCCTCGATAAAAAAAAAAGTACACCCTTTAGAATCAAGACATTTTTTTGAACTCGGCTCATTATGAAGTATCGAATAGATCTTTTAACTTCGCTCCTTTTTTATGTGCTATACATGTAAACAAATCTACCCATGAATCAATATAAAAAATTAAAAATAAAGATCTTAGACGAGACCATAATACAATCAATAAAATTTACTTCTAAATCATGATGTTTATCATTGAGAGGAACACCGTTATAAAAACTAAGTTCGACGACTTCCTTGTCTGTTGTTATCGTTTTTTTCTTAAGAGGGCTCCTTTTACCAAGCGAATAAACCGGGATTACCCGGCGGTTTAGCTCCTACGATAAAGTAAGCTCCTATTGCCAAAATTTTTTGCAGATAAGGGCCTTTTGCAGACAATGCATCTTCCGTAAAAATGACTTCCAAACGGGAATGTTCTTTTTGAAAATCGTTTTTAGTACTACCGTCTAATTTAGAGATCGGTTCGGGGCATAAAGGAAAAACTTCTTTCCGGTCGGGATGAATAACTACTGCACCTAACATCTGATGATAATAAGTCATACGACCGTCTCTATGATGTTTTTCACAACAATTATCACAATGAACAGATGGTGAAGAAAACATACCCGTTCCGTCACACGCAATTAAAAGATACTTATTCAAAAATTTGTAATCTTCAAAAACTTTTCCTTTTTGAAGAAGAGAGAATACGGCAGTAAAAGCAGGTCTAATCCATCGAGAATCAACTTGGTCAAGTCGTTCTCTCATATAAGTATCGGAAGGAATATTTGTAATATTGTAAAGAGTGCTTAAATTATGTTGAATGATCTCATCTTGACGTTCTTCATCGAATTGTAGAAGTGAAGGAAACTTTAATCCAAAAACGGCTAAACCGGACATCAAACAATCAGATAATGTAATTTTTGCTTTTAAACCTCTTGCATCTCGGTCTTTATTGGGAATCTGATTAAATACGGAACGAACCTTTAACAACATCTCTTTAGCCGAACGCCGGGTTTTCTCAATAGAATGCACTGCCGTATTTTTTTCTCCATTTTAAAAAAAATAATGAAAAAAAGTATACATCATTGCGAAAAATTATTTAACGGAAATTGCTGTCAAATTTGTTTTTATCTAGTGAGATCTGAATGGCAAATGTGGGTTCATGCCCTCCATTTTCTTTTTGAAAAAAATCATCATTTAACTCGGCCCATAAAAATTTTATAGGATTAGCTTCTTTACGAGGGTGATTAATTTGCCAAACATTTGGATTAGGATAACCGAATTGAGCATAATTCATTACACCATCAAAATATTTTGGCTGATCGAATCCTATTTCACTCGAATGACTACCTTCTATAGTAATAGGCGAAGAATCTTGTATTCCACATAGAAGTATCCGGGCCATGACCGACATCCCTCCTCTTCCATTGCCTCCGGGATGTTTAAGATAGCTCCTAATTAATGAATTGGTGTCGGTATAGTCCAAATGTCTTGCACTAACTAAAAGTAAGATGATATACCCCTTATGAATCAAAGTGCCGATTCTAAGACTTGAAAATGATCATTGATTCGTGTCCTCATTGATTGAGCAATAGAAGGCCAAGTATTTTCAAAAAATCCGGTAATCGATCTCCGAAATTCTTTAGCAGAATTAAAAAACCGATTATTGCGACAATATTCATTCATCACTTTCCATAATCGTTCAATGGGATTGAGGTTAGGACTGTAAGAAGGTAAATAATAGAGAATAATACCTTGTTTTTCTGCTTCTTGTTTGGTCTGAATACTTGTATTATAAGGGCCTTGATCTAAAATAAGATGGATATTTGGAGCTGAGGGGTATTTTGACCGTAGCAAAGCAAAATGCTTTGCCATGGTACCGCTATTTAATGTTTCATAAGCATCTATTGTTACCTTCATACTGTTTAAATTGATAGACCCCATAAGATTCATTCGAGTACGAGAAGCTGTTGTTGCAATCAATTTATCTGTTCCCGGTCGAATCCAACCATAAGAAATTTTAGTTGCCATAGTTGGATGTACACCATCAGCAAATTCAACAGGCTCATTTTTAGGCAGAGATGCCATAAGCTTGGCGTAAAATTGCATCCAAGCTTTTTGTTGATCAGAATTTGCCTTAGCCGGTGTACCTTTAGGCTTTTTATAGGAAAAACCATGTGAGTGTAGCCAAGAAGTCATCCCTGAAATCGTATAAACAATGCCATATTTCGCGAGAACATAAGAACAGATATCTTCTACTTTGACATAGGTATGAGTTGTTAAATGTTTAATGAATTCTTCTGACTGTGGCGCAAGAAGTTTACTGACTGAACCACCGCTTTCTACATGCAATTGCTGTTTATTTTGATATTCTTTAATGTGACGAGACACTGTTTCATCGTCTAAAAGCACAGCTTCAGCAATACGAGTATTACTCCAACCTTTATTCGACAATAGAACAGCCTTGATACGATCTCGTATACGACCATTCTTTTCTCGTTTATGTTGCTGTCTGAGATGCTTTTCTTCTGATAGTGTTAAAAATGAATTCATACAAAATAATTTACACTATACGAATACAAAATATCCGGAGGTTTATTCGTGATGAGTATAGTCGCTTTCAATAAGATCCGTGTCCGGATCTACTAGATCTAAATGACTATAGGTTTGTTTATAAGAATCCGTGATCTGATAATGATAGCAACTAGAAAAAATAATAAGAAAAAAAGCACCCGGAATAATTCTAAACACGAAATGCCACATGGGAACGAAAATATTTTGCTTGATAGGGATCGATCTTTTTGGCTTGTCGGTAATAGTTTTCTGCCTCTTCTCTATTTCCTTCTTCATAATATGCAATAGCCATGCCCGACAAAGCAATAGCGTTACATGCATCTATAGTTATAACTTCGAAAAAAGCTTCTTTAGCTAATATCCATTTCCCTTCTTTTAAGGCTTGTTGACCTACCGCTAACTCCTTACGAATTTGTCGAGCTTGTTCCTTTGTAAACTTCTCACTTGATACTTCGTTTATTGATTTTATGATCTGAAACGAGTCATGCAAATGGTTAAAATCTAACATATCGTTGTCATTCACATCTTCATCAATATGTTCGGTATTAGATAAACAATTACTTAACTGCCCTCCGGATTATCCAGAAAATCCATAAACGCCACAAAGCTAGAAGGACGAGCTTGAGAATCCTTTTTAAGACAAAGGGAGATAAAACTTTCAAGTTTAGAAGGGATCAAAGCGAAATCGAGTGTTTCTTGAGAAAGATTTTTTCCTTTAGAAAATAGCCATCCTGCTAAACGGGCAAACATATAATAATCGCTCTGAGGGCCTATCTCAGAAAATTTTGAAGGATCCTTTTGTTCCGGAGGCAACATGTCCCATTGTTGAATTAAGAGAATGTTGATAATAGGGTTCTAGAACTTTTTTACCCTTTTGGATATCATCATAATGTTTGAATATTCGATCATGGCCTATAGCATAAGAGAATCCATGATCTCTTATGGATATATTTTGCAGTTGATGAGAAGAATCAAAAATTAAAAAAATCGACCTAGGAAGTAAAAAACCATGATAAAGAGGCTTACCTTGTTCATTTAAAAGTGTATGTAAATGGGATAAACTCTTAGCAGAGAGGCTAATAACCATTCAATTTCGTACTCACTTAATTGTTTGTCTAAATAATAATCACCAAGACTTACAGACGAATACTTTTCCGATTCAATTGGCTTTAAGCATAGACAGATTTCTCGATTATCCTTCAATTCATATGAACACATAAAGGGAGGCGGGTTGCGTACTATCTCTTCATGATAGTCTTTATAAAGAGCTACAGTTAATGGGTTCATAAATGTCGAAAAGAAAAGGGTCGCTTCGTAAGTATCATTACCTTTAATAGTGACATGGAGTTTGCGACCAAAAAAATCATGCTTATATTGTTTAAAAAATGATCCGTCTTTAACCAGCGCTTGAAGTTTATAAAAATATTTAACTTGTTTTACATCATACTTGTATATCTTCTGTATAACCAGATAGATGATAACCAAACCAATAAACAATACAAGCAAGGTTATTAAAAGGGGGCCCATCGGGGTTTGAAATACTATTTTGGTGCGGTCAAAAATAGACATTATACTATCTTCTCTTCAATCATATCTAAACTTAATTGTCCTGTTACAATACATGAAGTATTCAACCTCACTGCTCTAAGGTAAAATACCCAATCATAAGCCTTAAAGTCTGTAATGTTATTTCTTAGACGTTGGGCGGGTCTATTACCCCTCATTAGATGTCCATAAAATATACCTTTTCCTTCACTAAGACTAAAGGTAAGACCAATATTCATATTACTATTACATATTCGAATCTTTTGATTTAGCTGAAAAGTATTCGACCTTTTTCCTTCTACTGTAAAGATAGAATCAGGGTGAATATCTAAGTAAAAAGATGCGACCAATTCATGGGCATCGTTCTCATTTTGATTACATTGATCATAGTGCAACAGAAATTCAATATTTTTGGAGCTTAAATTCTTACTGACATTTACAGAAATATTTTCCGGCTGCATGGCAAAAGAATGAACTCTTTCTTTTCCTTTCCATAGAAGACGTAGAATATGTAATCCTTTATGCGGATTTTCTTCAATTTTAGAATAATCGATCAAAGAGCAAGTATATTGTTTTTCCATGAACAAGTATCCGGATTTATTTCCGGATACAAAACTTGTAGAGTGAGGTAAGGAAAAGGATTCTAAGTCTTCGTCTATTGGACGAATAAGAGCTGCATATAAACCGGATATGGTGATATTCCTATCAGTAGTAAGGAGTGTTTTTGTAAAGTGTGATAAATAATAATCATACAATTTAATCTCCGGAGAATCTTTAAATTGTAAAACTTTCAAAGCAGGACCTGCATAACAGGTAAGGCTTTGATGCCATGTGCTAAAAACAAACTTTAAAAATGGAGCAAAACAACCGCTTTCAATATGAGCAGAAGCCATTTGGTAAGCTATTAAAATTTTGCCAATTTCAGAAGGAGACATCCATTCATTTTGATAGCTTATATCACTTAATCTCTTCAATTCCTCTAAGCCTGCTATCTTCCACTCCTTGTTCGTTAATAGGCAGCCCATAGCAAGCGTTGCACTTGCCAGCTGCAGCGAACGAGAATAACCGATCGTCATCTGACTTTTTAAATTCCGAGAAAAAGATAGTGATTGTTGTAATGATTTAGTTAATCTATTTTTTAGATTGTCTCCAAGTAGGGGCGCAAATTCAATTAAAATCCAATACAAAGGGACAAAAATTCTTAAAGCTCCATAAGGATCCTGACAATATGGAAATTCATGCAAATAATGAGGAAAATTCCCCTTACTATCGTCTAAAGATGATTGAAAATGAAGTAATCTTTTTACCAGTTCTTTTCCCTCCAACATATTTGAACTATTTTTTGAGCGAAAAAGAGCTAAAGCATAGAGTGCATTTTCAACTAAAGGAATCGTATCATGGTTTTCAAAAAGAGAATCTTTAGAATAATAGTGTACCCATTTAGTTTGTTCACTCAAATGCTTGCGAGCATAGTCGATTGCCCCGGTAGTTAGTTGTTTAATTTCCATCAATCTCTCATTATGCCGATAAAGAGGTTATGGCTTTTTCTAAAGCGTTCATTATACCCTTTTCCTCAACAGGAGGAGCTATTATATCAGCTATTTCTTTCATTTCATTCGGAGCACTTGGCATCACAATTTTAATATCAGCTTCTCTTAACATCGCTTGATCATTTCGATCATCTCCCGCGGCAATAATAGGATGCGAAATACTTGTTTTTTTTAGCTCAGATATTGGACGCCCTTTATCGGCCTCTTTTTCAGTAATCTGTATCAAACGATGACGAGTATTATAAGTATCTTTGACAATCTCTGCCTTAAAAAGATGGTGAGACATTAACTTATTTTTGATTCGCAATAAAACTTCTTGAGAACCAAATGCTTTTGCCATTGGGAACCGGTTTAGTTGAAGATTATGAAACGAATCAACCGCTTCCCATTTACCGGGTAATTTAGTATACACTTCTTGAAGATATTTTTTTAAATCCTCTTCGAATCGATTAGGTCGATAATAACAACAATCATTTACCTCAATCCCTCCGTAGAGAATGAAATCGGTAGGTTCATCCTTAAAAACCTCCTCCACAACATTTAAAGCAGTTAAGTCAAAATATTGACGGTATAATATCTTCTTTTCAGGCATTTGGATAAGACTAACCCCGCATTGGGGGGAAAAATAATAAACCTCAGGAAAATGTTTCAACAAATCTAATCCTAATGAAAAAGTTCTACCTGATATAAAGACCACTTGCCATCCCTCTTTAGAAAGAAAAGCAAGATAATCAATTATCTCTTGGGGAATTTTATTTGGATCTCCCGTCACTGTACCATCAATATCTAAACCGATTATACCTTTCATGTTTTTCACCAACATATCCATTCTAAAGGATATCTAATAAATTTTCTGAGGAACGCCTTTATGACAATTAAGCGAGAAAACCCTTTGCTTGAGCATTGGGATGAAAGCATTTATTTGTTTTTTTGATTTTGGATATACTTCCTAACCGTATATTCATTGAGTTTTTCTACACTATCAACATAATACAATCTTGGCCATAATGTAGGCAATCCGGATTTTAAATTTGAGACCTCTTGTCTTAACAAGCGGCTACCGGATCCTTTAAGTTGACCAATTGCAAACTGTGGAGATTGAACAGGTTGAGTTTTTGATAAACATATGTACATGGTCAGGCATAATATCAAGTTCTTTAACCTCCATAGATAGTTGCTTGACTTTCTCATTTAATCACTTAACTTAGTTTTTTCTCAATAGACTTCTTTCAAAATTAAATTTTTGATTATAGCAGCCTACTTTAAAAGTAGGTTTGTATCATGAAATTTGAAAACATTCGCACCTTGAATGATGAAAAGTTTCGTCGTTTAACGGGTATAAAAAAATCAACATTCGATTGAATAATATTCATATTAAACACAGCGATTAGAAACAGAAAAATTCTTAGTGGGAAAAAAAGCATACCTTAAAGACTCAGGTTATAGTAGACAAGAAAACACGATAGATTATTTGTACTGCATTTTCTAATGGCAGGAGACATGATTTTAGACTGTTTAAGAAATCAAAAATAAAAATTCATCCGGGAATAAACGTATTAACTGATAGGGATATCAAGGACTAAAAAAGCTTCATGCTAATACCTATATGCCAAAAAAAAGTAAGAAGAAGCCTCTAACTAAAGAAGATAAGAAAAAGCAATAAAACTGTGACAGGAATGATCAAACGCTTTACAATCATTTCCGGTCGTTATCAGAATAGATGAAAAAGATTTGTATTGCGATTCAATCTTATTGCGGGAATCTATCATTTGGAACTCATATGATGCATTTCGAAAGAAGCCTAATACCTCTATCGAGAACTTCTTTTCTATCCTTAGTACACCAAATAATAGGATAACTAAGATTAAAAATAACTGATTTTGCAGTTTGCCGTCCAGCAATTCCCGTTAAATAATTTTTCGCAATGATGTATACTTTTTTTTCATTATTTTTTTTTAAATGGAGAAAAAAATATGGCAGTGCATTCTATTGAGAAAAACCGGCTTTCGGTTAAAGGGATGTTGTTAAAGGTTCGTTCCGTATTTAATAAGATTCCCAATAAAGACCGAGATGCAAGAGGTTTAAAAGCAACAATTGCATTATCTGATTGTTTGATGTCCGGTTTAGTTTCCTTCACTTCTACAATTCGATGAAGGACGTCAAGATGAGATCATTCAACATAATTTAAGCACTTTTTACAATATTACAAATATTCCTTCCGATACTTGTATGAGAGAACGACTTGACCAAGTTGATTCTCGATGGATTAGACCTGCTTTTACTGCCGTATTCTCTCTTCTTCAAAGAGGAAAAGTTTTTGAAGATTACACATTTTTGAATAAGTATTTTTTAATTACGTGTGACGGAACGGGTATGTTTTCTTCACCATCTGTTCATTGTGATAATTGTTGTGAAAAACATTCTAGAGACGGTCGTATGACTTATAGTATTTTAATTTTTATTTGATAATATGTTATCCTTCTTTTTTTATACAAACAGTAAGGACAAAACAATGCCTAGAGCCTATTCAGTAGATCTTCGAGAGAAAGTATTACAACATATAGAAAAACATCATGATAAAAAAACAGCCGGCCATATTTTTCAAGTAGGTATCGCAACAATATATCGATGGATCTTGCAAAAAAAGCAAAAAGGACATTTAAAGCCAATCCGCAGAAAATATGCTTATAAGAAATTAGATGATGAGTTGTTATCTAAATATGTAGAAAAACATCCGGATTATTTTTTATCGGAAATTGCTGATTATTTTTCAGTCACTCCGCAAACGATTTTTTATGCCCTTAAAAGATTAAAAATTACACGAAAAAAAAAACTACTCGCTATAAGGAAAGAGATGAAAAGAAACGGGAAGCTTTTATGAAAGATTTAAAAAATATTCCCTTTGACAAGAGAATTTATCTCGATGAAACCGGGATTCATCAATTTTTATTTCGTGAGTCCGGAAGAAGCTTACGCGGCAAAAAAGTTTTTGGAGCGGTTTCAGGAAACCGCTTTATAAGGCAAAATATTATTTCAGCCCTATCTAAAGGGCAGTTTTTATCTCCAATGTGTTTTGAAGGTACTTGTAATACCGGGTTATTCAATATTTGGCTTAAGGAAGTTTTGACTCCTCAGCTTACACCCGGTAGTGTTCTTATTCTTGACAATGCCGGTTTTCACAAGTCAGCGGAAAGCAGGAAAACAGTAGAATCTGCCGGTTGTAAGCTTATGTTTCTTCCTCCATATTCTCCGGACTTAAATCCTATAGAAAAATATTGGGCTAATATGAAAAATAAAGTTAGAGAGATATTACGAAAAGTTACGAATTTTACATTCGCCATTGATCAAGCAATCTTATCAATATAAAATTAAATGACTATAATTATCGTCAGATGTTAGATGCAGTAGTTATTCATCCCGACCGGAAAGAAGTGTTTCCTTTATGCCCCGAACCGATCTCTAAATTAGACGGTAGTACTAAAAATGATTTTCAAAAAGAACATTCCCGTTTGGAAGTCATTTTTACGGAAGATGCATTGTCTGCAAAAGGCCCTTATCTACAAAAAATTTTGGCAATAGGAACTCACTTTATCGTAGGAGCTAAACGGCCGGGTAATCCCGGTTTATTCGCTTGGTTAAAAGGAGCCTCTCTTAAGAGAAAAACGATAACAACAGACAAGGAAGTCGTCGAACTTAGTTTTTATAACGGTGTTCCTCTTAATGATAAACATCATGATTTAGAAGTAAATTTTATTAATTTTATGATAACAGATAAAAAAAGAAAAAAAAAGCATTTTTCTTGGGTGACTGATATTACGGTAACGACAGAGAATGTATATCAATTAGCAAAAGGAGGTAGAGCAAGCCGGAAAATAGAAAATGAAACGTTTAATACTCTTAAGAATCAAGGCTATCAATTTGAACATAATTTTGGGCATGGTTGTAAACACCTCAGTCATGTTTTAGGGTTACTTATGTTTTTGGCATTTTTATTGGATCAAGTACAGCAAAGATGTTGCGGATTATTTCAAAACGCATTAAAGAAAATGAAAAGAAAGATTGTATTATGGTCTCGTCTAAGGTCTGTATTTTTAATTTTTTACGTTGATTCACGGGTAGATTTGTTTACATGTATAGCACATAAAAAAGGAGCGAAGTTAAAAGATCTATTCGATACTTCATGATGAGCCGAGTTCAAAAAAATGTCTTGATTCTAAAGGGTGTACTTTTTTTTATCGAGGGTGAGCCGAGATGACTTTATCGGTAGGATATTTTTTATTCCAAAAATTATCGATCTTTATTGTTAAAAGTCATTTTATAAAAATATCTTTTTAACGGGAGGATCTGATTTAGACCTTAAGCGTTTGGAAAAAAAGAATAAATATGTAAAAATTAAGGCTAAATTAGGTAAATATTAACAAATATGGAGATCTTTTATGGCTGAAAGCTTGATCAAAAAAGTTGAAGGTGAGAATTTTAAAGATGTGATTTCTAGTGGGGTTACCTTAGTAGATTTTTTTGCAGAGTGGTGTGCTCCTTGCAGAATGCTGGAGCCTATTTTAAATGAATTAGCCGAAAAGTTAAAAGGGAAGGTAACGATCGCTCAATTAGATATAGATCAGGCTCAACAAATAGCGGAAGAATATCAAGTAACATCAGTTCCAACTTTAATTCTTTATAAAAGCGGACAAGAGAAGGATCGGATTGTTGGGTTAAAAGATTCAGATGCCCTCTTTGAATTTATTTCTTCTGTAACGGGTTAGGCTGAGGTTATTTTGGAACCAGTAGCTCTTATTGCCGGCGAAGGTCAGATGCCGTTAAAAACATTAGAAGGAATTAAAAATGTAGGTAAGCGAGTACTTGTAATAGGGTTAAAAGGGATGACCTCACCGGATATTATTGAGAAAGCTGACATTATAACCTGGGGATATGTAACGCAACTGGGTAAAGCGATACGGATTTGTAAGAAATATGGTGTAAAAGAAATTATCATGGCCGGTCGTGTACAACATAGCAAAATGTTTTCCGTCTCTCTTTGGCATATGGATTGGACGACATTAAGGGCTTGGTTTAAGAAAAAAGATGGTCGAGCTGATGCTCTTCTTAATGCGATAGCGAATATTTTTGAAGAAAAAGGAATAACATTGGGTGATTCAATTCAGTATTTAAAAAAACAAGTTGCTGACAAGGGGATACTAACTAAAACTCAACCTCATCGTAAACTAAAAGAAGATGTGGAGTTTGGCTATATCATTGCTAAGGAAATAGGGCGTTTAGATATTGGACAGACGGTGGTGATTAAGAATAAATCGATCGTAGCAATCGAGGCTATGGAAGGAACCGATCAGTGTTTGGAACGGGCAGGAGAAGTTGCCGGTAATGGGTGTGTTGTAATTAAAGTGGCTAAGCCCAATCAAGATATGCGTTTTGATGTACCTACTATTGGTGTTAATACCATAGAAAAATTAGCTAAAATTGGTGCTCCGGTATTAGCTATAGAAGCCGGCAAAACAATTTTAATAGATGATGATACAGTTGAGGCTGCTAATCGCCTGGGTATTTGCATCATCTCTCTTTAATTTTTTAAAAAATTCAAAGTTTATCTCCTTATATTTTAGAAAGCAAATGGAATTATTTGCGTATCCTTGCAACATCATCTAAACAAAGATCCGGTTGACTTTTATTAAAGAAATTGTTAGCCTTTTATAAACAGGTTATGATTTTGAATGACTAAAGGTGTATACAAGTGAACCGGTTGACAGATAAAAAAAGGATTGAAGTGGAGCGTTCGTGGTTTTTCTTATTTCTAGCATGTTTTACTTTGATTCCTTTTTTTAATTTTGCCGAATATGAACTTAGATATCCTATCATCCATCATCTTGATGTTGATGAATGTGAGATTGGGATGATGCAGGATGAGGACCCTTCTAATCTTAAATTTGATGAACAAAATGAAGAAGATTTACGTATAGCAGACTATCTTGCTTTTATTTTTCAATTTGAAGAATACCTTGGATCGTCCGGAAATCATAAGAAGGGTGAAATTGAGGTCATTTTAGAACCCAAAAAAATTGTTGAAATACAAGAACTTCAGAGACAGTGCTTATTGAAAAGGGGGGTGTCTGATGTAGATGCTTCAAATTGGAGTCGAGTTGGTGTTATTATAACGGATTCATTTTGGATGTGGATTCGAGATGCTGTCATTTTCCCGTCAGGTGTATATGGAACATATAATCGAATTATTTGGAAAAGTTCTTTAGATGGTCCTACCGGTGTAGCCATATTACCAATTCTCCAAGATGGAAAGATTATTTGTCTGTTAAATTATCGACATGCTACACGAACCTGGGAAGTAGAACTACCAAGAGGCTGTAGGGTTTATGGAGAGTCCCCGGAAAAAGCAGCAATACGCGAATTAAGAGAAGAGGCAGGTCTAATTATGGGACAACCCATTTTTTTGGGTACTATGACTCGTGATACGGGTTCGTTAAACTCCGTAACGCCTGTTTACCTTGGACATGTCATTGAACAGATAGACTCTTATCAAGAATATTCCGAAGCAATTTTAGGTCTGTTAGTTTTTACTAAAGACGAATTAAAAAAAGCATTTAAAAAGGGATTCGTCGAAATTAAATATAAGGGTAATATTCTAAAGATACCTTTAAGAGATGGCTCCTTAGCCTTTGCATTAATGCAAGCGGAAATGCGTAATCTTATTTAAATAGAATGAAAATAGATCTTTTCAGTTAATAAATTAAGTAACCTTTTCAAGTTTTTTTCACCTTTTGAGCCGACATTCCTAGACCTCTAAACAAGTTTTTCTAATTAAGCCATACATCCTCATTGCAGTCTTTCCAAACAAAACAATAATCTTTTTCCGAAGACGGGTTAAATTTGTGATCATTTCTTTACAAATTCTCCGGGAAGTCTTCTGAAAAAAACGGATTATTCCGATACCTTCCATAATTTGGAAAATCCATCTTAATGTTGGATTTTTGACTTCCTTTCCTAATTGGTTGGGTAATGTCTCTTCTGTTTCTATCAATTTTTGTCGAAGTTGATATTGTCCGATATTATAAACCATTAAACACAATGTCATAACCATCATTAATGCTTCAATGCGTCGAGGGGTTTTTAAAAAAATAGAATCAACCATAAACCAAGGATCTTTTAAAAAGCGAAACCCTCCTTCAACCTTTTGCTGTTCTTTATATTCTTCTAACATCATCTCATCTTTATAATTTTCTCTATCGGTGTCATTCGCAGCTAAAATAAACCGTCCTTTTCTATTCATCAGTTTATTAATTTCTTCTTCTTCCCTTTCAAAGCTAGCATGAATCTTGTATCCAACAACTTGTTTTTCCTCTCCTTGTTTAGGTTTGCCTAATTTACCATATTTTAGAATCGGCAATATCTCACTATTCATGGAATATAAATGATTTTTTTTAGTCAATCTGCCCCAAGCTTTTTTAGCATCACTTTCGCATTTAAATTCCTCATTACCCAAATGCCAAAGTTGTTTCTTGAGCTTTTCTTCTGCCTTGGTCAATTTTTTTTCTAATGATTTTATCTCTCTCTGATAGGCTTGCTCTGAAAAAACCAAAAGCCATCTTTGTTTAATCCCTCCATAAAAAGAGGTGAAGCTGCATGTTTTATATCCTTTCTCCTGATCAATCCAATCAATTTCTTCTTCCGGTTTTTCTACTAATCTTTTTGCTTCTCCTATTATCTCGGGAACTCGGGTGAGCCATTTATAATCATTATTTTTTAAGAGCTTTTCTTTTGTGTATAACGCTGAATCGGCAACCCACTTAAACTTTGTTTTTACATCAATCTGTTGTTGAAATTCACTGATTTTTTTGATCGTCTCATGAAAACTTGCTTTATCAGAACTATTGCCGTCTAAGGCTTCCATCCATAGAGGCATAGAACTCGGACCATTGGTAACGAGAGAAAGTACAACTTGTTTCAAATCAGGTCTATGATCTTTAGAATAACCCTGCTTAATCTCAATCACTTGCGGATCATCTTTCACTTCATACGACCCATGAACGGAAAAGCTTGTTGTATCTAGATGATGCGTTTTTTGTAGTAAATCATGGTCTAGGGCTATTCCAAAAGAAACTTCAGCAAATAATTTACTGCTCCCATATTTCGCAATATCATCCAAAGCATGACCTAAAGTATAATCTGTGAGATCTTCTGCTCGAAGATTGTTGCCAAGTAAATTCTCTATCGATTTAGAAGCAAAAAATTGATGTGTTAGGTAGAGACGTCTATTAGTAAACCCTAATCCATTCAGAATCATTGCAATTACTGCCTGTCCCGCACTTACTTTTCTTTGTGGATGATTTTTTAATCCGGTATCAATCCTTTCCGCTACCTTTAGATCGCTGCAAAGTGCTGCAATTAATCCATGGTGATCCATGTTCACTGTTTGAATATTATCTCCTGCAACTTCCGGCATAACTTTTCTCCTTGTATCAAATAAAAAGTAACAGGATAGGCAATCTATAATTCTAATTCAAAAAAAATATCTTACGGTCTAGGAATGTCGGTTTGAGGCAAATCAGAATTTAGATCACATGCAGAGCTATACATCACAGAGTTCAGATGATTCTAAAACACCAATGGCAAATGTTAGACATTGGGTAGGCAATTCTTTGATTTGCACGTTTACAGAGGAGTATGCAGAAGAGGTGATAGATGCGATTCCTTTGAGTTTTAAGAGTGATGCCGCAACTGTTGCGGCATCACTTTATTATACACATGATTTTTGGAAGGTTAAAAATAGACTTTAAAAAATTCAAAGTCTATCAGAGATATAGGGTTATATTTTGTCACCGGTTTGCGTAACACTAGAAAAGTTAATCGAAATGTAAGTTTGGAAGATTTGGATATTCCGTATGAAGGACTAAGCATTCACTTGCGCGGTTATGGTTTTATTACGGCTTTCAAGTTTCCGGTTAAAAATGGTTACATTGATTATGTGGTCACTAATATTGAAGAACCCGGTCGTCATGATGTTGAAACAATCATAAAGATTCGTTGGCACATAGAAGTTTATCATAGAAAATTGAAACAAACTTATGGCCTTGAGCGCCGGCAGTCTCGTAACGCACGAGCGCAACGAAATCATATTTTTATGTCTATTTATGCTTGGTTACACAAATTTAAGCAAAGGATGCAAGATAAAATATCTTTTTATCAACAAGATTAGAAAATAATAAAGCCCGCTATTACTTTAAATATGCAAAATATTTTGGCTATGTGTTAACGCTTACGCGCGAAACTCCTGATTTATACTTTTTGTACCCTTTCAGTAGCGAAGAGTGTATACTGAAGGGCAGTCGGTAATTTAAGCCTTTGGAGATTGTGTTAGACTAACGTTTGTAAGCAATGGTCGTTGAATGAGAAATCCCTTCCCTTTAGGGTTGTAGGAATTATCACTCTTGAAGAAGTTATTGCAAGGAACTAAAGTTATTCTGTCGAAGTGATTCATATAAGACGATAGCGACGCTATTGGATACATTTAAAGATCTACAGTTGGTTTTCATCGGAATAGTAAGAATTTTTTCAGGCCATTTTTTATGAACTTCTTCCGGAAGGCCGATAATTTCAGAACCAAATATTAAAAGATCATTTGTTTGATACTGAATTTCGGAATACGGTTTTGCTCCTTTTGTAGAAAAAAAATAGAATGAGCCATCATATTTTTCTAAATAGGAAAATAAATCATCGATAATGGAAATATTTACCCCTTCCCAATAATCAAGGCCCGCACGTTTGAGCATTCGATCAGATGTACTGAATCCAAGAGGACGTACCATAACCAGTTCACTCGCAGTAACGGCGCAAGTACGAACAATATTGCCCGCATTCTGTGGAATGCGGGGCTGAAATAAAAGAATCTTCATTAAATGAAATATAGATACAAATTATTGTTCAGAAGATAGTTCTTCACCAACCAAAGCATCGATTAAATTCTGATTATTATCAGATTTAATATCAGAACTTATTATTTCTATATCAAAAATTAATAAGGAATTTGGTGGAAGCAAATCGGAAGTACCGTAAGCTAGATCAGGATGAATATATAATCTCCTTTTCTCTCCAACTTTAGCACCAACTAAACCTTGAGTAAACCCCGGAATCGCACGATCCAGTTCCAAAGGTATAGGTTCTCCAATATCTTTTGAAGAGCTGAACACTGTTTCATCCATATACTTTCCGGTATAATGAACAAGAGGTGTGCTATCTGCTGCAATTTCATAACCACTACCCATTTCTAAGATAGAGATATGTAGTTTACCGGGGACCAATTCAATAACTTCTTCGTTATTGGCATTTTTAGACATAAAGTCATTGGCATCATGAAGGTTTTGATTAGCTAACTCATCAAAACAGGTTTTTTGTATTACTGTGATAGCTTGCTCATATTCTATCTCTGTTAAAGGAGATACTTTGCCTTCTGAAGCATCTTGCATTCCTTTAATCACGCCTTGTAAATTAAATTGAAAACCGGGACTATCTAAATTATGAGCAATGAGATGCCCAAACGCTTCTGAAATTACAGTCACTTCCGGAAGCGTATCTTTTTCATTCTCTGAAGCAACATCATCAGAAAAAGCGAAAGTTGAGATAGTGAAGGTTCCAATTCCTAAAGATAAAAATAGATTACGTATATACGACATTTTTTTAATTCTCCTACATTGAGATCAATATGTGATTATTGTTAAAAGATGCTTCATTTTAAGTCAAAAGTGTTTTGCTGAAACATGAATTGTTTCTTATTTTTTTTAAATTAAGGCAAAAATTATTTTAAAACTAATGGAATAATTTATTCCTCTAAAGAGATCTTCAGTTCTGCAAGTTGTTGTTCTTGAATAGATGAGGGTGCTTCCATCATAAGATCACCGGCTTTTTGAGTCTTAGGAAAAGCGATAACATCTCGAATGTTTTCGGTATTAGAAAAAATCATTAAAAGTCGGTCTAATCCGATAGCAATTCCAAGATGAGGAGGAGTTCCGTATTGAAGAGAGTCAACAAAAAAGCCAAATTTACTTTCTATTTCTTGGTCAGATAATTGTAACAAAGAAAAAATCTTTTTTTGTAATTTATTATCATGAATCCTTTGTGACCCGGATGCTATTTCATAGCCATCAAGAACTAAATCATAACTTGATGCTCTGGCTTTTAAGGGATCAGAGTCTAATAATTCACAGTCTTCCGGATGAATCGAAGTAAACGGGTGATGCTCTGAATGTAATCTATTGGATTCTTTATCCCAAGTAAAGAGAGGGAAGTCAGTTACCCATAGTAATTCGTAATGGTTCGGTGAAATAAGAGAACGGGCTTTGGCAATTTTTCTACGTAAATGATCCATGGCTTGATTGACTCGATCTTCCTGATCAGCGGCCATTAAAATAAGATCGTTATCTTCGATATTTAATCGATTAATAAGTAGCTTTTGAGTCTCTTCATTAAAGAACTTCACGATACTAGAAGTTAATGTTCCGTTCTGCATTTTCATCCATGCAAGACCTGTAATTCCAAATTGTCCGACAAAATTTGTATATTCATTGATGCCTTTTCTTGATACATCTTGCCCCCCTTTAACGCAGATTCCTTTGATACAACCCCCGGTTTTTATTTGATCAAGAAAAACTGAAAAAGTAGATTTTATTGCAATATCATCTAAACGAGCGAGTGGCATCGCAAAACGCAAATCAGGCTTATCTGTGCCATAAACCTCTAGACATTCTTTATGGGTTAAATGGCGGAAAGGGGTCTTGATATCAACGCCAAGTAGGGTTTTAAACATATCTTTAAAAAGAGATTCTACTAAGGAGAAAAGTATATCAGAATTTGAAAAACTGAGTTCAACATCTATTTGTGTAAATTCAGGTTGTCGGTCTGCTCTAAGATCTTCATCTCTAAAGCAAGTGGCAATTTGAAAATATTTATCCATGCCCGAAATCATTAGAATTTGTTTAAACAATTGGGGAGATTGGGGCAATGCATAGAAATGGCCGGGATGAATACGTGAGGGGACGATATAGTCTCTAGCTCCTTCCGGAGTAGACTTACATAAAATAGGAGTGGTAATTTCAAAAAAACCGGATTTATCTAAGAAATTTCGAATGAGCATTGTGGCTTTATGTCGCAAAATAAGATTTCGAGCTATTCCTCCCCTTCGAATATCTAAGTATCGATACTTTAGTCTTAATTCTTCATGAACATCGAGAGCATCATCGCATACTGAAAAAGGAGGGGTTTTAGCCGGAGATAATATCTCTAGGGATTGGACGTTTATTTCGATTTCTCCGGTATCTAGATTAGAGTTTTGCATTCCTTCTTTTCTTGGGATCACATTTCCCTTTACAGAAATCACCCATTCAGCACGTAACTTTTCAGCATCAGCATGAGTATCTGTATTGACTTTGGGATCAAATACAAGTTGTGTCAAACCGTATAAATCACGTAGATCAATAAAGATAAGTCCTCCATGATCTCGACGGCGATGAACCCAACCGGATAGGGTAATCGTTTCCTCAATATTTTTAGCTCTAAGTTCTTGACAGTTGTGTGTTCTAAGATAGTTTGGCATGTGTCGACCTAAATATTATTTTTTTTCGGAAACTGTTGGAGTTTAGAAAGCAAGCCATTCAGATGAATTTCCTCAGATATCCCTGTTTGCATATTTTTTAATTTGCATATACCGGATTGCATTTCGTTTTCCCCTAGGATAATGACAAAATCCGTTCGTATTTTATCAGCATAGCGCATCACATGTTTTAATTTTTTTTGTGAAAAATCCATTTCTGCATGGATATTGTTATTTCGTAACTCTTTTAAAAGAAGAAAACAGGTATTTACTGCTTCTTTTCCTAATGGAATAAGGAAAAGAAGGGGGTGATGTGGATCGGGAAATTTTACACGTTGATTTTCCATTGTTTGTAGAATTCGTTCTATACCTGTTGCAAAACCAACAGCAGGTAAATCCGGACCTCTTAGAGTATTGAGAAGTCCATCGTATCGTCCTCCGGCGCCAATAGTATTTTGAGCCCCCGGTTCTTTCGAAACGACTTCAAAAACAGTACAATTATAATAATCTAATCCTCTTACTAACTTATCGCTAATGGAGTAGGGGATTTTGAGACTTTTAAGACAAGATAAAACAGTTTTAAAATGGTCTTTATCTCCATCTTCTAAAAAATCTAAAATTGAAGGAACTCCGGCAACTATTTTTTGATCAGCATGATCTTTAGAGTCTAAAATTCTAAGAGGATTTTTCTTAAATCGATTTTGACTGTCTAATGATAGTTGATCAAGGTATGGTTTAAGATAATTTTTTAATGCAGACCCAAATTTTTTCCGAGTTGTTTGATTCCCAACAGAATTTAAAAAAACAGTAAGATTTTTTAGACCAAGTTGAGAATAGAGTGTGTAGAGGAAATCAATTAATTCTACGTCTTGTTCCGGATTTTTCTCTCCGATAACTTCAGCCCCAAACTGATGATGTTGACGATACCTACCGGCTTGTTGTCTTTCATAACGGAACATCGGTCCAATGTAATAGAGTTTATGAACATGTTTTTGTAAGTGGAGCTTTTTTTCAGTAAAACAACGCACGACAGGAGCTGTTCCTTCGGGCCTTAATGTCATAGATCTTTTAGCCTTATCATTAAATGTATACATTTCTTTATTTACAATATCCGTATCACTACCAACACCTCGTTTAAATAATTCAGTTTTTTCGAAAATGGGGGTGCTTATTTGATGGAAGCCGTATAGCTTAGCCAAAACATGAATGGTATTAATAACATATTCCCAGCGATCCGAATTTCTCCATGAGAATTGAGAGTCAGGGTCTTCAGGGAGTATATCAAAAACACCTTTAGGAATTGTGTAAGACATATGATACTTATAAAAATGATAGTTTAAACAGCTACAAGTAAAAGGATTTTAGTAAATTAGGAGAAAAAAGAAAAGAAGAAAGTATGCTGACTTCCATTAAGAACAGCAATTACAAAAGGGAGTAAACCGGTAACTTTTTAAGTTAAGAAGACCCTTGATGAAGACGAAGCAATGGGATAGTAAAACAAAATCAAAGATTATTCTATGAAGGCCTCAAAGGCAGAGCTGTTGCAGATATCTGCAACAGCCGTCCAATTTGTCAATCGCAGCGCCTTTTCAACTATGAAGCGTAACAAGTAGATATTTCATTAGACTTCTTTCGAAATTAAACTTTTGATTATAATAGCCTACTTTAACAGTAGGTTTGTACCATGAAATTTGAAAAAATTCGCACCTTGAATGATGAAAAGTTTCGTTGTTTAACAGGTATAAAAAAATCAACATTCGATTGAATAATATTCATATTAAACACATCGATTAGAAATAGAAAAACTTTTAGTGGAAGAAAAAAGGAACTAAGTTTAGAAGATACATTTAATGGCTTTAGAGTATATGAGAGAATATAGAACCTAATTTTCATGTCAGGCAAAGTTCCGGTATAAGTGAAAGCAGCACTTATAAAAGTATAAAGTGGATTGAAGATACACTTACATTAAGCACCCTGATTTTGCTTTATCCGGTCGTCAAGTACTTTTAAAAAAACAAAAATATTTCTAATCGAGGAAAAAGAAAAAGCATACCTTAAAGACTCAGGTTATAGTAGATAAGAAAACACAACAAATTATTTGTACGGCATTTTCTAATGGTAGGAGACATGATTTTAGACTGTTTAAGGAGTCAAAAATAAAAATTCATCCGAGAATAAACGTATTAAACGGATACGGGATATCAAGGACTAAAAAAGCTTTATGCTAATACCAAATATGCCAAAAAAAACCGAAAAGTAAGAAGAAGCCTCTAAACTAAAGAAGATAAGAACAATGATAGACAATTATCAGGGAACATGTTTTGAATGAAAATGTGATAGGAATGATCAAACGCTTTAAAATCATTTCCGGTCGTTATCGGAATAGACGAACAATGATTTGTATTTAATCGGCAATCGATTCTTGCGATTCTTTGCACCCATAATCACCTTATTAGACCTCTAAACGTTTTTCTAATTAATCATATCCAAACAAAACAATAATCTTATAATTTCTTTACTGATTTTCCGGACAAAGTCCATCTTAATCGTTGGATTTTCTTGGCGCCAATTTTTGTATTGATATTGTCCGATATTATAAACGATGCTTTTTAAAAAAATAGAATCAAACCCAGGATCTTTTAAAAAGCGAATCAAATAATTTTCTCTAACTAAAATAAACCGTCCTTTTCTATTCGCTTTCTTATTAAAGCTAGCAAAATCTTGTATCCAAAATAAAATTTACCATATTTTAAATGGAATATAAATGAGTTTTTTTTAGTTTATTTAAATTCCTCATTACCCAAATGCCAAAGTTGTTTCTTGAGCTTTTCTTCTGCCTTGGTCAATTTTTTTTCAAATGATTTAGATCAGTGAGTTTTAAAAAATATTATCAAGTCAGTTATGCAGAGATCTTTATGATGCATTTCGAAAAAAGTCTATTGACAACATCCGGCCTCTCATCAGTATCAACTCGGTCGGGAATAAAGCCCCGGCCGGCTTTAACAGAACCTCGTTTTTTATACTTTTTACTTGATGTCTTAAATCCTTATAAGTAGGTGGTCCCCATTTTGTTTATCTTTCCAAATGTGACGATAGATGCTTTCATGGCTGATAAAAAGACCCGTCTCTTTCAATCTGCCTGATATCTGAACAAAACTCCACTGTAGTAATCAATTATTTTCTATTTGCTCCTATTTGTTGCACTTCAACGTTGAAAGGGCTAATTAAGGGTCTCTACACAAAACTCCTAATCTGAATAGATAATAGGATAATTATCTACCGGAGAAGAAAGATAATAGGGGATTAGGGCATCAGTCGTAATTGTTTTAGTAATAGAATCAGAAAAAAATGGTGGGGTAAAAGGGATATTGTAGCCGGTATTTAGATTATCAATAACTTGATCGAGTTGTTTTTGTGTTTTTAGGTAATTTTTTTCGTAACTTAATAATTGCTGAATAAATGGTTGATAGTAAACCGGTTGATATTTCAATAAAGAGGTAACGGTTTCTGTCATTTGGTGTAAGTTTTGCTCTTTTTCTCTAATGTATTCGGATAATTCATTCAATTTTTTCTTTTGAAATCGGTTGAAAAATGAATGATTTTTTCTTTTTGCAGTAGTGAAATATGCATGGCTAATTTTTTTAGAATAAGGTGAATAAGTGGATCGGATTGGGGACGCCGGAACCGGAGTATGTTGTTTAAGGAAAAAAAAGGTAAGCGCTAGTCCTATCATAAAAAGGATAAGTGCCATTCCAAAATAAATACTTATTTTATCTGTAAATAAACCGTTACTGGCATTAGTAGTAGTTTTTTCTTTATTAGGAGAATAGACTTTACCGGATAATTTTAAAGCTTTTATCGATATTTTAATATTTTGAGAGTTATCGGTTTGCAATTGAACTCTCTTTTTTCTCTTAAATAGATGAGAAAGAATCCCTGTTTTTTTTGAAGAGATGATTCGGTTCTTTAAAGACTGCTTATTGTTTGTCTGTGATACTTGCATTGATCATTTTAATTAACAGAATTTTCAAATCTAATCGTTGACCCATTGAATACTAAATTTTTCACCTAAAAAATCGGAGAATGGAACAAAGAGCATTCATTTTTTTAATAGATCTCTAACATAAAGTAAAGCAAAAGGCATTTTTTTGTAAGCATTAAGAGTAAAAAAATCAACTAAATTAAATTTGAAAATGGATCATTTGATTGCGGTTTATTTGTAAAGATGCTAGGTTATTCAACGCCCTTTCAACATCGAAGTGCAACAAACCGCTACAAATTAAACTTGTCTGAAGGTGGTAAAAAATCTCCTATGGTAAACGTAAGAAAACCAAGGAGGAAAGATGCCAAACGGCTACCGTCACTTAAACAAAGACAAGAGATGCCAATTGTATACCTTAATAAGAAGAGGAGATCCTATCACCTTAATTTCCAATGAGTTAAACGTAAATCGATCGACTGTTTATCGCGAGCTAAAACGAAATTGTGGAAAGCGTGGATATCGGTATCAACAGGCTCAAGAGAAGGCTTTAAAGAGACGAGGCTCAAAAACTCAACAACGAAAGATGAGCAGTGTAATGATTGCCATTATCGAAGAGAAGTTAAGCGTGCAGTGGAGCCCCGATCAAATATCGGGATGGCTGAAGAAGAAAGGGTATCAAGAAGCTGTAAGCCATGAGACAATCTATAACTATGTTTGGGAGGACAAAAAAAGAGGAGGCTTGTTGTATAAACACCTTAGACATAGTGGGAAGAAATATAACAAGCGAGGTAAAAATAGGGCCGGACGAGGATGGATTCCCGGACGGACAGATATTTCTGAAAGGCCTGATATCGTAGAGAAGAAAACTCGTTTAGGCGATTGGGAACTGGATACAATCATAGGAACAGAAGGGAGCGGAGTCATTGTCTCAATGGTCGAAAGAGTCTCAAAGCTAACAAAACCGGAAAAAGTCTCGCGTAAAACCGCTGAGGAAGTAAAGGATGCGCTAGTAAACAGGTTAAGACCGGTCCAAAAATTTGTCATGACATTAACTGCTGACAACGGGAAAGAATTTACTTACCATAAACAAGTGAGCCAATTACTTGAGACAAGTTTTTACTTTGCTACCCCCTATCATTCGTGGGAGAGAGGGCTGAACGAGCATACGAATGGACTCGTTCGACAATATCTCCCTAAAAATAAACGGTTTGATGAAGTCTCAGCAGGTAATTTAAAAAAGATTGAGAACTTGCTTAACAATAGACCCCGAAAAGTGTTAAACTTTTCAACACCGGAGGAGGTGTTTAACCGTCTCAGTAAGGAAGCAGCGAGTGTTGCACTTCGATGTTGAAAGGGCGCAACCTTGTATTCAATTCAGTATAAAAGAAAAATAGTTGACAAAGCTTGGGTTCCTGATTACATTTTCGACCCCATTAGAATTTTTTTTGCCCTGATTTGGAAGGGTCTCTTATTAATTTGGAAGGATTAAATATCTAAAGAATAAGCCAAAATTCAAGGAAATAGGTAGAATATGAATTCGATGCTAAACCTATTCAAGCCTGCTCCTCATTTAGAGGCGATTAAAGATGAAGAACAAATAAAAAAAGAGTATCGTTATTGGCGGATCCGTATTTTTTACGGTATGTATATCGGTTACGTTTTTTATTATTTTACGAGAAAAAGTTTTACTTTTGCCATGCCCATTATGATGCAGGAGTTAGGACTGGATAAGACTCAGCTTGGTTTACTGGGGAGTGTATTATACATAACTTACGGGATAAGTAAATTTGTTAGCGGCATGTTATCAGATAGATCGAATCCTCGTTATTTTATGGCGTTAGGTCTTATTTTAACCGCATTGGCAAATATATTCTTTGGCTTATCTTCTTCTTTAGTCTTTTTTGCCATTTTTTGGGGATTAAACGGCTGGTTTCAAGGTTTTGGATGGCCTCCCTGTTCTCGCTTGCTTACACATTGGTATTCTAGATCTGAAAGAGGTACATGGTGGAGTGTATGGAGCACGTCTCATAATCTGGGTGGAGCTTTAATACCTTTGCTTGTCGCTTTTTGTATTAGCATATTTGGTGGCTGGCGGATGGCAATATTTGTTCCCGGTGTCATTTGTTTTATTGTAGGCTTTTTTTTATTTAATCGATTAAGAGATACTCCTCAGTCGCTGGGATTACCTATTATTGAACAGCACAGAGCTGACTATCCGGAGAATATGAGAATAGATCATCTTGAAAAAGATTTAAGCTTCAAAGAGTTATTATTCGATTATGTCCTTATCAATCCTTATCTATGGATATTAGGTTTTGCTTCCCTCTTTGTTTACATCATTCGGATGGGTATTAATGATTGGACCGCTATTTATTTAGTAGAGACAAAGGGATACACGTTAATGGCTGCGAATTCTTGTGTTTTTTGGTTTGAAATAGGTGGTTTTATCGGTATGCTTGCAGCGGGTTGGTTATCAGATCGTGTGAGCAGAGGTAAAAGAGGACCTATGAATACGCTTTTTTCAGTCGGTGTTTTTATCTCCATCCTGGGGTTTTGGTCGTATCAGGGAGGATCAGTATTGATTGATGCTCTATTAGTTTTTATAATCGGTTTTTTTATTTTCGGACCTCAGATGTTGATTGGTCTGGCTGCAGCAGAATTTTCACATAAAAAAGCATCGGGTACGGCTACAGGGTTTGCCGGGTGGTTCGCTTATTTTGGAGCCATGATTGCGGGTCTTCCTCTAGGAGCTATTTCTCAAAATTGGGGTTGGGAAGCATTTTTTATATCCTTAGCGATATGTGGTGTTATTTGCTTTTTATTATTTATCCCTTTATGGAATGCAGAAGCTAGAAAAGAGCCGGCGTTATCACAAACTTAATTAGTTAAGGTAAATAAATGTCATGGGTACCTTTACATGTTCACTCTCATTATTCAACACTGAGTGCTTTGGGACAACCGGAGGCATTAGTAAAAAAAGCACACTCTTTCAATTTATCAGCTTTAGCTTTAACGGATAAAGGCAATCTTTTCGGAGCACTCGAGTTTTATAAGGCGTGTAGGGCAAAAAAGATTAAGCCTATTATTGGTTGTGATATCTATTTGGCTCCATTTTCATGTTTAGAAAAAAGTCGTCAACCGGGTTTTCGTCATACTTATAGTTTAATATTATTAGCGAAAAATCAACAAGGCTATCATAACCTATGCAAGCTGACTTCCTTAGGCTATATGAAAGGTTTCTATTATTTCCCCCGGATTGACAAGGAATTATTAACACAATATTCTAAAGGTTTAATTTGTATCTCCGGTGGCCTCAATAGTATGATTGCCCATCATGTTTTTAAATGGTTCAGATGAAGGTTACTTAAATGAAATCAAAGGATTACAAGACCTTTTTGGTTCTGATTTTTATTTAAAATTGGAACGTTTTTATATGGATGATCAAGACATTCAACAGGATCGATTCAATCAAGAGAGCTGGCTTTTACAAAAGTATCAAGATTACCATGAGAAACAAGAAATACTAAATGAAAAACTTGTGGGTGCGGCTAAACAGTTTAATATCAAATATGTGGCATGTAATGAAATATGTTATTTAGACCGTGATGATTGGAGGGCACATGAAGTTCTAATGAATATTCAGTCCGGAGAGCCTTGCGAAATTTGGGAAAAAGATTCAATGGGGAACCTTAAAAGTAAGGTCTTGAATCCTAAAAGGCGAACTCTTTCTTCGCATGAGTTTTATTTTAAAAGTTTCGAACAAATGCAAGTGGTGTTTAAAGATCATCCGGAGGCTTTTTCTGCAAGTATAGACATTAGTGAAAAATGCGATTTGCAATTAGATTTTCAAACGAAACATTATCCTGTATTTATTCCTCCTTCTCTTCATGATGAATCAAAATATACAGAAAAAGAACGTATAAAAGCTACTGAGGAGTTTCTGCTTGAACTTTGCAACAAAGGAATTTAAAAAACGTTATACAGAGGAACGACTCCAAAACAATCAGTAAGCAATATCCCGGTCAAGATCCCATGAAGATCATTCATGATCGCCTAGATATGGAGATAAATATAATGGTATCGAAGGGGATGTGTGATTATATTTTAATTGTTTATGATTTCATAAATTTGGGCGAAGCAAAATGCAATACCGGTAGGTCCCGGGCGAGGTTCCGGAGTTGGATCCATTATTCTTTATCTGATAGAGATTACCGATATTGAACCTCTTAGATTTAATTTGTTCTTTGAACGTTTTATCAATCCCGAGAGACTGTCATATCCGGATATAGATGTTGATATCTGTATGGATAAGCGTAGTAAAGTGATTGAATACACACTTCAAAAGTATGGCTTGAACAATGTAGCTCAAATCATCACCTTCGGTACTATGAAAGCTAAAATAACGATCAAAGATGTGGGTCGTGTTTTAAGTATTCCTTTAAGCAAAGTCAATCAAATCGCGAAGCTAGTACCCGATGAACTCAATATCACCTTAGAAAAAGCTCTTGATCTGGATGCTGAACTAAGGGCGATGTATCATGAGGATCAAGATACGGCAAAAATTATTGACTTAGGAAGAAAATTGGAAGGGTCGGTTCGTAACACGGGGATACATGCTGCCGGAATTGTCGTATGTGGTGAGGAATTAACTGAACATATTCCTATCTGTAAATCTAAAGATACAGAAATGGCTGTCACCCAATTTTCTATGAAGCCCCTAGAAGCTGTTGGAATGCTAAAAATGGGATTTTTTAGGATTAAAAACTCTGACATGTATTCAAAAAGCAGTAGATTTTGTTAAGGAAAATTCAGGTAAAAAAATTGATTGGGTTAATCTTCCTTTAGATGATGCGGCGACTTTTGATTTGTTAAATCAAGGAAAGACCTTAGGTGTTTTTCAACTAGAGTCTACCGGTATGGCCGATCTTGCAATGAAGCTTCATATTGATAAATTTGAAGAAATTCTTGCGGCCATTGCTCTTTATCGACCGGGGCCGATGAGTATGATTCCTTCATTTATCAATAGAAAACATGCCCGGGAAGCTATTGAAAATGATCATCAGTGGATGGAAGACATTTTAAAAGAAACATATGGGGTGATGGTCTATCAAGAGCAAGTCATGCAAATAGCCAGTAGGCTTGCGAACTTTTCATTAGGTGAAGGTGATGTCTTAAGACGGGCAATGGGTAAAAAAAGACATGAAAGAAATGGCTACCCAAAGAGAAAAGTTTCGTGATGGAGCGATTAAAAATGGTATTGACGAAGGTGTAGCAACAACAATTTTTAATAAAATGGAAAAGTTTGCTGCCTATGGATTTAATAAATCTCACGCAGCCGCTTATGCTTATTTAAGTTATGCAACAGCCTTTTTCAAAGCTAATTATCCCAAAGAGTGGATGTCCGCTTTGATGACTTGTGATCGTGATGACATTTCTAAAGTAGCGAAGTTTATTCGTGAATGTCAAGCTATGAATATTGCTATCTTACCTCCGGATGTTAATGAAGCTAAGGAAACCTTTACAGCTACAAATCAAGGCATTCGTTTTGCTGTTACAGCAATTAAAGGTGTTGGTAAGGGGGTAGTAGAAGCTATGATATCAGAAAGAGTGGAGAATGGACTTTATCAATCGCTCTACGATTTCATAGAGCGCTTATATCCTAAAAAAATAGGGAAAAAAAATGATAAAACATCTGGTGGATGCCGGATGCTTTGACTTTACCAATTGGACAAGGGATCAGTTGCGAATGAGTATTGACCCATTTTTTGAATCGGTATCTAAAAATCATAAAGAGAAGACTCAAGGGATAATGAATTTATTCTCCTTATTGGATGAAAAAAAGGAAGAGAGATTTTTAGTACCACCAAAGATTTCTAAAGAAACGCCTAAGAACCAAATTTTATTTAGAGAAAAAGAGCTATTGGGTTTTTTTCTTACAGGGCACCCTATGGAGCAATTTCAGACTATTACTCAGCGATTGTCTTGTATACCTTTAAGTGAAATTGAAAATATGGAAGTCGATACGGTATTCCGAGCTAGCTTTATTATAGAGGCAATTAAAGTGCGGGTTGCGTCTACGACCCAAAAAAAGTTTGCTTTTTTAACGGTCAATGATAGATTTGACAGTATAGAATTACCAATTTGGTCAAATCTTTATGAAGAGAAATCCCATTTACTTATTAACAATCAATTGCTTTGTGCTGTGTTACAAGTAGAAGAAAGAGATGAAGTAAAAAGGATTACCTGTCATTGGCTAGAAAATTTAGAGAATACTGATGAAAACATGGTCCGTAAATGTGATGAAGTCTACGATAGGGTTAAATTTTCAATCAAACAAGGAAAAGGGAGGCGAAGGAAAAAGATGTTTAGTCCTAAAGAAAAGACGGTTGAGGATAATAAGCGCCGGGAAGTTCATCTTCGTTTGAAATTTGATGATATTCGTTTAAGTGATATCCTATCCTTAAAAACAATATTTAATGCCCATCGAGGAAACAATCCCGTTACAATTACATTAGAGGGAAGCGATGTCTCTGTTGCCTCGATACATATTGAAAGTAAATGGGGCGTGAGTCCTGATGAGGCGTTCAAAGAATCTTTTAAAGACATTCCCGGCTTTATTTCTATTCAAACTATCCCTATTGCAAAGAAATAATGCTTCCAAGACTTGACACGAACATTTAATCTATCTATTCTTTTTAGAATTCTTCTACCCTTAAAATATATACAAGTTAGTAATGAATATGAAAAAATTATTTTTTGTTCTCCTATGTTTACTCTGTTCCTTTTCAGCCAACTCTATTTATGCTGAATATGTCTTCAAGGGTGGAAAACTCGTGAAAGCAGATTTTAAACCTTCTATGACAGTAGTGGAACACTATAGTTACGGAGTTAAAGCATTTGAGAAAAAATGTTGGGATCAGGCTATTAAGCATTTTACAACTGTGACCCTACATTTTCCTCATTCTCCTCTTTATCAAGATTCTCTATTTTATTTAGGTGTTAGCCTTTATCATGTAAAGGAATTTGATATGGCGAATCAAAAGCTTACCTTATATCTTGCTATTCAAACTCCTTTAAAACATTTTGAAGAAGCTTATGCATATAAATTTGCTATTGCGGAACAATATAGAATGGGAGTCAAGAAGCATCTTTTTAGTTCTCAAAAATTACCTAAATGGCTACCGGCTAAAACTGAAGCATTAGATCTATTTGACGAAGTCATTGCTGCTCTTCCGATACATGATTTAGCTGCTAAATCGCTTTATTCAAAAGCTCAGTTACTTTTTTCTTTTAAAGATTATAAAGAAAGTATTGAAACTTTTCAGCAGTTGATCCACCGGTTTCCTAAACATGAACTTGTCTCGCACACCTACTTATCTATTTCTCAGGTATATCATAGGCAATGTCAATCCCAGTTTCATAATCCCGATCTACTTGATTTGGCTAAGATTAACCTTCGAAATTTCTGCCAAGATTATCCAAGGAGTGAAAGAGCTAAAGAAGCTTCTCAATTATATAAAGAAATGCAAGAGATTTATTCTCAAGGTTTATTCGATACGGCAACACTTTATGAAAGACAAGGTCGAATGAAAGCCTCAGTCATTTATTATGTGCATGCGATAGAAAAATACCCGGATACGGAGGCAGCAGAAAAATCAAAAGAACGCTTAACTTTTTTTGAAGATGAAGCAGAGGCTCTGAGACTTTCTAAGGAATATCAAAAATGAAAATTTTTAGCAGAATAACGTATGGATTAATGGTTCCTATATTCTGTTTACTGTCATCGTGTGGTTATCATTTTGGTAAAGGGACCGTAATAGAAAAATATAATACTATTTCGGTTCCCTATATTGAAGGAGATTTAAAAGGAAAATTGACTCGAGATGTCATTCATCAAATTGCTGAATCGGGTAGATTAAAATATTTAACGCATGGAGGCGAATTAATCTTAACAATAACGATTCTTGATCAAAAACATGAACATATCGGTTTTCGTTATTTTAGAAATGCTTCCGGGAATTTAGAAGATCGTTTAGTCCCTAGCGAAGATAGAGTGAGTGTATTGACTCAAGTCTCAGTTTATGAGGCTGCAACAGGGAATATTGTATTACCACAGACTTACATCTCAGCTAGTGTTAATACGGATTTTGATCCGGAAATAGATGAGGATCACTTACTTAATTTTTCTATGGGTCAGTTAGAGTTTGTTGATACAGCTAGAAGAATTGCTTTAAAGCCATTATATCGATCATTAGCAAGTAAGATTGTGGATTATATTGCGAATGCTTGGTGAGTGTATTTTAAGGGCTAGAAGCATACTTTTTCAATGCATCTAAGGCTAGAAGAGAGCCGAATCTTGCATAGTAGAGGAATATGGAACCGATTAACAGTACCGTACCTTTGCCAAGCTCACTTCCAAAAGAAGCTGTAAAAGCATAAACTCGATTCCTTCTGCCTAATTCAAAGGATCCAACAAAGACAGTTCCGTCACCTTCGAACTCACAGGCGAGACCTTCTCCGGATAAAAAAAATGCTGTTATACCCACCTACCTTGTTGATGGTATTTTGTAAACCTTCGGTGTGAGCAATCACCATATCGTTAAATCCAAAGCAATAGGGCCATCTTTCTTATGAATGTTAAAGGTTCTAACAATTCCTTCTGAAGTATTAAAATAGACATAACCCTTTTCATTTAAAATCTCTTCTATTTTAGCAGTTGTGGTTGCAATGCCTTTGTCTTTCATATAGCCCGTTAGGCTAACATATTCGATATGTAAGTGATACATTAGGGGTTGAGGCTAAAAGAGCTCCCGGACGAATAATAACACTCTTGGAATTAGGAGCCAATTCATATTGAATAATCTGTCCGGGGGCTCTTTTTCTTCCGGGGCAATCTATCCCCCCTTTTTCTTTGACTTTAAAGGTATTGGTGAATAGAGCTTTTCCTCCTGGGACGTAGCTTTTAAAAAGGGACCAATATGAATTTAAAGAGTATGCGATATCAATATCTAAGTTATGATAGACAAACATAGCTCCCGGTTCTACTCTTAGTGGTTCTCTTTTTTTTAAAAATGATCCCGGGCGCCGGGAAATATGTTTTCGCTGTTGTATGTACAAGAGGAAGAGATGTCTTTGCTTCGCCAGAAGTAGATGATAGGGAATTAAAAGGTTGAATTTACATATTTTTATTAACAATCATAAGACATCATATTTTTTAAATAAACATTAATCTACCATTTTATTATAAATTTAACATAAATAATATTTAGTAAAATAAAAACACGTTGTTTTATAAATATTTTTAAGAATTTAATATATTTTATTTAAGTTTATCAAGATCTTGTTCATTATCTTGGATTTCTTGTAAGAGTCGTTGTAGGACCTTAAGGACCAAACGAGGAGTATTATAAGGCCCTGATATAGATAATACAAGTTCAAGTTGAGATTCATTATGATGTTGTTGCGCGATTAAAGCAAAAGTTGTCGGCATGTTGTCTACAAGATCCGGAACGATCCAGATAATGAAATTATGATTATATAGAGTGATTTTTTCAGGAGATTCAATGATATTGAACAGCTGAGTAAGCTCTTGCTCTGCATCTTCCAAAGCAAGGTCCTCACAATGAAGGAGATTAAGTGATTGAAGAAGACTAATATCCATTTCAACAATACCATCAGGTGCCCATTGAGAAAGATTATCCGTATACTTTCTATAGGTTTCTTCTAGCTGCACAGGATTGATCATTTTTTCTCCTCCAAGTAACAAGCCTGATTTATGTAACGAAGTAATTTTAATCGCGTTTGCCTCTTCCTTACGATTAATTCACTTTCTTTTTTCTGTCTAGTCAAGTTTGATTTTTTACCTATTTTTAAGGTAACTCGCTTATTTAAAGTAAGATAGAATAATTGATGTGAATGTAATAAGCTGGTTTTTAGAGGGTAAGAAACATGTTAGTTGGGAGAAAGGTTTTTAATTTAAACGAAAAATATGTATTTTAGTCTTTATTTCGATCAAACCCATGAAGATATGAATATGAGATATTTCCCTTTGACCTTAATTTTTTTATTTTTTTCTATTTCAACGGCATCATTAAAGGCCAATACATTAGAAGTTGATATATATGCTGATGCTGCTATTTTAATAAATGCAGATACGGGAGTGGTTTTATATGAAAAGAATGCACACGATGTTTTATTTCCGGCGAGTATTACCAAAGTAGCTACTGCTTTATTTGCTCTTCAACAAAATGGTCATCTACTTGATGAATCTGTTATTATTGAACAAGACTGTATTGGTTCCATTTCTAGCGAAGAAAAGAGAAGTTCTCACTATAAAACTCCGGCACATTGGTTGGACGTTGGGGGTACTCATATGGGATTAAAAAGAGGAGAGGTCCTATCTTTAAGAGAGTTATTTTATGGGATGATGCTTATTTCAGCTAATGATGCTTCAAATACAATAGCGAAGCATGTCTCCGGAAGTATTCCAAATTTCATGGAGGAAATGAATACTTATTTGAAGAAAATCGGGTGTGAAAATTCGCATTTTATGAATCCTCATGGATTACATCATCCTCAGCATACTACTACGGCTTATGATATGGTTTTAATTGCCCGTGAGGCATTAAAGCATCCTATTTTCTGTCATATTGTCCGGACAACACGGCACTTAAGGCCAAAAACGAATAAACAAGAATCTACGTGGATGGTCAACTCGAATGCTCTTATCCAGCCGGGAAAGCAATATTACTATCCTGATGCTATTGGCCTAAAAACCGGGTATACTTCACACGCTCAACATACATTAATTGCGGCAGCTAGAGATGGAGAGGATCGAACTCTTTTATTAGTTGTTTTATCAGCAGCAGATCGTCGGAAACAATATGAAGATGCAATTAATTTATTTAATGCGGCCTTTGATGAATCTCTTGTCACTCAAGTACTTTTACCAAAAGGCTTACAAAAGTTTGAATTAAAAATAAAAGGGGTTAAAAAAAAGGTGAATACTTACCTTGAAGAAGATGTTTGCATAACTTATTTTCCGGCAGAGAAACCTGAGATAAAGGGAACTGTTTTTTGCTATACGCTTCAATTACCTATAGAAAAAGGACAGCCTGTTGGTGAAGTTCATTTTAAAGATGAAAATGATACTACACTACGGGTGGCAACATTATTTGCTCAACAAGATGTTAAGAGTCCTTTGTTTACTAAAGCAAGTAATGGGATGAAAGCCCTAGTATCCGGGTTGCGGCGTTGCCGGTTTTGTTCTGCTACATTCCTTATTCAGATGCCAAAGAACTTGACCCTAAATTATTGAGGGTAAATAATGCTTCAAAAACTTTAATAAAATCTTGTAATGAAAGATCTTCTGCTCTAGCTGATGCATTAAGTCCAAATGTAGTAAGAAGGGATTTAATAGTATGGGCATCACTATAATCAGATAGGGAATTGCTGAGCATTTTACGGCGCTGATTAAATGCTTTTTTCACTAATGCTATAAATCCTTGTAAAGAAGATAGTAGTGGTGGTGGTTTCAACGTCATATGTAATACGGCAGAATGCACTTTTGGTTTCGGTTGAAAACAATTTGGACTAATAGTGAACATGTATTGAGGATCACTATATAGCTGATTAAAGACAGTAAAACCACTATACGATTTGCTTTCGAGATTTGCGGTAATTCTCTCCGCTACTTCTTTTTGTATCATAATCGTTAATGAAGAAAAGATATCATGCAATGGTAATAACAATCCTAGAATGGGACTTGTTAAATGATAAGGTAAATTAGCAACAACTTTTGCCTTTTTTCTATGCTTCTTTAGGTAAGGTGCGAGGGTCTCTTTGATTGGGAAAGAGAGGATATCATCACAATAAACTTTTAAACGCTCTTCTTCAGCAAAAAGTTTATTAAGCAGATCGGCAAAATTATGATCTTTCTCAATAGCTAAAACAGTTGCATTTTGTTTTAAAAGTGATTGAGTTAAGGCCCCGGCTCCGGGACCAATTTCTAAAATAAAATCATCTGAAGTAACCGATGCCACAGCAATGATTTTATTAATAATATTGCCGTCAATTAAAAAATTTTGAGACAAACTTTTTGTCATATGCTTTTTATGCTGCACTAATAAAGCATTTAGATCTGACGGTCGAAATAGTTTGATGTTGTTCACTGCATTGTAAATGGTTGAAAATTTTCAGGAATTGTATCTTTTAGTGAGTTATCATCAAAACCAAAGCGGTGGCGTAATTTATTTAAGTAAATATCAGACTCTTCAGATAAGGCTCTTGCTAATAATTCTTCTTTGAGTTGTTCTTCAATTTCATTGAAAGTAACAGGAGTTGATTGTAGATGTTGGTTCAGATAAAAAATGCGATATACGGTAGTATTATCGGCGCGGCTAATTTGTTGAATAGGCTTGCCAAATTGTCCTGTTTGCAAATCAGATAAGACTTCTTTATGGGATTTAGCAATCGTATTGTCTGTTCGATGAAACTCCTCTGATATAGAAATATTGACTAAATCATCAAAGGTATCGATTTCGTTAAGACGAAAAGTTAAAATTTTAAAATCAATATCCGTTTCATTCTTTAGTAATTCATAGGCAGCTTGAGCAATATCAGCGTTTTTATCGGAATCTGTTCCTCTAATTGAAATCACATGATAAAACCATTCGTTAGGTTTTTGATGTTTTTTTGTGAAATCTTCATAAGCTAATCGCATATCTTTAGGGTGTACTTTGTCCATAGCCTTAGTTCTTACCATAAAGTAAAACATTCGCCTTACAGAAATATCTTTTTCAAGCATTTTCCATACATCTTCATAGGAGAGCCCCATTTTATCTATAGTTAAGACAACATTTGGTCCAAAAAGAGCTTCCATTTCTTCTCTCACATCTGCAGGAGTAATAGGGATCTTTTTTGCTTGGGCGTCTGCTAATATTAATTCATTATCGATCATGTCTTTCAAAAAATAAGTCCAATTAGTCGTATAAAATTGAAAACGAGCTAATTCAGAGTCTGTCAAACTTGGGAACTGTTGATGAAAAACTAAATCCATTTTTTTCATTACATCGATGACTGAAATAGGATTACCGTTAACTTTGGCTAGGATGCGATTATTGACAGTTATATAAGCTAAACTATCCGGATCATTATGAAGTTGTTGTTGAGCCAAATCAAAAGAAAAATTTTCCTCAAATGGTATTGGTTCAGCCGCTAAAAGAGAGGATATAAAAAAAAGTGGGGTTATGAAAAGAAATAGTTTAGTTATGTTTGTGCTGTTTTTGAAATTTCTATCGAAACGGGAAGGTGGATTTTTCATATATTTACCTTGAGCTATTGATTGAAAGTGAATTATTTTAAAAAAATAGTTTCAATTTTTCAACGAATTATAAATCAGAAGCCTTAGAAAGACAACTAACAAAATTGATATTTCATTATTGACAGGCCAAAACAGCGGCAAAAAAACCATCTATTTGACTGTCATATGGGCTGGTTTTCAAATAAGATCCTATTAACTTCAGAGAATATTTTTCCATGAAATAACGGATTTGATGTTCATTTTCAATTTGTAATAGACTACAAGTAGCATAGACAATTTTACCGTCAGATCTTAGGAAGCTTAAGGCTTTATCAAAAATATCGCGTTGCTCTTCAACCAATCTCATCAGGGCCTCTTCAGTAAACTTCCATTTCATATCCGGATTCCGTTTCAATGTCCCGGTTCCACTACAAGGGACATCTGCTAAAACCCAATTCATTCTTTTTTTTAAAGTTTTTAATTGTGCATGCTCAGGGCCGAGGATTTGTGCATTTTGAATTCCGGCTCGTTTGAGTCTTTTTGAGGCAGCGGTTAAAGCATGTGGCCTAATATCATGAAGATAAATCTGTCCTTGCTGTTTCATATTTGGAGCAAAAGCCAGGGTTTTTCCACCGGATCCGCTACAGTAGTCAAGAACATGATCTTTAGGCTTGCAATTGACAAATTGAGCGATTAGCTGACTTCCTTCATCTTGAATTTCAAAAAATCCTTTTTTGAATTCTTCAGTTTTAAATAAAGCTTCTCTTTTTGAAAAAAGGATTCCATTAAAAGATTGTGTACACGGGGTAAGTGAATATTTGGATTCCCATTTTTTTAAAAGGTCTTGTCTGGAAATTTTGAGAGTATTCGCACGAATAGTTAGAGGGGCTTCTTTGTTTAAGGCTAGACAAAGATTTATAGTATCTTGAATACCATAATCTTTTTCTAAAAGACTAAAGAGTTGTTTTGGAAAGCTTAAGCGAATATGCAGAGGTATATGGTCTTGTTGTAAGTAATCAGTTAAAGAGTGTTTTTTATATGCTTCCAAACGATGTTCCCAATTTCGAGGTGAACCGGAGGGGATAAGATAGTCTAACAGCCCTCTCCATCGAACAAGGGAATATAAAATTTCTGAAATTTTTTTTCTGTCTTTGGACCCTAATGCCTTATTTTGTTTAAAATAAAGACTAACGGTGTAATCAATAGGAGAATTTCTTTTCTCATAAAGAGAGAATAATTTAAATAGGTGATGTTCTCTAAAAGGAAGATGCATTTTATTTTTAACTATTAATGTTGGTTTCTTTAAATAAGGAATCATAGTATAAACTACTTATCCTCTTTAATTCAATAGGTTATAGGAGCATGCTTTTAGCAAAAAAGCAAAGTTTTTTTTCTTTTTCTTTCCTTAGTCTTTTTGTAATATCGTTAATTATCGTAGCTTTTGGGCAACCTGCATGGCTTCCTTTTTTAGGTCTTTTGGCCGGAACATTTGGATATGCCCTTTTTTGGAAATCGATGCTTTGTTTTCAATCAAAAAAGGCTCGCTTTTTTTTATCCATTTTATGGTTCTCTGTTGTACAAGCCGTTCAATTGTCATGGATGACAGCGACTGTTTATCAAGGTGATTATATTTTCCTGATTTATTTTTTCCTCTTGATATGGCTAAGTCTGCAATTTGCTATTTTATCCCTTTTAATTCCTGCTGTTGAGAAATGGACCTGGCTAAGAGTTCTATTTATTGCTTCAGTTTGGACGATAATGGAGTGGAGCCGATTATTTGTTTTAATGGGATTTGCTTTTAACCCTATTGGCATTGCCCTTACCGGTTCCATCTATTCATTACAAACGGTTTCCCTGGTTGGGGTATATGGGCTTTCATTTTGGATTATATTTGTTAATCTTATAGCTCTTCGAGTTTTTTATAATCCTGTGAGTGTAAAGAAACTGGCTGTTTGGGGCGCCGTTGCTTTATTTCCCTTTATTTTTGGTATTGCTCATGTGACGTATCATAATTGGTCTATGAGCCATATGAAAAAAACAAAAAATGTATCAGCTCTTATGGTGCAAACAGCTCTTTCTCCCGGTGAGAAATGGGGATTAAAAGGGTTTGATAACATGATTTATCCTCTTCATCAGTGGCAACGTATTCTCTGGCTTTTAAAAGACCACAGGCATGATGATGTGGATTTAATTGTTTTTCCTGAATCAGCGGTTCCTTTTTCAGCTTATACACCGGCTTATACTTTAGAAATGGTCAAGCATTCGTTTAAGCATGTTTGGGGTATAGAAGATTTTGATTTTTTTCCGAAATTAAAAGGACCTTTAGCGACTCAAGAGCAATGCGGAGCTAAAGATGAGTGGTTGGTTTCAAATGCGTTTTGGGCTCAAACGATTGCAAATGCTTTCGATGCACAGGTCATTATTGGGCTTGAGGATGAAGAAAAAGGGGTGATGTCCGGATTAAGTAATTACACTTCGGCTTTTAATTTTAAGCCATTTAAAGAAATTCCTAAAAGATATGATAAAAGAGTCCTTTTGCCGATCGTTGAATATTTACCCTTTGAATGGTGCAAAGAAATCGCTGAGCGTTATGGTATCAGTGGTTGGTATGAAGAAGGAACAGAAGCAATCATTTTTCAAGGAGAGACGCTGATTGGAGCTTCAGTTTGTATGGAAGAAATGTTTGGGCATTTAATAAGAGATAACCGTTTATTAGGAGCCGAGCTGCTTGTTAATGTAACAAATGATGTATGGTTTCCTTGTTCAAGACTTCCGGAGCAACACTTTTATCATGGATTAATTCGTAGTGTTGAAAATGGGGTGCCTCTTGTGAGAGCTTGTAATACGGGAGTGACTGCGGCAGTAGATTCGTTAGGGCGAGTGATAGCCACTTTTTCCGGAAATATCAGAGAATCGGAATGGCAAGCAGGGGTATTAGCAGCCTCCGTTCCTATCTATATTTATGATACCTTATATACCCGTTTAGGGGATGTTCTGATTATCGGTGTATCTTTTTTAATTATATTGTTGTTTGTGATCTTGAAAATATGTAAAAAATCTTAACAGTGTATTTTAGTGATTCTGATCCTGAAAGTTTTCCCGGCTTCTACTTTCAATACTATCTTTAGTTTAAATTTTAAAAGCTATGGACAATTATTTGAAAAGCTTTGTTCAAGATTTTATTGCTAGAAAAATAGACAGGAGTTTCATACTACAGAAGTACGGTATTGAAATAATTATTTAAATAATTTTTTAAATCAGAGTATAATTTTTCTCTTTTGTTGGGGAAAAATGCCGTTACATAAATGTACCAAGGAATGATATAGCACCTTCATTCAAGCAAGCATGATGTCAATATGGAAGAGCCGGGTGTACTGATTGTACATGATGTTATAACAGGAATCGGTTTGGTAAATCTTTTATGGTATGGGCGACACTCGGAGCAATATGTTCCTGTGGACGATAGAATGTATAATAAGGATAGTGACGGCAAAACAAAGAATGCTCATTGTTTAGAAATGCTTAAATCGACTCACAATCGAGGCTTTAATCCCCAAGTAGTCGTTATGGATGCATGGTATTCCGGTTTAAAAAATTGAAAGTCTATCAGAGATATAGGGTTAAATTTTGTCATCGGTTTGCGTAAAAATAAAAAAGTTAATCGCAATGTAAGTTCGGCAGATTCGGATATTCCGTATGAAGGACTAAGCATTCACTTGTGCGGTTATGGTTTTATTACGGCTTTCAAGTTTCCGGCTAAAAATGGTTGCATTGATTATCCGGTCACTAATATTGAAGAACCTAATCGTAATGACGTTGAAAAAATCATAAAGATTCGTTGGAAAACAGAAATTTATCATAGGGAATTGAAACAAACTTGTGGCCCTAATCGCCGGCAGTATCGTAACGCACGAGCGTAACGAAATCATATTTTTATGTTTATTTATGCTTGGTTACACAAATTTAAGCAAAGGAGGCGAGATAAAATATCTGTTTATCAACAAGATCGGGAAATGATAAAGCCCGCTATTATTTAAATATAAAAAATATTTTGGCTATGTGTTAACGCTTACGCGTGAAATTCCTGATAGATTCACTTTCTTGATGAAATTCGACAAAATTTTATTTTAATAAAGGAAAAAATAATTGGATTTCAATCCAAATAAGGAGTGTTGTGTTTTTGAGATAGTTATTGATCAAAAAGGGTATATAGATTAACCTTTTATAGTTCAGTATGTAAAGATTTATAAAAAATACAATTTAATTTTAAAGAACTATAGTCGCTTATGCCAGATACATTGGTAGCTATCAAACCTCGTTTGTCACCGGAGCTTAAAAGACAAAAGACCATAAAGACAGCGGCGAGCTTTTCCGGAATTGGTATTCATACGGGTGAGGAAGTAACAATAAAGTTCTGTCCTGCTGATGAAGATGTTGGTATCGTTTTTAAACGTGTTGATCTTCCTTCAAAACCATTAATACCGGCAACAGTTGAATATGTCCAGGAAACCTCTCGGAATACGACAATTGGTGTTGGACCGGTTAGAATCTATACAGTTGAGCATGTACTAGCAGCCTTGGCGGCTAATGATTTAGATAATGTTATTATCGAAGTGAATGGGTCTGAACCGCCTGTTGGAAACGGTAGTTCTGATGTTTTTTTAGAAATGTTGGAGTACAGTGGTATTGAAGAACAATCGGCTTATAAGCCTATTCTTAAATTAAACAGACCTGTGTTTTATTCAGAGGGTAACGTGCATCTAGTAGCTTTGCCTTCAGAAGATTATTGTATAAGCTACACTCTACATTATCCGGGGATATCTGCCATCGGTTCCCAATTTTATTCACTTAAGGTAAATAGTGAAAATTTTAAAAAGGAAATTGCTCATTGCCGCACTTTTTCCTTATATAGTGAATTGAAAATGTTGATGGATTCCGGATTAATTAAAGGTGGGAGCTTGGAAAATGCTGTCGTCGTTCATGATGACGCCATATTTAGTAAGGGTGGATTGAAATTTCCTGATGAGATGGTGCGTCATAAAATTTTGGACTTGATCGGCGATTTATCATTAGTGGGTCTTCCTTTCCGTGCCCATGTGATAGCTATTTGTTCAGGTCATGCCACAAATGTAGCTTTTGCAAAAACACTACTAAACAATATCACTATGGAGAATAATTGATGGAAGCAGTAATTAATCATGATTCAGCTAAGAAATCATTGCTGGATATAAAAGAAATCTTAAATATTTTGCCACATCGTTATCCTTTTTTACTGGTGGACAAGGTCATTTCGATTGATTTGGAAAATAAAACTATTATAGCACAAAAAAATGTTACTTTTAATGAAGATTTTTTTCAGGGACATTTTCCGGGAGCACCAATTATGCCGGGGGTGCTGTTATTAGAAGCCTTAGCGCAAACAGCAGGAATACTTGTGCATCAAGCAGGTTATGGAGGAAAAAGCGCTGTTATACTTAATATAAATAACGCTAAATTCCGAAATCCCGTACGACCGGGAGATGTCTTGCATATGCATGTAACAGGTTTACATATTAGTAGTCGAGCAGGTCGTGTGAAAGGACAAGTCATAACAAATGCTAGATTAGCTATGGAAGCGGAATTAGCTTTTGCTTTAGTAGATAAAGATCAAATTTAAAGAGGTTTTTTAAGAAAGTAATGAACGATATATTTATTTTAAGAAAGTATTATTTTGAAATAAGCCACAATCAGAAACTTTAAAAAATGTTTAAGAGCAACCTTTTATAAAAAAGGTCTTTGTTTTGAAATCATTTAGGAAAAAAATTAACTAGAAAGCATTGCATGGCAGATATAGGTCCAAATTGTAAAATACATCCAACCGCGATCATAGAGTCCGGGGCTAAAATTGGTGCAAACGTAACTATTGAGCCTTATGCGATTGTTAAAGAAAACGTTGTCTTAAATGATAACGTTGTCATCAAGTCTCATGTATATATCGATGGATATACATCGATTGGGGAAGGAACCACTGTGTGGCCTTCTGCAAGTATTGGAACGCAGACACAAGATCTTAAGTATAATGGTGAAAAGACTTTTGTAAATATTGGAAAGAATTGTCATATACGAGAATTTGTAACGATAAACTCATCAACGGAAGAAAATTCTGAAGTCAGAGTGGGCGATAACTGCATGATTATGGCTTACTGTCATATTGCCCATAACTGTATTATAGGAAATAGCGTTGTAATGAGTAACTGTGCTACTTTAGCCGGGCATGTTCTTGTTGAAGACTATGCTATCATTGGAGGGTTTGCTCCTATTCATCAATATGTACGTATTGGGGAATATGCGATGGTTGGGGGTATGAGTCGCGTAGGCCATGATATTCCTCCCTATACAATTGGTGGTGGGATTCCTTTTAGGATTGGTGGTTTAAATGTTGTCGGCTTAAAACGTCATGGATTTCCAATGGAAACACGAAATATTCTCAGCAAAGTATTTAAAGTATTTTATCGTGCAGAATTACGTTTAACTGAAGCTATCGAACGCGTAAATAAAGATGTTGATTCTATTCCTGAAGTAGAAAAATGGCTGCATTTTTGTAAGGGAAACTCTGAGCGTGGAATAATGGGTTTTCAAGCTCTTACTTAAATCATTTGAATTCTTAAGAGTAGTACCAACTCATCAAATCTAACGAGTTTATCTAATGTCGATTGTTTTCTTCGGAACACCTGTAATAGCGGCTAAAATTTTAGAATATCTTATTACTAATAAACAGCCTGTAGCAGGTGTTGTAACGATGCCGGATCGACCTGTGAAGCGGAAAAGGGTTATGACGCCGCCTCCTGTCAAATTTACCGTCCAATCGATAGCTCCTTCTATCCCAATTTATCAACCGGAAAAAGCATCCGATCCGGATTTTATAGAGGTTTTAAAAAAACATCAGCCTACTCTTTTTATTGTGGTAGCTTATGGTCAGATTTTTAAAGAAAACTTATTGAAAACACCTTCTTTAGCGTGTGTCAACGTTCATTTTAGCTTGTTGCCTAAATACAGAGGTGCTGCTCCCTTGCAGCGTTGTATCATGGATGGAGATTCGCAAACAGGCATTACGATTATGCATATGGCAAAAGGACTGGATACCGGCGACATGATTAAAAGTGTTATAATGCCTATTGATCCGGATATCACTTATGGAGCACTGGAAGAACAAATTTGTCCACTAGCTCAAACAACTCTTTTAGAAGCTATCGAATTATTGAAAGCGAACAAAGCTCAAAGGATACCTCAAGACGATCAGTTTGCCAGCTATGCTAAGAAGGTTGAAAAAGAAGACTGTGAAATATTTTGGGATCGAGCTGCTAAAGATGTTTACAACCTTATCCGAGGGGTAGACCCAAAACCCGGGGCTTGGTCTTGGATCTATATCCGAGAAGAAAAAAAACGCTTCAAAGTAATTAAGGCTGAATTACAACAACAACAAACAGATAAACCCGGTCAAATTATTTCTTATGATTTATCCGCAGGATTTATCGTTGCTTGTAAAACAGGAGCTATCCGTTTGAAAATGGTTCAGCTCGAAGGTAAACAACCTATGACCTATTTTGAATTCATCAAAGGATATTCAAAAGACGCTTTATTCTTTTGACTCTTTAATTTTTTTTATCTACATATACTTTTTGCATTTTTTCTTTAATTAAAGGGATTGGAATGCGGGTATATACTCATTCACGTTGGAAGCCGGACAGGATTGAGTGCCGGCACTTGAAATGTATCATTAATATCACGGGTCTTTTTTACCTGAAATTCAAAAGTGCTTCTTTGATTTGGAGTTAATTGGTTCATGCAACGCTAATATCATATTTATACTTTTTTGTGTACCTTTCAGTAGCGAAGAGTATATGATGTTTTTGACAGCTCCCAATCTTCAAAAGACCTTTGCATAACTGATTTCTGACAACGATTTCCGGTGCCTATTGCGATGCTTTGCACCCATAATAAAAAAACTGCTTATTATAAAATTTATCAAAATAAATGAAAAATAAGTGTAAACAATCAGTGAGTTTTAAAAAAATATTATCAAGTCAGTTATGCAGAGGTCTTCTGATAGACTTTCAATTTTTTAAACTAGAATACCCTGCATCCATAACGACTACTTGGGGATTAAAACCTCGATTGTGACTCGGTTTAAGGATTTGTTAGCAAGGATTATTGAATGAGGAATCTCTTTCCTTGAGGGCCGGAAGCAGTCAAGAATACTTTGAAGAATTAGGGTTAACATTATAATTTTTTAATTAGCCGGTGGTGGAAGAAAGAAGTGCCAAATAATTTTAAGCTGATAAAATAAGAGAACATACAAGCGAATAGAACGTTTAGGGCTAAGAGGTAATCTTTAGTCAGTTCAAAGATAATAATGACCAAGGCCAAGGGCGTGCCTAAAACAGCTCCTGTAATGGCTGCCATACAGGTTAGGGTATAAGTTCTATAATCTATTGTAGCTTCCGGTAAAATATATTGTACGATCACTCCGAATAAAGTTCCAAAAACAGCACCTAAAAAAAGTGACGGGGTCAAGATACCACCTCCAAATCCCGATCCTATACATAAAGCGGTAGCAAGGAATTTAGCGATGAATAGGTATAATAAAAAGATTAGAGGACTAGGTTCTATAAGGATTGAATCTATTGTTTGATATCCAATTCCTAATACTTGTGGGTAATAAAAACCAATACCGGCAACTATTGCACCGGCGATAGCAGCCAAAAACCATCCGGGTAAAAGTGTTTTTAAAGTAAGATGTGATAATCCGGTCATACTATACATAAAGCCTGAGGATATAAAACCGGCGAAAATTCCAAGCAAAATATAAAGAGGAAATGTTTTAAACCCTCCTAACTCATAGTGAGGGATAATGAACGCCGGAAAGTCCCCATAAATTATGCGGGTGATAAAAGTACCGCCGGCAGATGCCAAAGCAATCGGGAAAAGGCTTAACAAAGCCACAGGAAAAGAAAGAAGTTCAAAGGCAAAGATAATGCCGGCAATAGGGGTATTAAAAGATGAGGCCAAAGCAGAGGCGATAGCGCAGCATAAAAGAAGTTTTAAGTTTTTATGAGTCAATCGACAGATATCGGTGAACCAAACACTGATACTAGTGGCTAAATGGATAGCAGGACCCTCCCTCCCAACCGATGCTCCGATAGCGATTGAAAAAAAATTAACTATAGCTCCACCAAGCCCCTCTTTTATGGAAAAGGATTGTTCGTCTTTTTGATTTCTGATTATTTCAGCTAATCCGGGAGGGTGTTTGGCTTTCAAAAAATAAGTAGTAACAAGACTTATTAAAATACCACCTACTGAAATTATGATAAGAAAAATCCACCAAAGTATTTTATTTCCTATAACAAACATCATTTGAGAAGATGAACCAAATATTAGATAGCGGGTAGCAAGGATCAGCTCTCTGAAGACAACGACTGATAAAGAGGATATAATTCCGACTATGACGGCCAATATGAAAACAAAAAAGGGATGTTGAAAACGATAGTTCACTTGTTTTTTTATCATGAACGAGACATGAGTAATTTAATTAAGTAAATGTTTATACATGGATATTGAATTAGATCAAAGTTGCTAATTATAAATTTTATTACAGATCTTTACGGAGCTAGGGGATCCGTTTAGAAATAAAAATATAAAATTGATTGACAGTAATACGATTTTTTAGTTCCATTGTTACCTTCAAATGCTTCAAAACTCGATATATAATTAATTTATGGCAAAAGAAGATACTTTAAAATTAGAGGGGACAATCGAAGAATTGTTGCCAAATATGACATTTAGCGTGAAACTTGACAATGGGAAGCAGGTTTATGCCCACCTTTGTGGGAAAATGCGATTACGAAATATTCGGGTTTCAGTTGGAGATGTTGTTGTTGTTGAAATGTCACCATATGATCTATCAAAGGCTAGGATTGTGTATCGTCAAAGATAAATTTTAGTAAGATTATAGTTGATTTATTTAAACTAGGTCCCTAAACTTATAGGCTTTCGAATTATTAAAGAATATTTAACCTGAAAGAAAGAGTCACTCTTGCTTTTTAAGCAAGAAATTAAGTGACGGCACTAAGTATAAAATTAAGCCCAGATAGCTCAGGGGTAGAGCACTTGCATGGTAAGCAAGCGGTCGTAGGTTCAATTCCTATTCTGGGCAGAGGTGCAATTGAACCTTTATAGCGTTTAGCGCAGCCTAACGGAGGAAGAAAAAGTATGGCTAAAGAATCATTTCAGAGAAACAAACCGCACGTCAATATTGGAACAATAGGACACGTAGACCATGGTAAAACTACTCTTACAGCGGCGATTACAAAATGTATGGCAGAAAAAGGTGGTGCTGATTTTCGGGATTATGACTCAATTGATAATACTCCGGAGGAAAAAGCGCGTGGAATTACCATTAATTCTTCACATGTCGAGTATGAGACAGAAAAACGTCACTACGCTCATGTGGACTGTCCCGGTCACGCGGATTATGTAAAAAATATGATTACGGGTGCCGCTCAAATGGATGGAGCTATTTTGGTTGTAGCCGCAACTGATGGTGCTATGCCTCAAACAAAAGAACATATTCTTTTAGCTCACCAAGTTGGGGTTCCGTCGATCGTTGTGTTTTTGAATAAAGTGGATCAAATAGGTGAAGAAGATCAAGAGCTTCTTGAACTGGTTGAGATGGAATTGGCTGAATTACTAGAGAGTAAAGGCTATAATGATGTGCCGATTATTAAAGGTTCTGCTTTGAAAGCTTTAGAAGGTGATCCGGCATACGCAGCAAAGATTGAAGAGTTAATGGGTGCTGTGGATAGGCATATCCCAACTCCGGAAAGAGATGTTGATAAGCCTTTCTTAATGCCGATTGAGGATGTTTTCTCTATTTCAGGTCGTGGTACAGTAGCTACCGGTAGAGTTGAAAAAGGTGTGGTTAGACTAAATGACAAGTTAGAGCTTGTTGGACTAAAAGAGACTCGTGAAACAGTTGCAACCGGATTGGAGATGTTTAAGAAACTTCTTGATGAAGCTCGTGCCGGAGAAAATGTCGGGGTTCTTTTGCGAGGTGTGGGTAAAGATGATGTTGAGAGAGGGATGGTTTTAGCTGCTCCGGGAACATGTGCTCCGCATACCAAGTTTAAAGGGACAGTATATGTTCTTACTAAAGAGGAAGGTGGACGTCATAAGCCTTTCTTTGCCGGTTATCGTCCGCAATTTTATTTCAGAACCACTGATGTGACAGGAAGTGTGACACTACCTGAAGGCACAGAAATGGTGATGCCCGGTGATAACGTTGAATTATCCGGAGAGCTTATGGCTCCTGTGGCGATGGAAGAAGGAATGCGTTTTGCTATTCGTGAGGGTGGTAGAACAATTGGTGCCGGTACAGTAACGGAGATTATTGAATAGCTCTAAATGGCCGAGCGAAGATGTTGTCATGATGAGTTTTACCTCATCATGATCTATTCTCTGAATTAAGAGGGTGTGTAGCTCAGTTTGGTAGAGCAACGATCTCCAAAGTCGTCGGTCGGGGGTTCGAATCCCTCCGCACTCGTTGATAAAGCAAAATCTTAAATTAAAGTGATGAATTATGTTCATGAGTGCGAGAAAAGTGCAGTTGAATTCCAAAACGAAAGAAAAGCCAAGAAGAAGTCTTTTGACATTTCTTCGAGGTGTTCGTCACGAGATGAAACTAGTCACCTGGACAAATAAAGATGAACTAAAACTGTATACTAACGTGGTTCTGGGAACTACTTTTTTTTTCGGGATGCTGATATATTTTTTTGATGTCGTTATCCAATATACGCTTCAAGGAATCAACATAATAACAAAAGTATTTGGTGGTTAGGTCAAGATGGACGTTTTGCGCAAATGGTATGTGGTTCAAGTAGTATCTACGAAGGAAAAAAAAGTCAAAAAAGCTCTAGAAGACTTTAAAGAAGTACACGGTATGTCGGAACAAATAGACGAGGTTGTTTTACCGACGGAAAATGTATTAGAGGTTAAGCAGGGTCAACAGAAAGTCAGCGAAAAACGAATTTGGCCGGGATATATTCTGGTTAAAATGGTGTTGAATGACGATTCATGGACCTATGTTACCAATACAAATGGAGTAGTTGGTTTCTTAGGTGGAGAGATACCAACCCCCTTGAATGACGATGAAGTAGAAGATATTTTAAACGATCTAGAAGATAAGAAACAGGGTGTGACCCAAAAGCATAAGTTTTCTTCCGGAGATTATGTGAAGATAACCGATGGTGTTTTTGTCAACTTTGTTGGAACAATTATTGAAGTTTATCATGATAAAGGTCGTCTTAGTGCGCTGGTTTCTATTTTCGGTCGGGAAACTCAAGTGGATGACTTAGAATTTTGGCAGGTTGAAGAGTATAACGAAGATAAGGAAGAAGGTTAGTGTTCAGGATTTAGCCTTCATTTGGAAATTAAGTCAAAGATCATGAGGTTAAAAATGGCTAAGGCCAAAAAAATTGCAAAGATTATTAAATTACAAATCCCTGCAGGAAAAGCGAATCCTGCACCTCCTATAGGCCCGGCTCTAGGTTCCGCAGGGGTAAATATTATGGGGTTCTGTAAAGAATTTAATGCGAAAACACAAGACAAAGCCGGCGATGTATTACCGGTGGTTATTACTGTGTATGCTGATAAAAGCTTTACGTTCATTACCAAGCAGCCCCCGGTTGCAGGCATGATATTAAAAACGTTAAATTTAGAAAAAGGGTCCGGTGTTCCTAATCGAGATAAGGTTGGTAAGATGACAGAGGCTCAAGCTTTAGAAATAGCAAAGAAGAAGATGAAGGATTTAAATGCCCGCACACCTGAAGCTGCTATGAATATGGTAATTGGAACTGCCCGATCAATGGGTGTTGATACAGTAAGAGGCGAGTAATTATTTATGGGACGATTAAGTATACGTTTTAAAGAAATTGTCAAGCTATTTGATAAAAATAAGCAATACGATCTAGATGAAGCATTAGCAATCTTGCAGAAATGCCCAAAAGTCAAGTTTGATCAGTCGATTGAAATCTCCTTGGTAATGGGTGTTGATCCACGTAAATCAGATCAACTAGTTCGAGGAACAATATCATTGCCTCATGGAACGGGGAAGACTATCCGGGTATTAGTTCTAGCTAAAGGTAAAAAAGTCCAAGAAGCTTTAGATGCCGGAGCAGATATGGCCGGTGCTGAAGAATATATAGAAAAAATCAATGCCGGTTGGACTGATTTTGAAGCAATGATTACTACTCCTGATATGATGAGGGAAGTAGGGAAATTGGGAAAAGTACTAGGTCCACGTGGTTTAATGCCATCTCCTAAAGCCGGGACAGTTACAACGGATATAGCAAAAGCTGTTCAAGAAATACGGGGAGGGAAAGTAGAGTTTAAAGTTGATAAAAGTGGTGTTATTAATAACATTGTCGGGAAATTGTCTTTTGAAGCTTTTAAACTAACCGAAAATATCAAGGAACTAGTTCAAGCTATAGTGAAAGCTAAACCGGCTACAGCAAAAGGTGTATATATTAAATCATTAGTTTTAGCTTCTACAATGGGCCCAGGACTAAAAATTCATCAGAAAGAAATTCCGAGCTAAGAGAAGACATGAGAGTAGAAAAAGAATTATTACTACAAGATATAAAAAATAAAATCGAAGGATACCAATCCTTTATTGTCACAAAATATTTCAAATTATCAGCTACTGATGCAACGGATTTCAGAAATAAAGTCCATGAGGTAGGGGGTGAATATGAAGTGGTTTCTAAAAGAGTTTTTTTAAAAGCCGCAAATCAATGCGGAATAGATCTTAAAAAAGATAATTTAGAAGGGCATATTGGTGTTGTATTTGCCTCGGAAGAAGCGGTGGAAACAGCAAAAATAATTTGCGCTTTTAGTAAAGAAAAGAACAATGTGGTTTCAATATTAGCCGGTCATATTGACGGACAGCTCTGTGATGCTACTAAAGTTGAATTCTTGTCTAAACTACCTTCCAAAGATGAAATGCGTGCACAAGTTATTGGGTTATTTGAGGCTCCAATGGCTCAAACATTAAGTACGTTTGAAGCTATTTTAACCGGCGTATTATACTGTATGGATAATAAAGTAACCAAAGCCTCTGAAGGATAGGGGAGAGAGGGGGCGTTGTTGCTTTAATAAAGTAGCATAATATATTTTATTTTACATCTTCTATCAAAGATAAAGTGATAGAAGAAAAAAGTTAGCAAAAGTTTTAGTGAATTCAATTTCAGATTACTATTTTTGCAATGTAACAAGAAACAAATTAGCAATTAGAGAGGTACTACCGTGAATAAAGAAGCTCTTGTTGAAGAACTGAGCAAGCTTACTGTGATTGAGTTAGCTGAATTAAAAACTGCACTAGAAGACAAGTGGGGCGTAAAAGCTGCAGCAGCAGCTCAAGTTGTCGCTGCTGCGCCGGCTGATAATGCTGCTGCTGTTGAAGAATCAACTGATTTCGAAGTAACACTAGCGGAATCACCGGCTGATAAGAAAATTGCGATTATTAAAGTTGTTCGTGAGATTACAGGATTAGGTCTTAAAGAGGCCAAAGAATTAGTTGAAAGAGCACCTAAAGTTGTTAAAGAAAGTGTAGCTAAAGCTGAAGCAGATGAAATCATTAAGAAGATTGCTGCGGCCGGCGGGAAAGGCACTCTTAAAGGGTTATAATTAATTAGGGGTTTTATTTGAAAAAGCCACTAGATAAAGATAGATGATATTAGGCTTGTTGTGGTACAAACCCTGTCAAGTATATTAATAGAACTGTGCCAAACAAGCTTGTAGTCAGTAAACGATATAATTGACTTAGGTTTTGATAAAATAAATACCCTTCAATTGAGGTAGTATAACGTTTATTACTAACCATTGCATCAAAACTAAATTTTATATGTATGAATTATGAATAGATTACAATAAGTCAATGATATAAGGAAAATGACGAAATAAGATATATAAACATCAGATTATTAGTTTTATTATCTCATTTTAAAATCCAATGGGTGAGAATTCTGGATATTGTATTCTCGTTATTTAGGTGCTTAAGAATAGAAGAGAGATTCCTACTGCAATTACGTGATAGGATGGCGATATATAATACTGAGAAAATAATATCTTTGGTTTTATGCAACCGGCAATTTATGCATTCAAAAAATTCAATGAATACTTTTACCTCTGATAGGAGCTTATCATCATGTTAAAAAAAGCACTGGATCGCCTGGGTTTTTTCGAAAAAATCGATATTATTGACCTTCCAAACTTGATCGAGGTTCAACTAAAATCATATAATGAATTTTTGCAACTTGAAAAGTTATCTCATGAAAGAGAGAGTGTTGGACTTCAAGAAATCTTTAATGAAGTTTTTCCTATAAAAACATACGATGATAAAACTATTTTAGAGTTTATATCATATAATCTTGGGCAACCTAAATATAATCCTGATGAATGTATCAGAAGAGGAATCACTTACAATGTTACGTTAAAAGTGTGTTTTCGCTTAACAGATGAAACCGGGATAAAAGAAGAAGAAGTCTATATGGGAACGATTCCTGTCATGACTGAAAAGGGAACTTTTATCATAAATGGAGCTGAACGGGTTATTGTTTCTCAATTACATCGTTCCCCCGGTATTTCATTTGAACAAGAAAGGCACTCTAAAGGTACCATGATCCAATCTTTCAGGATCATACCTTATAGAGGTAGTTGGTTAGAAGCGGCTTTTGATACTAATGATTTGATATATATTTATATTGATCGAAAAAAACGCAGAAGAAAAGTATTGGCAACTTCATTTATCAGAACATTAGGTTATTCTACTGATTCGGATATTATTGAAGAGTTCTTCAGCACTTGTAAATTTAAAATTAAGTCTGAAAAAGACTTTGCTAAATTAGTTGGAAAGATCTTAGCTGAAGACGTAATTGATGAAGAGACCGGAATCGTTTTTGGTAAATCTGCTGAGAAATTGACAACTGCAATGTTAAAACGAATGATGGATGCAGGCATCCGTTTGATTCGGATTGCAGAAGATGCTGATGAAAATAGTCCTATTATAAAAATGCTTGCTAAGGACCCAACGGATTCATATGAATCTGCTTTAAAAGATTTTTATCGCAAAATCAGACCGGGCGAACCGGCTACATTATCGAATGCCCGATCAGCTATGATGAGACTCTTTTTTGATCCTAAAAGATATAATTTAGGAAAAGTTGGTCGTTATAAGCTAAATAGTAAGTTAGGTTTTGAAATTGATGATAAATCTTTACAGGTCGTTACCTTAAGAAAAGAAGATATTATCGAAGCTCTTAGATATCTTATTCGTTTAAAACGAGGCGATGAAGATGCAAATGTTGATGATATCGACCATCTTGGAAATCGAAGAGTAAGGTCTGTTGGAGAATTGATACAAAATCAATGTCGAATGGGCTTAGCGAGAATGGAAAAAATCATTAGAGAACGAATGAATTTGTTCGATTTCTCTTCTGATACCTTAACTCCCGGAAAAATTGTTTCTGCTAAAGGTTTAGCCGGTGTTTTAAAAGATTTCTTTGGTCGCTCTCAATTATCTCAATTTATGGATCAAACAAATCCTGTAGCTGAGCTGACTCACAAAAGACGCCTTTCTGCTTTAGGACCCGGTGGTTTGAATAGAGAGAGAGCGGGTTTTGAAGTTCGAGATGTGCACCTCAGTCATTATGGTAGAATTTGTCCTATCGAAACTCCTGAAGGACCAAATATTGGTTTGATAACATCATTATCATCATACGCAAAAATAAATGAATTTGGATTCATTGAGACACCGTATCGTATCGTTCGTGATGGGGTTGTTACAGATGAGATTGAATACATGACGGCGGATCAGGAGGAAAAATGTGTTATTGCGCAAGCATCTGCTCCATTAGATGAGTTTAAGATGTTTACCAATCCAATTTGTTGGGCACGTTATCGTGGTGATCCTCTTGAAATTGAAGCTGAAAAAATAACACATATGGATGTTTCGCCAAAGCAGTTAGTTTCTATTGTAACCGGCCTCATACCTTTTCTTGAACACGATGATGCGAACCGAGCTTTGATGGGAACGAATATGCAAAGACAAGCTGTTCCTCTTTTAAAGCCAAATGCACCCATTGTTGGCACCGGAGTTGAAGCAAGAGCTGCACGTGATTCCGGGGCTGTTTTAGTTGCTGAAAAGGATGGGGTCATTGATTATGTAGATGGATACGAAATCGTTATCGCTACGGATGATCTTTCTGAAGAGAAAACCAAGTATGAGCTTAAAAAATTTTTACGTTCAAATGCGGGAACCGCAATTAACCAAAAACCACTTTGCCAAGTTGGTGATAAAATCAAAGCAGGGGATGTCATTGCTGACGGGGGCGCAACAGATAAAGGCGAAATCGCTTTAGGACAAAATGTCTTAGTTGCTTTCATGCCCTGGTGTGGATACAATTATGAGGATGCGATTATCATTTCTGAAAAATTAGTACGTGAGGATTATTATACTTCATTGTACTTAGAAGAATTTGAAATTAGCGCTCGCGATACTAAGTTAGGAAAGGAAGAGATTACAAGAGATATTCCTAACGTATCAGAAGAAGCATTAAACAATCTTGGCGATGATGGAATTATTCGAATTGGTGCTGAAGTAGGTCCCGTAGATATTTTAGTTGGTAAAATAACACCAAAAACTGAAACGGAACTTGCACCGGAAGAACGCTTATTACGAGCTATCTTTGGAGAAAAAGCAGCAGATGTTAAAGATGCTTCCCTTATAGTTCCTCCCGGAACTGAGGGTATCGTAATGGATGTAAAAGTATTTAGTCGTAGAGATCGTTTATCAAAAACAGATGATGAATTAGTTGAAGAGACTAATCGAATAAAGGATCTTCAAGTTGAATTCAAATATAAGAGACAACAAATTCAGTCTGATAGAAAAGATAAATTAGGAGCCCTATTATTAAATGAAAAAGCTCCGGGAGCTGTTATTCATCGTAAGACAGCTGAGATAATTATTCCGGATGGTGAATTAATTACTGAAGATGTCATTCATTTATTTGAAAATGAAAAAGTTGAAGACCTTATTATGTCAGATAATGAGATCTATAATATGTTAAAAAGCATTCTTCATGACTATGAAATCCAATCTAATGAGCTTGAAGTAAGAAGAAAATCCGAAATGGAATATATGCGTAAAGGTGATACGGAGTTAGATTCAGGCGTTATTCGACAAGTGAAGGTATATATTGCTACGAAACGGAAGCTTCAAGTTGGGGATAAGATGGCCGGTCGTCACGGTAATAAAGGGGTTGTATCTTCAATTGTACCGGAAGCAGATATGCCATATCTGGCTAGCGGTCAAGCAATTGAAATTATTCTGAATCCTTTGGGCGTACCTTCCCGTATGAATATGGGACAACTTTTAGAAACTCATTTGGGTTTTGCTGCTTTTAAAGCGGGTATTCATGTTAAGAGTCCTGTTTTTGAAGGATTTCCGGAAGAAGAAATTTGGAAAATGATGGAAGCCCAAAAATTACCGAGAGATGGCAAATTTTATCTCTATGATGGAAGAACCGGTGAGAGGTTCGATAATAAAGTTGTCGTTGGATACATTTATATGTTGAAACTCTCTCACTTAGTTGCAGATAAAATTCATGCTAGATCAATAGGTCCTTATTCCTTAGTTACTCAGCAGCCACTTGGTGGTAAAGCGCAAATGGGTGGACAGCGTTTTGGAGAGATGGAAGTCTGGGCTTTAGAGGCCTATGGTGTAGCCCATCTACTACAAGAAATGCTTACAGTGAAATCAGATGATGTTGCCGGACGAACTAGGATTTACGAATCTATTGTAAAGGGGGAAAATATATTGAAAGCAGGTACTCCTGAATCATTTAATGTATTAATTAAGGAAATGCAGGGACTAGCTTTAAATGTTCAAACGCAAGCACTTACTGAGTAACAAATTATAAACTATATCAGGAATATTCTTTTTAAATGAGGAATGTTCTTTTCAGGAGATTTTAATGCAAGAAAATGACTTCCAGCCAGAGCATTTTGACAAGCTAACAATAAGCATTGCTTCCGATGATGTAATCAGAAGTGATTGGTCTCGAGGAGAGATTAAAAAACCCGAAACGATAAATTATCGTACATTTAAGCCGGAGAAAGGTGGCCTATTTTGCGAAAAAATATTCGGCCCTACGAAAGATTGGGAATGTGCCTGTGGAAAATATAAGAAAATCAAGCATAAGGGTATTGTCTGTGACCGTTGTGGTGTTGAGGTTACCTTATCGAAGGTCCGTCGACAAAGGATGGCGCATATTGAACTCGCAGTTCCGGTGGTCCATATATGGTTTTTTAAAACGATGCCTTCTAGAATTGGTAATGTATTAGGACTTTCTACGAATGATTTAGAACGGGTTATTTACTATGAAGAATATGTAGTAATTGATCCGGGTGACACAGAACTCCAAAAAAAACAGCTCCTAAATGATATTGAGTATAGAGAAGCACAAGAGAGATGGGGTAAGGGTTCATTTATTGCTAAAATGGGCGGTGAAGCAATCCGAGACTTACTATCAATTGAAGATCTAAAACTCTTACTGAATGATTTAAAGATTAAGCTAAGAAAAACTAAATCGATGCAAGCGAGGATGAAGTTAGCTAAGCGATTGAAAATTATTGAAAGCTTTGTCTCATCGGGAAATGAGCCTAGTTGGATGGTTATGGGATGTATTCCTGTTATCCCTCCTGATCTAAGACCTTTAGTTCCTTTGGATGGAGGACGATTTGCAACCTCAGATTTAAATGACTTATATCGTAGAGTAATCAATAGAAATAATCGTTTAAAATCTATTTTAAAACTGAAAACACCTGAAGTCATTGTACGTAATGAAAAAAGAATGTTGCAAGAGGCTGTCGATGCTCTTTTAGACAATGGACGTCACGGTCATCCGGTTATGGGAGCGGGTAATAGACCCTTAAAATCTCTTTCTGAGATGTTGAAAGGTAAACAAGGTCGTTTCAGACAGAATCTTTTAGGAAAACGTGTAGATTATTCCGGTCGTTCTGTGATTATGGTTGGTCCTGAATTAAAATTCAATCAGTGCGGTCTTCCTAAGCAAATGGCGTTAGAACTTTTCGAACCTTTTATAGTTAAAAGACTAAAGGATCTGGGGCATGTCTATACTATACGATCAGCAAAGAAAATGATTCAACGACATGATCCTGTTGTATGGGACGTGTTAGAAGAAATTATTAAAGGTCATCCGGTATTATTAAATCGTGCTCCTACTTTACATCGTCTGGGAATACAGGCATTTGAACCTATTCTTATTGAAGGTAAGGCGATACGTATACATCCATTAGTGTGTTCAGCTTTCAATGCTGACTTTGATGGTGACCAAATGGCTGTGCATATACCGTTATCAATTGAAGCTCAATTAGAGGCTAAAGTTTTGATGATGGCTCCTGATAATATTTTTCTTGCCTTCTTCAGGCAAACCGGTTGCTATGCCTTCTCAGGATATGACGCTAGGTCTTTATTATCTTATGATGGATCCTCTATATTTTCCTGAAAAGCATGGAAGAAAAACTCGAATTTTTAGTGATACGGCTGAAGTCTTGCTTGCACTAAGTGCTGCGGATAGTTTCGAGATTCCCGGCCTAGAAGAATTTAATCCTGCTCCTTGGAAAGAAAAAGAAATTAGCCGTAAAGATCATATCGGTAGGGGACTGCATATACATGAGTTAATCAAATTACGACTTAAATCCGGTATTATTGAGACAACTCCCGGAAGAGTTCTATTTAATACAATAGTTCCTGATGAATTAGGATTTCAAAATTATAACTTACCTAAGAAGCGTATGGAAATGCTTATCATGGAATGTTATAAGAAAGTGGGTCTTGAAGCTACGGTTGGTTTTTTAGATCATCTCAAGCGATTAGGTTTTGCTGAAGCGACAAAAGCTGCTATTTCTATGGGAATTTGTGATGTGCCTGTTCCTCCAAATAAGCAGGAAATTTTAGAAGATGGTCATGAAAGAGTCGATAAAGTTAAAAAGCAATATGAAGATGGTATCATAACTGATGGTGAACGACACTCCAAAACCATTAGTATTTGGACAGAAATTACTGATACGCTCTCAGAAACATTGTTCAATATGGTTGGTGAGATAAATGACTGTAAGCCGAATCCTCTATTTATGATGATGGATTCCGGAGCTAGAGGAAATAAATCTCAAGTGAAACAGTTAGGAGCCCTTCGAGGATTAATGGCTAAGCCGTCAGGCGCAATTATTGAATCCCCAATTACTTCTAACTTTAGAGAAGGATTATCTGTTCTTGAGTATTCTATTTCTTCACACGGCGCTCGTAAGGGACTTGCCGATACTGCTTTGAAAACAGCCGACTCGGGATATCTTACCCGTCGACTAGTAGATGTGGCACAAGAAGTTATTATCACAGAACATGATTGTGAAACCTTAAATGGTGTTGAAGTATCAGCTATTAAGCAGGGTCAAGAAGAATTATTGCCTTTGCAAGACCGTATTTATGGTAGAACGATTTGTGAAAATGCTTTTCAGCCGGGTGATACTACGAAGATTTTAGCGCATGCTCATGATACTCTAACTCATGAACAGGCCAAAGCAATTGATGATGCAGGCATTGAAACTCTTAGAATTCGATCTGCTCTTACTTGTGAGGCTAAGAGAGGAGTTTGTGGCAAATGCTATGGAATAAATCTTGCAAATGGCCGTGTCGTTAATTTAGGAGAAGCAATAGGAATTATTGCAGCTCAATCGATTGGAGAACCCGGTACACAGCTTACTATGCGTACTTTCCACTTAGGTGGTATCGCCTCTGCTACAGCTACACCTGAATTAGTTGCAGAGCATGAGGGTATTTTAGTCTATTCCGGTTTACGTATCGTACAAAACCAAGAAGGTGAATGGTTGGTTTTGAATAAAAATGGCCTTTTGTATGTTGTAAGGGATGAAGGTAGAACTTTAGATGAGTACAAATCTCTACTTACTACAAAATCTATTGAACCAATGCAAACATTTTTAATCGAAGTTGGAACTAAAATTCTTGATGCTGATGGTGCCAAAGTTCAACAGGGTAAAATGATTGCTGAATGGGAACCGCATAATATCCCTATTATTTGTGATCGACCCGGGTATGTTAAGTATGAAGACTTAGTTGAAGGTCTATCAATAGAAAAAGATGTTAATAAGCAAACGGCTCAGGTTGAACTTGTTGTTAAACAACATAGAGGAGAATTACATCCTCAAATTAGTGTTTACAATGATCCGGACTATACCGAACTGGTTGGTACATACGCTTTACCTGCTGCAGCTATAATATCTGTATCCGAAGGACAATATGTTTCCGGTGGTATGCTTTTAGCTCGCTTGCCTAGAGGGGCATTGAAAACCAAGGATATTACCGGTGGTTTGCCTAGGGTAGCTGAACTTTTTGAAGCTAGAAAACCAAAGGATTCTGCTGAAATTGCTAAGATTGACGGTATTATCGATTTTAGAGGCGTTCAAAAGAATAAGCGAATTGTTGTTGTACACGATGACATTTCTAAAATGGAAGAGGAACACTTTATTCCTCTTACCAAACACCTTATTGTTCAAAGAGGTGATAATGTTATCAAAGGTCAACAATTAACAGATGGACTTGTCATTCCACATGAGATCTTAGAGATCTGTGGTGTAAGAGAGCTTCAAAAGTATCTCGTTAACCAAGTACAAGAAGTTTATCGCCTGCAAGGGGTTGATATCAATGATAAGCATATTGAGATTATCGTCCGTCAAATGTTACAGAAACTAAGGATTACTGATCCCGGTGATACTACGTTTCTTTATGGTGAAGATGTGCATAAGAAACAATTCTATGCAGAGAATGACAAAGTTACTGATGAAGGGGGAAAACCGGCTCAAGCTGTTCCTGTTCTTTTAGGTATTACTAAAGCTTCTTTGGGTACAGAGTCGTTTATTTCAGCTGCTTCTTTCCAAGATACAACAAGAGTGCTTGCAGAAGCTGCTTGTGCAGGTAAAACCGATTTTCTAATGGGTTTTAAAGAGAACATCATTATGGGACATATTATACCGGGGGGAACCGGTTTTGATTATCATGCTAAAGTAAAAAGTTATGTTGAGCGTGAGCATGAGGAAGACCTGGTCTTTGACTTTAGCTAGTCAATAATGAATGAAATATTAAATATTTAGCCCTCTAATAACATCTGTTTTAGAGGGCTTTTTTTATAAAAAGAGCTGCAGTGAGCCATGCTCTAGATGCTATGAAAGAAAATGGGTTTCTATTGAGTAATACTGAAGACGGGGTTGTGGTTATACTCCATATAGCGTCTCCATATTCTCAGGTCGATGGCTATTGAATCAATAGATGGTTATAAAAGTGTATAGATTAGACAATTGGATTCCGGGCCTATTAGTAATATCATTCGATTTTTTTTTAAAAGAGGTCAATAACTCTTAAAATCTAATATTATGGGGATAGTTGTTGTAGATTCCATTGGGTGTCTTTCAGACTATAATAGAATCTGTCATTAAGCCTACCCGGTCCTCCTTGCCAAAATTCAACTTTTTTAGGAGTGAGACGATAGCCTCCCCAGTCAGAAGGAAGAGGAATTTCTTTATCAATAAATTGTTTTTCTGTTTCTGTTATTTTAGCTTTTAACTCTTGTCTTGAGCTAATGGGTTTATCTTGTTCTGATGACCACGTAACGATTTGGCTATCTCTTGGCCGTAAATGAAAATAAGCGGTAGATTCTTCTATTGAAGTCTTTGTTACCTCCCCTTCGATACAGACTTGGCGATTAACTTCTTGCCAAAAAAATGTCATTGCTGCAGATGGGTTTTCATTCAGATCTATACCTTTATGACTGTTATAATGAGAGAAGAAAAGCAAACCATTATGATCAAAATATTTTAATAATAAGGTTCTAGATGAGACGTGTCCCTTTTTATTACATGTCGATAGGGTCATAGCATTACAGTTACTTATATTTTGACTGATAAATTCCTTAAACCAATTTGTTAATTGATCAATAGGATGGGTCTCAAATGTTTCTAAACAAAGAGGTTTGATATCATCATTATAAATTCTTTTAAGAGAAGTTAAATCCATTACAATTTATCATGGACGAATTGTTCTAATTTAATGAGATCTGCTGTGAATTTACGAATGCCTTCGGCTAATTTTTCAGTAGCCATAGCATCTTCATTCAACATCCATCGAAATGCTTTTTCATCCGGCTTAATCTCTTGTAAGTTAGATTTTTTAGCCATACCTTCATCAAGTTTACGAACTAAGTTTCCTTCTGTACTTTGTAGTTCAGATAAAAGTTTAGGTGCGATAGTTAGAAGATCACAACCGGCTAGCTCGATAATTTCGCCTGTATTACGAAAGCTAGCTCCCATAATTTCTGTTTTATGACCAAATTTTTTGTAGTAATTGAAAATTTGCGTGACACTTAAAACGCCGGGATCTTCTTCAGCAGGGTAGCCTTCCGGTCTCTCATTTTCTTTATACCAATCTAAAATTCTCCCTACAAAAGGTGAAATAAGTGTTGCCTTAGCATCAGCACACCCTATAGCTTGAACCATACTAAAAAGGAGAGTCATATTACAGTGAATCCCTTCTTTTTGTAAGACTTCAGCTGCTCGCATCCCTTCCCAAGTAGACGCTATTTTGATAAGAATTCGCTTTTTATCAATACCTGCCGCTTCATATAGACCAATAAGCTTATGGGCTTTTTCAATAGTGCCTTGTATATCAAAAGAGAGTCTTGCATCGACTTCAGTAGAAACTCTTCGTGGAACGATTTTAAGAATTTCAGTGCCAAAATTAACAAATAGCTTATCAATAACATCTTTTTTTTGCTGTTCAATATTGCTTGATTGAGATTTGGCATAGTTAATAGCACCATCTACCAGTCCCTGATATTCAGGTTGCTTTGTAGCTGCTGCAAAAATTAATGAAGGATTGGTTGTTGCATCAGTAGGAGAATACGCTTTTATAGAATTAATATCTCCGGTATCTGCAACGACGACTGTCATTTCCTTAAGTTGATTAAGTAGGTTGTTGGCCATTTATTCGCTCCCTTTTTGCAATTGAAAAAGTATAAGTAATTGAAACTCCACCTTATAAACTATCAAAATTTTATTGCCTATGCCTTTGTCTGTAATGAGAATCATTATAAGTGATTTAAACAGCTGATTTCTTTTAATTTATTTTCATCATCTTGTTTCAAAAAACTCATTTCATTGAGTGTATCAATTCTAAAAGAAACAATAGTCTTATTCCCGCCAATTTCGATCTCTATAGTGGAACTCAGCCTAGTTAATAACAATTGAAAAGGGATGTTAACATGATGTTGGCCTATATCAATAGCAATGGCTGCTTTACCTAAAATTTCTTTAGAAGCGTGGATCTGTCGACATAGAGCTTCAAATTGATTAAGTTCTTTAAGTATTTTTTCAGAAAAAACATATGCTTGCTTGCAGTTGGAGCAGCTCAATGTATGATTAAGAAAAGTAGGATCTGAAACTGAAAAAGAGAGAGAATTTTGACAACTGTGACAGCAAAATTTTAATCGATGATATACGGGCATGCTAAATTCCAAGATTATATTATAGTATTGACAGCTCCCGTGATCAGGCTCTAGAGCGTCATCTCATGCAAGAAGCACACACAAACGATTACGTTCATTTATATCACGGGTCTTTTTTATCTGAAATTCAAAAGTGCTTCTTTGATTTGGAGTTAATTAGTTCATGCAAAACTAATATCATAATTTATACTTTTTTGTATACCTTTCAGTAGCGAAAAGTATATACTCATTCACATTGGAAGCCGGACAGGATTGACTTCCGGCACTTGAAATGTATCATTCATTCGTGTCTTAAGCGTGTCTTTTAAAATCGGGATTTTGTCTTTAAAAAAGCTCCTTATCTCTAATTTAAAATCAGTAAATGTATTGTAAAATTTATTATAAGTAACCGCTTCCCTCATCATGTTCCAAAGCCTTTCTATTGCGTTTAAATTTGGAGAATATTGGGGGTAAATAGAGAAGCTCTATACGTGAAGTCGTTAAATATTCTTGAATCAGTTTATTTTTATCGGCTCTTCCGTTATCTAAAATAACATATATTTTGAAGCCCGGGAATGCTTCTCTAATCTTTTTAAGAAGTCAATGACCTCACTTCCTCCAATCGTGGAGTATTCTTTTGACCTGATTATCATATCCTCAAGTCGTAAAGCTCCAATAATAGGCATTCCGGTTTGCTTATTTGTGGTCTTAAGCGTTTTTTTATCGTCAAGATGCTATCTAAGCACTCTCTAAACCTCATACAAAAAACGCTAAAATTTCGGTAGTGTTTCAGTTTGAATTCCGGGAAACAAGATTTATGATTTCTTCTAACTCCCATACATGATTTGAAATGTCTGCTGCCATTGCTGGAGTGATTCTCAAAGATTTATGAATTCTTGCAAAGTTGTAATACATGAAATATAGAGAAACAGCATGTGCACGGTTTTCTGCTTTTTTAGAAAATCCATTAATAAGCCGAGTAAATCTACGCATTGACATTCGTATATTTAAGTTGTTTCTTTCTGCGATACTTGTAGATATGTACTTGGTATCCGGATTTCATGAAATCTTATCTTTCAACACTTTTTACATGCTTAGATGGACTATATCTTTTTTCTTTACTCTCTTTCTCATAAATTTTTACAAGCATTCTGTACTGCTTCTGATTTCTTTTTTAATTCCTTTGTCATCATTCCAGTTCATTAGCATTTCCATTTTTTAATGAATAATCAAGAACCTTTTATTACCCTTTTTTCTTCCATTCGGCATTTGCCATCCTCTCTAAATTCAGGGAGTTGTTGACCTGCTGTAGTAGCATCGCAAATTAATTTTGCCGGCCGGTTACTATCAAATGGTTTTTTTGGTTTTTTGGACATAATTATTTATTATGATTAAAATGCTTATTCAGTCAAAATAAAAATATTTTAATTCAAACTGAGAGACTACCCATATTTTTTATACAGTATTTTGAAACTTTTACTTGTATATCGGGAGCCTCTGTCTGAATGACGGATAAAATTGTTGACAGGAGTTCTTCTAAAATAAGCTTGTTTAAGAGCTGTTTTTACTATGTCAGAACACATATGCTCTTGAATGGAATATTCTACAACTTTCTTAGAAAAAAGATGTTGTTTAATCTATTAGCGGTCCCTGTCGCTGCTATTGATATGTTGCCGTAACAACTACTGTAACATTGTTTTCTAACCCGGCAGATAATAAATTTCAGGGTAGGGCCATGGCTATTGCTACTTCCATTGGCCGGTGCCCGGGCGGTTACAAGCTTAACTCCAAATCTTATCCCTGTTATCGGTGTTGCCAACGTTATCTTACTCGATGGTATCTGTTTCATTATAAGCCTTTTATTGATGATCCCATTTTGTCGCTATATGCATCAAAAATACCTTTTCACTTGTAGAGGTTAAAGAGTTATCGAGTAAGAAGTAACCATCCTATTATCCTATGGTTTTTTAAGTGCTTATTATATACACTCCCTCTTGATCTCTAAAGAAATAAGAGACAATCGAATACCTTAAATTTCAGCCATAGCGATGTGATATGAATACTCTTGAAAAAGGCAAAGATAAAATAAATCAAATTTGTGATCTTTTACGTAAAGATACTTTAGACCCTGCAAAACGTGAAGCGGAGCAAATTATTGCTGATGCTAATAAAGAAAGGGATAAGATCTTATCAGAAACTAATAATGAAGCAGCTCGAATACTTGAAGACGCAAGACGAACGATTGAAAAAGATAAACGGGTCTGCCTTACCGCTTTAGAGCAAGCGGGAAAACAAGCTTTAGAAGCTTTAAAACAATTGGTGCAAGAAAAGCTTTTTAATGAAGAAATTGAGTCGATTATTTCCTCGCAGGCAAAGGATCCTCAAATTGTTGCAAGGTTAATTAATGCTATAGTTGAAGGCATTGAAAAAGAAGGTATAAGTGCTGACCTTTTGGCTTATGTTCCTCAACATATTTCGGTAGAAGAGGTGAATAAACATTTAATGAATAATGTTATCAGTAAACTAAAGGAAGGTAATATTGAGGTTGGATCTTTCAAAGCCGGGGCAAAGGTAGAAATAAAAGATAAGCAACTTACTATTGATATTTCTGCTGAAGCTCTTAGGGATTTTTTGAATAGTTATTTACGTGAAGATTTTCGCCGGTTTTTATTTAGAGGTTAAGCTATATATGAATCGTTATTATTTCCTCTCTAGTTTACTGCCTCCATTAATTCTAGGTGAAAAGCCGGAGTTGCCTTTTCATGAATTCGTCGTTCATTGCAAAGAAAACTTGGATGATGATGACATGGAGCAGTTAAGAGTTATTAGACGATATATGGATATACAAAATTTAAGGGCTTTTTGGCGAAAAAGGCAATTAGATTCGCACGGAAATTATAACGCAAAGGAACTGGAAGAAATTTTAACTGTGGAAGATCAGTTCCCCGATTATGTCTTTGATTTTCTTCATGAGTACGATACGGAAGAAGAGAGGCTAAAGCATTTTTCTAAACTAGTTAGTTTATTCTTTCAAAATGAAATGGAAAATGCCGAAGGTTTTTTGAAACGCTATTTAGTTTTTGAAAGAGATTTACGCTTAATTCTATTGGGTTTTCGAGCTAAAGTTTTAAAAAGAGATGTTGCTGTAGAACTTCAATACGAAGATCCTACGGATGTTTTGGTTGCCCAAATTTTAGCTCAGAAAGATTCGGAGATTTACGAACCTCCTTCAGAGTATGAACATCTAAAAGGATTATTTTTAGAGAATGTTGATAATCCCTTACAGTTATATGAAGAAATTTCCAAATATCGTTTGAATACACTACTTAATATGGAAGACGGTGATGTTTTTAGATTAGATCATATCTTATGCTATCTATCTCAACTTATTATAGTGGATGGTTGGTTGAAGCACAATCAGGATAAAGGAAAAGAAATAGTGGATACAATTTTGAAGGATAAAGAATGAGTCAAGTAAAAGAGAGTAAAGCCACCGGTACTGTTATCAAAGCTTTTGGAAACTTACTTCAAGTGCGTTTTGAAGGCAATATTCGTCAAGGTGAAGTGGCTATGGTAGATATGAATGGGGCTCTTTTAAAAGCTGAAGTTATTGAAATTTTGGGCAATGAAGCAAAGATTCAAGTTTATGAAGATACTAAGGGTATCAAATTAAATATGCCTGTGCATTTTACCGAACAGTTATTAATCGCAGAATTAGGTCCCGGGTTATTAAGTAGTATTGTAGACGGTTTACAAAATCCATTAGAGGATCTTGCTTCGACTTGTGGTTATTTTCTTCCCAGAGGCATTTATATGTATCCCTTAGATAGAAAGAAAAATTGGGATTACAAGCCTGTTGCAGAAGAAGGAGCTGTTTTAGTTCGAGGCGATACATTGGGCTCAACAGTTGAAAAGCGGTTTACTCATCGCATTATGCTTCCCTTTAATATTTATGATAAGATTGCTCTTACATGGGTGATTAAGCCCGGATCTTATAATATTGATACGGTTGTAGCCAAAGGCAAAAATAAGGCCGGCAAAGAATATGAATTTACCATGGTACAACAATGGCCGGTAAAAAATTCTTTGATGGAAGGGAAAAAAGTTAAAGCGACCGAAATGATGGTTACCGGAGAACGAGTTATCGATTCCCAGTTCCCTTTATTAAAAGGAGGGAATTTTTGTACACCCGGACCCTTTGGTGCAGGAAAAACAGTTTTGCAACATCATCTTTCTAAGTATTCTTCAGTAGACATTGTTATTGTCGTTGCTTGCGGAGAGCGCGCCGGAGAAGTCGTAGAAGTCTTAAAGGAATTTCCTTATTTAACAGATCCCTACACGGAAGGGGCTCTGATGGATAGAACCGTTATTATCTGTAATACATCTTCGATGCCGGTAGCAGCAAGAGAATCGTCTATTTATATGGGAGTGACAATTGCAGAATATTATCGTCAAATGGGTCTGGATATTTTACTCTTAGCCGACTCAACCTCAAGATGGGCTCAAGCTTTGAGGGAAATGTCAGGTCGTTTAGAAGAAATTCCCGGTGAAGAGGCTTTTCCTGCTTATTTAGCATCAAGAATCGCAGCATTTTATGAAAGAGCCGGAGTTATAGAACTTCATGATAATAGTACGGGTTCTATTACTATCGGAGGAGCAGTCTCTCCTGCAGGAGGTAATTTTGAGGAGCCTGTTACTCAAGCAACTTTATCTGTAGTTGGTGCCTTTTTAGGTTTATCAAGAGCCAGATCTGATTCAAGAAGATATCCTGCTATTGACCCGTTGATTTCATGGTCTAAATATGTTGATGCAGTAGGAAAGGAATTGAATGTAAAACTTCCCAACTGGAGTGCTAGGGTTCAAAAAGCTTTTCAAATTCTAGTAGAAGGGGATGAAATTGGCAAGCGTATGGAAGTTGTAGGCGAAGAAGGAACCGGCATAGAGGATATGATCATTTATCTTAAAGCTGAGCTATATGATTTTAGTTATTTACAGCAAAATGCTTTTGATAAAGAAGATACCTATGCTCCTTTAGAGCGTCAAATACCTCTTTTTGAATTGATTTGCCGTATATTTGATTTGGATATTAAGTTAACACATCATGATGAGGTAAGGCAATTTTTCCTTACCTTGCAAAATGCAGTAAAGAATTTAAATTTTACCTCTTTCAACTCAGAGCAATATAAGAAGGGTTTGGCCAAAATTGAAGAAATGATTGAAATTGCGAAGAAAGCGGAGATGAAAAAAGATGAAAAAGGTGCATGATAGAATTAATAGCATGCGCGGGAACCTTATTACAGTGACTGCTGAAGATGTAGCATTGGGTGAGCTGGCTACTGTTGAAAAAGGGGATAGCACGTCTACTTATGCTTCTGTACTGCGTTTTGAAGGAAACGAGGTAACCTTGCAAGTTTTTGGCGGTACTAGAGGAATTAATACCGGGGATAAAGTAACCTTCCTGAATAAAGAGATGTTTGCTGTTTTTGGAGATACTTTATTAGGAAGAAGATTAAATGGTGCCGGTACACCGATTGATCATGGACCTGATATTATTGGAGAAGAGCTTCCAATTGGTACCCCATCCTTTAACCCTGTTAAAAGAATTATTCCTAGGCAAATGGTTCGTACCAATATTCCTATGATTGATATTTTCAATTGTTTAGTTAAATCTCAAAAGATACCTATTTTTTCTGTTGCAGGAGAACCTTACAATGAGCTTTTGATGCGAATAGCTAATCAAACCGATGCTGATGTTGTTATTATTGGAGGAATGGGGCTGACTTTTGATAATTACCAAGCCTTTATTACAAATTCAGAAGAATCGGGAACAATGAATCGAACGATTATGTTTGCGCATAGAGCAACTGATCCTATAGTAGAATGTGTTTTAGTCCCTGATATGGCATTAGCATGTGCTGAAAAATTTGCCGTGCAAGACAAAAATGTATTGGTCTTATTAACGGATATGACCGCTTTTTCGGATGCATTGAAAGAAATTGCAATTACTATGGACCAGATTCCTGCTAATAGAGGTTATCCGGGGTCTCTTTACTCTGATTTAGCTTCCCGTTATGAGAAAGCTGTGGATATCGAAGGAAGTGGTTCGATAACGATTATTGCTGTTACGACGATGCCGGGAGATGATGTTACGCATCCTGTTCCGGATAACACAGGATATATCACGGAGGGACAATTTTATTTACATAACAAATATATTGATCCTTTTGGTTCATTGTCACGCTTAAAACAACAGGTAATAGGTAAAGTAACACGAGAAGATCATGGAGATATTGCTAATAATATGATCCGTCTATATGCCGAATCTAAAAAAGCTCGAGAGCGTCAAGCAATGGGTTTCAAACTATCTAAATGGGACGAAAAATTATTGCATTTCTCAGAGCTCTTCGAAAGTAGAATGATGAATTTGCAAGTGAATTTAGAATTAGAGGAAGCTTTAGACCTTGCATGGAGAACGTTAGCAGAGTGTTTTAAGGAAGATGAAGTAGGTATCAAACAATCGATTATAGATAAGTATTGGCCTGACAAGGACAAGGAATGATGAGGATTTAGTTTTGGCTCAAGTAAAACTGACAAAAAATGAGTTAAGATTACAGCAGTATAAGCTTAATCAATTGCAAAAGTATTTACCAACATTGCAATTAAAAAAAGCAATGCTTCAAACTGAAGTCAATCATGCTAAAATAGAAATTGCGAGCCTTATTCAGCAAATGGACATGCAAAATACTACTGTTGAGGGATATTGTTGCTTGTTTACTGATAACTTTGGTGTACCCGCCCATGATTTAGCCAAGATAGAGAAGGTAGATAAGCTATATGAAAATATTGCCGGAGTTGAGATTCCTATTTATCAAAAGATAGATTTTAAAGAACCGTATTATAGTTTATTTGAGACACCTCCCTGGTTAGAGGGGCTTATGAAAGGGTTGCGAAAATTAGTTGAACTTAAGACTCAGATAACAGTAGCTGAAGAAAAATTACAGGCTCTGCAAAAAGAGTTAAGAGAAGTATCGATTCGGGTGAACCTTTTTGAAAAAGTGATGATTCCAAGAGCTTTGGAAAATATTAAAAAGATCAAAGTGTTTTTAGGTGATCAACAACTAGCCGCTGTTTGCCAAGCAAAAGTAGCCAAATCGAAGAAAGAAGCATCAAAGGAAGCAATGGCATGCGTATAGATGTAAAAAAGTTTTTATTTTTAGGGCCCTTAGAACAAAGGAAACTTTTCTTCAGACGGGCTCAAGAACTCGGAATGATTGAATTTATCGATCAAAGTGAACAAAGGAACCTTGAACTCCCTGAAAATATTAGAAAGTACAATCAGGCTATGAAAATTCTACGAGGATTAGCTCCTATTGAACAAGCTGAATATAGCAATTTAAATACGGCTCTTCCCACAGCAGATAAAATCATAGACCTTAATAGTGAATTAGAGCTTCGTAAAGAAGAAAAAAGGGTTATCATTCAAGAAATTCATAGGGTCGCTGTTTTTGGAGATTTTCTTATTGATGATATTGATCATATCGAAAAACAAGGTCATAGGAAAATTCAATTCTTTTTTTCTAAAAAAGCGCAATTAATCGAAGCTTCCAAAAGGCCCGAGGTGATTCATATCGGTAGCGATCATGATCTGGATTATTTTATCACGATTAACTCAGAGCCAAAAAAATATGAGGGGATGGTCGAAATGATTATCGACAAACCTCATCAAGTTTTAATAAAGCGAAGAGATGAGTTAATAGATAAAATGCATGATCTGGAGGCTGAGTTGAAACAGCTGAGGGCTTTTAAGACTCTTTTGAAGGAAGCTGCTGTTTACACCCTTAACGTTTACAATCTTCATGTCAATCAAAAGTATATTGAGCCTCTTTTTGATAATAATTTGTTTTCGATTCAAGGTTGGATTGCAGATTCCAATATCGCACAGGTAAAAAAACTGATCGCTTCCTTTTCAATTATTATGGAAGAGATCGCAATTGAAAGAACAGATAAAATTCCCACTCATTTAGTCAACCATGGATTAGGACGAGTAGGAGAAGATTTGGTTCATATTTATGATACCCCTTCTACTACTGATAAAGATCCTTCAAAATGGGTGTTGTGGTTTTTCTCTTTATTTTTTGCCATTATTGTGGGTGATGGAGGGTATGGAGCAATCTTCTTAGTACTTGCACTTTTTACAAGAGTGAAGTTTCCTCATATGGCGGATCATGGGAAACGGTTTGTAAAACTGTTAACTACTCTAGCCCTTTCTTGTATTATATGGGGGTTCTTAACCGCTTCTTGTTTTGGGATAAATTTTAGCTTAAAAGGTAATGTCCGAGAATTTTCTCCCTTTACATGGCTAGTCGAACAAAAAACAGCATATCATATGCTTAATCAAGATGATGTGTATAACGTTTGGTTAAAAAAATTTCCTCAATTGGCAAATATTCGAGTGCCATATGAGTTTTTAACAACAGGTGTGATTGAAAAAGACGGCTCTCATGTCTTTATTATTTTCGATTCGTTTGCAGATAGTATCTTATTAGAATTGTCATTATTCATTGGTGTTATTCATATTTGCATAGGTCTGATTCGAAACCTTAAAAAAAACCGGGCCGGCATTGGATGGATTTTATTTCTGGTAGGTGGATATCTTTTTTCCCCTTCCGTTCTTAAAGCGACATCACTCATTCATTGGTTTTTCGGAGTACCTAGAGAAGGAGGTGCCTATTTTGGAGGTCAAATACTTTATGTGGGGATTATAGTAGCCTGTGTTTTAGCCGTTATTCAAAAACGTATTAAGGGATTAGGAGAAATCATGCGAGTGATCGAAGTCTTTGCTGATGTATTATCCTATTTACGCCTTTATGCCTTGGCTTTAGCGGGTTCTATTATGGCTTCGACTTTTAATGTATTGGGAGCAAAGGCCGGATTTTTTATTGGTATTGTGATTATTTTAATAGGTCATAGTGTGAATATTACTTTAAGTATTATGGGTGGTGTCATACATGGATTACGTCTAAATTTCTTGGAGTGGTACCATTATTGCTTTGATGGTGGTGGTAGACTTCATAAACCGTTAGCATTGCTAAAATTAAGAAAATAAAGGAGAACGAATAGTTATGGATTATGCAATGGTAGGTCCGGCGATCTCATTAGGATTGGGATGTGTGGGTAGTTCGATCGGATGTGGAATCGCGGGGATGGCATCTCATGCAGTCATGGCAAGAGTAGAAGAAGGCCATGGAAAATTTATTGGCATGTCTGCAGTGCCTTCCAGCCAATCAATTTACGGTTTTGTACTAATGATACTTTTGGCAAATGCTATTAGAGCCGGTGATGTATCACCGTTAACAGGAATAGGAATAGGCTTGTTTTCCGGTATCGCTTTTTTAGTTTCATCTGTTTATCAAGGTAAATGTGCCGCTTCGGGTATCCAAGCAGCAGCTAAACAACCGGCTATATTAGGTAAGGCGTTTGCAGCGTTAGGGATTGTGGAGTCATTTTCTCTTTTTGCTTTTGTTTTCGCCTTGTTATTATTCAAATAATCGGATGAGGATAAAAGCATGGATCATAGAATTGAATCGGATAGTATAGGTGAAATTAAAGTTCCGATTGATAAATATTTTGGCGCTCAGACCCAACGTTCTTTGCAGAATTTTCGTATAGGCGCAGTAGGGATGCCAATTGAAGTTGTTCGTGCCCTTGCTATTATTAAAAAGGCATCTGCAATTGTTAATTGTGATCTTAAGCTTTTACCCAAAGCAAAAAGAAACGCTATTATTGAAGTTTGTGATGAAATCGTAGAAGGTAAGTTGGACGATCATTTTCCTTTAGTCGTTTGGCAAACCGGATCGGGTACGCAAACAAATATGAATGTTAATGAAGTCATTAGCAATCGAGCGATTGAAAAGTTAGGAGGTCAGTTAGGTTCTAAAGATCCTATTCATCCAAATGATGATGTCAATAAATCTCAGTCTTCTAATGATACCTTTCCGACAGCTATGAGTATATCTGCTCGTATGATGGTAAGAGATGCTCTGCTTCCTAATCTTCATATTTTAGCAAAAGCGCTACATGAAAAAGCGCGAGAGTTTCATGATATTATCAAGATAGGTCGTACGCATTTAATGGACGCGATGCCCTTAACCTTAGGGCAAGAATTTTCCGGATACGCTTCTCAAATTGATCATGGTATTACCGCGATTGAAAATACCTTGGCTCATTTATCGGAAATTGCATTAGGAGGAACGGCTGTTGGAACAGGAGTCAATACTCATCCGGAATATCCCAAAGAGGCGGCAAAAATGATTAGTGATTTAACAGGCATTAATTTTATTAGCGCTCCTAATAAATTTGAAACTTTAGCGGCACATGATGCACAGGTTGAATTAAGCGGCGCTTTAAAAAGAGTGGCTTGCTCTTTCTTTAAAATTGCTAATGATATCCGTCATTTAAGTTCCGGGCCACGTTGTGGTATTGGAGAGATTCTAATTCCGGCAAATGAACCGGGTTCATCGATGATGCCCGGTAAGGTTAACCCCACACAGTCAGAATCGGTAATGATGTTAACAGCTCAAGTATTAGGAAATGATGTGACAGTTGGATTTGCCGGCGCATTAGGCGATTTTGAGTTAAATGTTTTTAAACCGGTGATGATTTATAACAATTTACATTCTATCCGTCTCTTAGCTGATGGAGCTGTAAATTTCACAGAGAAATGTGTGGTTGCTATCAAGCCGAATCATAGAGTTATCGATCAACATTTACACAATTCTCTGATGCTGGCGACGGTTCTTAATAGCGAAATTGGTTATGATAAAGTCGCTCAAATTGTTAAAAAGGCTCATAAGGAATATAGAACTCTTAAAGAAGTTACTATTGAAATGGGTTATATGACACCTGAACAATTTGATGAGATAGTAGATCCGAAAAAGATGTTAGGGCATTAGCCTTTTTATTTTTTTATGACAATTAAGCGAGAAAATCCTTTGCTTTAGCATCGGGATGATAGCGTCTACTTGTTTTTTTGATTTTGTATATACTTTCTGTACTTGGTACACCGGATAACATGATAACTAAGATTAAAAATCGCTATTTTTTAAGTTTACTGTCTTTCCATGCTTGGAAATATATATCAACCAATCATATAATGCACCGCATGATCATTAAAAAAGCTTATACATTTAGATTCTATCCAACGAAACAACAAAACGAGCTACTTGCAAAAAGCTTTGCTTGCTGTAAAGTAGTGTATAACCAAGCCTTAAATTTTAAGACTCGAAAATATCAAGAAAATATCTCCTATTCACAAACATCTACTTTGCCGACCAACCTGAAACGAGAAAAGGATTTTCTTTGGTTAAACGAAGTCTCTTCAGTTTCTTTACAACAAAGCTTAAGAGATCTCGACATATCATATACCAACTTCTTTAAAAAAAGATCTGAGTTTCCAAAGTTTAAGAATAAGCATTCGCGTCAATCTATTCGCCTAATAAGATCAGCATTTAGTTGGGATGGGACGTATCTTAAAATTGCAAAATCTAAAAAAGCATTAAATATACGTATTTCTCGAAAGTTTTCGGGTAATCCCTTAAGTGTCACGATTACAAAAGATTCATGTAGCAGATACTTTATCAGTATTTTAGTGGAAGAAGAAACCATATCATTGAGCAAGAAAAATCATTCTATTGGTATAGATATGGGAATAGAAAGTTTTATAACTACATCTAACAATTTAAAAATAGTTGGACCAAAGCCACTTAAACAGTTTAAAAAGAAGTTAAAGAAATACCGGAGACGGTTTAAAGTTTCAAAGATACATTCAAAAATTAGAAACATAGGATATGATTTCCATCATAAGCTTGCTACTCAGTTGATACGTGAAAACCAAACGATCATAATTGAAGGGTTGTGTATAAAAAGTATGTTAAAAGATAGAAAATATGCCAAATATATATGCGACGAAGGATGGAGCCGGTTTTTAACTTTTTTAAAATATAAAAGCGAATGGTACGGGAGAAATATAGTAGAATTAGATCACTGTTTCCCCGGTACACAACTAGGTTCCATATGCCATCACAATGTAGGAAAATTAGATTGTGATATAAGGTCGTGGGAATGTCTCAAATGCAATACTGTGTACGACAGAGATTTTAATGCATCATATAATATATATACCGAAGGGCGGGCGGTAATTTAAGCTTTTGGAGCTCATATTAGACTAACTCTTTTGTTAGCTGCGGTCTGTGAATGAGGAATCCCTTCCCCTTTAGGATTGGGAGCTGTCAATTGAATGAATGGTACAATACCATTTTTTAGCCGGATGATTGTTATGCGCTTTATTAAAATTGTACCAATATTTTTTTTATTATCAGCTTGTTGCTCCGGTCGTGTTTGCATTCGTCAAGAAGTAATTACAAAAGATTCTTTGGCAAGTGTCCAGATGCATACTCCGGATCCTCGCCATGAAGAAAATCCGTTAGGGCAACGACTTATTGTTAAGTGGCGCTTTCCTAAAAATGCCATCAAAGATAGAAAGGATGTTCAGGGGCTATTAAAAATTCGTTATTATAACTTTGAACAACAAAATATTTATTTTCCTATTACCGGATCATGGGGATTTTATGTTTATGATCTCTTAAATGAAGAATATTTTGAAAAAGAAGGCATCTTAACTTATAAGGTAGAAGTTATTTGTGAAGAAGAAGTAATAGAGGAGTGGACCCATCAGCTGTGGGCAGAACTGATTAGTTTCGACTAAGAGGGGATTATGCATACAGCATTTAAGTTAGCACAAAAAATATGGGGAAACTATCCGGTAATCAAATTGGAATATTATCCTGATCTAAATCGCCATACCATCGAAATCAAACAAAAAAGCTTGGGTGAATATTATCAAGCTGATTATGAAAATAGTCATCTTATTTTTGAATTTGCACATCGACAACAACACGTAACGTAACAACTGTTATAAACACATAATTAATGAATACACAGATACCACAATAAACACTCACAGTTACCCCGGGATCAAATAAGTCAGTTATGCAAAGGTCTTTTACTACTGATCTATCATTTAGATCCGAAACAAGGCGTATCGCATTTTGAACAGATGTTTAATAGGATGTATCGCCATCTTTTCAAGGGAGCTGCTTGTGTCTTTCCTTCTGTTCCGGAAAAATTAAGAACTGATTATTTTACTATGGCAGGACAAGTATCCGACATTCCTAGACCGTAAGATATTTTTTTTGAATTAGAATTATAGATTGCCTATCCTGTTACTTTTTATTTGATACAAGGAGAAAAGTTATGCCGGAAGTTGCAGGAGATAATATTCAAACAGTGAACATGGATCACCATGGATTAATTGCAGCACTTTGCAGCGATCTAAAAGTAGCGGAAAGGATTGATACCGGATTAAAAAATCATCCACAAAGAAAAGTAAGTGCGGGACAGGCAGTAATTGCAATGATTCTGAATGGATTAGGGTTTACTAATAGACGTCTCTACCTAACACATCAATTTTTTGCTTCTAAATCGATAGAGAATTTACTTGGCAACGATCTTCGAGCAGAAGATCTCACAGATTATACTTTAGGTCATGCTTTGGATGATATTGCGAAATATGGGAGCAGTAAATTATTTGCTGAAGTTTCTTTTGGAATAGCCCTAGACCATGATTTACTACAAAAAACGCATCATCTAGATACAACAAGCTTTTCCGTTCATGGGTCGTATGAAGTGAAAGATGATCCGCAAGTGATTGAGATTAAGCAGGGTTATTCTAAAGATCATAGACCTGATTTGAAACAAGTTGTACTTTCTCTCGTTACCAATGGTCCGAGTTCTATGCCTCTATGGATGGAAGCCTTAGACGGCAATAGTTCTGATAAAGCAAGTTTTCATGAGACGCTCAAAAAAATCAGTGAATTTCAACAACAGATTGATGTAAAAACAAAGTTGAAGTGGGTTGCCGATTCAGCGTTATACACAAAAGAAAAGCTCTTAAAAAATAATGATTATAAATGGCTCACCCGAGTTCCCGAGATAATAGGAGAAGCAAAAAGATTAGTAGAAAAACCGGAAGAAGAAATTGATTGGATTGATCAGGAGAAAGGATATAAAACATGCAGCTTCACCTCTTTTTATGGAGGGATTAAACAAAGATGGCTTTTGGTTTTTTCAGAGCAAGCCTATCAGAGAGAGATAAAATCATTAGAAAAAAAATTGACCAAGGCAGAAGAAAAGCTCAAGAAACAACTTTGGCATTTGGGTAATGAGGAATTTAAATGCGAAAGTGATGCTAAAAAAGCTTGGGGCAGATTGACTAAAAAAAATCATTTATATTCCATGAATAGTGAGATATTGCCGATTCTAAAATATGGTAAATTAGGCAAACCTAAACAAGGAGAGGAAAAACAAGTTGTTGGATACAAGATTCATGCTAGCTTTGAAAGGGAAGAAGAAGAAATTAATAAACTGATGAATAGAAAAGGACGGTTTATTTTAGCTGCGAATGACACCGATAGAGAAAATTATAAAGATGAGATGATGTTAGAAGAATATAAAGAACAGCAAAAGGTTGAAGGAGGGTTTCGCTTTTTAAAAGATCCTTGGTTTATGGTTGATTCTATTTTTTTAAAAACCCCTCGACGCATTGAAGCATTAATGATGGTTATGACATTGTGTTTAATGGTTTATAATATCGGACAATATCAACTTCGACAAAAATTGATAGAAACAGAAGAGACATTACCCAACCAATTAGGAAAGGAAGTCAAAAATCCAACATTAAGATGGATTTTCCAAATTATGGAAGGTATCGGAATAATCCGTTTTTTTCAGAAGACTTCCCGGAGAATTTGTAAAGAAATGATCACAAATTTAACCCGTCTTCGGAAAAAGATTATTGTTTTGTTTGGAAAGACTGCAATGAGGATGTATGGCTTAATTAGAAAAACTTGTTTAGAGGTCTAGGAATGTCGGAAGTATTATCTAAAAATTTTAGTTCATAGCTTCTGAGTGAAACGATGAGGTCTTATACTTAGCCGGTTTATCCATCATGGCTTTTTAACCTTCAAAAGATTATAGTGTTTATATTAAAAATTTTACGAAATATTTAGTATGGAACACACACTACAAGTTCTTGAAATTATTAAGAATTGGATTTGGGGCCCGCCGCTTTTGATTCTTTTAGTAGGAACCGGACTTTATCTAACGATTCTTTTAAAGGGATTGCAATTTCGTTATCTTTGGTATTCATTAAAGTTAGCTTTTACACGTAAAGATGATAATTCCGAAGGAGATATCAGCCAATTTCAAGCTCTTATGACAGCTATGAGTGCAACGATTGGAATAGGAAGTATTGCAGGGGTTGCTACAGCCATTACTATCGGAGGTTTAGGAGCTGTCTTCTGGATTTGGGTAACAGGATTTATTGGGATGGCTACCAAATTTTCAGAAGCTATTTTAGCGATAAAATATCGTAAGAAAGATGGTAGAGGCGAGATGTGTGGTGGACCCATGTATTTTTTAGCTAATGGTCTAAAATGGAAAAAATGGGCGATCTTTTTTGCTGTGATGGGATCGATTACGGCTCTAACAACAGGAAATATGGTTCAGTCGAACTCAATTGCTAATGTAGCTTTTGAAGTCTTTCATATGAGTCATTGGGGTTCGGGCATTATCATTGCTCTTTTTACAGGTTTAGTTCTTTTGAAAGGGATTAAGAGCATTGGATGGGTTACGGAGTACCTTGTACCGGTAATGGCTTTTTTGTATGTCTTCGGAGGTCTTCTCATTATTATCATGAATTACACACTGATTCCATCCGGTATTAATACCATTATTTCCTCTGCTTTTACAGGACAAGCAGCCACAGGTGGTTTTATTGGCTCTTCGTTTATTATCGCTTTAAGAACGGGTACTGCTAGAGGGGTCTTTTCTAACGAAGCAGGTTTAGGAAGTTCACCAATAGCTGCAGCTGCTGCTAAGACCGATCAACCGGGAAGGCAAGCGATGATTTCAATGAGTGGCGCTTTTATGGCTACTTTTATCGTTTGTACCATTACAAGTCTTGTTTTAGCCGTAACAGATGTGCTTGGTCAAGCCAATGCTGACGGTACCCTATTAAATGGATCAGCCATGGTAGTAAGGGCATTTGATTCGGTATTGAAAGGAAGCGGATTTGTTGTTACCATAGCTGTTATTTTATTTGGATATTCAACGATTTTAGGCTGGGCCTATTATGGTGAAAAATGCTTTGAATATCTTTTCGGAATAAAGTCTACGATTTTATATCGTATCGTTGCAACGATAATGGTTGTTTTCGGTGCCGGTATGGGATTAGAACTTGTATGGAATATAGCTGATATTTGTAATGGACTGATGGCATTACCTAATCTAATTGGATTGCTGGGCCTATCAGCTGTTATTGCATCTGAAACTAAATCCTTTATCCAAATTGTAAAGCAAGAAATAGCAGCAAAAAAAGTGGCTTAAAAAGCCCTTTGTTCCTTCTTTGGGTTGAATAATGTTTCAACCTATTTAAACTGAGGAATAATACCAATTCCATAAAACAAATTTATGCCTATTATTTGATAAATTATCTAAAATAGAAGGTAATCCTAGAGAAATAAGCCGATATCTTGCTTTTTCTATAAGCCTTTGGAGATCATGTCAGATCTAGGCAGAGATTGTTAAATCAGGCATTCTTTTCCTTTAGGGTTGAAAGCTTTCAAAAATAGCAATCCCATTTTAAGACAAAAAATACCCAAAACCTTTTAAGGTTTTGGGTATTTATAAATGAATAAATGAGTTTTAAGACTATTCTTTAAGCTGTTACTCTTTTGTACAGATTGAAAGGTAATGTCTTTATAGAATTTAAAGCTGCGTATGATATATTTTGGTTAAATTTCGGAAATTTACCCTGTTGTTGTCTGAATTGTTTTAACAAATTTCTTCCGTTAACGGTCGATGGACTTGCATTAGTTCCTGTTATCTTCACACTGAAATCTTTATTAGGTAATTTATCAGGTGACCGGGGTGTTGGGATAGGGGTGAGGTTAGGAACTTTATTAAGAGAGTTGTTACATGCTGTCATTATTATTAATCCTCCGATTAACTTCTTAAGGTGTTTATAGGGATTGCCTATTATAAACTATCTTTCTGTTAATCATTATAGCATATGGTTAAATTATTTTCAATAAATAACTGATAATTATTATTTTTTAAAACTCTAAATATTAATTAGTTAAAATTTTAATTTTATATGTTTAATAGAGGGCTTAATCATTAACAAACTTATTATCAACAACTTATCAAAATATATACTTTTTTTCTTTTATTTGATAATATTTTTGGTCTCTAGATAAGGAAAATACTATGGTAGAGCTTTCAAAAACTTACAACCCTAAAGAAATCGAATCTAAGTGGTATTCATTTTGGGAAGAAAGGGGTCTTTTCAAGGCTAATCCTTCCTCTAAACAGCCCCCTTTCTCACTTGTGATGCCCCCTCCTAACGTTACAGGTATCCTACATATGGGCCATGTTCTGGGTAATACCCTAATGGACGTATTAGTTAGATGGAAAAGAATGCAAGGGTTTAAAACCCTCTGGATTCCCGGCACCGATCATGCCGGCATTGCGACTCAGATGGTAGTAGAGCGTTTCCTAAGAGAAAAATTTGGGAAAAGACGAAAAGATTACACCAGAGAAGAATTTGTTTCTCATATTTGGGACTTTAAAGAGAAAACAGAAGACACCATCGTTACTCAGCTAAGACGCCTCGGATGCTCATGTGATTGGTCAAGACAGCGTTTTACAATGGATGAAAAAAGCAACTTAGCTGTTCGCCGGGTCTTTAAAAAGATGTATGATGAAGGGGTTATCTACCGTGGAGATTATCTTGTTAATTGGGATCCTGTCACACAAACAGCACTAGCCGATGACGAAGTAGAATTCGAAGAGCGTAAGGGTTTTTTATGGTACTTTAACTACCCCCTATCTGATGGGTCGGCCTTTATTCCTATTGCTACAACCAGACCCGAGACGATGCTCGGTGACACAGGAGTTGCTGTATCGGGAAAAGATGAACGTTATAAACATTTGATAGGAAAAACTGTTATGTTACCTATCATGGATAGAAAAATCCCTATTTTTTCCGATCGACGTGTTGACCCTGAATTTGGAACCGGAGCTGTGAAGATCACACCTGCCCATGATCCTAATGACTATGAGATGGGTATCTCTCACAATCTCCCTTTCATTAATATCATGACACCGGATGGTAGGGTGAATGAAAATGGAGGTCCCTTTCAAGAAATGACTATGGCAGAGGCTCGTATTCATGTTGTAGAAAAGATGAGAGAGTTAGGTCTTTTAATAAAAATTGAAAACCATCCACATCGAGTCGGTGTCTCTTACCGTTCAAAGGCAACGATAGAGCCCTATATCTCTAAGCAGTGGTTTATCAAGATGTCTAATTTTAAAGATAAGCTTTTAGAAGCTGTTGATAAAAATAAAATCAAGATACATCCTAAGAGCTGGGAACAAACTTATCGCTATTGGATTAATAACTTAAAAGACTGGTGTATTTCCAGACAACTGTGGTGGGGCCATCGTATTCCTGTTTGGTATCATAAAAATAATCCTGAAAAGATCATCTGTTTTACAGATAGGGGTCTTCCCAAAGAAGTACAAGCTAACCCAAATGACTGGTATCAAGATGAAGATGTGTTAGACACCTGGTTTTCTTCTGCTCTATGGCCTTTTAGTACGTTAGGATGGCCGGATAATACCGATGAGTTACAAGCATTTTATCCCAACTCCATTTTAGTAACGGGCCACGATATTCTATTCTTTTGGGTAGCCAGGATGTTAATGATGGGAGAATATATTCAAAATACACTCCCCTTCCCTGAAGTGTTATTAACCGGACTGATTTTTGGTAAATCCTATTGGCGTATCAATGATGAAGGGCATATCCATTATGTTTCGCAACAAGAACGCCTCGATTACGACTTACGGGAACCGACACCTAAAGATGTCTATTCTAAATGGGAAAAAATTTCAAAATCCAAAGGCAATGCTATCGATCCTTTAGAGATCATTGATCAATATGGTACTGATGCTATGCGCATGGCTTTTTGTGCTAGCCCTGTGTTATCTCATCAGATTGATCTCGATAGACGTAAATTTGAAGATTTCAAAAACTTTGCTAATAAGTTATGGAATGGTGCCCGTTTTATTTTCATGAACTTACAAGGAAATGAACAAGCCAATACCACAGCTTTATCGGCTAAAAATTTGAGTAAAGGGCTTGATTTTTTAATACTTGCTTTAGAAGACAAATGGATCTTATCTAGGCTAAATCGAACAATCGAGGACGTCAATGGCTATCTTACTACCTATAACTATGAAGATGCTGCCATAAGCGCTTACAATTTTTATTGGAAAGAATTATGCGCCTATTACCTTGAGATTGTTAAACCCGTTCTTTTTGGAAAATCCGGTGATCAAAAAGATAGAGAAAACAAACAAATTCTTCTCGTTATTCTTTTAACGAGTGCTATTAGATTATTACACCCAATGGCTCCTTTTATTACAGAAGAGTTATTTCAACTGATCAAAGAATATTTCGATAACATAATGCTAAATGAAGACGCGGATATTTATACTAAAGATACCATACAAGCTCTTCTTGCCGATAGCTGCATGATAGCGCCTTATCCTAAGGTATTGGATAAATCCGCTATGGATCAACAGATAGAAAATGGTTTTAACCTTATCGAACAAGTCGTCTATACCATAAGAAATATTCGTGGAGAGATGAAAATCGCTCCCGGTATTAAAACCGATATTTATATCGTAGCTCTTCTGCAAGATAAGGATCTACAACTAATCAAAGAGAATCAAAATATTATTCCTTCTTTACTACCGACGCAAAATATTTTTATTGATGATAAAGAGCCTGATGAAGCCTTTAGCAGTACCGGTTTTGTTGGCTCTATCAAAATTATTATCCCATTACCCGAAGAATTACAAAAACAAGAACAAGCACGTCTTGAAAAAGAGGTACTACGTATTCAAGGTAATGTAGATAAACTCAAGAATAAGCTCAGTAATGTTCAGTTTATTGAAAGAGCACCTAAAGAGCTCGTCGATAAACAGAAGCAACTACTGCAAGATAATGAAAATAAGTTAAAAGAAATTGAAGAAAAGTTAGCTATTTTAACATAAATTTCACTCTTCATCGAGCAGAAAAGTCATCGGGATACTTAAGGGTAGAGGTGTCTTTTATCAAACTATAGCCTTAAAACCCCTAAAAGTTGCTTATGGGAATATAAGGCCATATTCATAATATAGAGGTTTAAATGATAATTTTGGGCCTGTTTTGATCTAAGTATTTTTTAGGATTGAGAAGTAGACTTGTTGCGCAATAAAAATTCCCACATGGGAACTTTTACGGTCTTCAACCAACCCATGCTCCCCGGCTCTGACATGATCTCCAAAGGCTTAACTTACCGCCGGCCCAACAGGTAGATCTAAAAGATAGGAATAGTATACAAGATATGAAAATGAACACTTTAATTGAGACGCTTTCATCCCAATGCGAAAGCAAAAGGTTTTCTCGCTTAATTGTCATAAAAATCTCAGTAATGTGCTTATTCGGTGAATAGGTGAGAGGTTAGAATCCAAATTAGTTAAAGTTATGTCAAAGGTCTCTTAAGTAAATAAGGAAACGGTCATGAAAAAGGTCAATCTCTTTAAAAAGCAGTTTAAATCTCATGTAGAATCTCAAAATAAAAATACCGCTGAAAAGATAGAGAAGGAACGTCCTATTAGTAGTTTTAGGGCGATATTTGATTTCAAAGATTTAGAAGGACATGATTCTAAAGTTATTGATGATCTTATGTTGGATGTTCAGCCGGAGGGAGATGTATCAGAAGATCAGGCCCAAAAAGATAGCCGAAAAGTTAAACATCTAACAGCTGAAATTAAATGCATTAATCGGCAACAAGTGATTTTAATAGGAGAGCGTATTAATAGAGTCAGGACCCTTTTAAAGGATTATAATGAGAGGGTATTCGAAGAATGGTTAAAACTTACCTTTGGGAGTCCCAGAACTCCTTATAATATCTTGGCCTATTATCGTTTATATCAGCAATTACCCCCTTCTTTAAGGCCTAAGATCAAAGAGATTCCTTTAAAAGCAGCTTATGTATTAGCCTGTAGAGAAGGGGAGTTAGAGGCTAAAAAATTAATAGTGCAAGGTTATAATGGAGAAAAAGCTCAAGAGATACTTTCCCGTATTCAGGAAGCATTACCTAAGAGAGAAACAGATAAACGCATCAAGAAAAGTGAAAATGTTATTCTATTGGATACCTTAGAGAAAAACCTATTAGCGCTTTTAAAAAGAAAGCAAGTGTTAGAATCAGAAGATAGATGTCGTTTACAAAAAATATTAGAAATAATGCAACAAATCCTTTTTTAAGCGTTTGATTGAAACAAAATCATAAAAACTGCAACCGTTGCAGTTTTTATGCAAAACCATCTCGGATACTTTTTTCTTATATAAGATAATCAGTGGTTTCTTCTCCTAATAGGACTTCATTTTTTCGATTTTTTTATTTGTTCTTTTAATTATTGATTTTTTCCTATTTACAAACAAAATCAACTCCAAGATAGATTTGTTATAAGGCGCGATAATATTAGCAAGGCCAAGTTCTCTTTTCGTGTATATGTAAGAGAGCGGAAGAAAAGATAAATAATAATAGTATTACTCTTATCCACTTGGATTCAAGACTTTATTAATAGAAAATGGTAGCTCTAATCCTTAGATTATACAGGTGGGCTTAAATTTTTATTTGCAAAGAAATGAAATTAAACGGTAAGACGAAATAAGGTTAGAGATAAACTAATTTGTAACCAACTCTATATGGATTATAGAGGTAAAACCAATCAAGGAAGAGGCAGTCATGAGATTGTACAATTTATTCAGCCCTCTTGTAGCAGCGTGTTTAGGTCTTCTCTTTCACGGGACAACCTTAACCGCTGCACCATTTGATCCTCAGATAATACAAGGGCAAGTTTCCTTTACTAGTGCTGGGCTAACTACAATTATTGAGGCTTCAGACGGTAGTATCATCAATTATGAATCCTTTAATATTGAAAAAAATGAAAGCGTTCACCTTATTCAGTCGGATAGTAATGCAAGGGTTTTTGTTCGTATTGAAAGCGATGAACCAACTTACATCGATGGCAGTTTGGATGCAAACGGAATCGTTTACCTTGTCAATGCTGCAGGTGTAGTATTTTCATTAGGATCATCGGTAGAAGATGCATCACTTTATGTTATTGCAGCGGAGCTGGGCAATGATGATTTTAATCATTACCAAGACAATTTCTCTTATATAAAGGGTGATGTCATTAATAAAGGTAAAATTAACTCAACCGGATTTGTTCGATTTATAGGGCGACATGTATTAAATGAAGGCGAAATTATAGCTGCTGAAGATGTTTCTGCTTTCATTACTGAGAACGGTTCGTTACAAATTGAAGGTTTGCTATGTCAATCTATGGGGGCATCCGAGAATGAAAAAAAGAATATACAGGGTCTTAGCGATCTCAACTCTGTAGCTATTTTACATTCCGGTTTTATCCAAGGTGCAACTGTAGTGCTTCAATCAAATTATGGAACCGCGAAGATAAAGGGTGATATCGATACTTCTAATGGAAAATCGGGACATACAGGTGGTAACATTCACGTATTTGGAGATGTTATAAACTTAGAAGGGGCTGTTTTAGATGCATCGGGTTATTTAGGCGGCGGCTTAATTCTTCTAGGTGGAGATTATGAAGGTAAGGGACCGCATAAGACTGCAACCACAACATCGATTGATCAACACTCAACTATTTCAGCGAATGCTTTAAATGAAGGGAATGGAGGAAAGGTCATTGTTTGGTCTGATACCATTACGCAGTTTGACGGTAAAATATACGTTCTTGGTGGAGAAGCCGGTGGTGATGGTGGTTTTGTTGAAACATCCGGTAAAGAAAATTTGGGTATTAAGGTTGGTGAAGTTCATGTAGATGCTCCGAAAGGAAAAGCGGGAACATGGTTTTTAGATCCAACAAACATCGTCATTAAAGATGAAGGGTCTTTAGATTATAAAGAAGTAGATACTTTCCCTCCGGTTAGTGGCCCACAAGTAGAATTAGATGCTTCAGTTATTAATAATTTTTCTAGTGGTGTCTTATATATAGCTGCTACCAATAAGGTTACAATAAGTGCTAATCTTTATAATTCATCATCAACAATCGATTTACGTATCTGGGCAGGCAATGAGATACGTATGCGAAAAGATAACATACAAGTTCCTAATGGTAAGGTTTCTTTAATCGTTGCTAACTCTCACTCCGGACAGATTGTTTGTCAATCAAGCTTTAATCAAATTGTGGCTCATGAATTAACCGTTCAAGCTCCTGTTGGAGGAACGAACGGCTTTCAAATTGAAGCAGATCGGTTTGAATTTGTTTTGAGTAATTCAAAACGTGAAGAGCCTATTATGGCTATTAATTCTGATATTATAGCCAAAGGGCCTGGAAAACAGCGTTTATTTTTCAAAGGTCAAAATAATGAAATAGGAGCGGTATTAGTAGTCGGAGCTGTTAAGGGCTTCAACGAATTAGACAACAGTGCAGGATTGACTATCGATGGTCCTGTTGATCTTGTATCAGTTTATACTTCCGGTGAAGGCTCAATCAGCTTATCCGGCGGAGGGAAAATCTCCCATAGCATCGATTTCAACAATACCGGTGGAATTTTCTTAGGTGGCAGTGAAAAAGATATTCTGATAATAGGTAGTGATTTAAATACTCGATCTTCATTGCTGGTTACCCGGGGAAATATCGTTGTTAATGGGGATGTAGAAATTTCGTCTCTCACATTGGCAGGTAATACCGGGTTTAGTACACGAGGCCATGATTTTCATACGACCGGTAATATTAATCAGGCGACGCCTCGTGCTGACCTTAGTATTGAAACTGCAGAAGGTTTTATTGAGATTGCAGGCCATGTTGACATAAGTAATTTAAATCTTATGACAACAAGTCGTACTACCTTTAGCAATTCTTTAAAGGTTAATGATTTTATTGCCAATTCAGACCTTATAACACTAGCTGATGACTTTGTAGTTAATGGATTAATTAGTGTTAACAACCTAAATACAACAGGTATAGGTAAAACAGTTAAGATTTTAGGGGGCGGTAAAGTCTCCGGTGCTTCTACGTTCAACAATACGGGTGGAATTATTTTAGGTGGTTATCAACAAGCTGAATTAGTTTTTGCCGGCCCTTTGGATACTTCAATTGGTATGACAACAGTTGAAGGTAGAGTAATTGTAAATGGCAGAGTGGATATAGCTGATTTGTATTTATCCGGAGATACCACTTTTGTTACTAAGGGAAATATTTTAAATATCAAAGGATTTATTGATAAAGGGTTAACAAACTCTGATTTAACGATTTCAACAGATGTTGGTGGTGTAGAGTTTAATGGACCGATTAATGTTAATAACTTTAATCTTTTGAGTACTTCTACAGCAACTTTCAAAGTCCCGGTGACAGTCAATGACTTTACAACGACTTCACCATTCGTAGCTTTTTATGAGGATTTAGTTGTTTATGGTTCTATCAATACAGAAGCCCTTATTACTAAAGGTGAAGGTAAGACAGTAAAATTACTGGGTGGCGGTGTTATCAATGGAAAGAGCAAATTCACTAATTCAGGTGGATTAAAATTAGGAGCGAGTCAATCCGATACGTTCCAATTTGCAAGCGATTTACATTCTTTATCCGGTGATACAATCGTGCAAGGACATATTAATATAAATGGATTGGTTGAGCTCGCTAACTTGGGTTTATCCGGGCATACTTCTTTTGATAGCAATGGACATACCTTCAAAGTATCCGGAGAAATAACTCAACTAGAGAAAGATGTGAACTTAAGCATTAAGACATCTCAGGGAGAGATTTCTTTAGCCGGTAACATTGAGGTACAAAACCTTACCCTAGAAACTTCTAAAGAGACAGACATTAAAACAGTAGTAAAGGTTAAAGACTTTGCTACATCATCTCCTTCCATAACATTTTATAATGACCTTTCCATTAGTGGAGTTTGCCTGGCCAATAACTTCAATTGTAAAGGGAATGGAAAAAATGTTGTGTTATTAGGAGGCGGTAGTTTCGAAGGCTCTGCATTATTTGAAAATTCAGGTACTCTTGTCTTAGGAAAAAATGATCGCTCTACTTTCACCTTCAAAGGACAGTTTGATAGAACTGTTGGCCGGACTTTGGCGAGAGGAACTATTCAAACGGTTAATAAGATAATTAATATGAATGTATTGATTCCTCAAGGGGCATTAACACTAAAGACTACAGCCGATAATACGGAAGGGATGCAGATCAATTTCAACTCTAAAGTAGATGGCAATAATCCGGTTATTATTGATGCAGGGATGGCCAATGTACTCTTTAATTCAAAGATAGGGGGAGAATCTCCTATAAGTGCAATGGATATTATAGCTAGTGAGATTGAAATCAGAAGTAATGTATCGGTGGGAGAGGGTCCTTTAAATTTTAAAGGTAATCTATTCTTAGCTAACAATGTTAGCATTTCAAATCTAGGTGAAGGGATTACTTTTTATGGAACCATTGATGGAGCATATGATTTAGATATTATATGTAATACGAGTGGTGGTGCGGTAAGCTTCCAAAAAGCAATTGGTAAGAAGATGGCACTAAACTCAGTAAATGTGTTGGCAAAGCAAATAGAAATTGGAGCTGATATGACAGCTCAAGCCGGAGCTCTTTATTTTGATGGAGATGTTCTGTTGACACAAGATGCTACTCTAGTTGATGGCGGAGCTACCGGTATTACTTTCTTAGGTCCTGTTAATGGAGCGTACAATCTAACCTTGGAAACGAAGGGATTGAACGGAACGATAACTTTCTTGAATGAAGTAGGAAATATTCTACCATTAAATAAGCTACATTTATTATCCGTTAATAATGTTATTTTTCCTGATGTTGTTCGACTGGGTCAACTTGAGACAAATGCTCCATTATTAATTTTTTCAAATGATGTTGAGATTTTGAAGTCTATTATAGCTGTTAATGTTTTAACTGATGGTGTCAGAAAAGCAGCTCTTTTCTTTGGGACAGGAACATTCTCAGGTCATGCTAACTTTGCAAATACCGGTGCATTAGTATTAGGTGACAATGATATTGATCACTTTATCTTTAAAGGAAACCTTGAAAGAACAGCCGGCCCTACTCAAGCAAGAGGAAAGATCCGGACAATCAATCATGAAATCAATTTCAGTAAACTCTATATTTCCGGTCCTTTAGCAATTCAGTCTAATGAGGCTTCTACTGAAGGACAGAATATACATTTCTATTCACATGTAGATGGACAACATAGTTTAGTTGTTCAAGCCGGAAAGGGAAAAGTATTTTTTGATGATCAGATTGGATCTCAAATTGCATTGGATTCCTTGGAAGTTAGTGCTAAAGAGATCGAACTTAAAACAGTTATGAATATCCAAAATGGATTGATAAATTTTGATGCCGATCTGCTGGTAACTAATGATGCGATAGTTCGAAACAGAGGATCTCAAGGGGTTATTTTTAATGGAAATATAAATGGTGATTTTGACTTAGAGATTGAATTATCACATATAGATGCTGTGGTACACTTTAACAAAGGAGTTGGAGAATCCATCCCATTAAATCATTTAGGCATCGTTACCAATAATGAACTTGTTTTCCCTCAGGTCTTGAATACGGGAACTCTAACAACATCAACTCCAACCCTTACATTCGCAGGGAATACGGAGATCCGTTACGCCATTCATTCAAAAGACATCATTGCGATTGGATCAGATAATTTTGTCAGCATACTCGGCGGAGGGGTAATCGAAGGAAACGCTATGTTTTATAATACGGGAACTATCACACTAGGTGATAGTAAGAAATCTGTATTAACCGTGTTAGGATCTATAGATACAACAGCAGGGAACACTCGAGCTCAGGGAATTCTTAAAACCGTAAATCAAACAATTGATATGGATGCCTTGACTATGACCGGCAATCTGAAGATTCTGACAACTGAGAATGGTACTGAAGGCAAGCAGATCCACTTTCATTCAAGTATAGACGGTAACGGAGTGCTAGAAGTGGATTCCGGTAGAGATAACATCATCTTTCAAGGAAAAGTGGGTGTAAGCCAACCAATTAATGCTTTAACGGTAACTGCTAAACAAATCTCTATCAATTCTGATGTGAATGCACAGCTTGGTAAGGTCTGCTTTAACGGAGATCTTATTGTAACCAATAACCTTAAAATTATAGATGGGATTACTTATTTCCATGGATCGGTTAACGGTAATTATGAACTTGAGATTGAAACAAATCGATCAGATGGAATGATCGTCTTCGATCGGGAAATTGGAAATCAGACACCACTTGACAGTTTGATCTTGATTACCAATAAAGATATTAGTTTCCCATATTCGGTTGATGTGAATAACTTGCAGACAACTTCTCCTAACTTAATATTTAATGACAATACAACTATTACTGAAAGCATAAGCGCTTTAGGAGTAGCTACCAACGGTAGCGGTAAATATTTTCATCTACTGGGTGGCGGTACGATTACCGGAGATACTCAATTCGCTAACACCGGTGGAGTTGTTTTTGGTGGTAATGAATCTAATATCTTAGTCTTTTCAGGATCATTAAGGATCACTGATAGTCCTGTTTCAATGATGGGTAAGATTAAGTCTCATGGTATAATAGAATTCTCAGATATTAACTTATTAAGTAATACTACCCTGGATACATCGGATCATAATATTATTGTAAAAGGTAATATAAACAGTAAGAACTTGGGATCAAAATTATTCTTACAAACAGGACCCGGTCACATTAACATTTATGGTGATATTGAAATTGGTCATTTGACACTTAATACATCAACCTATCTTATCTTTACCGGTGCTGTGAATGTAAATGATTTGATTACATCTTCACCTTCATTAGCCTTTCATAATGATGTTGTAGTAGCAGGTATAGTTGATACAAATGATTTATCTGTTTTTGGAGAAGAGGTCTCGCTAAGCTTGTTAGGTGGTGGATTTGTTAAAGGGGAAGTGGTTTTTGCAAATACGGGGTCACTGACTTTTGGTAAGAATGATAGTACTGTACTAACCTTCCATTCGCAGTTGGATACGACAGGTAATAAAACATATACCCAAGGTATCATTGAAACAGTGAATAAAACGATAGATATGGGTGAATTAAATTTAGCCGGTAATACTACCGTGCGCTCTACTTCAGGTAATACTCCGGGTAGAAACATTTATTTCCATAAATCTATTGAAGGGCCTAAACAGTTAAGGGCGGTTGCAGGCAATGCAAAAATTTGCTTCGATGCTACAGTGGGTAATAGCGTACCACTTGAGTCTCTATCAGCAACAGCTTCTAAAATTGAAATCGATGCTGATATGACAGCACAAGGTGGAGCGATGGTTTACGCCGGCGATGTGGTTCTGACCAGAAGCGCCAATCTCATTGATAAAGGAAGTGCAGGAATTATCTTCCAAGGAACAGTTAATGCGGATTCTATCTCACCTCTACCTGTTGATTTAACAGTAGAATCTGAGGGTAAGATTGATTTCCAAAAGGATGTTGGAGATATCAATGCACTTAATATAGTAAAAGCTTCTAAGTCTACTCAGGTTATTAGTAGAGCAGCTATGTACTCTAAGAAGTTTTATATTCCGGAAGGAACGGTTGCCGAAATATCAGAATCTACCGAGCTTAGTGAGCCGAGGGATTTAGATGTTTGGATTAGTGAAGATGAAGAGATCTCTTTAAAGAATACTCCAAAGATTGAAGAAGAAATAAGTGAAAATTCACTTGTTCAATCTGCAGAAGAAAAAGAACCGGTATCTGTAAGATATCCTGAGAAATCTGTTGTTGATTCTAAGGAATCTGCGCCAAAAGAAGAGGAGGTTGCAAAAGCAGAAGAAGTTAAGCAAGAGAAGAGTGAGGCTGTACTTAGTAGTGTAAAAAATGATCATAAAATGCAAACAGCTAAGTTATTGCCATTACGGCTTCAAGACACAGAGGATCAAAACGGTATTATTTTTACCGGCTTAAATTCTTATACGAGAGAAGTTTATTCAAATAATTATTTAATGTCTCCGGGTAGAGGAACAGGGATGGTTTTTAAAAGTCGATAAAAAATATATAAATAAAGCTTTAAAACACAACAGTTGTTATTTAACAGCCGTTATGTTTTGTTTTTTTATAGTTAGTGTTGACTTTTGTAAAGATTTAAAATATAATAAAGAACAAAAACTACTTAATGTATTAATTGATATAATATGAATTATTTTATTAATGACAAAGATATTGATCATTCTTCTTTAGTAGATATAGCCCAAAAGGCATCAGAGGTGACTTTCAACCTTGCTGATATTGTTAGATCCTCCGGTTTAGAAGAGTTTTCTAAGTATTTAATAGAAATAGCATTAAGTACTTATGGTATAGCTGAAAAGGCCATAATAGCAGAATCTAATATTTTTTCAGCTGAAGCTAAAAACTTTTCTTCCAAACAAGATAGCCATTTTAGTGCCTTAGATGCTGGTACCGGAAAAGCTATAATTGCTTCATATGCTGCTGCTGCTTTAGCTTTAAAAGCGGCAATGATTTCCATTATCGTTATTTTAACTACAGCGACAGCTTTAGAAGAACTACAAGAGCGACTTGAAGCGGGGTAAAGCCTCCTGTAAAGTTCTTTGTTTGACCAAGCTTGCGTTAATGAGGGTCACACACAACTCTTTCTGGGCCTTGTTCAAATTAAAGCACAAAGCTTTCATATAAAATTGTCCTTTGATTTTTAATCGAGAAAAATAAGAAGCTTTACCCGACATTCCTAGACCGTAAGATATTTTTTTTGAATTAGAATTATAGATTGCCTATCCTGTTACTTTTTATTTGATACAAGGAGAAAAGTTATGCCGGAAGTTGCAGGAGATAATATTCAAACAGTGAACATGGATCACCATGGATTAATTGCAGCACTTTGCAGCGATCTAAAAGTAGCGGAAAGGATTGATACCGGATTAAAAAATCATCCACAAAGAAAAGTAAGTGCGGGACAGGCAGTAATTGCAATAAGGATGTATGGCTTAATTAGAAAAACTTGTTTAGAGGTCTAGGAATGTCGGCTTTACCCATATAAAATTTTCTTTTTAAAGTACCGAAAGCTTGCTCTATACGAAATCATCTTTTCGCAATCATTTTGTTAAATCGATATTGACTCCATTTTAAAGGATGACCCCTAACTGCTTTATGAGAAAGACCGTCTCGAATACCGTGATTTCTTCAATAAGAGCGGTTATCTGATGATGAGAAACCCTTATCGGTCAGTAAACGTTTACCTTGAGTATAACAATTGGGTTACCTCAGATTCATTCGCCGGTCTGACGTCTATGTGATGAATAAAGCCTTCTCGGTTATCGGAAACAAAATAACCCCTAAATAACCGAAATAGCTTTATTTCTTTTTTTTAACCCAAGAGGCATCCGGATCCGCCGATTGCTTAACGGAAGGAAACTCTTTTAGCCATAAATTATAATACGTTTGTGACAATTTTGAATCACCTTGGCATGTATAGAAAAGATAGAGTTGTTTATAAAATTCTTTTGTTTCCAAAGAGAAGGCCTTTTCTTTGAAACTGTTTAAAGAGTTAAGTTTTTTAGAAATATAGTAGCAACCAAGAGAGTAAGATTTAGGAAAAGGTACTTCTAAAACGTTTAAAAAGTGCTTAAGAGCTTCTTTTTTGCCTTTAACAGCCTGTAAGTAACAACCGTATAAAAAAAAGAAAATAGAAGATTCCACATCCGGATCATCTAAAGAAAAGTCATTAAAAATACTTTCGCAATTTTCATTTTCTTGTAAAAGAAGGAAGCCCCAAAGACGATAACATGCCATGCGAAATGTTTGTTTATAATTGATCTTTTTGTCTTCTAATTTTAGATAAACAGGTTCAATAAGTTTTTCTTGTTTAAAGCGTAACGCCTCTTCTAATAAAAAAAAGAGAATGCTTTCTTGGCTAGAAGTTAATTGTGTGTTGACATGTTTAAAAAAGAGTGTAATTGCTTGAGATAAATGAGTTTTATTAATGAGAGGAATAAGCGCTTCTATTAAAGCGAGATCATTTCTGTTGTCTTTGGGTAGTTGTTGGATATAGGTCGTCAATTTTTCTTTGATCGTATTATTAAGTTCATGAACACCTAAGAAATAAAGACCCATTAAAGCGTTTCTTAAAAGGGTTGGAGAGGGGGTTTTGGAATGTAATATTTCATTGATTATTTCAAGAATGATATAAGGCTTAGCTAAGGAGATAGATAAATAGATGGAAAGGTCCATATCTTCTTGAATCTCGCTTGCAGTGGAATCGGAAGGTTCTAAGAAAAATAAATCATCACCATGCAATTTAGAGTTTTTAATTAATGCAATGGAGTTAGTATCGATAAATTTTTTAGGAATATGTCTGGTTGCAAGCAAAGCAAACCGATAGGTCGCTCTTCTATCATGGCTTGAACTTTGATGCATACGGTAGATGATTTGAGCATATACTAATGAGAGAAGAGGGTGTTGTCGATATCGTCTTATCCCAAGTTCCAAACATTTTAATTCTTCTGCATTTTCATTTAATGCCTCGTATACGAGTGCTTTTCCTAAATATTCTAAAGGAGCTCCCGGCGTATGTCGCAGCTTTTCGAATTCATCTAAAGCTAAAGAAAATATTTTCTTGGCATTTTTTTTTGCTTTGAAATTTTTTGCTTGTTCCAGGAGTGTGACCCCGGCTCTAAAAAAAGCTTCCCTGCCTTCGTGTCTTCCGGGAAATGAATAGCCAATTCGGCGATATTCTATTAAAGCTTTATCGTACGCTTTATATGCTAATAAGGAGTCGGGTACTGCTAGACAACTAATCGTAATACTAGGGCTGGCAACAGCGATAATAAGTTCTGAGACTTCAAAGTCTGCATCTCGATAAAGAACGCCAATATGAGTACCAATAAGGGGTAGATGAGAAATATATGAAAATATCAGTTCTTCACTTAGATAGAGATAAAAGTTGTTATCAATTTTCTCGATTCGTACTTGAAACCATTTATTGTTTTCTAAAAACATCTCAGTAAGATGTAAAACCTCGACCTGGCCTCGAAATAGTTTGATATGAGTATCTCCTAGCCAAAGACTATAACCATCGTAAGGAGAATTTCGCTCTTGTGATTCGGGCACGCATAATAAGAACCCGATTCCCTTACCTTCTGTGATTTTGACATTCGCTTTTAATTGAGTCGTTCCTTCGAAAGAAGCTTTTGAAATCATTAAGCTAACCCATTCAACGGTTTTATCATCCGGAGCAATAGCTAATTGTTTGGTTAAAAGGACATTTTCTTGAAATTGCCAATCTTCTTTCTTATGGATATTGAGTTCGGCAATCTGGAACCATTCGGATCCTCCTTCGATAAATTGTTTTAGATCTTTGATGAGATCTTTGACAGTTTGATAGCGTTTCTGAGGATCCGGATAAAGGCACTTCTTTACAATGTGTATCAGCATTTGAGGAATATCACGGTAAGGAGCTACTTTAGTAGGCTCGGGCCATTGCTCTAAATGTACTGTTTGACGTGCTTCTTTTAAGGATTTGCGTTTGAATGGAAGCCTTAGGGTTAAGATAAAATAAAGCATGACACCTAAGGCATAGATATCGGCTAATGGAGTTGCGGGCCTTCCAAAGATACGCTGAGGAGCCATAAAGGGAAGGGTGCCTACAATTTTACCCGGTCTCGTTAGTTTTTCATATTCATCCTCTTTATCATTAATTGAAGACAGGTAACAGTCTTCTTCATCTTCTAGGTAAGCAATCTTTGTTTTTTCAGCGACCCCCCAATCAAAAATAAAGACTTCACCATATTTACCTATCAAAATATTTTCCGGTTTAATATCTCGATGTAAAATGCCTCTTGCATGTGCATATGATATAGCTTCACAGATCGTTAAAAAAACACGCATTAAAGAGGGGATAGATCCTTCTTGAGAGATTTTTCCTTCTTTCTTTTCGATATAGTAGGCCTCTTTTAAGATCTGTTTTAACGTCTTGCCTTCAACATAAGGCATAGTATAGTAGGCATTGTCTTGATCTTGAATATTATAAATAGGAATAATATTTGGGTGGGCTAAGCTACTGGCAATCCGAGCTTCTCTAATAAAGCGTTTTTGTATGTTTTCTTTATTTTCTAAGTCAGATCGAATGCGTTTTAATGCCACATATCTTTTACATATATTATCGTAGGCTAAAAAAACCTCTCCCATTCCTCCTTTGGCTATTGGGCGAACGATTTTATAAGGGCCGTATAACTGATAGTTTTCTTCTTTATTCATTGAATTTAAGTTCAGGTAGATTCCATGTATCCTTTAGTTTTATATAAGCATCTTTTGGTAATTGTACAAGTTTTGGTTTTGCATCGGGATCAAGCCAATAAAGAAGCGTTAATAAATCGGTTTCATTCATAGCCGTACATCCGGTTGTTCCTTGTTCACGGCTTTTCCAAATATGCATAAATATACAAGAACCGTATCCTACTTGTGGTGTATGGGTATTATATTCTATAATTAAGCCCCATTTATAAAGTGGTTCCAAGCCCATTTTCTCTGATGAATTCCATTCTATTAAAGAGAGAGTCGTTGTATCTATGATTTGGTTATAGAACATGGAATTGACATCATCGATAGCTTCTATTGCAGGATGAAGAAACAAGTAAGGTAGTTTTAATGTGGTATAATCGTCTATTGGATTGAATCCAAAAGCGGATCCTAAATCCAAGATACCTGCCGGAGCTTTATTATCCCCTTCCATTTTAATGGGTTCATTAAAGGTTATGTTCTCATCAATATGATGGCAAGCCCACCCCATTCCATTTTTCCCGACGCTGGCTTGTATAGAGTCTCCAATAATTTGCCAATCATCATCAATAGAATGACGTTCCATACGTTGGAGTATTCCTGTGGTAGTACTCCAATCCTTGGTAGTCATAACTAAGAGTTGTTTAGAATTCACAAGTAATTCGTGAGCAAATGTGGCAGATGAGAAAAAAGACAATATTAATAACTTCGCAAATAGTTTTCGCATAATCAAATCTTTACATCAGATAAGGATAAGATTCTATAAAGGATAGAGAGTTTAAGTCTAGATGGAATTGTTTGCTAAGAGGAGGTTTAATCCAAACAAGTAGGTATTTGCCTAATTATATTTTTTATCGACATGGGAATGCTATCTAAAACAGCTTGTCGATTAATAGTGTTAAAAAAAGAATTGCTTGCAGAGTAGGAATCATTCTGTTTAGAACAATCGGGGTGCAGAGGTTGCTTATAACAAAAATTGCGCTTATAAGTGCTCTGCCATTGATTTCGATACATTTGCGTATGGCCGGATATTTCTTGAGCATATCCGTGAAAAAAGTGATTATATTTAACGTTTGCAAAAGCATCTATTTCTGAAGGCCAAATACCTTTTTGTACACACCGGGAGGCAATCCGGTGATGCAATTTAGCTGTACGATCCTCTACTTTCTCTATCAGTTGTGCGTATTGTTCTTTAGATAACTTTCCTTGAGATGCAAAATCACTTATAAGTTTAAACTTATTTAAGTGACATGAGTTAGCTAGTTCAAATAAAAGACCCATAACTTTTTCCCCCGGTGAGATCTTGGGATTGATTAGAATAGTTATTTTGGGTTTGATAAAAAAAGGGTAACTGTCATGGTTAGATTCGATTGCAGCTTTCGGAATACGAGTTGACCACCGAAACTGAATGGAATATTTTCTTTTCAAATCGTCTAAAAATGATTTTGCTGCAGGACACTGCTTAAATTCTTTTGTTAATCTTTTAAATGCTAGTTTGCTTTGAGGCGTAGGTACATAGTCAGGGTCAGATGAAGAAGTAGTTGAGTGATTGAAAGAATGAAATGCAGAATAAGCGCTATAAGAGATTGCACTATAGAAGCAGGCTTTGATAAAATTTGAGGCTCTTTGAGTCCAAGTAGCCGATCCAAAAGCGATCTCTTTAGCAGAATAGATTCGATCTAATAATGATAAGCTGCTATCACTTAACATCTTTTGGAAAGTATTATAGCGTTGTGATAGAGTGTCTGATCCGAAAACAGACCTCCCGGCCAAAAGGGCAGCATAGCTTCCCGAAGCAACACCTATAAGAGCTATCGAACCCGGAAGTAAGTTATCAGATGATATTACCATAAATACAAACCATTTATTTTTCTAATTCAAGAGTATTAGGTGTACGCTTTTCTTTTATAATAAGGGTAAAGCCTTTGATGAGGATATAAAGCCCCGGAATACTTAACAGTATTGGAGTTGAAAATTGATCAGGTAAGGTAAGTGGGTAGGTGATAATAAAAAAAATTAAAATCGGGACTAATAGAAATAACGCAGCGTCTAAAATCTTTTTTTGTAACGCATGTTTTACGGCAAGAGCGCAGCCAACGGCTAAGATGATCCCCGGCCAAAGATTATTAGTTAGATCGCAAATAGCTAAGCCAATTAATACAATCCCCCCCCCAAATAGGTCTACTGCTTTTGAGCTAAATTTAAATTTTTGCATCAATGGTATTTTTGTTAATGAGGTTCATTATTAAATTTTTTACTATGCCAATCGGCATCGCATCTATGCTTATAAATACTTAAATACTGACGAATCATTATGTATAAAGCAGCAACTAATAACAATATAAATATACTAAGTTCGCAGTAATAAAAATTATTGAATATAAATATGGCGGTGAATATAATTACGGTTACTATAATATCGATTATTTTGCCAACTAGATATTGACGAATGGCCAGAGCGGCTCCAAAGCAAATAATAACCGAGTCCCAAACGTTTAACTCCTTGAAAAACAAGGTGATTAACATCCCAATAATAAATAGAAGGGTTACGAGACTATTAACTTTTTTATAGAATAGAGGATTATAGCCCATTTTGATTTGCCTCCTTAGTCGCATGCTAACAGAATATGAGAATACTCTACAAGATTTGTTATATTGAGCTATTAATAAAAGCTATGATAGAATGATATTATGGGTCCGGTTAATATGAAAAGCCATCATTTTTAATTATTTACATTTAATTATTTATATAAAGGTTGATAAATTTTGATTAAGACAAAAATTGTATGTACCATTGGTCCTGCCACTAATTCATATGAGAAGATTATAGAATTAATCCAATCAGGTATGAATATTGCCAGAATAAACTTTAGCCATGGAACACACGATGAACATTTGCAAACGATTCAAATTCTTAAACGTGCAAGGGCTGATTTACGAAAACCCTTAGCAATCATGTTGGATACTAAAGGTCCTGAGGTTAGAATCGGTCAGATTCCAAATGATGAGATAAAAGTAAAAGCGAAAGATCAAATCCGGCTAGTCAACGATGAAAATGTTTTGAGTGACTCAAGGATGATGATTTGTCCGCCGTTTGTTCTGGAATATTTGAACGTTGGCAATACGATTCTCTTCAATGATGGTTATGTCTCAAGTCATGTTATAGATAAGAATGGTGAGGGGATTCTAATCGAAATTGATAATGCAGGTATTTTAAGTTCCGGCAAAGGGGTTAATATTCCGGGCGTGCCTTTAAATTTACCGGCTCTAACTGACAGGGATATTAAAGACCTCATTTTTGGTTGTGAGCAAGATATTGACATAGTAGCAGCGTCTTTTATTCGAAACGATGCTAATATTCATTCTATTAAACAGTTATTAAAGGAACATGGTAAGGGAGAGACTCTTGTCATTGCTAAGATTGAATGTCATGAAGGGATTGATAACTTCGATGTTATTTTGCAGGTTGCAGATGGTATTATGATAGCTAGAGGGGATTTAGGTGTCGAGGTTCCTTTAAGTCAAGTTCCAAAGCTTCAAAAAATGATGATTCGTAAATGTTATCTAGCCGGAAAACCTGCAATAACAGCTACTCAGATGCTGGAATCGATGAATACGAATCCAAGGCCTACCAGAGCAGAAGTATCTGATGTCGCAAATGCCGTTTACGATAGTACCTCAGCTTTAATGTTATCAGCTGAAACAGCAATGGGGAAGTATCCTATTGAATCTGTACAAGTTATGCACAGAATAAGTGGTGTAACAGAAGAAGATATAAATTATAAGGACTTTTTTACCCTTCATGGCAGCAAGATTTATCATGATGTTCCATCAGCTGTAGCATTTTCGTCTGTTAATACGGCATATAATGCACAAGCTCGTTCTATTTTCGTATTTACAAGTACAGGTTATACGCCTCGTCTTGTCTCTCGCCTTCGTCCGGATATCCCTGTTATTGCTTTAACTGATAACATCAAAGTATATCATCAATTGTCATTGAATTGGGGAGTTATCCCTTTATTTAGTGAACATTTTGAGACGATTTCTGAAGCTTTTAAGAGAGTGAGTGATTTTGCTTTGCAAAGAGGGTATGTCCATTTAGGGGATATTGTCGTATTGACAGCAGGTGCTCCTTTCGGTGTTTCCGGCACAACAAATATGATGATAGTAGAGAATATCGGAGATGTTTTGCTAAGAGGACATCAAGGATATGGAGGACATGTAACCGGAAGGGTTATTGTCATTGATGACCGGGAGGGTCCAAAAGTTCATATGGTAAAAGATAAAATTTTGGTAATAAGGAATTGTAATGATTCATATCTTGGCTTCTTAAAGGAAGCGAAAGCTATCATTTTAGAAAATTATAGTGATGATTTAGAGTCTGAGAAGTATGCCGTTTTAGTAGCACAAACATTAAATAAATCAATTATAGTACGCGCAGATGGGGCTAGCTCTATTCTAAAAAATGGTCAATGGGTTACGATGGATTCTGAATCGGCCATTGTTTATAACGGTGTTATGGAATTAAAGTGGTAAATGAAAGTGTTTTAAAATACTAAGAATGACTAGAGAAGCCGTTTCAGTTCTTAGAACATTAGAGTGAAGAGTAACACTTTTTATATCAAGTTGCAGCATGCTATTTCTCTCTTTTTCAGTAAAACCTCCTTCAGGTCCAATGCATATGTTAACTTCTGATTTATCTTCTAAAGATTGATATAAGGGAAGTAGAGGTTTAGCATCAGGGTGTAAATCCGCTAGGTAAGTAGGATTTTGAAAGGTTTTCCAAGATGAGATAGGGCCTATTATGTCGATTTCAGGCAAATAAAGAGAGCCGCATTGTTTCATAGCTGAAATCATAGATGCTTTCATGCGATTTAACCTATTTTCACTAATCTCTTTAATTTCACTTTTGGCTGCAGGAAATAGGATTAGCTTATCCATGCCAAGCTCGCACCCTTTCTCTAAAATAAAACTAAGTCGGTTGAATTTAGGCATGGCTTGGATAATATTGATTTTTTTAGTTGATGGACTGCGTTGTCTGATTTCGTTAATAGAAATGTTTGCCTGATGTTTATCTATCGAATCAATTAAGCCTAAACCCAGCTGACCTTTTCCATTAATAAGTTTAACATTTTCTCCTGCGGTTTGTCGCATCACATGAACCATATGATGAAATTCACCTTCTTTGATCGAAAGAGAAGCGTTATTCTCTAATAAAAAGTTAATAAAATATCGCCCGATAGGCATAGTGTTAATTAATATTTATTTGAAAACAGAATAATACCACGCTTTATTATTTAAATAAATAGGTTTTTAGTAATAAGTTGACAATGAAATATATTTTTTGTTAGATCGAGATTGAGGGCATAATTTGTAAGAGGAGTTTCTTGTGCGGGTACTATTTCTTCTATCATTAATAGTAGTAGGGCTGATGGGATATTTTACCTTTTTTGATGAAAAGTATATAGATAAACGATTAAATCGCAGCGAATATGCACGCAATCTTACTCGTTCATTAGATGAACTTTTTGAACAATTCAAAGGGAAAAAAGAGTGGATAGAGAATAAAGCAAAGGAAATAAAAGAAGAATGTGGCTTTGATTTGGTAGATTCGGAATTTATAGATAACCTTTTTGATGATGATTAATTCATCACAAATTGAGTTCCGGGAATACAAAGAGATTGTGTCAAAAAGTTATGAGTGTGAGGTTTATCTAATTGAATCTGTTCCTTCGGGATTTTTTTAAGTAATTGTTTAAAGGAAAGAGCTTTATAAGCTCCAAGTCTTAAAAAATGCTTTCTTAATCGATGAGAATCATAGAAATCAAAAATAAGTTGATAGGACCAGTCTTTAAGAAAAAGGTCTCCTGATGATTCATAAGTTAAAATAGTTACATCTTTTAAATTCACATTATTATCTTGTCCCTTAGGCACCAATACAGAAAAAAAACTTCTGGTATACATACAACGCAGAGCGGGCAGGTGAGAATTTATCAAATCATACTGCTTAGGATCAGAAGGCATAATGATTAAAAAATTATCATATTTGTAAGATTTATAGATTTGCCTATAGCCTTCTTGCTTCCAACGTTTATGAAGCCATAGCCACTGTCCCGGACAGGTGAGAATAGCATCTTCGAGGTTTTTCATGACTTGGTTCATTACATTATAGATTTCTTTCTTTAAAGAATTAACTGTATTGGGCCGGATAGGTTTGGAATATGTATAGGTGTAAGTACCATTATTATGCCGTTTGGTTGATACAACGATTATTGGGCTGTTCGTTCGGTATGCGAGAAGGGCGGGCGAGGGAGATGTCCACGCTCTTGTGCCGAAAAGGGGATAGGCATAAGAACTTTCCGGAAAAGCTTGATCATTGACCATAGCAAAAGACCCCCGGTTATTTAATTCTTGCACTCCTTTTTTAAGAGCATCTCGAACATCGATAACACTACCGCCGTGCATCCGGCGAATATCCATAATTTGTTGATATAACTTGAGATTTTTAATCGGTCTTCCAACTGCCATAGCGTGTTCATATTGGGTGTATTCGATAAAACAAAGCTCCCAATTTGCTAAATGACCGGTTACAAAAATGATACCTGTATTTTTCTCTTTTAGTGGTGTTAAAACATTCTGATTTTCACAATGAACAAGTTCATGCATTTTAAAACGACTGCGAGATAGTTTACAATACTCTAGAGAAATCATCATTAAATTTTGAAAAGATTGTTTAGCTATTTTTTTCATCTGTTTTTCATTCAAATGAAGTGTTTTGCAAACAGCTAAATTATTCATAGCCAGTGTTCTTTTCTTTTTTACTGTATAATAGGCAATCGTTCCCAAAATTTTTCCTAGTCGATGTATCATTTTATAAGATAAAAACGATATTGGCAATCTAATCAGGGAAATACCAAAGCAAATAAGATTATTGCTAAATATTGAGAATCTTATTTTTTGTTTAATAGTTTTTAAGGGTTTGGTCAACAATTTCATGAAGTTGTTTTGAAAAATCTAAATGTTTAATAGTATTGCGAATATTAGTCGCCTGTTTCTTGTTTTTTGGGAATTTTAAAGCATTTTCTAAGCTATAAGTAAATGCTTCAATATCAAAAAGATCAGGAATAAGGCAACCGCTTTCGTTAGTTAATATTTCATGTGCTCCATTATACTTAGATGAAATGACAAATAATCCCATACTAAGTGCTTCTAATGTAACACTGGCAAAGGGGTCATAAAGAGAAGGAATAATCAATGCATCTGCTGCTTTATAAAAAGGAAGTAAGTCTTTCCGGTATCCATGAAAGAATACTTGATCGTTAAGGTTATATTTTTTTGCTAAATGTGAGAAATACTTCAGTTCTTTATCTCTACCTACTACCATTAGTTGAAAGTGTTTAGTTTTAAGTCTGTTAAGAGCTTTAAGCAAAAGAGGTAACCCTTTTCTTTTATATCCATTTCCGGCGAATAGAAATTGAAAGGCATTAGGATCTAAGCCCATTTTATTTTGCAGCGCTCGTCGTTGTTCTTCATAATGGTCGAAGTCACTTTGCATGTCGTTCCAGTTGACACCATTATGAACAACTTTGATTTTCTTCTCATCAATTTGATAATAAGATAATAACTCGTCTCGTACCATTTGAGAATTTGTAAAAAGCAATTTAAGAGCAGGGTGATTGAACATCTGCATTTCGGTCTGTAAGATATAGCGGTGAAGGGGGTTGATCGAAAATGATAAACAACGGAAAAAAGAGTCTATATGTTTGCGCCTTTGTAAATAGGCTGCGTGAACGCCATTTCCGGCACGATAATGCGTTTGATATCGATTACGATCAAATCCGAAAATAATGTCGCTTTGGTTTTCATTGCACCAGCGGTAACAATTTCTATCAAATTCTTTAAGATTAAGAAGGCTAATTGAGCCCGGTGTACCGACTTTAACGGGTGTGATAGTTTTAAAATCTATAGGAGGCAAGTCACCTGTTGTTAATAAGTTAACCTCGCAACCTTGATCGCTAAAAGCATGTGCGACCCTTAAGGCATATTTTTCCAATCCTCCAAAATAAGATAGATTGCTTTTTAAGATCGTCATTTTCATGAATTGTCAATCTCCGGAAGGAGAATGATCTCATTATTTTTTAATTCTATTCTCATTTTTAGGGGCTTATTGGGGGCTATAAACAATTGAAAGGTTTGTATATAACGTTGAAAACGATGACGTAAATATTCTTCTCTTGAAGATGGAGACAAAGGATTCAGTTTTGGGTCAGTAGGATCAGATAACATTGTATTGACATATCGATCTTCTAAGTATTTAAAATTAATAAATTCAAGACTCCAAGGAAGCTGCCTATTCTTATTCGGAGTGGCAGTGATAGTTATTTGGAGGTTATCTCTAATGGTATCTAAAAATTGATGGCTGACACTATGAGCGTAAAGAGCAAGATTTAAAACTGAGATGCCATTGATTTCCTTAATCGTTGTATTGGGTAAAAGATAAAAATTGAGAGGATTTATTTCCCGACTTAGTCTTAAAGGGTAAAAAACTTCAATAGGTAAGTAGGTGTCGAGAGGGATGAGGTGTTGTTTAATAAAATCAATACGAAGAACTTCTGTATCTTTGGAAGATAAGATTTCAATATTTTTTTCTTTTAAGGAGGGTTGGTGAACTTTTAGCCATGCTTGAGGAATACGAAAACTAATTTCGTCATGGAGATGGTTTTTTTGCTCATTATAAAGCTCATTTAATGTGCGTTGTGAGATTTCATTTAAATTAAAGGTTAGTTTCAAACCTTTTAATTTAAGCTTTTTGACTTCATCTTCCGGACCTCTGACTTTAAAAAAGATTTTTCGTGGCCAAATATCAAGAAATTGAAATCCATCAGGGGGAGAACCGATAGGTTGACTAATAAAAACCGGGATTTCTTCTGTAATTAAATTACTGAGCTTAATGATAAAGTTTTCATGAGACACGGAAGTAATATTTCTAAACAAGTCTATTGATGGATTGAGACTTACAAGTTCATTTTTTCTTATCGTTACGATCCATTCATTACCTTTGTTGGCGGCATTGACTAAGACCGCTAAATCACTGGAAGTAATATGATCCAAAACTCGTTTTGAACCTGTAATGTGTAATGTGAGATCTCGATCCAAGGTACTATCAGGTCTTAGGCCCTCTATTGTTTTTCCGGGTGGTAGATGAATAACCTTAATAGGTATATGATGGAGTGCGATGGTTACTGTTATAGCGTGATTAACTAAAATCCATACGACAATAGCCAAGATTAAAGCGACTAATTTACGTTGCCAATTTAGATAAAACCATTGTTTTAAAAAAGTTTTCATTCTTTAATCCACTTTAAAGGATTAAAACGAGTTGATGCAGTTATTTTTGGCGAGTTAAAAACGCTTCTTAGTATACCTTTAAATCGATCAATTTTGATGCCTCGAGTCATAATACCGTCACGTGCTATTGAAACTTTGCCCGTTTCCTCAGAGATAACTATAATGACAGCATCGGTAATTTGGCTCAATCCCAGACCTGCTCTATGTCTGGTTCCCATTGACTTGGTTATTTGTGTGGTGTCTTCAGCTAAAGGAAGTATCGTTGCTGCTGAAATAATTGTCGTATTACGGATTATGACTGCCCCATCATGTAAAGGAGTTGTCGTCATAAAAATAGATTCCAGTAATTCGGAAGAAAAATTAGACTCTAAAATCACAGATTTTTTTGCAAATTCTTCTAACGAATCATTATTTTCGAGCAAAACAATAGCACCGGTTCGTTTATCTGCTAATCGATAAACCGAGGTAGCTAAAGTATCTAAAAAGCGATCAAATTCTGTAATTTTTCTATATTTTTTGCCTTTAAGACTAAGTTTACTAAGCGCAATTCTTAATTCGGGTTGAAATAAAATGATAACAGCTAAAACGGCAACATTAACAATATGAGACATGATTTTCTGAAGAACAGGGAGATGTAGCCAGGAAGCAAAAGCAAAGATAAGTACAAAGGCTATGAATCCAAAAAACAGATCCATTGTTCTCGTATTCCAAAAAAATGAGAGTAGCCAATTGAATAAAATGGCTATTACAAGAATCTCAATAATTGGAATATATATACTGGGAAATATCATGGTATCGTTGCTTTACTCGTTTTATTCCCTTAATTCTGATTTTGTATAGCAGAAATTACATCAATGGTATCTCTATGGGGGATGATATCATGTACTCGAATATAATGCGCTCCATTCATTAACGCCAATGTATTAACAGCTAAGGTGCCTGAAAGTAAATCTTGTGATTCTTTATTTAGAATTTTAGATATAAATGACTTGCGGGAAGCGCCTAATAAAATGGGAAGGTCAAAAGTTGAAAACGTTTTCAAGTTCTGCAAGATTTGAACGTTATGAGCTACGGTTTTTCCAAAGCCGATGCCCGGATCGATTATGATTTGTTCTTTTTTGATTCCGTCATTTAATAATAGTTCAATTCTGTTTTCAAACCATGCGACGAGATCATCCATGACGTGGTTATAAGAAGGGTTTTGTTGCATGGTCTCCGGGTGATTTTGCATATGCATGACACAAACCCGGACTTTACTATCGGCTACTAATGCTCGCATTTCAGGATTGCAAAGACCACTAATATCATTAACAAGAGAGACTCCATGTGCGACAGCTTGCTTAGCAACTTCCGGTTTTTTTGTGTCTATAGAAAGAGGAATAGGGACTTCTTTTTTTAATGCTCGGATAACCGGTATAACTCTTCGCAATTCTTCTTCAGTAGAAACCTCTTTAGAGCCGGGTCGTGTAGATTCTCCTCCTATATCAATATAATCGGCGCCTTGTTCATAAATTTCAATTCCATGCTTGATAGCATCATTTGCAGAGCAATAAGTACCGCCGTCAAAAAAGGAATCAGGTGTCACATTGAGGATGCCCATAAGATAATGCTTCTTCATAAGATAAATAAAATTTTTGTTTGCCAATTATTTTATAATATAACATACCAATACGATATCCAGCCAGCTCTTATATGCAGGATGTCGCTTATAAGATAGTAATATCATTTTCACAATTGGTGTCATTTATGGACGTAGTATTCCTTTCCAGAGTTCAATTTGCTCTCCACATTTCATTTCATTATATTTTCCCCCCTCTTACTATTGGTTTAGGGTTGGCTTTGATTGTGATGGAGGGGATGTATTTAATAACTAAGAGTAAAATTTATGAGAATATGACACGTTTTTGGGTCAAAATATTTGCTCTGATTTTTGCTCTTGGGGTAGCTACCGGGGTGGTAAATGTTTTTGGTTTTGGCACTAATTGGTCACGCTTTTCAAGTTATGTGGGGGATGTATTTGGAAGTCTCCTGGGAGCAGAAGGTATCTTTGCCTTTACACTAGAAGCCGGATTTTTAGGTATCTTACTTTTTGGTTGGAATAAAGTAAGCTCTAAAGTTCATTTTCTTGCAACCTGTATGGTTGCACTTGGAGCTCATCTAAGTGCTTTTTGGATCGTTTGTGCTAATTCCTGGATGCAGACCCCCGCCGGCTATCAGATAGTAGGAAAAGGAGCGGAATCTCATGCTGTTCTAACTAGTTTTTCGGCCGCACTTTTTAACCCTTCCGCCTTAACTCGTATGGGTCACGTAATTCTGGGCTGTTGGCTGTCAGGAGCATTTTTAATCTTAAGTGTTAGTGCCTATTATTTATTAAAGAATAGGCATATTGATTTTGCAAAGAAAACGATGAAAATCGGCCTTATTTTAGGTGGTATTTCGATTTTACTTCAATTGTGGTCAGGAGATTCAAGTGCGCGAGGGGCCCAGCCCGCTAAATTAGCTGCTTTTGAAGGGGTTTATAAAACAGAATCCTATACCCCTATGTATATTTTTGGTCATTCTGATCCTGAAACTCAAACAGTTAGTAGTGGGTTAAAGATACCCGGGCTATTGAGCTTTTTAATGTATAGAAATTTTAAAACCCCTGTTCAAGGTTTGGATCAGATACCAAAAGAGGATTGGCCTTTAGCCGCTCAGGTGTTTCAAACCTATCATTTAATGATTATACTTTGGGGTGTGATGTTTCTTATCCTTCTTTGGGCTTGGGTAAAGTTGTGGAAAGGAACCCTATTTACCGATAGTAAATGGATATTACGCATTTTGGTTGTTTCAGTTATTTGTCCGATGACGGGTAATATGCTAGGATGGTTTTCAGCTGAAATGGGTAGGCAACCTTGGTTAGTTTATGGACTTTTGAGAACAAGCCAAGGTATAACACCATCGATCGTTGCAGGTCAGGTGATAGGTTCATTGATTATGTTTATCAGTATTTTTATTCTCTTATTTATTATGTTTGTGTTTCTTTTGGATCGTAAAATCAGAAATGGTCCCGATGATCACACCGACGCTGTAGATCCTTACCGAGATCCGTTTTCAGACAAGAAAGTAAAAGTAGAGGAGTCAAAATGTTAGAGGGTTTTCAGATATTTTGGTACTGCATCATTATAGTTTCTCTAATTAATTTTAGTATATTAGATGGTTTTGATTTAGGTGTAGGTATTCTTCATCCTTTGGCAGGAAAAGATGAAGAGAGAAGAATCTTTTTAAATGCGATTGGACCTGTCTGGGATGGCAATGCAGTATGGCTAATTATTATCGGAGGAGGGCTTTTTGCCGGTTTTCCAATTGCCTTTGCTACCATTTTTTCATCCTTTTATGATTTAGTGATGATTCTTATAGGAGGCATCATTTTTAGAGCTGTTAGCATAGAATTTAGAAGTAAATCAGAGTCTAAGACATGGCGTTGTATTTGGGATTATCTATTTTTTATTTCCAGTTTAGCTATGACGTTTGGCATTGGTATTATTTTAGGCAATCTTGTTATCGGTATTCCTCTTGATGAGAACTATAATTTTATAGGTAACTTCGCTTCTTACTTTTCCCCATTTACTATTATATTGGGGATTACAACCATTTCACTTTTTATGATGCATGGCTCTATCTTTTTAATAATGAAAACAGAAGGGGAGCTTCATGAGAGGTTGAGAACAGTTGTTAAGGCGTGTATTGGCTTTTTCTTTTTATGCTATATCGCCACAACCATTACCGTCTTTGTTCATGTCCCTCATCTGCTATATGGGATGTTTAAAGTGCCATGGCTTGTTATTTTTCCTATTTTAGCACTATTAAGTATTCTGAATGTTCCAAGGCAAATTCATAAAGGTAAGGATGGAAGAGCTTTTATGTTTTCAAGTTTGAGCATTGTTTTTGCATTTATACTTTTTGCTTTAGGAACATTTCCTTTATTAGTTCCTTCTAGTGTTGATTTCTTGCAAAATAGCCTAACTGTCTATAATGCATCTTCTTCTTTGAAAACGTTAGTTGTATTACTAATCATTGTAGCAATAGGTGTGCCTCTTGTTATAGGATACAGTATTTATATTTATCATATTTTCAGACATCGAGTTACACTCGATGAAACGAGTTATTAGAATTAACAGCTTTGTAGCATAAAATAAGATGATCCACGCCGTTCATAGCCCGATGAGGTTGGTTTTCCTTGGGAAGATGATATTGAGATGCGATGCTATCTTTAGAAACGCCGGTTTCCCAAGGAGCACTAGTCATTTTATCTTGATAGCTTTGTAGACGCCTACTCCAGTACATAGAGGCTAAATCAAGCCAATGGTAAGGCCATAGGTGCTTTTCTTGTATATCGACATCGATTAATTGGGAAAAGAAGGCTCGATCAAATGATGGATTTTGGCAGATATAGAGAGCATTTTCTCTTAAGATTCGCTTCTTTAGGAAGAGAGCGCTAATTTCTTCAGCGGCTTGTTCTTCATCCTTACCTGTCGAAACAAGATCCCAGGTAAAACCGTTGATTTTTAAACTAAAAGGATCGCTTCTTTTCCAGATATCAGGTGATTGTTTGATAATACTGCTATAAGACTTTTCTATATTTAAAGTTTCCAAATCCAGAATTTTAATAGCTATTTCTAAGATCCGGTGTTTCTTTGTATTTAACCCGGAAGTTTCAATATCAAGAAAAATGCCTAACATATCTACCCCTTAACCGAAGTGATAAGAGTGAATCTTATACCCTCAATAAGAATTTCATGACAAGAGTATCCTTGTTCATTTTTAATTATTAGATAGAGGCTCAAATTCTTGTTTGAAATAACGAACATTTTGTTGTAATTCGTCTAATGGAAGAGGAGAAGAAGGGCATATCATATTTTTTAAAAAATAGAATTTGCTCAAAAGATCGTGAATAGTGTTCGGGCTAAAAATTAGATGAGCATGCCAATGAGGTACGGTTTGTCCGGCTTCAATACCGGATTTATGGAACAGGTACATTGTTTTAGCTTGTTGTTGTTCCTTGAAGTAACTAGAGACTTTATTTATTAGAATGATGGTTTCTAAATATTCTGTGCTATCGATTTGGTCAAAAAATTGGTGATGTTCTTTAGTTGTAAAGAGAAAGTGCCATTTTTTATCACCAAAACCGATAGGAGCATAGTTATATAAGACATTGACTCTTTGAGAAGAGAAAATGGATTGTTTATCAATAACTTCAGGATGACAAAAAGCATCATCAGTTTTTTCAGATGATTCAATCATATCAATGTTTTTATCATTGTAGTGGTCTGAATAATGCTTACTGAGATTGATTCTCTTTTGTAAGCCTAATGAGCTGCTTCCAAAACAGATGTTCCATAAAATTTTTACTTGTTTTACGAAACTCCAATCATTCTTGTAGAAAGGGACTAATTCGAAATGAAATGAGTGATTTTCTTCATCAAGGGAATCTTTAGCATAAATCAAATAGGCATTAACCTCATCATTCTGTTTCCAGACAGTAATTATTTTTTGCATGCTTTGGTAAGATTCAAGGTGTTCCTCCTCAGTCATTTGATTGAAGTGTTGGATAGAACGAAGAGGTTCAATTTGTACAGATCCATATGCTAAAGGAGAGTGAGGCACAAACATTCTGATACGATTACCTTCATAGACAGTTGTCTTAGAAGAGGTTTCAATTTCCTCGGCATGCACGGAGGATGTTATAACCGGAAGAGAAGCTGTCAGTAACATAAGAGGTATTTTTTTTAAAACAATGGCATGAAAATTAAAAATCAAATTACTTAAATAAGTCATCGTGCTATTTATGTATTCATTTGTTTTTTTGCAAATCTTAATGTTATAATTAGTTTAATAAAAGATATTTATCCGGTTGAGCTATACCGAAAACAGTTCTTCTGAAATTTATTAATATTTTAATGACTTTTTTTATTAATTTTAAATCAAGGTTGTTTTGTTTTTCATATAAATCTAAAAAGTTGTAATATTAATTTAATAGGAACGATTTTCACTTGTCTTATATCAAAAATGGTACTATATTAGTTTTTTTAACAAAAGGAAAATCTTAAACGTTATGAACGTCTTACAAGCATTTATTAAACTAATTTATCGTATCCGATACCCAATTTCTTTGCCGGAAGATGTGGCAGGTGATTTGGGCATCAAAGTGCCTTCTGATCACCCGATTTTTACTGATGTTATGAGTTTATTATTTGATTCGACACATACTCCGGCTCATCTTAACCGATTTATGCCGAGGGATCAGGCTGAGAAAATATTTAGATCTGCTTGTAAAAGAGAGCGATTTTTAAATCGCTCTCTCTTTTCTTATTATATTGCTGATGGTTGGCTTGCATTTGAATGTATTTTTGATGAAAAGGAACGTCTAAGAAGAGTTTTTGTGCAACATAAGGCCTTTCAAGTCGAACCTGAAGAAGGCATTGAAATCAACTTAGCTACTCATGAAAAGTACGCCAAATGTATTTGGTAGTTTATATCTTTGAAGATCCTGTTAGACGAACACTTAATTAGCAATGGTTGTTGCATTAGGAACCCCTTCCCCTTTAAGGTTGGGAGCTGTCAAAGAAATAAAGGTTCAAAAGGTTCAGGAAAAATAAATCACCTGAAGATCTCATGCGCCGTATACGAATAATGTTGAACTGTATTTTTAATGTTATAATTCATTACTTATATATAAATATAATATCATTAATTTATTAATATAGAATAAAGAGTCTAATACTATCATAAGCCTGTCATTATTAATATGATATAGGTTCATTTAATTAATAACCTGATCAGATAAAATGGATTATTTTTCTTATCTTTTTTAGCATATTTGGTATTAGTATGAAGCTTTTTTAGTCCTTGATATCCCGTATCAGTTAATAGGTTTATTCCCGGATAAATTTTTATTTTTGATTCCTTAAACAGTCTAAAATCACGTCTTCTGCCACTAGAAAATGGAGTACAAATAATCTGTCGTGTTTTCTTATCTACTATAACCTGAGTCTTTAAGGTATACTTTTTCTTTTGCCACGAGTAGAAATATTTTTGTTTTTTTTGGCCTTTCAACTGCTGTTTCCGTGATATCTATTAGGATAAGCTCATATGCCGAATTATTTTTTAAAAGTGCTTTACGATAGGGTAAACAAAATCAGGATGTTTCATTAAGTGTATCTTCAACCCACTTTATATTTTTTTGTGTACCCTTCAGTAGCGAAGAGTATATACTATCTTTTGGCTTCGCAAAAGCAGAGTATGATAAGTAAGTTATTTAAAGAGGCTTATTTAAAACTTCTTTTTCAACCACTTACGTAATGTTTTAATGCCTATTTCCAAATCATGAGTAGCCTTCATTAGGCCCTTCTGAACATCAGATTCAAAAATTGCCTTAGTATCACGACAAGTCATATCACATTGAGCCATTATTTTTTTCGTCGTTCTATTGGTCATCGATTTTTTTCTTCTTGAAGATGAGACTCTTTTAGTAGGTGTTTTCTTGCGAGTAGTAGCTTTCTTCATAGCGGCCTTTTTACTACTCATAGCTTTTCTAACAGTTGTTTTCTTACTAGTCGTAGCTTTTTTAACAGCGACCTTTTTACGAGGCATTGTTCGTTTACTCGCTGTTTTTCTTTTGCGTGTTGTGGTTCTTGCAACCATGATTATTTTCCTTATTTATGGTTCATAACTTAGGAGAATACTTCTCCCCCTAATGGTTACCTTAGCAATATGCTTTTTTTAAAAAAAGGTTTTATTAAAAATAAGAAATAATTTACTTAAATATAATAAAATTAATAACTTATCAACATTTAAAAAAAAAGAGACCTTTATATTACCGGATAATATACCCCTCAGAGAGCAATACGACGAATGTGAACAGCAGCCAAGAATGATGCTGTATTCTTAGCATATCGAGTAGCAATACCACGCCATCGTTTTAAATGAAGAAAAGCATTTTCTACAATATACTTAAAGAACATCTGATTAATAAGTTTTTGTAGAAAGATGGGTTTAGAAAAGAAGGATTTGGTATTTAACAAGATTTTCTTGGTCAAATATTGGGTTTTTACCGAATTTAAAATAATTACTCGATCTTATTGGCAATAAGAGTCCGGTTAGACCGGATTTAGAATCTTTTTTTCCTGACGTTAAAGAAGTTATAGAGGGTGCATAATATAAAAATCTGTGAGGTGTTTGTTCTTAATCCTTTATAACAAGTTTTATAATAGCCCCTATTGATGCTTGATCACTTGGAAAGAGAACTCCACTTTAGCTCGTATCTTTGCATGATGTCGGTTGCGAATATGTTATTTATTCGATAAGGGATGATAAGGATGTTGCTTTAACATATCAGAGAGAGAAAAAAGATTGTGAGTCATCTTCTTTGGCACAGAATGTTTCTAAAGTGTGAATTAAGGCTAACATCCACTCATGTACCTTCGGTCATTAATAGCCTTTTTTTCGCTAATAAATTCTTTGATGTAATCAAATTTTTTTTGTCAGCTCGTGTGGCTCTAAGAGATGCCGAAAATGTAAAATCGTATTCTCATCCGGAACTTTATCAATACAGATATCGAAGTCTAAAAAAAAATGAAAAGACGAACGGTCATATATGGCATCTTCCATTCTGAGATCGCTTAATGGGTATCACGGCTGTAGGCAATAGATTTTAATCATTAATTTTACAGGGAAGGGTTTTCTCCTCATTTTATTATCTCATTTAAGATTCTAGCCTTTTGATCATTTTTCTGTTATCATTTACCCGCATTTTTAGAAATTCTTCTTTAAATGGAAAAATTTGAATTTTTGAGGATTGGATAAGATGATTAGATTTCTTGTTAAATTATTCATAGTAGCTCTTGTTGCAATATCAGTTGTAATGCTAACACAAAAAAAGAAGAAATCGGAATTAGTTGATGATCGTATGAAGATCCTTGTTTATTCAGGTCCGGGAGCAAGTGAAGAATCTTTACGCCACACCATAGCAACTGTCGAGCAGCTTGTAGGTGAACAATATCATATTAAGAAGATTGGTCCATATCAACTATGTCATGAAAACTGGGAAGATAATACGGCATTATTTATCATGCCCGGAGGCGCTGATATTCCTTATACCAAAGATTTAAATGGAAAAGGAAACCGGAAGATTAAAGATTTTGTGGAGGCCGGCGGGGCTTATTTAGGCATTTGTGCAGGCAGCTATTATGGTGGAAAATATGTAGACTTCGGAAGAGGGAGTGAAATTCAAGTAATGGGATGTAGAGAGTTAGCTTTTTATCCCGGTACAGTCCGTGGTCCGATTCTTGGTGAATATGACTATAAAAGTTTAAAGGGGGTTAGAGCGGCAAAATTAGCTTGGAATCAGGATTCTCCCTTTTCTTCTGATAAGGGTTTTGTCTCGTATTATAATGGGGGAGGATATTTCGTTCATCCTGAATTCTATGATAATGTCTTAGTTTTAGCTTTATATGAAGATACTGCCGAGAAGAAGCCTGCTATTATTGAATGTACGGTAGGTGACGGGAAAGCTATACTAAGCGGCGTTCATTTTGAATATAATCCTACTCTTCTAGACAAAAGGAATCCATATTTAAAGGATGTTGTTCCTCAACTAAAAGAAGGATATTCAGATTCCATTGTTTTAGTAGAACACCTTTTAGGGCGTCTTGGCTTAATTGAACCGGCTGATGATATTGAAGCGACTAGCTTATAATAATCGAGCGAGTCCTATTAATATCAATCCGATTAAGTAACAGATAAAACAGCAATAAAAAGACCTCTGCATAACTTACATTTTTCATCATAATCGACGACTAAATCAATAAGTTATGCAGAGGTCTTATAAAGTGGATATTTGGTTTCAAGACGAAGCTAGAATGGGTCAAAGAGGAATGGTAACACGCATGTGGGCGGGAAAATGTACCGGGCTACGATTCTTAAGGATAAAATTTTAGGTTTTTTAAGGAAACGTGCAAATCCGATCATGAGCTAGTCTGATTTCTTAAAAAGGAGCATGACAAATAATTTTAGAATGATTAGTTCAACTCAATTTGTCAATTCTTCAACTTAAATCAGTATAGTTTATTAGTTGAGGAATTCAAGAATTTAAAATTAATTAAAAAAAAAGGTATACGGTGGGTTTGTTAAATCTGGGAGCTGCTACTTGCATAGCTCTGGTTTCTATAAAATACGGGTATGATTTAATGCCGATTATTGCTTCAAATATTGGAAATAAAATAGGTGAAGTTTTTTTTGACGGTTTTAAAGGCACGGTAGACGGCATGGATGTAGATAAGATTTTTAATGCAACTGCTACAAAGTTGACTCAAAGTGTTAATACTGCAGTACAAGAAGCAATTAATAATTTTGATGCTGTTAAAATATCTGAACAATTAGGAAAGAAATTCACTGATTTCTCTGCATTTTTTGATGTATTTGACTCCAGTAAATTTACACGGAAGATTTCAGAAGAGTTTCAGCAAGCGATTGGTGGAATCGATATTAATGCGGCAAAAGAGGCCGGTGAAAAAGCAGCTCAGGCTTTTCACGATTCTTTTAGACCAACTATAGATGCTATGAAAGAAGAGTTTAAAGATGCCTCGGAAGAAATAACAGACATCATGAACGATAGTATAGGCTCTATTGCCAGAACTTATATTGCTTACGGTATTGCGGGAACATTGCTTACAGGCGTTGCTTACTATGGAATTAAATATGCTTATGATGTAGCTGTATATAATATGAGCAAGCCAACGCTTGCAAGGGAAGTAAAGTATAACTCTTTGAAAGAAAAAATTGGTAGTTATTGGAATGCTATTTGGAGTGGAAGTGAAAAATTTAAAGCACCTGTTCTCAGTGAAACGATTAGAAGAAAGGCTGATGAGATCATTCAAGCAACAAAAAATATTCAGAAAAATAGCGGGTATTTACAGAACGTTCTTTTACATGGTCCGGGAGGGACAGGTAAAACGATGTTAGCCAGACAAATTGCTTATGAGTCAGGGTTGCAGTATATGATGATGACAGGTGGAGATTTAGCACAATTTATTAAACGAGGAGAGCATGTTACGGAATTGAATAAGTTAATCGATGCAGCTGAATCGTCTAACGGTACTGTTTTATTTATAGATGAAGCTGAGGCTCTTTGTCGAGATCGAGGTCTTATGAATCGAGCAGAAGAGCTAGAACTTCTTGATGCTTTTCTTAATAGAACAGGTACTGAGAGTAAGAAATTAATGGTTGTATTATCCACTAATCGTAGGCAGGATTTAGATCCTGCTATTTTAGATAGGATGGATCATAAGATACAGATATTACCACCGGGAAAAGAACAAAGAACACAGATGTTGACTAATCTGGTCTTTGACTTTTTTACTTCTGAAGAAAGAAGTGATTTTTTCAGTGAGGCAAAGATTATGTTGATGGCTGAGAAAACAGAAGGTTTTACCGGTAGAAGGTTAAGTAAGTTCATTAATGTGATCAGTGGTAAGAAATCAACTACTTTCGATAACAAATTGACTCAAAAAATCATCGATCAAACCATGGATGATTTTGTGTTACAAGAAATGGAAGAAGATCGGTTATCCAAACAAGTATTCATTAAGGCTTAAGATAATCAAGATATAGTCGACCTTTATAGTCATTTAATTTTACATTGATAAGATTGCTTGATCAATGGCGAATGTAAAATTCGTAACTTTTCGTAATATCTCTCTAATTTTATTTTTCATATTAGCCCAATATTTTTCTATAGGATTTAAGTCCGGAGAATATGGAGGAAGAAACATAAGCTTACAACCGGCAGATGCTACTATTTTCCTGCTTTCCGCTGACTTGTGAAAACCGGCATTGTCAAGAATAAGAACACTACCGGGTGTAAGCTGAGGAGTCAAAACTTCCTTAAGCCAAATATTGAATAACCCGGTATTACAAGTACCTTCAAAACACATTGGAGATAAAAACTGCCCTTTAGATAGGGCTGAAATAATATTTTGCCTTATAAAGCGGTTTCCTGAAACCGCTCCAAAAACTTTTTTGCCGCGTAAGCTTCTTCCGGACTCACGAAATAAAAATTGATGAATCCCGGTTTCATCGAGATAAATTCTCTTGTCAAAGGGAATATTTTTTAAATTTTTCATAAAAGCTTCCCGTTTCTTTTCATCTCTTTCCTTATAGCGAGTAGTTTTTTTTTTCGTGTAATTTTTAATCTTTTAAGGGCATAAAAAATCGTTTGCGGAGTGACTGAAAAATAATCAGCAATTTCCGATAAAAAATAATCCGGATGTTTTTCTACATATTTAGATAACAACTCATCATCTAATTTCTTATAAGCATATTTTCTGCGGATTGGCTTTAAATGTCCTTTTTGCTTTTTTTGCAAGATCCATCGATATATTGTTGCGATACCTACTTGAAAAATATGGCCGGCTGTTTTTTTATCATGATGTTTTTCTATATGTTGTAATACTTTCTCTCGAAGATCTACTGAATAGGCTCTAGGCATTGTTTTGTCCTTACTGTTTGTATAAAAAAAGAAGGATAACATATTATCAAATAAAAATTAAAATACTATAACATCTTGTTATGACAATTAAGCGAGAAAACCCTTTGCTTTAGCATTGGGATGAGAGCGTTTATTTGTTTTTTTTGACTTTGTATATACTTCCTAATTGTATATTCATTAAGCTTTTCCACACTATCAACATATTACGGTCTTGTTCATCATGTAGGCACTCGAGATTTTAAACTTGAGCATTCTTGCCTTAACAAGCGACTACTGTACCTTTTCAATTGCAAGATATTGATATTGAATGGGTTGAGTGTTAGTGAATAGATGTACATGGTCAGGCATAATATCAAGTTCTTTAGCTTCCATAGAGAGTTGATTGGCTTTCTTATTTAATAACTCGCTTAGTCTTTTCTTAATATCTCTATCGAGAACTTCTCTTCTATCCTTAGTACACCAAATAATAGGATAACTAAGATTAAAGATAGTTGCCTTTGAAGTTTGCCGTTTTTCCATGTGAACAATATATATGTACTCTTCGCTACTGATAAGGTACACAAAAAAGTATAAATATGATATTAATTTTATATGAATCAATTAACGCCATATCAAAGAAGCGTGAATGAATATATATCAATAGTATGATACAACGTATGACTATTAAAAAAGCTTATAAATTTAAATTCTATCCGGCAAAAAAACAAAAAGAGCTTTTAGCTAAAAGCTTTGGTTGTTGTAGGATAGTGTATAATCAAGCTTTAAATTTTAAGATTAAGCAAAAGAAAGTATCTCCTACTCTGCGACATCAGCATTCTTGACAGATCTTAACCAAAATAAAGATTTTTTTTTGTTAAAAGAAGTGTCATCTGTTTGTCTACAGCAAAGTCTTAGGAACCTTGATAGATTGTATTCAATTTTTTTTAAAAAGAGAGTTCATTTTCCTACATTTAAAACTAAAAATATAAGACATGACTTTCATCATAAACTTTCTACACAATTGATTCGTGAAAACCAAGCAATCATAATTGAAGGTTTAGATATCAAAAGTATGTTAAAAAATAAAAGATATGCGAAAGAAATATGGTAGAACTACCTAAAAATTTTCCCGGTACACAATGATGCTTCATATGCAACCACAATGTAGGAAAATTAGCTTGCGGTATAAGATCTTGGAAATATCCCATATGCAATACTTTGCATGACAGAGATTATAACGCAGCCTATAATATAGATACCGAAGGGCAGTCGGTAATTTAAGCCTTTGGAGATCGTATTAGATTAACATTTGTTAGCAAGGGCCGTTGAATTAGGCATCTCTTCCTTTTAGGGTTGGGAGCTATCAAATTCTTCCAAAAAAGAGAAAATAATGGTTTTTGATTCCACTCAGACAATTACTCAGTCTGCCGGTAGATTTTTTTCCGGCACCTTTTTAAGCCGGTTAAGTGGCCTAGCAAGGGATATGAGTATGGCGGCTATCTTTGGAAGCGATCCCGCTATTGCAGCTCTTCTGATTGCTTTTCGTTTCTCTAACCTGTTTCGTAGGCTATTTGGAGAAGGGGCTTTGCATTCAGCTTTTGTTCCGTTTTTTGAAGAAAAGCGTAAAGAGTCTACTCAACAAGCAGCTGTTTTCTTTCGTAATGTCTCTATATTACTTTCATTAATACTTATTATTTTAACAATAGTGGTTGAGACATTCCTCGTCTGTTGGCTGAATTTTGGAAATTTAAGCTCAGATACTAAGGAAATTATATATTTGACAGCGATATTATTTCCGAGTCTGTTTTTTATTTGTCATATGGCTCTAAATAGTTCCTTATTGCAATGTGAGCGTATTTTTTTTGTTCCGGCCGTATCTCCTGTAGCTTTCAATGTCATATGGATTATTGCAACATTTAGTCTCAAGGGCCGGGCACCTATCCAAGCAGTGGCTTGGCTGGCTTTTGCCATTATTTTTGGTGTTGTCTGCCAATGGATGATCACTCTACCGCAGACGATTGGATTTTTATACAGGCAATGTTCATTTAATTTCTTAAAGGAATTTAAGGACTTCTCTTATGACTTTATTTCGATTTTAAAGCCTCTATCATTAGGTATATTAGGCGTTGGTGCAACACAAATTAATAGTGCTCTAGACCCGCTTTTTGCTCGATATGCAGACCTTCAAGGGCCTGCTTATTTGTGGTATGCGATTCGTATTTACCAAGTGCCTTTAGCTTTTTTCGGTGTTTCTTTAGCCGCGGCTTTATTGCCGCCATTTTCTAGGGCTTATAAAGCGGGTGATCATACGTTATCTTCTAAATTATTAGATTTTGCATTCAGACGCTCTATTGGCCTGATGGTTCCGTGTACGATGGCTTTGTTTGTTATTGGGCCATCGATGATTAACCTTCTGTATTTTCGTGGGCAGTTTGATTTAAATTCTGCATGGGAGACGAGTATCTGTTTATGGGGATATACGTTTAGCCTGATACCGGCTACTTTAGTCTTATTAATAGCTCCCGTATTTTATGCTCAGAACCGATATAAAGTGACCACTACCGGTACAATAACAGTCACAGTTGCCAATATTCTTTTAAATACATTGTTTGTATTCGGTTTTCGGTTAGGAGCCTTTAGCGTAGCTCTTGCAACGAGTTTAAGCGCTTGGTTAAACTTTTTTCTCCTTTATATAAATTTGAAAACATTGCGGCCTCATAAGTTATTTGAAACATGGAAAAAGGTTGGGCTATGTAGTCTTTTTGTATCTTTATATGTTTTCTTTTTAAAAACTCCGGTGTTAGAAAATGCTTCTTTTATATTTCTAGATACCCGGATGACATTCCCTTCTTTACTTATCAATCAGGTTCTTACATTTATATACCAAGTCTTCATGTTTGCCGGGGGACTTTTCCTTTTAGCAAAGGTTTTTAAAGTGCAGGAAATTCTTTCAATTATTGGTATAAGTGCTGAAAAAAAAATCAAATAGAGTATTAAAAGTTTTTGACTAATTAAGATGGCCCCCATTTAATTTTAAACAGGAGTTTTACGCATAAATGTTAACACATAGCCAAAATATTTTTCATATTTAAAGTGATAGCGGGCTTTGTCATTTCCCAATCTTGTTGATAAAAAGATATTTTATATCGTCTCCTTCGCTTAAATTTGTGTAATCAAGTAGATATACACATAAAAATATGATTGCGTTTCGCTCGTATGTTACGAGGCTGAAAGTATTAAAGGCCACAAGTTTATTTCAATTCTCTATGATAAACTTCTATAGAAATGAATGTTTTGTAAATTGTTGTTATAAACCTGAGTTTTGGGTTTAATCCTTAGTATTTCATGAAGTTAGAAATTTTTTAATGCAAAAAGACCTCTGCATAACTGATTTCTGACAATGCTTCTTGGCGCCTATGCGATACTTTGCACCTATAATAAAAAAACTGCTCATTATAACACTTATCAAAATAAATGAAAAATAAGTTTAGACAATCAGTGGGTTTTTAAAAATATTACCAAGTCAGTAATGCAGAGATCTATTTTTTGTATATTAATTTTTGTTGAGCTGCCATTAATCCATCTTCGGTTACTAAATTGATTACTGAAATAGATTCTTCTATTCCTTGTACTTCTACTGTTCTATATTTGGGTTTGGTTATTGAAACTGTAGAGTGTTTTAAAGAGAATTGGGCGCAGTTTGTTTCGTATAATTTTTTTGTTGGAATTATAGCTATTTTTTCATGATAAGGTATCATTTTAAATGCTTCATGTTCATTTTTTTTGAGTAAGTTTATAAAATCTTTTAAATGTGTTGTATTTTTTTTGTCAGCAACTATGAGCATTTCATTATGAACTACGCCTACAAAGTCTTTTTTATTTATTGTCTTAAGTGGTTCCGGTTTTTCTGTAGCCTTTAAATCAGAAGTCGTATTTTGATTCTCGACATTTATACTCAACTTCTCGATATCTTTAATCAACTCCTCGACACCTTCATCCCGGACATCTGCATCCCGGATATTTTTAATCAACTCCTTGATACCTTCATCCCGGATATTTTTACCGAGTTTGTAGATCTGTTTAATTTCTTTCTGGATATCTTGGATATTTGTAATGCGCTTCTCGATATCTTGATTCTCGACATTTATAATCAACTCCTCGATATCTTGATTCTCGACATTTATAATCAACTCCTGAATATCCTGAATCTGCTCCTGGACATTTATACTCAGTTTTTCGATATTTTCATTCCGGATATTTTTACTGAGTTTTTGGACATTTATATTCAGCTTATCAATAGCTTGATTAAGATGTCGGGTATCTTGACTCAGACACAAGGTCTGTTTAAACTGTGTTTGGATAAGGTCATTCAGCTGAGTAATATACTGCTGCTTAGTATCTTTACCCGGCCTTTGGATAAATATAATCAGCTCCTCGATCCTGTTACTGTGCTCCTCGATATCTTTAATCCGTCTCAAGAGGAATGTTTGATTCAGCTCCTGAATAACCTTACTCATTTTTTTAATATTTTTAACCTGCTGCTGAGTATCTTTAACCCGTTCCTCGATACTTTTTTCACGCAGATCACTATCATTCAATAAATTCTTATCTTTTTTTCTATATAGCGGTTTTTCGTTATACCTTTTACTTTCCATTCCTTTTTGTGTTTGATCTTTTTTCCATGCTGCGACTTCCTGAATAAGTCGTGTTAGCTCTGTCTTTGGTATTTCATAACGTCCTATTTCTTGAAAAGATTTCGAAGATAGTTGATCTGAACTGTTAGAGTGTCGTGTTTTTTGGATAAGCAATTCTTTTGTCGGAATATCAATCATTCCTCGTTCTCGGATTTTTTTTAGCAAAGCCTTTTCTTTCTCGTTTGTTGCAACTCCGGGAATCTTGTCACTAATCCTGTCTACTAATGGAACGTGTTTCAATAAACTTTGATTTGCTTCTTGAACTACCCATATTTTGCCGTTATATTTTCTAATTACATACTTGTCATTTTCTATTTGAACGGTTTGCTTTCTTAAATTATGAAAAATATTTGTGAAATACATAAATACCTAATAACTTTGTATTAATAAAACAAAGTATAAATTATAAATATTTATAATTTATAAATAAACTTAAAAAATCTTATATCTATTTGAATATAATTAACTTACAGATGATTAAAAAGTTATGCGATTTGTTGGCTTTATCGAGAAAAGTTTTTTTAAACATAAAATTTTAATAAATTTGCCTTTTTTAGGTTAATTACTTGAATTATTTTATTTAAAACATTTTTTAATATATCTTCTAATATTTGATTATTAGTTACTTAAGAAGAATTTGATTCGCAAACAAGTCGTTGTAACAGGAAAAACCCGTTTTTTTACCAAATAGTGGGATCTATATCTGGGATAGTTTACCTATATTTAATATTTAGGGTTTAAGTTGTTCCTAATCCTCTTATTTGGATGACAACAGTAGCCTTATCGAAATAGCTATCTTATATGGCACTGTTAACAAATGAGATATATTCAGGAGTTTCGCACATTACAACTTTTATTTGAATTTTGTTATTTTATTTTGGGAAAAATTTGAGGTAATAGATGTTTCGTCACGAATGTATTAAGGAATTATTATAAAGCCTTTATCCAAGTTAATAGTGTTAGGTGTTCGGGCTTAGCGTTTTCAGAAGTTAGTCCCGATCAATTATCATTAACGATTATTATTTGTTGATGAGGCTTGGGAACCTTTCCCACTATAATCATTTTTTCTCGGACTTCTTACAAAATTTGAATAGCCGGACTTTCGTTTTTTTACAGAGTCATAATAGCTCCGGGTCGGGGCCGGGACATTATTAGAAGAACTTCTCTTTTGTTGATGCTGTCGATAATAATTTGGCGGTTGCCGGTTTTGAGTTGTTTCCTTAAAATCCGGCTTATCTCCATACTTACCGGAAGTGCCTTGCCCTGTTCTTCTGGTAGGCTTATCATAATAATCGGATCTCTCGGAATACTCATCTTTTTTATCATATGAGTTTTGAGCTGATCTTCCGGAAGATCTACCGGTACTATCTTCGGATTTCCCTCTTGAGTGCTCCTGATAATAAGACCTATTTCGGGCGTCATCAGCTGAATCATAATGACTTGGTTTATCCGTTCTTCTAGAAGAATCGTCTTGATCTTCTTTTCCTTCACTAGGAACAACCCTTTTTATGTATCCTTTAACATCGGTCTTTTCAGTAGATTGGGGATAAACAACGTGTTCTGTATATTCCTTATTGGAAATCTGATCTTTCTTAGAATTCCGGTCATGCGTTTGAGTCATATTTTTACAAGAGGTCAGTATGACGCAAAGACCGGTAACAATTAAGCAGGGTAAAAAATACTTCGAAATAGTTCCCATGTTAACTTCCTCCTTTTATTCACTCGAAAAGCTAATTCTTTTTTTTGGGTATTACATAAAAAAAGATTTAAAACAAATTTAAATTATAAAGAAAAAAGATCTAAAATATCATCATAAGGAACGCTAAAATCATCTTTCGTTTCATCAATAAGTTCTTGAACAAGAGAATATTTATTTTTTTTCAATTCCATTATTTTTTCTTCAACGCTTTCTAAACATAAATATCGTTTAGCAATAACCTTATTCTTTCTTCCTATACGGTGTGCTCGATTAATGGCTTGGTCCTCTAATGCAACATTCCACCAAGGATCATAAATCAGTACATAATCAGCCTCGGTTAAATTCAAACCTACTCCACCGGCTTTAAGGCTAATCAAAAATATTTGGGTTGATTTCTCTGATTGAAATCGTTCGACTTCTTTCTGACGATCTTTAGTTTGTCCGTCTAAATAACAATGCGCCCATCCATAATCAATCACCTGTTTTTTAATCAGATGAAGCATGGATGTAAATTGACTATAAATTAACACCTTGTTCCCTTCTTCAATAATAGTTCTTAGATCTTCAAAAAGAGCATCAAATTTACTGCTTTTATACTCTTGCTTACCTTTATCGTAGAGTTTTGGATGACAACAAATTTGCCTTAAGCGCAATAAAGTCTCAAAAATTTCAAACTTTTTAACTGTGCTTTCCGTTTTAATTAACAATTTGTTTCGAAAACGATCTAATGTGTCATGATATAGTTGCTCTTGCTCTTCATGCATTTTAATCCAAACAACCTGTTCAATCTTTTCAGGTAAATCTTTTGCGACCTGATCCTTTGTTCTTCTAAGAAGAAAAGAAGAAGTTCTTTTTTTAACCCATGGGATATCTTTTTGGGTATATTGTCCTCTAGCTTTGAATGGTATTAGCGAAGGAAATAAAAAATGAAATTGAGAGACTAATTCTTCAATACGATTCTCTATAGGCGTACCTGTAATACTCAAACGGAATTGAGATGTTAAGCCATAAATGACACGAGCAATTTTTGAATACGCATTCTTTATCATTTGCGCTTCGTCTAAAAAAATACATTGAAAATCGATTTGAGAAAAAAGCTCATTATCTATTCGGATTAAAGCATAAGAAGTTATGATCACTCTCTCTTGTAAAAGGTATGCTCTATCTTTCATACGGTCACTACCGTGATGAATATAGGGTTCTATATTTAAGAAACGAATACATTCCCTTTGCCAGTTATAGAGCAAAGTAGTGGGAACAATAATCAATGTAGGTTTTTTATATTCAATTGTAGAAAGAAAAGCCAAGACCTGCACTGTCTTGCCCAGTCCCATATCGTCTGCTAAAATGCCATGAAATCCATAACGATAGAGAAAAGATAACCAATCAACACCTTGTTGCTGATAAATCCTTAAATCACCTAAGAAATTCGAACCGGGGAGCTGAACTAACAGATCACCTTCTTGTTTTAATCCGATAAGAATCTCCTTTACCTCTTCCTTGATTTCAAAGTGATTATTCGATTGAATTAAAGAGTCTAATGAAGAGATCCTATTAAGAGGAATCTGCACCGATTCGTTCTCTATAATTATTTGATCAAAATAAGGTCCGATCTCTTTTTTTACCCAAGCTTTTGGCAATAACGCAACTTGATTACCTTCAAGAGGCAACAACTCGTGATTTTCTTGATAAGCAAGACATATTTGAGCAAGAGGCACTAGCTGAGAGCCGTAATAAATTCTTCCACTTAAAGAAAGCATTTCATTATCTCGACTTAAAGAAGCTTCAATAGAGTCATGAAATATAACCTCCTTGGCTTCTATATTCAGAATCGTCCAGCCCAATTCTAATAGTAGCCGGAGCGTTATGGGAATTTGATCAATAGAACAATAATAATGAGAAGAGCCTAAGTTTTTTGCTTGATACCCGGCTTCTATTAAATCATCTTCAAACGCTTTTTCTTGATTGTCATCACGAATAATATCTTTTGTAACGGCATTTCCGGATACGATGTTACCTTGTCCATAATCAAATAAAAGATTAGCAAAGGCTCCTCTAAAATCTTTGAACTGTAGGATAGGAAAAATTTCTTGAGTTGTGATTTGAGTCTCTTCTTTAATTTGTACTAAAGGACTATCAAATAATAAGGTAATTTCTTCTCTTTCTTTTGAAGAGATTATGACTTGCTTGCGTTCCCTTATCTTCTCCAGCCATGAAAAAGGCAATTCTTCATCTAAGGTACAAAAAATATTATCTTTAATTAACCAATTACCACCCGCTTTTACCATAACATCCGTTTCGGATAGATGATAAATAGCCTTTTGGAGCTTGAATGTGACCATACAATCATAAAGCTCATCGGATCTCTTGATTATGTTACATAGAAGAGTTAATGGTTGTTTTTCCATTTTAAGAGGTTTTGAGCGAAAATAGAGCGAATTTAAGCCTATTAGCTCTACAAATATAGAATATGCATTCTTTTTACGAAGGCGAATTTGATTCAAAGGATGGGTGTCTATCTGTTCAAAAATGCCTTTCAGACGGAGAATAGCAATTTCTTCCTTGATAAGGATAGTAATAACCTGTTTTGCTCCATTCTTAAAAGAACCTAAGAGATCTTCTTGATAAATATGCTTCGATTTAGCTATGGGTTTTCCTGTCCCGTTTGCTCTAATTTCTTGAATTCGGATTTTTAAAAAGGGATTTTTTAAATTAAAATCCTCTACTAATTCAAAACCAAAATCCACCATAAAATACAACCTACTTAAAGTAAATCACTTAAGCTAAAAGCTTTTTACATTAGAAGCCTTACGCTCGATTAACAAATACTTGAATTAAAATAATAAATATGATACTATTATATAATAGTAGCCCTTAAACTCCAATATCTTTAATGGAGATTATAATGACAATTCACGCTTCTGCAATTTCAAATAGCCGGCTTAAAAATTTTATTGCCGGTAGTCTTAATAAAGCAAGTACTTCAACAGAACCGGGAGGCCAAGACTTAGGTCAAATTGATCCAACTAATCCCTTGTACTTATTTTATCAAACAATCAAACTAATGAAAGATGACATCAAAAATGGTAATTATATGGCTCTTTTCAAACATGATGTCAAACTGGTTCTGCATCTTATTGATACCCTTAAAAAGAGTTTAATCCCTCTTTGATGCGCTTTTAACGTCTTTACTTTGATAATAATGATACCACTTCCTAAACGGTTTATTTAAAACCTGATCAAAAGGTCTAACCCTTTTGGCTGTCATACACGATTTCTGACAACATCCCTGATATTTTTCTAAGCAATCGCCGCAACATAAAAACAGTTCATTACAATCCATGTTTGCACAATTAAAATAGTCATCATTGGATGTCTGACAGTGATGACAGTGGCCAATAGTAGTACCCTTTTCTTCACAAATAGGGACACTCAATCGATCATCAAATACAAACAGGTTGCCCAACCAATGTTTATTGCCTTCATTCAGGCCATAATTAATAACGCCGCCTTGTAGTTGATAAACATCTTCAAAACCCTTTTCTTTTAAGAAGGACGAATATAATTCACAGCGAATGCCACCGGTACAATACATCATTATCTTTTGCTTTTCAGCCTTGGGCTTTTTCTTCAGTTGTTTTACATAATCATTAAATTCACGAAATGTTTTATAGCGAGGTAATTCGGCCTTATCAAAATGACCAATTTCCCATTCATAATCATTTCTTACATCTATCAGTAAATGATCCGCATCACTTTCTAAAGCTTCTTTCCACTCTTTAGGAGTAAGATATTTTCCTCGATTTTTAAAATCGATTTTTCTATCTAAAGCAACTAATTGATCACGAATTTTAACTGTCATTTTAGGGAAAATATTTTCCGAATGTTTAGTAATACGAAAATCCATAGATGCAAATAAAGGATGTTGATTCATCCAATCCATATATTCCCGGCAATCCTTTGATGAACCACTCATTTGACCATTAATACCTTCTGATGAAATATAAATTCTTCCCGAAACATCCCTGTTTTTAACAAAATTTTTATGGCTATTTAGCTCTACTTCAGGTTGATCAATAGGTGTGAAATAGTAGTAAGATAATACTAAATAATTGGTTTTAACCATTGTCATTACTTTCCTCCTCATTTGACATCTTCTTTTTTAAATACTTGAGATTAATTATCAAATTGAGAGAAAGTATAGCGTAAAATTATCTTATTGAAAACGATTAAAGAAATTTTTAAACAAAAAACCGAACTTATACTTGTTTTAAAAGCTGCTTTCGTTGTAACCTTTTGCGATCGCTATTATTTAAAAAAAGTAAATGATAATCAATTTTTAGGAGATTACATGTCTCGATACAGGGGCCCAAAAAACCGTATAGCAAGAAAATTTGGTGCAAACATTTTTGGCAGGGCACGCAACCCGCTGATTCATAAGCAAAATCCTCCGGGCATGCATGGGGCTAGACGCCGTAAGAAATCTGACTATGGGATGCAATTAGAAGAGAAACAAAAGCTTAAAGCCGTTTACGGTATGATAACTGAAAAACAGCTGGTAATCTACTATAAGCATGCCGTAAAAAAAGGAAATGTCGCTCAGAAACTATTAGAGCTACTTGAATGTCGATTAGATAACATCGTATATCGTTTAAAGTTAGCACCAACAATATTTGCAGCACATCAACTCGTTTCACATGGACATATCCTTGTAAATGGGGAAAAAGTTGATCGACGATCTTTCCAAGTTCGACCCGAAATGGTTGTATCCGTTAAGGAAAAGTCTAGGAATATTCCTATTGTTCTGACAGCTAGACAAAATACTCATATAACAATTCCTGAGTATTGTAGCATTGATGAAAAGAATTATTCCGGTCAAATTGAAGTATTCCCGCATCCGGATCAGATATCATTACCTATTCCAATTAACACAGCTGTTATTTGTGACTTCTTAGCACATACTAAGTAAAATAATAATAGACGCACTTTTGTGCGTCTATCTTCTTAACTTAATATTCTGAGATAACACCTGTCCTTTTTGTGAGTTAACAACTGACCAATCGCTTGGATCCAAACGATTAGTAGACAAACCGGTGGTATTAAAGCTATTTTGGATAAGATGTTAGAGTTGACAGCTCCCAACCCTAAAGGAAAGGGTTTTCTCGCTTGATTGTCATAAGATTGTAGTACTACTAAAAGTAAAGCCCCGGCAGTATTAGTCGGATCTTCATCATCTCTTGTCGGCCGTGCTTCAATTGATCATGCCGACACAGGATTAGGATGCGGATTTTTTGCAATTTTAAGACGAATAGAAGAAAGTTTATGCTAAACTTTTACAAAATGAAATCGTACAATAAGAACATTTGCTTAGGGATAGATGAAATATATATTGATTTTCTTTATTAAACTATATCAATGGACCTTAAGTCCATTTTTGGGAAATTGTTGCCGTTTTTATCCTAGTTGCTCCAACTATGCTAAAGAGGCATACGAAAAACATGGGGTTATGAAAGGATCATGGCTGACAATTAAACGTCTTTTTAAATGCCATCCCCGGAATGGAGGTGGCCATGATCCTGTCCCTTAAGGAATCTGTATTATCTGTCCAATGTGGATAATATCTGACTCCAAATGATTCTTTTGTTTTAGAGCAGCTACTTCAACATCATGATTGCGGGCAATTTTCCACAAAGTATCTCCTTTCTGAATAGTATAAACTTTTTGATCTCCCATTGAGGCTTTCGGTGGGATCGTAATATGGTTTGTGGATAGCTTTTTGGAGTTTGGTTTCTGAAAACGTCTTAATGCCAACTGATGATCATACGAGTCTAAAATTTCTCCTTCATATAGGTAAAGTAGATATGAGGCCTGGTTTAAAATATTATCACTTCGATTACTTTTTAAAATATTAAGAGCAAATTCTTTAGAGATTTCTGTCTTTGATGTTAACAGACGTAAAATCGTTAGTACTTGATTATCATCTAATTTTTTTAAAGCAAATATAGGATCTACCTTTAACAAAAGGTAAGCAGCTTTTTGAGAGCCCGAATAAATATAATCTAACAAAAATCGAATTCTTCTTGATAGAGACAAATCTTGAGCTTTTCTTTGATCGTCCACAAAGATAGAAAAATCATGCCAACTGCCTTCAAGAACAAGTTCTAATAATTCTTTCCGAAAAACCGTAATATCGGCTCGGCTAAATAAAGCTTCTATAAGCATAAAATCAGAGGTAAGATAAAAAGCCTCACATAATTTATGATCCGTATCCATTCCAAGAGATTGAAGACGTTTAAATAATCCTCTAGAGGTATAAGGCCATTGCTCTGTCTTAGCAAAATATATAATTCTCTCATATTCTGTATCTGTCAAACCGGAATAAACAGTAATATGTGATTTTGCAGGTAAATAAGGTGAGCTAAAAGAGAACTGTCTTTTTTGAATCGGCAGAGTTAAAAGAGCTCTTTGCAAATCAAAATCATAAAAGGCAACTAAATAAGCTAATGCTAAATCTCTTTCATAAAATCCATCTTCAACTAATTGGGTGCTATTCAATTTTACAATAAGGGTATCTGAGTTTAGAGTACTAAGTTCGTTAAGTACTTCCCTATTTGATCGTGTATCGATTGAAATTTCAGGGGATGACTCTTGGGGTTCTTCAAGAGGTTCTAGTGCATATTCTTGAGATTCTGATTTTTCTTGCAAAACAAAATAGACGAAAGTAGCAACTAAACCAATATTCAATGCCCCACTAAATAATAAAGCATGTGTCAACCATTTTGCTCGCCCCATCCATCGATTTGTTGGATTTACAATTTCTTCTTCCCGCTCCTCAGAAAAGGGCTGATTAGATAAAGTCATTTATACTCCTTAAATAGTAATCAATCCCAATTAAGATGATCATTTTGAAATTGTGCACTTGTAGATTCCAATCCATTTTAAGATCTAAATTTCAGGAATAACACGATAAAAAAATCACAATCAATAAAAAAATATATTCAGTTTTACCTTTTCTGCAATAGATCTATTTTGGTATAAAGCGTTAAGTTATCTGTTTATATAAAATAAAATTAAGATTTTATGCGTGTTCCTTTAAGTTGGCTAAAAGAATATATCAAATGCGATCTCTCTTCGATTGAAATTGCAACCATTTTAACATATATTGGATTAGAAGTAGATGCAATTGAACAAATTTCTCCTTCTTTTTCTGATGTTGTAGCGTGCAAAGTGCTTGATGTTCAACAACATCCGAATGCCGACAAACTTGTTATCGCAAAAGTAACAGACGGTGTTGAAGAATATCAAGTTATATGCGGAGCCGTGAATTGTAAACAAGGGATTCATACTCCTTTAGCTAAGGTCGGCGCCTCTCTAAATTATGATGGAAAAATCATAAAGATTAAAAAGAGTTCGTTAAGAGGAATGGATTCTTTTGGCATGTTATGTGCCTCACAAGAATTAAATCTTTTTGGAAATGAAGATGGGATTATGATTCTTTCTGAAGAACTTGAACTAGGACAAGACTTATCGAACGTTTATTCCGATGAAGTTTTTGATATCTCTTTAACACCCAACCTAGGTCATTGTTTTAGTGTTATCGGCATTGCAAGAGAACTAAGCGCTTCTATTAATTCTCCCTTGCACGTGCCTATTTGTGAAATAAAAGAGCAACCGAATACAACGATTGATGATCTTATTAGCGTTCATATCGAAGATCCTACTGCTTGCCCTCGTTATGCTTGTCGTCATATCAAAGGCGCAACCGTAGCTCCTTCTCCGGACTGGCTAAAACGCAAGCTACAGCTTCTTAATATTCGTCCTATAAATAATGTCGTTGATGTTATAAACCTCATTCTCTTTGAGTACGGTCAACCTCTTCATGCTTTTGATTATGATCTGATTGAGCAAAAAAAGATCCAAGTCTTAGCTTCTAAAGAGAACACTTCTTTTACGACTCTTGATGGAGAAACACGTTTAGTTAAAGCAAACACTCTTTTTATCTATGACGGAAAAAAACCTATTGCCATAGCCGGTATTATGGGAGGTGCTTATTCTGAAGTCACTCAATCAACTCAAAATATTTTATTAGAATCAGCCTACTTCAATCCCAAATTTATCAGGAAATCCAGTAAGGAATTAAGTTTACAGACTGAAGCTTCTAAACGATTTGAAAGGCATATTGATCCCAATAATGTCATTACAGCTTTAGAAAAAGCTACGATGCTCATTCAACAACTAGCCGGTGGGGAAATCGCCAAAGGCCCGATCGATATTAAACAACATGATTTTCTGCCTAAGGTCATAACTTGTCGTTATAGTCGCATTAATCGATTATTAGGGATTCAATTAGCTGTTAGTGAAATTGAAGGTATTTTCCACCGCCTAAATTTTAAAACACAGTTTAATCAGGATCTTTTTTCTATTGAAGTACCGACATACCGTAACGATCTTCAAATCGAGGTCGATCTTATTGAAGAGGTAGCCCGAATATATGGTTATGATAATATCGAATCAGCCAAAGTGACTTACGCAACTTCTGATTTACCTCATTCTCCTATTTATTTATATGAAAGGAAAACACATCAGCTTTGTCTTCAAGAAGGTCTGCAAGAATTTATTACTTGTGATCTGGTCAATCCTCTATTACTTGAAAAAGTTTTAGAAAAAGAGTTAGATAATGATTCAGTAATATCTGTATTGAACCCTACCTCCATCGAACATTCCATATTACGCACTTCTTTATTACTTGGTCTTCTTACAACTATTAAACATAATTTAGACCGTCAAAACCATAATATCAGCGGTTTCGAGATTGGACGAATCCATTTTAAATTACAAAATCAGTTTAAAGAACAATGCATGTTAGCCCTGATTTTAACAGGTCAAAAGAAACCTTCAAATTGGTCTGAAGAAGCAAAAGAAGTTGATTTTTTCGACTTAAAAGGAATCGTTGAAAATATTTTACAAGGATTGGGGATTGAAACATTTGATGTTCTCAATAAGAATCATCCTCAGTTTCATCCCGGCAGACAAGCAGCCATTATGGTTGATGACCTTAATATTGGGATTATGGCTGAGGTTCATCCCAAAATATTAAAAGAACTAGACATCTCTCAAAAAGTCTATTTTTCTGAGATAAATCTTCATGATCTTTTCCGGATCAAAAAGATATCTTATAAAGTACATCCCTTACCACGATATCCATCGTCTGAACGAGACTGGACTGTATCTTGTAGTGAGATATTAGCTGTAGGTGATATAATTAATATTATTAACCAAATGTCTTCTAGACTTTTACAGAGAGTTTCTGTAAAAACAGTCTATCGTAGTGGTAAAATTGGTCCGAACCGTAAAAATATAACATTGCACTTTGTTTTCAGAGATGATAGAAAGACCGTATCTTTCGATACAGTCGAAGCAGAATATCAAAAAATTACACAGTATGTGTTAAATAAATTTAGCAGCTTGATCCTAGCTTAAATCCAAGGAGCTTGATATGGAAGCTATTATAACAGTTCAAAAAAGAAATATTTCATTAGTCTTTCTTATTTTAATAGCGTGTTTTACTTCTGCCTGTAGAAATAGTCTACAATCAGAAGCGGTTAAAACAGCTTATATTCATAAATATGGCGTTCCTGTTGATAAAGAAGATTGGGAAGTTAGAGGGCGTAACGGGCAGATCATTACTACAAGAAAAGATGGTGTCATTGTTGCTAAAAACTACATAAAAGGAATATTAGAAGGCACGTGTTCTTATACCTTTCCACATAGTTTTACGATTGCCAAAGAAGAAACCTATGATAATGGCACATTAGTTTCTGAAACATTTCATTATCTTTCAGGAGTACCTAAAGAAAAAATTGAGTACTTATCAGCTTATCATATTATCACAACTCACTGGTATGAAAATGGCAATCCTCAATTTGTTGAAGAAACAAGGAGCCGGCTTTTAACTTCTGCTCAATACTTTGCTAATAATAATCAAATTGAAGCAAGAGTTGAAGATGGAGAAGGACTTAAAATAAAGCGAGACGAATTTGGTGAACTTATTTCTAAAGATAATATCACAAAAGGGCAGCTATATCTCAGTACTACCTATTATCGAAATGGAGATCCCAGATCTTTAACTTATTTTAAAGACGGTAGTATTCATGGATTAAAAAAGAACTATTTGATGGGCGGAATCCCTTCTCAGTTCGAAGAATGGAAAAATGGCGTGCAACAAGGAATCACTATAACTTTTAAAAATGGTATTAAGTATTCTGAGCGCCCATTCTTAAATGGGAAAAAACATGGGATGGAGCAATGCTTTAAAGATGGAAAAGATCTTGTACAAGAAATTTCATGGAAATATGATAAAAGACATGGCTCGACTAAAACATTTGTAGAGAATGTCACTACTACTCAATGGTATTTAGATGATAAGCTAGTTAGTAAAGCCGAGTTTGATCTTTATACACGCAACTAAATTCTTATAACCCAATTCTTTTTTAAATCTCTTACAGACGAGTTGGGTTTCGTTATTTTTTATACTTTTGCTCTTTCTATACACATAATTTTTGAAGGGTTAAAAATATATTTTAAATTATTCCATAATGCCGGGCATAAAACATTTTTTAGATCAAACACAGCGACAAAGGCTTGTAGAACAACATACATACGAAAAAGATGCTCATATTCGTGATCGTATTAAAGCGGTATTGCCGTATGATAAAGGTTGGAGCTATCAAAAAACAGCAGAAGCATTATCCATTAGCCGCTTGGAAAGGAAAAGATCAAATAGAACACATGAAAAAACAGGGTGTACACGTGGTGGCGTTTAAGACGATAGTAGAAGGTGTCGGACGCTTATAAGAGATGTAGAGACCGTTATAAAAGCCGTTGAAGAGGCCGGATGTATTCGCTTAAAACCGCATTTAATCATTAAAGGGTAATTGATATTAATGAGTATAGAGGATATTTTTTCTCCATTCCATCTCTTCCTGATAGAATTTGAACAATCCCCAAAAAACGATTAAAGCAGATGCTATGAAAGGTATTGAAATTTCTTCTTGTAAAATAAAATAACCAAAAATAGCCGTTATAATAGGGGATAATAATTCGGTTAAAGCAATAAAGGGTGTGGAGTATTTTTTTAAAAGAGTAGCTTTTACATTATATCCGATTAAGCTGCCTACAATAACAAGAAAGATCAATCCGGTAAAAAAATGAGACATATCAATGACCGGTATTGGTTGATAGCTCTCAAAGCAAAGAGATATGATAAGAGATAGGAAGCCGCCTCCTATCATGCTTACTCCATTTGCCATAAGTGGACAATAGCTTAGATGGGCTACGGTATAGCGCATGATAATCCATCCTGATACTGTAGAGATAACAGCAAAGCCCATAACTATTTCTGCTAAAGAAAAAAAGAAAGAGGTGGGAACTAAACTTTCATCGGCTGTTTTATATAGTAATATAGGGATAAATCCGATAAAGGCAATTGAAAGAGAGAGCCATTTTTTTTTACTCATTTTTTCTTTCAAGAAAAAATGAGAGAAAAGGCCTGCTAAGCAAGGACATATCGTATAAAAAAAACAAGTTTTCGATGAAGAAAGATATTTCAGTCCCCAACATTCTAATCCATTGGTCAAAAAAATATTAAAAAGAGCCAGTAATGCAATTGGTGCCCGGCATTTTCTATGCAGATAAATTTTTTTTCGTTGAAAAACAACTTGAAAAGTCAAAATGATTGTTCCTGCTAGAATCATACGTACAGCAGTAAAAAAAAAAGGTTGTACATACTGCAGAGTGGTTTTGCCGATGACAAAACTTAAGGCAAAGGCAACGTTCATTATTAGGATTAAGATCATTGTTGGAGGGGGGAAATAAATGAAAAGAGTGTTTTTTTGATAGAACTAACCAATATAGCAATCGGATGAAATTAAGTTAAAGCATTTTAGTTGAAATATTTAGTTACTCACCTTACGCACCTTTTCTACCGGGCGGGCTACAGAATCAAACGCTCTTTACGAGAGTGCGTGTGTAAGGTGAGTTAGTTAATGTCTGAGCTATAGGAAGTATATTTACTTTTAGAGTCTAAGTTATTAATATAAATAGTTTTGTAAATAATACAGCCTTTAACGAGGTCTGAACGGGGAGGTAGTGAGGTGGCAAAATTATATTTTCGACATGGGACAGTGGGGAGTGCTAAGACCTTAAATCTGCTGGCGGTAGCGCATAACTATCGTCAACAAGGTAAAGAGGTTATTTTAATGAAACCGGTTTTAGATGATCGTTTCGGCCAAGAAAAGATCATGTCCCGGGCCGGTTTAGAAAAACAAGCAGATGTGTTATTATCAGTGGATAGCGATATTAAAAAAAATAATTATGAGGGCATTGACTGCATCCTTATAGATGAAGCACAATTTGTAAGTCCTTATGTTATTGATCAATTGCGTGATATTTCTTTAACCAAAAATATTCCCGTTATTTGCTATGGGCTGAGATCAGATTTCAAAACTAATCTATTTGATGGAGCAAAACGATTATTTGAGCTTGCTGATACGATTGAAGAGATTAAAACAACCTGTGCTTTTTGCAATAAGAAAGCGATTTTTAATCTTAAACATGTCAATGGTATGGCAATTGTAGATGGTCCCTCAGTAGATCTGGGAGCAGAAGAAAAGTATTTTCCTGCTTGTCACAATTGTTATGTGAGTCAGTTAGATCGATCAGGAATTAAAATGCCAATATGTACTAAAGAGCTTGTGGAGCAATGATGTTAATTGACTTCCTTCAACGACTAAAGCCGATGGATTCCCATCCCTCATGGTTAGGAGATTCTTTTAATCCTCTACCAACCGACTTTAAATTAAAGTAGGATTACTCTCGTTTTGTAGTAGTAGCCCTTTTCAAGGCTAGGGGTTTTTACGAAACCCTTCCTGTTTGCCCTACGGTAATTTTGAAAAACAAAAGCATTTAAACAAGAAGAACTGTTTAATACAAGAGAAACACGCTCTTATCCCAATGCTAAAGCAAAGGGTTTTTTCGCTTGATTATCATAAATAGATTAAATCATTTTAAGTGATGGAATAATTCAGTAGAAAAGTATCGCTCCATCCGATCGCAAAAAACAGTGACAATGACAGCATCGTCACCAAGTATTTTTTGTGCTTTTAAAGCAGCTGCATAATTTAACCCTGAGCTAGGTCCTACAGGGATGCCTTTTTTTATTAGGTCTCTAGTTACTTTAATCGCTTCGTCATCATCGATCCGGATTTCTTCCAGATCCGGGAGAATGGAATTTTGATATATTTTGGAGAGACCTTCTACAACTCCGGGTATCCGTTTGCTATGACTATAACATTCCGTATCATTAATCACGGATGTCCCAATGGGAATCGCTGCTATGGGCTTAATTAAACAACCCACTTCGGTAAAGGCGTTATACAGGCCAACTAAAGTGCCTCCTGTTCCGACTCCACTAACAACACACTCAATTTGTCCACCCGGAATTTGATTCAATATTTCATTTCCTGTCCCAATGATATGAGCGTTTACATTATCCGGATTTTCAAACTGTCTTGTTAAAAACCCTTTTATTTGCTTATTTAATTTTTCTGCTTCTTGAATGGCCTCTTCCATACCACCTTTTTCAACAAAATGAATGATAGCACCGTAGGCGTTGAGAATCAGAATGCGTTCATCACTGATGCCTCTTGGTACGACAGCTATAAATTTGATATGATATTGTGCACAAACTCGCGCAAGAGCAATACTTGTTGAACCACTAGAAGCTTCGATGACTGTAGAATTGGGGCCTATAATACCTTTTCGCCAGGCTTTTTCTAATATATAGCGAGCTATCCTATCTTTTACGGATCCACTTGGATTAAGGAATTCTAATTTACACCAAATTTCAGGGGAGTGATCATATAGTCTTATAGGTAATAGGGGGGTCGGCCTTATATGAGGTATTCGACCGCTATATTCGGGTAGGATAGGGTTTCTTGACATTAATGATCTCCAATTTCTTTTGATAACCGGTTATTTAAGTAGTTGAAAAGTTTCTTCAGGCACATCTTCTTGAATAAAATGTCCGCAATCAATAGCTTGCCCTTCAACATGGTTTGTCCATTCACGCCAACGTTGAATCACATCACAGTTTTCTTCCATTGTACCTTTTTTAGACCATAAAACCAAAATCGGACACTCAACTTTTTTATCCCTGTCTTTATTATCGTGTTGTAGATCGATAGTTATTGCGGCTTGAATCGCTTCTTTGCTACATGAGGTGTGGAAGTATTCTTCTATAGCAATGGGATCGCATGTTTTTAACCCTTTACCTCACCATCAGCGCGCATATTAAAAGACTCTATTTTTGGGACGATAGTTAATTAAATATCTTTTATCAATTGAAAACAGACTGCAGGGTCAATATTTTCGCCGGCAAGGGTACAAACTGTATTGTAAGAAAGGTTTAATTCAGGGTGGAATATAAGCCCTGAAACAAAAACAAGTGCGGATAGTTTAATCATCATCACCTTTCAATATCATAGTGCGACAAATAAGAGGTATTTTTATGCCTAAAGGCTACCGATATTTAACCTATGAGCAAAGATGTTAAATACATACTTTAAAACAAAGAGAAGATTCAATTAACTACATAGGCAAAAAAATTAAAGTCAGCAGGTCTACCGTTTATCGAGAGTTAAAAAGAAGTAGCGATGGCTGACAGTATATTTATTTTTCAGCATAAAAAAAAATCTGTAGAACGACGATCGATAGCTTGTCGTTAAACTAAAAAAATGGACTATGAGATTCTTGTAAAGCCGGAAAATAAATTATTATTACAATGGAGTCCTATTCACAAATAGCAGGCAGGTTAAAAACGGAGGATGTACTTATTAGCCATGAAAGGGTCTATCGGTATATTTGAAAAGATCAGCGGAAAAGAGGTGGTTTATATGAAAATTTAAGACACAAAGGCAAGAAATATAAAGGACGAGGATCTTTTCAATCAGGTCGAGGACATATTTCCGATAGGATTGATATTGACAAGAGGCCTTGCATTGTCAATAAAAAAATAAGAATAGACGATTTCGAATGAGATACGATCATAGGTAAAAATCACCAAGGAGCAATTTTTTCTTTCGCTGCCCGAATATCAGAGAGTTTCATTTGTTAGAAAATGCTTTTAAATAACCGTAAAACATCATGATAAGTAACAAAAACAAAAAAACCTATCAATAACACGACAAAGGGGATAACCATACGTTCCATTATTTTGGCTTTTAGGCGTTTACGAGTAATCATTTCCCACAGGGAGAAACAAATATGGCCACCATCTAAAACAGGAATAGGTAATAGGTTTAAGATACCCAAGTTTAGACTAATAACAGCTAACCAAAAGAAAGCTTCTTTAACACCTAAACTCCATCCGTGATGCATAATTTGAACAATACCAATAGGACCTGATAGCCATTTTGGATTTAGTTGACCGGTAAATAAAGCACTAAGAGTGGACCAAATGTCTTTAGCTACCTGATAAAACATCATATGGGGAAGGGGGTTATAGTTTACTATACGGTCTTGTAAATTGATCCCCAGCCATAATCGATTTTTATTCATCTTGAAGTTTTTATAGGCAAGAGCCTTCTTTTCAGGATCTTTGATAACCTCTATTGATTTTTCTTGTTCTTCTAGATTTGCTAGATAGGCGGCATAACCTTCGTGGCCTTCAGCAATTTTATCCATAGGAAGAGGGGTGATCGGTTTTAAAAGATGCATTTTCCCTTGTTGCTCTTTTAAAGAAGGTGTTCCAATACTATTCGCTATTGCTTCCAAATTTTCCCAATCGATAAAAGTATCAAATTCGGTATTAGCTGATTTCCAAGGAATAATAGGTAAGTTTTCATTCCCACTTTGAGTAATGATATGTATTTTATGTGTTTGTAAAGCGGTTAAAATATTAAAACCTCTTGAAGTTGGTTGTCCGTCAACTGCGATAATATGATCTCCGGGTAAAAGAGTACGGGCCAAAGTAGAGGCTCTAGGAGATGGAGATTCGAAATGAAAGGATGAGTTTTCAAAAAATCTGATCGGTTCTTCTACTGTTCCATCAGATAAGAAAAAATAGGGGATCATATAAAGGTCATTGGATGATGCTTGAATCTTAGCTTCAAACTGCCAATCTTTTAATTCATTTTTTTGTGAATCTGTAAAACGCAGTTGATTCAGTTGTACTCGAGGAACTCGAAATAAGATAGTTTTACCGTTTCGGTGAACTGTTAATAGAGTTTGAGGACTATTAATGATATTGTTTAATTGTTCTTGAGAAAAAATTAGTTCTCCATCCACCCATAAAATTCGATCACCATATTTGATACCACTCTCGCTCATTGCAGAAGATTCTAAAATTGGATTAGGTGTATTTTCTTTAAGAGGGTTATAAAGAAGATATGCTGCCGGTGCTAACACTCCGGAGGTTAAAATACCCGGTTCTAAAGATTGAGGATGTTGATAGGTATTAATGGATACATCAAAAGGATAGCGGGTATCTTTTATGTAATTGATTTTGTATCCTTTTAGGCGTATTTCTTTATCGCCAAGCATAGCTGCTTGAAAAATGTCTTTATAACCGTGATAGGTACTTCCATTATATGAGCTGATTTCATCTCCGGGACGAATACCTGCAGAATACAATTCGGATGTTGGGTCTATCCGGCCAATACGATTTGTATGGTCACTAAAGGGGCTATCTCGGCCACCTAAAGCCCAGATGGACGAAAATAATAAAAAGGCTAAAATGATATTTACTATAGGAGCAATTGCTGCAACTTTAATGCGGTCAATCGGTTTTTTACTAAAATATCCGTTAGGAATATCATGAGGTTCTGTATCTCCTTCTTTTTGCATACCCGCAATTTTGACATAGCCTCCGAAGGGGAGCCAACCAATCTGCCATTTGACACCATTCCCGGTCCAACTAATCAGAGCTTTGCCAAAACCAATACTAAAAGCTTCAACTCTCATTCCTACTCGACGGGCCATCCAATAATGAGCCAATTCATGAATAAAAATAAGAAATCCTAAACCTAAAGCTGCTAACAAGATGTATAAAAAACTAATCATAATAATTATAGGGGCCTTTAAATGTTGTTGGCTTCTTCGCGAGCTTGCGTATCAATAGCCAAGATATTTTCAATATTTAATTCATTAATAACCCGATGCTGTGTCATCAAATATTCTAGTTTTTGAGCAATCTGATGCCAAGAAATCTTTTTTTGTATAAAACGGCTTACTAAGACTTCATTGGCAGCATTCATATAAGCCGGTAGCGATCCTCCGGTTTCTACTGATTGATAAGCTAGCCTGAGACAAGAAAATTTATCTACTTCAGGTCTAAGAAACTGTAGCAAAGAATTCTTTGTAAAATCGAATGTATCCAAGATACCGGGGTATCGATCGGGATAAGTAAGAGCGTATTGAATAGGTGTGACCATATTGGGTTCGCCCATTTGAGCCATGATGACATTATCTTTAAATTCAACCATGCTATGAATAATACTCTGAGGGTGAATGACAACGTCAATATCTTTCATCGGGATATCAAATAGCCAATGAGCTTCGATAACCTCGCAGCCTTTGTTCATTAAAGTGGAACAATCAATAGTGAGTTTAGCTCCCATTTCCCAATTAGGGTGTTTAAGAGCTTGTTCAACAGAAATATTGCTTAATTCTTTTTCAGAAAAATGTAAAAAGGGTCCACCTGAAGCGGTTAAAATTAAACGTTTAATAGAGTTTATATCTTCGCCATCAAGACATTGAAACAAAGCACTATGCTCACTATCTACCGGTATAATTTGTGACTGATGTTCTTTTAAGAGCTGCATAATATAGGCACCGGCGCTAACCAAAACCTCTTTATTAGCTAGAGCAACTGTTTTATTTGCCATAATGGCTTTGACTGTCGGTATAAGTCCTGCTGTGCCAACAATAGCAGATAAAACGATGTCCACAGTAGAATAAGATGCAACGGCTTCGATGCCTTCAGGGCCGCCAATTACTTTAAAGTCAGGTAAACGTTTTTGTAATTCGAGAGCTTTTTCTTTATCATAAACTCCAATGATTTCAGGATAAAATTCTTTTGCCTGTTGCTCTAGTAAATCAATATTTGAGTGAGCACAAATAGCTTTTATAGATAGTTTTTTTTTCAAATGTTTCGCTATAATCAGTGCTTGTTTTCCAACGGATCCCGTACTTCCAAGTATTGCTATTTCTTTCATAAAATATATTTTAAGTCCATCTTACTTTGATTTCTTAAAGGTTTCTATCAGGCATCATAACGAAAATAAACTATTTAGGCGAGTTGAATTGAAATTTATGACAATTAAGCGAAGAAACTCTTTGCTTTAGCATTGGGATGAAAGCATCTATTTGTTTGTTTGACTTTGGATATATTCTTCGCTACTGAAAAGGCACACAAATAAAGTATAAATATGATATTAGTTTTGTATGAACCAATTAACTCCCAATCAAAGAAGCACTTTTGAATCTCAGGTAAAAAAGATTCGCGATATAAATGAACGTATATCATTTGTGTGTGCTTTTTGCACGAGATGACGGTCCGGGGCCTGATCACATTGCTCATATTCTGCGCTTAAGCCGCTCGAGTGTTTATGGGTATTTGAGAGAATTTCAATCAGAAGGAAAACTCGGCATGATACCAAAGGAGGATCAGCCGGTAAATGATCCAAACGGCAAATGAAGAACGAGTGAAACATCTTTCTTAATACACTTAACAGAAGGGTTAAGGATTTTTCTGCGTATGTCTTAGAACAATATAACATTGCCTACAGCACAGGAGGGATGACATCTTGGCTAAAGCATCATCATTTTGTTTTCAAAAGCCCTGTTAATATCCCCGGTAGACTTAACTTAGAGAAACAGACACCATTTATTAAAGAATAGGAAGCATTAAAAGCAGGCCTTCAAAAGTGAAGAGATCTATTTTTTTGATGCAGTACACCCTGATTATCAATCCCAATCCGTATGTGGGTGGATCCCAAAAGGGGTTAAGAAAACGCTTAAGACTACAAATAAGCGAACCGGAATGCCTATTATGGGCACTTGACGACTTGAGGATATGACAATCAGGTCAAAAGAATACTCCACGATTGGAAGAAGTGAGGTCTTTTGGAGATAGGAAAATTATTTAACGGGAATTGCTGCGTATAGGCGTTTGTCTCATTATTTTAAAACGTTGCAAAGCCCTAGATAGGAATTGCAACACATCTAGTTTTATATGGGAAGGTGAAAGGCAATTTCTTTAAGTAGATGTATAAGCGTGCTAAGTTTGCTCGCCGGTTCATTTAATTCCCTTATGAGAGTAAGAATATTACCGGATGCGTTTATTAATAGAGGTATAAGATCTGATAAACGTGTCTTAATTTCAAATATTTTATCATATATTTTTTGAGGAATCTCTGAGATATTTATACGATTGCCATCGTCATTTATTTGCAAAGTTTTTATTTCTTCTATTATTGCATTAAAAGAGTTTATTTCAGAATTTAGATTCGGAATTTTATAGGTTGTAAAGGGGGTGATGAATTATTTGAATTTAGATCTTTAGTAATACTAATAACTTGATTTAGTGAATTTGTAATTTCATTTAATTCTTTATTAATATTTTTTGTCGTTTTTTCTTTTCTATTTGAGTCTTTAACTTTTTTTTCGCCAGTGATGATTGTTTGATTTATTTTATATGCGTATCCATATATATACAATAAAATAAGATTTTTGTATTAATTATATTAATTTTTATACGCGGGTTTTGATAAATAAATTTAGTCTTGTTTTTTAATGTTCTTTATGTATTTAATAAACAAAGAAACTGTTGATACAATGCATGTGCAAATTAATTTCGGAGCTGCTGAAGGACTTCGCTTGCAAAACATTTAACTAAATAAAATGATTATTTATTTTTTAATAATATGAGTACATGTAATTAATTATTTTTATATTTATTTTGTTTGTAATAAATAGTTTAAAAAGCCTAGAAGAGATTAAAAATATTTTTACTTCTTTAAACTGATTGAAATATATATTTAGAGGTTTCAATAAATAAAATTAATTTTTCTTATAAAAGAACAGTTTCTTTTTTTTAAAAAGTTTTTAGGTTGCTTTTTTTTGCTTTACTTAATTAATCTTATAATCAATATAATCTAAAATTAAAAGGTTTAGTATGCAACTTTCTGATAATAGATCATTGCCATGTCAAATATTAGAGCCTTCATTAGATGTCGCCGGTTTTATTTTATCTTTAATTGGAACAAAAAAAACACGGGAAAATACTAACCCGCTATCTGGAGCACCTTATACAATAGTAGGTGGGTTAGGTACAAAAACAATTTATAACCAATTATGTACAGATACGGCGATGCCATCATTAACCGATTTTGTATTTATAGTACTTTAATTTTTATTTGATAATATGTTATCCTTCTTTTTTTATACAAACAATAAGGACAAAACAATGCCTAGAGCCTATTCAGTAGATCTCCGAGAGAAAGTATTACAACATATAGAAAAACATCATGATAAAAAAACAGCCGGCCATATTTTTCAAGTAGGTATCGCAACAATATATCGATGGATCTTGCAAAAAAAGCAAAAAGGACATTTAAAGCCAATCCGCAGAAAATATGCTTATAAGAAATTAGATGATGAGTTGTTATCTAAATATGTAGAAAAACATCCGGATTATTTTTTATCGGAAATTGCTGATTATTTTTCAGTCACTCCGCAAACGATTTTTTATGCCCTTAAAAGATTAAAAATTACACGAAAAAAAAAACTACTCGCTATAAGGAAAGAGATGAAAAGAAACGGGAAGCTTTTATGAAAGATTTAAAAAATATTCCCTTTGACAAGAGAATTTATCTCGATGAAACCGGGATTCATCAATTTTTATTTCGTGAGTCCGGAAGAAGCTTACGCGGCAAAAAAGTTTTTGGAGCGGTTTCAGGAAACCGCTTTATAAGGCAAAATATTATTTCAGCCCTATCTAAAGGGCAGTTTTTGTCTCCAATGTGTTTTGAAGGTACTTGTAATACCGGGTTATTCAATATTTGGCTTAAGGAAGTTTTGACTCCTCAGCTTACACCCGGTAGTGTTCTTATTCTTGACAATGCCGGTTTTCACAAGTCAGCGGAAAGCAGGAAAACAGTAGAATCTGCCGGTTGTAAGCTTATGTTTCTTCCTCCATATTCTCCGGACTTAAATCCTATAGAAAAATATTGGGCTAATATGAAAAATAAAGTTAGAGAGATATTACGAAAAGTTACGAATTTTAAATTCGCCATTGATCAAGCAATCTTATCAATGTAAAATTAAATGACTATACAGGATTAGAATTAGGATTAAGTTTTAGTGGACGTTTATTCTCTTATTTAAATACTCCTCAACCGAATAGCATGCAGAGAAGGAGTCAAAAAATGGCTGCTCAAGCAGAATCATTAAAGCAAGTGAATACTCAAAAAGATTGGCGTAGTAAATACGCTATGGCATTGCGAGGAGGTCAATTTGTTAGTCGTGGCAAACACTGGAAAAAAGAGACTGCTGTAAAACAAACTTTTGCATTAGCGGCCAAATTAGGTCTTGATAAAAATATAGGTACAAAGCAACTATTCTTGCAGGTACAAAAGCAGGCTAACACCGCATATCACGCATCAAAAATAGGATTGCCGGCTCGAGAAGCTATAAAAGGAACCTCAGCTTTAAATACAATATCTAAATATGTAAATCCTGTTCTTTATTTCTCTTCTATTGAATTAAATAGAGATTATATGGGTAACGTATGTCGTCATATAGAAGTGTTATTTAGAGGTGAAAATAATCAGTTAAGTGAATCATCATATTCAACCGTTTGGCCTGATAAAAAAGATCATATAGTTAAAGTTACTCCTTTAAATTCTAAAACTGAGGCCTCTTACAATAAATATTTAACAGATCAATGTGGTTTATTAGATGACTATTCTCTAACGCCATCATCTAATTTTACGATTAATAGGTCTATTCTTGACAATAAAAATCTTGAAGAACGTACTGACAATAAAAAATTTAATAAAGAAGGAATCAATCAAGCAACTGAAGAAGGATTAAATTTTAACAATAATGGGTTAATTTTAATTAGTCAAATTGCTTTAACTAGCCTATCAGGGATAGCCACTGTTTATATTATGAATAAGGGAAGAAATTTTTATCTATCAAGTGAAACGTTATTAGATAAAGTAAAAAGTTTAGGCTTATTTTCTATAGCTACTACCATTTCTGTTGGTTGTATAGCTACTATCTATGCTTTGGAAAATAATAAAATAAAGGTTTAATCTTATTATCTTTACTTGCCTAATTAAGTAATTTTTTATCACATTTCATATACTTTTGTTATTAAAAAATCATCCTAAGTTGTTGATCACTTAAATAATTTCTATGGATTATCAATAAACCTGTTGCATAATAAAAATTGTATAAATTTAGCTCTTTTTATAAGTCCTTTAATCGTCTGCTCGGCCCTATATATTATTAGACTTTTTTATAAATTAAATTTTTGATTATAGTATCCTACTTTAAAAGTAGGTTTGTATCATAAAATTTGAAAAAAATCGAGCTTTGAAAGATGAAAAGTTTCGTCGTTTAACAGGTATAAAAAAATCAACATTCGATAGAATGATATTCATATTAAACACATCAATTAAAACCGGAAGAACTCTTACCGGAAGAAAAAAGAAACTAAGTTTAGAAGATACATTATTAATGACTTTAGATAGTGTCGTCATAAAAGAGTTCTCCATAAAGCAATACATCGAATCTGCACGGCAGCTAAAAATGACGCTCCATTTTTGGCATATCGAGTAGCAATCCCTCGCCAACGCTTCAAGTGAAGGAATGCGTTTTCTACTAAATGTCTAAGTTTATAGAGATGGCGATCATGTATCCGTTTATTTTTATGATTTTTCTTTGCGGGAATAACCGGTATCATGCCTTTTTCTTGAGCATCGTCAATAATAGAATGAGTATCGTAACCCCGATCAGCAAAAAGATATTCCGCATTCAATCCCTCTATTAAATGCGATGCTTCAGTACAATTCGCGGTGGTACCTTTCGTAATAATAGCTCTGAGCGGCATACCATGCGCATTCACGGCCAAATATAATTTCGTATTGAGCCCCCTTTTGTGCGACTCATATTTTGATTACCTCCTTTAGCTCCTGCTGCATGCGGATGAACCTTGCAGTGAGAAGCATCTATCATTAACCATTCATAATCGAGTTTTTCAATTATAATTTCCAATAAATTTTCCCAAAGACCTTTATCTCTCCATCGGCAAAAGCGTCTGTGAGTATTTTTCCAATCACCGTAGTCCGAGGGTAAATCACGCCATGGAGCTCCGGTTCTGAGAATCCAAAATATAGTGTTAATAAAAAGACGGTTATCTCTTGCAATAGCTCCCCAACCTCCTTTCCTACTCGAAAGATGTGGTTCTAATTTTGTCCAAAGTGCATCAGAAATATCATGTTGTCTATGTATTGGAATATTCATAACAATAACCTTTTTTAACCAAAAAAGTTATCATATTTAAAAATTTAAGACGACATTATTTAGAGTATATGAGAAAATATAGGACCTATTTTCATGTCAGCCAAAGTTCCGGTAATTAAGTGAAAGCAGTGCTTATAAAAGTATAAAGTGGGTTGAAGGTACACTTAATTAAGCATCCTGATTTTGCTTTACTCGGTCGTAAAGCACTTTTAAAAAACAATTCGGCATATGAGCTTATTTTAATAGATGCCACGGAAACAGCCGTTGAAAGGCCCAAAAAAACAAAAAGGACATTTAAAACCAATCCGTAGAAAGTATGCTTATAAGAAATTAGATGATGAGTTGTTATCTAAATATGTAGAACAACATCCGGATTATTTTTTATCAGAAATTGCGAATTATTTTTTAGTCACTCCGCAAACGATTTTTTATGCCCTTAAAAGATTAAAGATTACACGAAAAAAAAGACTACTCGCTATAAGGAAAGAGATGAAAAGAAACGGGAAGCTTTTATGAAAGATTTAGAAAATATTATCTTGGACAATAGGATTTATCTCGATGAAACCGGATTCATCAATTTTTATTTTGTGGGAACGGAAGAAGCTTACGCGGTAAAAAAGTTTGTGAAGCGGTTTCAGGAACCCGTTTTGTAAGGCAAAATATTATTTCAGCCCTGTCTAAAGGGCGGTTTTTGTCTCCAATGTGTTTTGACGGTACTTGTGATACCGGGTTATTCAATATTTGGCTTAAGGAGGTTTTGACTCCTCACCTTGCACCCGGTAGCGTTCTTATTCTTGACAATGCTAGCTTTCACAAGTCAGCGGAAAGCAGAAAAATAGTAGAATTCGCCGGTTGTAAGCTTATGTTTCTTCCGCCCTATTCTCCGGACTTAACTCCTACAGAAAAATATTGAGCTAATATGAAAAATCAGGTTAGAGAGATATTGCGAAAAGTTACGAATTTTACATTCGCTATTGATCAAGCGGTTTTATCAATATAAAATTAAACTACTATAAAGCCCGCTATTATTTTAAATATGAAAAATATTTTGGCTCGGTGTTAAGACGGACGCGCAAAATTCGTGCTGTTGATAGGTGTTATATTACGAATCCTTCCTCCATATTCCCCCGAATATTCTATTGTTGTACGTATACTCTGTATATTCAGTCTTCTTTGCAACCTCACTATATTGCTTGTTCGTGCCTCTTGTTCCCTTTCTAAAGTGCGATGAAATACCGTGATAAAAAAATGTTGATCACGAACTACAGGTGTTGAAATTGAGTCCTCATTATTAGGAAGAAGTGGCGGAGATTGCTGTCGTTCATTATTAAAAATGGTCATAATATATCCCTATATTTATAATTATGCTCTAATAAAGATAATTATACACTTTAGTTGTTAAGTTTGTATAAAAAACATTATTTACTAAATAATTAAGGACTAAATAATTAATCTAGTTGCCTGGCTTTAAAAATATGTTTACTAATTTGCTGCTTTCGGACAAATCTAATTGATCGAAAAGGGCAGTATATAAAGAACAACAACAGAAAGACCCAAAAAAATGCTTCTAAAGAAATGAAAACTCGATAATAAATATTTTATTTTATTATTATCCTTCTTATACTTTCTCCTTTAATACAAACTCAATTGAGTAGAAGAATGAAAATTTATATTTCGTTAATCTTTTTTTGTTTTTCATTCGTTCACTTATATGCTAGACCCTCTGACTACCCTGAATATTATCCCCAACAAGAACAACTTATCGAAAGAGATGCATATACCCTATTATACTCTAGTGAGCATAAATCCCCTCGGTGGGTTTTTGAACACTTAGAGGCATCCAATTTTACAGGAGATAGTAGGAGGGGTCGATTCAGGTCAGACCCGAAGATTTTTCAACCATCAAGATCAGAGGACAAGGATTATAGTAGATCAGGTTGGTCAAGAGGTCATAATGCCAGATCCGGTAATTATAGAAATAATCAGAATTTAACAAATCAAACGTTCCGGTTATCAAATATTTGCCCTCAAGATATTTATATGAACAGTAACATATGGTTAGATCTTGAAAACTATTGTCAACAACAAATCATACAGTCAAACGGTGACGGCTTTATTGTAACAGGATCAGTATATTTACCTGAAGAGTGTAATGGAGCATTAGTTGTAAAGTACGAGGAAATTGGAAACAGTGTTTCGGTTCCAACACACATGTTTAAAATTCTTATGATAAGAGACGAATATCAAAAAATTATTCTTATTGAATCTTATTTAATCCCAAATTTACCCTTGGAAGGAAATTCCTTTAAAAACCATAAAATCACAATATCTGAACTAGAAAAAAAAATAAAACTTCAACTGCCGGACATATATAAGCCTATTGGTTAAATGTATCTTCTCCAAATGACGCTAAATTTAGATGCAATATTAGAGGCTATTAAAAATATATAGCCTTCAGCTATAGTTTGTATTTTTAAAGCTTTAGGATGATTCATGTTACGCTTATCCGTGATTACCGCAGCCACAGCCACAGTTGTTGCTGTTGTTTTACTTCAATGAACTAGATAGCGCATAAAGAGCATTTGGCAAAGGGACAAATAGCACATGCGTTGCAACAAACAGGACATCCCTGAGTGCTTCTATTGTTGAAGAAGGTCCGCCATGACACAGAAGAAATGACTTGGCGAATTACCGATTTTTATCTCAGGGAATCTTTCCGTGTTGCACGACAGGGATTATTTCAAAAAATCAAGTTTATTATGATTATCACGATGACATTTCGCATCCAAACAATTCATTACACGCCTTTCATGGCACCTAATAAAATGCCTATCAAAGATTTTCAATCAAAAAACTTTGAGGTATAATGAGGGGCCTATTTGTTGCACTTCATAGTTGAAAAGGCAAAGTATTATGTAAAAACGGTTTGTTTTTTGCTGATGGAATTTTTTATCTCTTTTGTGCTATATTATTTCTTTATTTAGGATATTCCAACACAAGGTATTAGTAATATCATGATTATTAGAACGGGTCTTGGCCAAGATAGTCATCGTTTTGTAACAAACGATTCTTCAAGATCTTGTATACTTAGGTGGAGTTGTTTTTTGAAGGAGTTCCGGGATTATCAGCTAATTCTGATGGAAAATGTCATCTATCATGCGATTTTGTAATGCCATTTCTTCTTTAACCGGAGTTTTTAATTTTATGCGGGATAGCAGATGATCTTTGTCTTAAAGATGGCATAACGGATAGCCGGATATATTTACGGGAAGCTTCTAAAACATTAGGCAATCAACGTCTGACGCATCTTGCTATTACAGTTGAAGCTAAAGGCCTTAACTGAAAACAGCACTTTCAGAAGATACGCCAAAACATTGCAAATATTTTAAAGTTAAATATCTCCCGGGTGGGAATAACAGCGACTTCAGGTGAAGGACTGACAGACTTTGGTTGCGGAGATGGTATTCAATGTGTGTGTATTGTAAACGTCTTCTGAAAATTCTTCTCATTGAATCATTGATTGAGTTTTTGGTAAGGATATCCTGAGATTCTTTGAGATTATCCTCTTTTCCATGCTTGAATCTATACTGCTCGTAGCTGAATCAGAGAATTCATCTTAAAGGACAATGAATATGATTAATAATAATTTTTTGAAAATTATCGTTAATTCTTTGACCTAATTGCTTTTTCATTTTTGGAATTTCTTCAAAACAGAACGTTCGGATAGCGTCACTGAAATCAATCAATTTCTCGTAGCACTTATTGTAAGTTTTTTTTCTCCCTCATCACCTTCCGGAACCTCTCTATTGGATTCAAATTGGGTGAATATGGCGACAAGTAATGGATTTTCATCTTTGATCCGACATTCCTAGACCTCTAAACAAGTTTTTCTAATTAAGCCATACATCCTCATTGCAGTCTTTCCAAACAAAACAATAATCTTTTTCCGAAGACGGGTTAAATTTGTGATCATTTCTTTACAAATTCTCCGGGAAGTCTTCTGAAAAAAACGGATTATTCCGATACCTTCCATAATTTGGAAAATCCATCTTAATGTTGGATTTTTGACTTCCTTTCCTAATTGGTTGGGTAATGTCTCTTCTGTTTCTATCAATTTTTGTCGAAGTTGATATTGTCCGATATTATAAACCATTAAACACAATGTCATAACCATCATTAATGCTTCAATGCGTCGAGGGGTTTTTAAAAAAATAGAATCAACCATAAACCAAGGATCTTTTAAAAAGCGAAACCCTCCTTCAACCTTTTGCTGTTCTTTATATTCTTCTAACATCATCTCATCTTTATAATTTTCTCTATCGGTGTCATTCGCAGCTAAAATAAACCGTCCTTTTCTATTCATCAGTTTATTAATTTCTTCTTCTTCCCTTTCAAAGCTAGCATGAATCTTGTATCCAACAACTTGTTTTTCCTCTCCTTGTTTAGGTTTGCCTAATTTACCATATTTTAGAATCGGCAATATCTCACTATTCATGGAATATAAATGATTTTTTTTAGTCAATCTGCCCCAAGCTTTTTTAGCATCACTTTCGCATTTAAATTCCTCATTACCCAAATGCCAAAGTTGTTTCTTGAGCTTTTCTTCTGCCTTGGTCAATTTTTTTTCTAATGATTTTATCTCTCTCTGATAGGCTTGCTCTGAAAAAACCAAAAGCCATCTTTGTTTAATCCCTCCATAAAAAGAGGTGAAGCTGCATGTTTTATATCCTTTCTCCTGATCAATCCAATCAATTTCTTCTTCCGGTTTTTCTACTAATCTTTTTGCTTCTCCTATTATCTCGGGAACTCGGGTGAGCCATTTATAATCATTATTTTTTAAGAGCTTTTCTTTTGTGTATAACGCTGAATCGGCAACCCACTTAAACTTTGTTTTTACATCAATCTGTTGTTGAAATTCACTGATTTTTTTGATCGTCTCATGAAAACTTGCTTTATCAGAACTATTGCCGTCTAAGGCTTCCATCCATAGAGGCATAGAACTCGGACCATTGGTAACGAGAGAAAGTACAACTTGTTTCAAATCAGGTCTATGATCTTTAGAATAACCCTGCTTAATCTCAATCACTTGCGGATCATCTTTCACTTCATACGACCCATGAACGGAAAAGCTTGTTGTGTCTAGATGATGAGTTTTTTGTAGTAAATCATGGTCTAGGGCTATTCCAAAAGAAACTTCAGCAAATAATTTACTGCTCCCATATTTCGCAATATCATCCAAAGCATGACCTAAAGTATAATCTGTGAGATCTTCTGCTCGAAGATCGTTGCCAAGTAAATTCTCTATCGATTTAGAAGCAAAAAATTGATGTGTTAGGTAGAGACGTCTATTAGTAAACCCTAATCCATTCAGAATCATTGCAATTACTGCCTGTCCCGCACTTACTTTTCTGTGTGGATGATTTTTTAATCCGGTATCAATCCTTTCCGCTACTTTTAGATCGCTGCAAAGTGCTGCAATTAATCCATGGTGATCCATGTTCACTGTTTGAATATTATCTCCTGCAACTTCCGGCATAACTTTTCTCCTTGTATCAAATAAAAAGTAACAGGATAGGCAATCTATAATTCTAATTCAAAAAAAATATCTTACGGTCTAGGAATGTCGGTTTGATGTAATAAGAAATTCATTAATCTTTTTGTTTTTATTGGATCGGCCATTATCACAAATAATCTGAATGGATTCTGCACCGGATGACTTTTCCAAATCTTTTAGAACGTTTATTACATTATCGGCATTTATCGTATCGTATTCTTGTGCAAAGACTTCCGGCTTAGCAAGCGGTAAAGCTTCTACAAAATGCATTCTAAATTGTTTGTTCGTAGTCGGGAGCGTTTGTATCTCTCCCTTCTTTATCCGGCCGGATATGGCTTGAGACCGGAATTCAGGATGCACAGCATCCAAAAAATACATTTTCCCGCCTTCTCCTAATGCAGCTTTCAAGCTCATGTATGACTCTATAAAATCTTGCCGCCTTTGTGGATCGAACTTTCCCGGAACTTTCAATGGCTCTTTGTAGGTAAACGCATGATCTTTGAGCCAAGAGGTTATTCCGGATACTGAATAGATGATGTTATATTGTTCTTTGACATACTTACAGATTTGTTTTGCATGAAAATAGGCGAATATTTGAAGGTGTTCCAACAACTCTTGTGTCCGTATTTTATTTAGCTTACCGGCGCTTCCGCCTTTAGGGGCGTGATTCGTTTTGTCAACGCTTCGTATTCCGTCAAATATCGATAGACGCTTGCTATAGCTATTCGATGAGCTTGAGCGATTGACTTGGGAGACATTCCTTCGCTTCTTGCTAAAATCACACATAAACGTAATCGTTCATGTATATTACGAGTGTTTCTTGCGCGATTCTCAAGGTTAGATTTTTCTTTTGGTGAAAGGTGTATTTATGATGTAGATCAAAATTTAAAGAAGTAGGGTTACTCAATCACTAACTAATTTTTTAACAAAATTCCTCTGATTCACAAGGATTAAGGATGTATGTGCGTATGTCTTAGAACAATATAACATTTCCTACAGCACAGGAGGGATGACATCTTGGCTAAAGCATCATCATTTTGTTTTCAAAAGCCCTGTTAATGTCCCCGGTAGGCTTGACTTAGAGAAACAGGCATAATTTATTAAAGAATAGGAAGCATTAAAAGCAGGCCTTCAAAATAGTGAAGAGATCTATTTTTTTGATGCAGTACACCCTGATTATCAATCCCAATCCGTATGTGGGTGGATCCCAAAAGGGGTTAAGAAAACGCTTAAAACCACAAATAAGCGAACCGGAATGCCTATTATTGGAGCTTTACGACTTGAGGATATGATAATCAGGTCAAAAGAATACTCCACGATTGGAGGAAGTGAGGTCATTGACTTCTTAAAAGGATTAGAGAAGCATTCACGGGCTTCAAAAATATATGTTATTTTAGATAACGGAAGAGCCGATAAAAACAAACTGATTCAAGAATATTTAACGACTTCACGTATAGAGCTTCTCTATTTACCCCCATATTCTCCAAATTTAAATGCAATAGAAAGGCTTTGGAAAGTGATGAAAGAGACGGTTACTTATAATAAATTTTACGATACATTTACTGAGTTTGAATTAGAGGTAAGAAAGTTTTTTAAAGACAAAATTCCGATTTTAAGAGACAAGCTTAAGACACGAATTAATGATACATTTCAAGTGCCGGAACTCAATCCTGTCCGGCTTCCAATGTGAATGAGTATATACTCTAAAGTCATTAATAATGTATCTTCTAAACTTAGTTGCTTTTTTCTTCCACTAAGAGTTTTTCTGTTTCTAATCGATGTGTTTAATGTGAATATCATTCTATCGAATATTGATTTTTTTATACCTGTTAAACGACGAAACTTTGCATCTTTCAAAGTTCGAATTTTTTCAAATTTTATGATATAAACCTACTTTTAAAATAGGATGCTATAATCAAAAATTTAATTTCGAAAGACGTCTAATAGCAAATTTATTAAATAACAGACCAAGGAAACGTTTGAATTTTAAAATGCCTATAGAGGTTTTCAATCAAAGAAATTTGAGGTATAATGAGGGGGGGGCCTATTTATTGCACTTCATAGTTGAAAAGGCAATACACGCCATCGTAGTATCTCTAATTTTTTTATTAACTTACTTGGTTCTCTCATTGCGTACTCTCATCAAGAAAAAAACCTTCAATTAAGTTGGAAAAGCATCAGGATATCTTACCTATGGTCATTGAAACCCAAAACTCAGGTTTGTTAGCAATGGTCGTTGAATGCGGAATCCTTTCTCTTGAGGGTGTTGGGAGTTGTCAAATGTGCTTGAATTGATTGCTTAATTTTATAACGATTGTTGATCCTTGCTATTAGTCCATTTTGAGGAGCTGTTATAACCGCTATAAAATATAATAAAGTGATCCAACAAACGGTTAATCCGCCTGTCGAAAGGGCAAGATTATAAACAGATAGAAGGTGTCTTGCAGTAGCAACTCCTAAGAGAGAAGCAAGGCTTCCAAAAGCAATAGATAAAAATAATAGATTATGTAATTGATGAGTAAATAATCGTGCGGTCAGAGGAGGGCCTACGATAAAGGCTAATACCATTAAAACACCAACAGCTCGAAAGGCACCGATTGTTGTGAAAGAAACTTGTATCATAAGAAGATAATTAAAAAATAAAGTAGAAAAACCTAAAGCTTTGGCTAATATCGGATCAAAGGTTGTTAATTTATATTCTTTGAAAAAGATGATAAAAAGAACAACGTTGATAGTTAGAATAATATAAATTAATTTTAGGTCATGAATATGTAAAGCATCGACATTTCCTGTAACAACTTCCGTGCCAATATGGGCATTACGAGTAAAAAGGGTGGCAATAACAATACCTAAAGCAAAAAGTGTTGTAAAAACAATACCAATACTTGCATCTTGTTGCAGTTTTGTAAATTTCATGATGGCTTCGGTTAGAAAGGTTGTTAGCAATCCGGTCAAGATCGCAGCAATCAACATGACTCGCATATCAATAGGTTGAAAAAAACTATCACCTGCTTGCTTGATGGTGATAAGAAAAGCTAAAACAATTCCTAGAAGGATAGTATGGGATAAGGCATTAGCGAGCATGGTAATATTGCGTAGTATTAAAAAGGCGCCTACCAAAGAAGCAGAAATCGCTACTCCTGCTAAAACAAGTATTTGGAGTTCATCAGAAGCCAATTCATTAATTGCAACGTGGCCGCTAATATAACCGGTTATACGCATGAAAAGGGTGGTAAAAAAACTGATGATATTTTTATCATAATATGGATTAAAATACGCTATCATAAATCATTCTAAAATTGTTTGGGGTGGAGGTATAGGTTGTTTATGCGGATCTTGTTTAGGATCATCCATTAATTCAGTTAAAGTTCTTTCAATCTCAGGTGTAATAATGTGTTCCATTTCTTCAGCACTAGGGTGGACTTTTTCTTCACCTACGCCTAAATAATCTACTAAATAAACCTCCCAAAGCCTGTGTAGACGTACAATTCTTGCTGCCCTTTGTCTCCCGTCCTGAGTTAATTGATAATGACAGGGTTTCTCTTTCGTTAACCATCCTTGTTTTATTAGAAAGTAGATCAGAATGTAGAGGTGTAATCGTGATATATTCTGATATTTAGCTATTTCAGATATATGAGCTAATCCGGAGCAACTGAGGCGCCAGATCGATTTAAGTATATTTTCCAATAAACATTCATGGCGAAAAAAAGTAATCCGGATATAACGTAAAACTAACCCTTTTTTCGGAGAAAAAAATAGGGATAGGATACAAATAGAGGAGGCGACTAATATTATCATTGGTCCGGTTGCAAGTGACACGGAACGGGTAGCTCCAACTTGAGTAAAGATTCGGGACAATTCTACAGAAAAAACCATGCCTAAAAATCCGCTGAATAAGCCGAAAGTACCTGCCAACAAAAACATGAAGGAAAGGGTATTGGTGTACTGCCTTGCTGCAATAGCAGGAGCAATGAGCATGCCGGATATTAAAATTAGACCGACACTTCTAATGCCAATAACAATGGCTAAAATAATAAGAAGAAAAATAACGTTATCAATCAATTTTGTTCGAATACCAACAATCTTAGAAAAATCTCTATCAAAATTGACAGCTTGAATTTCTTTATATGATAGGACAATGACAGTGATGATTAAACAAGCCAGCAAGCTATATATTACAATATGTAGGTCAGTCATAGTTGCAGCTTGACCATAAAGGTAGGTCTGCACTTGTCGGTATAACGAGGTATGAGTGAATTGAATGTAACTGGCAAAAGTGATTCCGATACCAAAGAAAGAGGAGAGTATAAAACATAGAGCTGAATCATATCGTACTTTCATCCGGCGTTCCATGATTTCCATTATCCAAATTCCTAATAAGGAGGTGATTCCGGCCCCTACAAGAATAATGATTGGTAATAAGGGTTCTAAAGTTGATGTAAAACGGGCTGTTAAAAGAGTTGTTAAAACGACACCGGGATAAGTAGCGTGAGATAAAGCCTCTCCCAATAAAGAACGTTTACGAATGAACACAATTACGCCTATCAAAGAGGCTGCGACACACATAAGCATACAACCAATTGTGGGGGCTCTTAAAACAGGATCAGTGAAGTAGAAAAAGACAAATGAAGAAAACATTATTTAATGCCCATCGTTTTATTTTGAGATAATTTCATAACTTCACTTAAGAGGAGATTGTTTTTGCCAAAGGTTTTGCTTAACATCTCTGATGTAAAACATTCAGAGGTTTTACCATAAGTTATGAGACGCATATTTAACATGATGACCCGGTCAAAATACGTTTCAATATTATTTAGGTCATGATGAATAACGAATACCGTTTTACCCTGTTTTTTGAGATCATTAAGGAGAAGCATGATGACTTTTTCACTTGCTAAATCCACGCCCGAAAAAGGCTCATCCATAAAATAAATATCAGCATTTTGTAATAATGCTCGTGCTAAAAATATCCTTTGTTGTTGCCCACCGGATAATTGATTGATTTGGCGATGACTAAACGCCTCCATACCGACTCTTTTCAAAACTTCTTTAGCGGCTTCTTTATCAGCTTTTCTCGGCCATCGAAAGAGTCCAAGATGACCATAACGTCCCATTAAGACAACATCTAATGCTGTGATAGGGAATTCCCAATCAACAGCTTCTTTTTGAGGCACATAAGCGACATTTTTTCGCGTTTGCTTAAGCGTTTTTCCTGATAGCTCAATTTTTCCTGAAATAGCTTTAATCAAACCTATTATGGTTTTAATAAAAGTACTTTTGCCTGCTCCATTTGGTCCAATAATTCCTACTAAGCATCCGGAAGGAATACTTAAAGAAATATCCCATAAAACAGGCGTTTTATCATAATTTACGGTTAGATGTTCGACCTTTAAAGCTAAAGGTTTGTTCTCATTATTATCTTTCATAAGGACTTGTTTGGTTGAGAGTGTTGGTGATCGCATTAGCATCGTGTTGGATCATTCCCAAATAAGTCTGACCCTCAGTACCGGGTTCTCCCATTGCATCACCATATAAAATAACGTCAGCAATTTTTAAATCAAGACCTCTTTCTCTTCCGGCATGAACAATTTTTTTTATTGAATCAGGGCTAACATTGGATTCCATAAAAAGGTATTGAATATGGTACCGGCACAAATGAGAAAGAATGTCTTGAATGTCGTTAGTACTTAATTGAGTATCGGGAGCTAGACCTTCGGGAGCTCGAAAGCGTTCATGCCAGGTATTATGGCTCATTTCTTCTTCGGTAGCTAGGTAAGCCTTAGCAAAATAGTTAAAGGCGTCATGACTTGTAACTAAGTAACGTTTATTATCCGGTATTGCTTGTAATTCATTACGGACTTCTTGATTTTTCAGCTGCATCTTTTTAAATAAGATTTCCCCATTGATTTTATAATCATTAGCATGTTCCGGGTCAAGTTGGCTTAAGTGTTCAACAATAGGATCTATAGTTTGAGCCCATAAGGATATATCCATCCATATATGAGGGTCTTCTTTCCCATCTACCCATAAAATTGCCTTGGGGTTATTCTTCTGAATAACATTGCTTAAAGCTAAGGCTTTTGGTGAATTGGTGAGATGATACCGGATGCTGGGGCTGTGTTCTAAACCTAAACCATTATAGAATATAATATCTGCTCGATGAAACTTTTCATCATCTCCTTTAACAAGAACGTAACTATGAGGATCAAGATCTCCTTTAATTAAGGTTAATGAATCAACATGATCTCCACCAACTGTTTGAACAGTATCGCTAATCATACCTGTTGTTGATAAAACCTTAATTTTATTATCTTGTTGCATCCATTTCTTTACATGAGTTTGATTTTGCCTATCTAAGTTTGTCATACATGAAAAAAAAATTATGCAGGTAGATAAGATAAGGCCGATAAATAAAAATGGACGTAACACATTTCTTCCGATATTAAAATTTTTGATAAAGTTAAGTATTGATATACTCCTTTAATTATTCTTTTTTAGTAAAAGAACCTACTAGTATGGGGAACTATCGAATTTGATGCAAGTTTTGATAGAGGCTTTAATAAGGATCCTAATATAAATTTTAATAATATTTAATCTAAAAAATCATCGGTTTAATTTTTTTTAATCAATTTTTGTTTGCGAAGATTTTTATTAATAGCATTCGTTTTATTTTAGAAAATAAATATTTTTTTCTTGTCAACTTAATTAGACAAAAGTCTTCTCCATACTTTTAGAGCCTATTTTTTTATATAAAAATTTAATCAAGAAAATAAACTGTTTCATCAAAGTTTTTTTGGGAAAAATCAAATCTATTTTGATGATTATCCTTAAGGTTTTGATGATTATCCTTAAGGATAATCTTTCTATAATAATCTAATTCAAGATGTTTATCTTGCAAAAAAGCATGGGTTTTATTAAATTTAGAACTAATAAAATGCCAGACAGAGAATTAAACGTTCAAGCTTCTGTTTGATTGAGCTTGAAATGAATCAAACCCGATGCCTTAATAAGGCAATTAGTTTTTAATTTTTTATAACGTTTTAATTGCAGGGATATATGATATCTATCATTTGAATATGCAATAAACAATAAAAGTTTTTTTATTTATTAATGCTCTAGTATGAGAGGCTATCAACCCTATGAAAGTACATAATATAGAGTTATTTGATGTCTAAAGTTAAAATGGAATAATTATTTCGATTTTTTTTATCGAAATAATTATCGAAACACAAGGTAGGTTATAGATGAGCATGGAAGATAATTTTTCCGAAGCGGACATGAAAGTCATGCAGAAATTAGAAGATTTGATTCGTAAAGCGGTTAAAAGAATTGACGGAAAGAAAGAAAATGATATTTGTAGGTATCTGCCCGTTACTACCGGTGGATATATGCATCATTTTACAATGAGAAAAATGAAGACAGAGCAGCCTAAAAAGCTTACCGATATGATTAATCAATTTATTTTATCATCAGATAAGCCTTCTTCAGTATCTCCAAAAGCTCGTGCGGCTAGGGGTTCTCGTAAAAGACGTGATGGTCTTTCTTTTACTCGTATGGAGTTAGAAAGATTACTGGAAATGGCAAAACGGATTGGTGATAGAGAGATGATTGTTAAGTTAAGCCCTAAGAAATCTCTTGCAGCATATAAAAGAGATCTTATTGCTTCTATTCGCAATAACGAAGCTCATGAAAGACTTTGGAGAGACTACGTTGAAGCTCTTGCTGCTGCAAAAGCAGAAGGCGATTCTGAAGAGTTAGTTGGTGCCGGCAATGTTCTTTCTAGTGCAATTAGTTCTAGTAACTGGTAAATTTATTCAAATATCTCATATTTGAAAAAAAGCTTGGATGTCATTTTCCAAGCTTTTTTTTTGAAAAATTACTTTGTTATCCCCTCTTAATAATGATAACTAAAGAATTTGCTGCTATTAAAAAATGAATACTAAAATCTTTAATTTTAAAGACAAGCATTTTCTTTTTTGACTATATTTCTTCTTGATTTTTAACAATTATAGGCTATACTGGTTTTTCAATTTTTGTATTTAACCAATTATTTGTCTTTTTTAATTAAAATGTAGAGGCGCCTTAATATGTCAGAAGTGACAGAACAATCCTTTAGTAAATGGCGGTCATATTTATGGCCTATTCATGGCTTTGAACTGAAAAAAGTTTTGCCAATGTTTTTGATGTTCTTTTTTATCTCTTTTAATTACACAATTTTAAGAGATACTAAAGATACATTAGTTGTAACCGCTCCGGGTTCGGGAGCTGAAGCTATTCCTTTTATTAAGGTATGGCTTGTTGTTCCTTGTGCTGTAGTTTTCCTAATTGTGTATGCAAAGTTAAGTAATATATTAAGTAAGCAGAAGTTGTTTTTTGCTGTACTTATACCTTTTATGGTTTTCTTTGCTACTTTTGCTTGGGTCCTTTATCCGGCAAAAGACATTCTCCATCCTACAGTTGCAGCAGACTGGTTACAAAGTCATCTTCCTCAAGGAATGATGGGAATAATTTCAATTTTCAGAAATTGGACATATGCTGTTTTCTATGTCATGGCTGAGCTATGGGGAAGTGTTATGCTTTCACTGGTCTTTTGGGGATTTGCAAATGATATCACAAGGGTATCAGAAGCTAAGCGTTTCTACGCTACTTTTTTAGTTGGAGCTAACGTAGCTCTTTTATTTTCCGGTAAAGCAATTGTGGCTTGTTCCATGATTCGGGAAAGACTACCACAAGGAGTCGATGCTTGGGGAGTTTCTTTACATTATTTAATGGGACTCGTATTTCTATCGAGTATTATAATAGGTGCTTGTTACTGGTGGATCAATAAGTATGTATTGACCGATAGCCGTTTTTATGATCCCGCTGATGTGAGACGAGCTAAAGAAAAACCAAAAATGCGCTTGGTTGAAAGTTTCAAATTTTTAGCAAAATCTAAATATATTGGTTGTTTAGCTCTTTTAGTTATTGCTTATGGAATTGCTATTAATCTTATCGAGGTTACTTGGAAGAGTCAGTTAAAAATGCAATATCCTAACGCAATTGATTATAGTATCTTTATGGGGAATTTCTCATTTGTCACCGGTGCAGTGACTATTTTTATGACTTTATTTATCGGTGGTAATCTTCTGCGTCGTAAAGGATGGACATTTACAGCCTTATTTACTCCTGTGATGTTATTAATCACCGGGGTTACATTCTTCGCATTTGTTTTATTTAAAGATTCTTTAACAGGTGTTACTGCCTTTTTTGGAGCGACACCGTTATTATTTGCTGTTATGTTAGGTGCTATTCAGAATATTTTGACCAAATCTTCAAAGTATTCATGCTTTGACCCAACGAAAGAGGTTGCTTATATTCCTTTAGATTCTGACTCTAAGGTAAAGGGAAAAGCTGCTATTGATGTAGTGGGGGCTAGATTAGGTAAATCCGGTGGTTCTTTAATACAACAAGGATTAATTGTTGGTTTAGGTTCTATAGCGGCGATGGCTCCATATGTGGCTATTGTTGTCGTTGGTGTTGTAGTTGTTTGGATTTTTGCAGGAAAATCTTTAGGGCGACAGTTTGCTACGCTTACAGCAGCACAGCAACAGCGAGCTTCTGAAAAAGCAACAAAGGAAGAAGCTGTTTCGGCTCATTCTTCTGAGCGAGTAACTGTTAGCTCTTAATTATATAACATAGTTATATTCAATGCTTTATAAAAAAAGAGGCCTTTTTAAAGCCTCTTTTTATAATTTAATATTTTTTAAACCATTATTTATTAGTTAATTAAGATTGTTGTTATTTGTATTTAATATCAGTTGTAGTGGACTTTTTTTTAAAGAACTTGTATAATAGTAAATATAAAAGGGAGTCTATAGTAGATAAGGAGATTTTAATATGAGTATGACAACAGCCCCTATCCCTCCGGATAGAGAAGATGCAATATCACGAATCGACCAAGGGCCGGATAAGGCTATTAGAGTCAACGGTAACGGAATGAGTGAGGCATCGGGTAAGATCGGAGGAGGAAAGGACCCAAGAAGCTTATTTGCTAAAAGAAGACGTTTTAAAGATTTATTAGAAGTAGATGAAATCGAAGAAGCTGAATCGGTAGATTCATATGACGAATATGTTTAATTATTAGAACGTCTTATCGATTTTCATGAAAATTACAGAGAGGTCTTTAAAACCTCTCTTTTTTTATTTATGACAATCAATCGAGAAAACCCTTTGCTTTAGCATTGGGATGATAGTGTCTAATTGTTTTTTTTGATTTTGTATATACTGCTCGTAGCTGAATAAGAGAAATTTTGTTGAAAAATTAGTTAGTGATTGAGTAACCTTACTTTTTTAAATTTTGATCGATATTATAAATGCACCTTTCACCAAAAGATAAAATCTAATCTTGAGAATCGCGCAAGAAAAACTCGTAATATGCATGAACGATTATGTTTATGTGTGATTTTAGCAAGAAGCGAAGGAATGTCTCTCCCAAGTCAATCGCTCAAGCTCATCGAATAGCTATAGCAAGCGTATATCGATATTTGACGGAATACGAAGAGTTTACAAAAACGAATCACGTCCCTAAAGGCGGAAGCGTCGGTAAGCTAAATACAATACGGACGCAAGAGTTGTTGGAAGACCTTCAAATATTCAACTATTTTCATGCAAAACAAATCTGTAAGTACGTCAAAGAACGATATAACATCATTTATTCAGTATCCGGAATAACCTCTTGGCTCAAAGATCATGCGTTTACCTACAAAGAGCCATTGAAAGTTCCGGGAAAGTTAGATCTACAAAGGCAACAAGATTTTATAGAGTCATACATGCGCTTGAAAGCTAAATTAGGAAAAGGCGAGAAGATTTATTTTTTGGATGCAGTGCATCCTGAATTCCGGTCTCAAGCCGTATCCGGCCGGATAAAGAAGGGAGAGATACAAACGCTCCCGACTACGAGCAAACAATTTAGAATACATTTTCTCGGGGCTTTATCGCTTGCTAAGACGGAAGTCTTTGCACAAGAATATGATACGATAAATGCCGATAATGTAATAAACTTTCTAAAAGATTTGGAAAAGTCATCCGGTGCAGAATCCATTCAGATTATTTGTGATAATGGCCGATCCAATAAAAACAAAAAGATTAATGAATTTCTTATTACATCAAAGATGAAAATCCATTACTTGCCTCCATATTCACCCAATTTGAATCCAATAGAGAGGTTCCGGAAGGTGATGAGGGAGAAAAAAACTTACAATAAGTGCTACGAGAAATGTATTGATTTCAGTGACGCTATCCGAGCGTTCTTTTTTGAAGAAATTCCAAAAATGCAAGAGCAATTAGGTCAAAGAATTAACGATAATTTTCAAAAAATTATTATTAATCATATTCATTGTCCTTCAAGATGAATTCTCTGATTCAGCTACGAGCAGTATATACCTTCTGTACTTGGTATACCGGATAATATGATAGATAAGATTAAAATAGCTGTTTTTGAAGTTTGCCGTCTTTCCATGCTTAAAAATATCCGGCAACCAATCATATAATGTAACGCGTGATCATTAAAAAAGCTTATAAATTTAGATTCTATCCAACGACACAACAAAAAGAGCTACTTGCAAAAAGCTTTGGTTGCTGTAGAGTAGTGTATAATCAAGTCTTAAATTTTAAGACCGGAAAATATCAAAAAAAAGAAAGAATTAAATGATGGGTAGCTAAAATTGATAACTTATTTCAGTTCGTCCTCCATAAATATCAAATGTAGTATCTATAAAGTTAAAGGGGTATCGTTCTTTGCCTCCATAGTGCCGGAACTGATAAAAAGGAACTAGAGTTAATTCGAACCGTTTTAAGTTTTCGCTAAAGTAAT
>CBDBKM010000001.1:0-139354 GCA_965206695.1 Chlamydiales bacterium | reverse complement strand
TGAAGCTGTGCTTTTAGACGATGAAACAGTGTCTCGTCACATTAAAGAATATCAAAATAAACAGCAATTGCATGTAGAAAGCGGTGGTTCAGTCAGTAAACTTCTTGCGCCACAGTCAGAAGAATTCATTAAACATTTAACAACTCATACCTATGTCAAAGTAGAAGATATCTGTTCTTATGTTCTCGCGAAATATGGCATTGTTTATACGATTTCAGGGATGACTTCTTGGCTACACTCACATGGTTTTTCCTATAAAAAGCCTAAAGGTACACCGGCTAAGGCAAATTCTGATCAACAAAAAGCTTGGATGCAATTTTACGCCAAGCTTATGGCATCTCTGCCTAAAAATGAGCCTGTTGAATTTGCTGATGGTGTACATCCAACTATGGCAACTAAAATTTTTTATGGTTGGATTCGACCGGGAACAGATAAATTGATTGCAACAACAGCTTCTCGTACTCGAATGAATCTTATGGGGTCTATCAATTTAAACAGTATGAAGGTAACAATAGATGCTTATGAAACATTAAATAGCGGTACCACGGCAAAGCATTTTGCTTTGCTACGGTCAAAATACCTCTCAGCTCCAAATATCCATCTTATTTTAGATCAAGGCCCTTATAATACAAGTATTCAGACCAAACAAGAAGCAGAAAAACAAGGTATTATTCTCTATTCTTTACCTTCTTACAGTCCTAACCTCAATCCCATTGAACGATTATGGAAAGTGATGAATGAATATTGTCGCAATAATCGGTTTTTTAATTCTGCTAAAGAATTTCGGAGATCGATTACCGGATTTTTTGAAAATACTTGACCCTCTATTGCTCAATCAATGAGGAAACGAATCAATGATCATTTTCAAGTCTTAGAATCGGCACTTTGATTCATAAGGGGTATAGTTACATTTGGAGAAGAAAAGCTTGAACATTTGAAACGTTATCTTCCTTTTAAACATGGAGTTCCGTGTAAAAACACTTTCTCCGGATTATTCGCTTCGATTAACCCCGAAAAGTTTAAAACCTGTTTTTTATCTTGGATAGATTCTTTTCAAAGAGTTTTTAAAACAGTAACCATTGACGGCAAGACACGAAGACATAGTCATGATAAGATTCATAATCAATCAGCTATTCATTTAGTTAGTGCTTTTGCCACGGAAGCAAGACTTGTATTGGGTCAGTTAAAAGTTTCTGATCAATCAAATGAAATAACAGCGATTTCCAAATTATTAAACCTATTAGACATCAATGGCTTAATCATTACTATTGATGCTATGAGCTGTCAAAAAGACATCGCCGGAAAAATTACCGATAAACAAAGAGATTATATTTTAGCCCTTAAAGGCAATCAAGGAGTATTTGCTAAAGAAATTCGAGAATTTTTAGAAACGGAAGCTTATCATCAACAAAGCCCCTATTCTTTCGATATCTATAGTGAGTGTGATAAAGGGAAGGGATTCCTAATTCATCGACCACTGCTAACAAACAAGCTAGTCTAACATGATCTCCAAAGGCTTAAATTACCGACTGCCCTGCGGTATCGAGATTAATAGATGCATTAAGATCTCTATCGTGTGTTACTTTGCAGTTTGGACACTGCCAACTTCTCACACTTAAATCTAAAATTTCTATTTGGTACCGGCAGGCAGAGCATAGTTTTGAACCGGCAAAAAATTGATCTAATTCCACTATATTTCTTCCGTACCATTCACACTTATACTTTAAAAATGTTAAAAACCGGCTCCATCCTGCATCCGATATATGCTTAGAAAGTTTTTTATTTTTTAACATCTTATTAATATTTAACCCTTCTATCGTGATCGTTTGGTTTTCACGAGCCAACTTTGTAGAAAGTTTATGATGAAAGTCCTGCCTTATATTTTTTATCTTCGAATGTATCGAAGCCACCGATCTTCTTTTTTTGAGTCTGTTTTTACCTTTGACTTTAGCTTTGCTAAGAGAACGTTGTTTTCTTTTTAGTCTTTTCTTATGAAATCTAAAAGGTTTAGGTGCCGTAATCTTTTTCCCTGTAGAAAGAGTTGCGAATGTCGTTAATCCTAAATCTATACCGACAGAATTATTTCTCTTCTCAAAAGGGATCACTTCTTCTTCTACTAATAGGCTCACAAAATACCTGTCACAAGAGTCTTTTGTGATTGTTATACCTGTTGGTATACCTAAAAAACACCTTGACCAATGTATTTTTAATCTGTCTTTAGATTTTGCAATCTTAAGATTAACCCCATCCCAACTAAATGCTGACTTAGTTAATCGTATTGCCTGCGTACTGTGTTTGTTTTTAAAGCGAGGGAAATTTGACCTTTTTTTAAAAAAGTTTAAAAAAGCTCTATCAAGATCTCTAAGACTTTGTTGCAGACAAACAGAAGAAACTTCGTTTAACCAAAGAAACTCTTTGTTTTGCTTAAGACTTGTCAAGAATGCCGATGTTTTAGAATAACTTACATTCTCTTTGTATTCCTGATATTTCTTGATCTTAAAGTTTAAAGCTTGATTATATACAACTCCGGAACATCCAAAGCTTTTTGCAAGCAACCCCTTTTGTTTTTTCGTTGGATAGAATCTAAATTTATATGCTTTTTTGATCATCATGTATTGCATTATATGTCCGGTATATATAGATTGTCTATCCGGAAAGACGGAAAACCTCTAAAACAGCAGTTTTTAACCTTAGTTACCATGTTATTTGGTGTCCTAAATATAGGAGAAAGGTTCTTGAAGGTGATATTGTTGTTCGTTTAAAGGAATTATTAGCATTAAAAGCTCTACAACTAAATATAGAGATTCACGAACTGAATATTATGCCTGATCACATACATATTTTTTTAAATACCAAGCCTATATATTCGCCACAATTTTTCATAGGACAACTTAAGGGATATACAAGCCGAATATTAAGGCAAGAATTTTCAAGCTTAAGATCCGGGTTACCCACACTGTGGACACGGTCTTATTATGTTGATAGTGTTGGAAAATTAAATGAATATACAATCAGAAAGTATATACGGAATCAAAAAAACAAATAGACACTTTCATCCCACCCTTAAAAAGGTGGGTTTTCTCGTTTAATTGTCATAAGGAATTGTTATGTGACATCAGATATATCCCGGCTTTATGATAAAAAGAAATGGTGTGGTTTAAAAACGATCTGTCTATTAGAATCAAAACGAATCATTCAGGATAAAACAAGTATAGAAAAGAAGATGTTTTATATCGAGTCTTTCTGCAAATAGCAGCCGCTATCCCTAATCATTGGGGAATAGAAAACCGGCTTTATTGGACTTTAGATGTTGTTTTTAATGAGGATCAATCGCGAATAAGGAGCAAAAAGTCCGCAGAAAATATGGCTATAATTAGACACTGTGCAATAAACTTGCTCCAACAAGCAAAATCTTTTTTTAAAGGAATCAGTTTAAAGGGGCTTAGAAAAAAAGCAGATCGGGGAATGCGTACTTTAGACTCAATCTTAATACAGAAAAAATTTTAATGGGACAGCCCTACCATTATATCCGGTTATTATACAACAAATGACTGAATACTTATAAGATACCCGTTAAAAATAAATAATCATTTTATTTAATTAAATGTTTTGCAATAGAAATCCTTCAGCAGCTCCATAATTAATTTGCACATGCATTGCATCAACAATTTATTCGTTTATTAAATATATAAAAAATATAAAAAAAACAAAACTAAATTTATTAATCAAAACCTGTTTATAAGAATTAATATAATTAACACAAAAATCTTATTTTGTTGTATATATATGGATAAGAATTAATATAATTAACACAAAAATCTTATTTTGTTGTATATATATGGATAAGAATATAAAATAATAAAAAAATTGTTTATACTTTAATTCAAGGAGGCTTGAAAATGACCAAAGCATTAAATTTAAATTATAATAGATTATTTTATGAAATCCAAAATCCATATAAAATAAATCAAACAAACGTCATAAATCAAACGAACGTCACCGGCAAAAAAAAAGTTAAAGACTCAAATAGAAAAGAAAAAATGATGCAAGACATTAATAAAGAATTAAATGAAATTACAAATTCACTAAATCAAGTTATTAGTATTACTAAAGATCTAAATGCAAATAATTTATCAACTCTCCTTGCAACTTATAAAATCTCGAATCTGGATTCTGAAATAAACTCTTTTAATACAATAGTAGAAGAAATACAAACTTTGCAAATAAATGACGATGGCAATCGTATAAATATCTCAGAGATACCTCAAAAAATATATGATAAAATGTCTGAAATTAAGGCACGTTTATCAGATCTTATACCTCTATTAATAAACGCATCCGGTAATATTCTCACTCTTATAAGGGAATTAAATGAGTTGGCGAGCAAACTTAGCACTCTTATACATCTACTTAAAGAGATTGCCTCTTATCTCCCTATATAAAACTAGATTAGGAGTATCCTCAAAGCAGCGTATCACCCAACCTTTGATCGATGGCATTTTTTTGCCTTTATCTATTCTCATCATAGTTTTTTCCCAAATATCTCCTTCCGTCTTTCGTTGTCGCCTTTGATGCTTTGTCTTGTTGCCTTTATGTATTTTATCTTCTCTTCTCCATGCCTCTTGCATAGCAATCCCCGGAATTTCAGGATTATATTTTCCGGGTATGACAGCTAAAGCTGTATGTAATAAAAAACCTCTACTTTGATTATTACCGATTGGACCTAACCCCATTGTATGGTTATGGCTACCGTAATCTACCGGAGTTGTATCTTGAATAAATAAAACAACCCCTTCGTCATTAGGAATTTTAGCTTGTTGTTGAACAAAGTGGCAATGCGACTTTTCCGGGTCTTCGTAATTGATATCTTCTTCATTAAGTAAGCGATAACTCGCTTTTAGATCACTCGATGACTTTATTTGATTGGGAAGACTTTTTCCGGGCTTAGAGATCGAACGAACACCTAACTTTATAGCTCTTAAATTTCTTCTTTTATCACCTAAATTGGCTTTTTGCCACTGTTGAAAAGCCCATTCTATAATATTTTTATTTTCTCTTTATTCTATACAAATATTTTTTTTGTTTGATCTTTAAACCTTATTAATTTTAGAACCGAAAATAAAACGGAAATAAAATAATGAATTGATTGTCATATATTCTGTTTTCTTCTAGATTCACAATAGCCGGAGAAAAAAGATATGTCTTCCGTATTGATTACTTTAATAGCTGCTTTCATTTTACTGATCTGTGCCACAATTGGTTTAGGTCTCGGTTATATTCTAACCGGAAAATCTAAATTTTCTTATCGTAAGTGTGGATATCATCCTCATGATCAAAAAGATAAAACAAAAAAGAAGAAATGTAATACATGTGGTAAATAACACTATTAATATAAAACGAACTCGTAATTATAACATGCTTAATATACTGCTGTAAGTTGAAAAATTGACAAATTGCAAACTGTTGATATTAAATGGGTTGAGTTTTTATAAACAGATGTACATGGTCAGGCATAATATCAAGTTCTTTAACTTTCATAGATAGCTGATCGGCTTTCTCATTTAATAACTCTCTTAATCGTTTCTCAATATCTCTCTCGGGAACTTCTCTTCTATACTTAGTACACCAAATAACAGGATAACTAAGATTAAAAATAGTTGTCTTTGCAGTTTTCGGTCTTTCCATATTGTCATAAACTTTCCGGAAAAAAAATCGATAAAAATACTAGTGCAAAGTTATAGCATAGACTTTTTTTGCTCCTTTTTGTTTTAACTTTTTTGCCATTGCAAAAAATCTTTCTTCATTTTCCATGGAATCATCTAAAAGAAGAATACATGCATTTTCTAACTTAATTGAAAAACATTTCATATAAAGCTTAAATGAACGAGAGAGATATGGGATTTTTAGAAAGTGACTCAAGCTTTTTGCTAAATAAAATGCTTTATTATAATCGGCTAAAAATGAAGAAATCCCTTTTTGTCTTATGGGAACAAGGTAGTTCGGGTAAGGTAAATTTGATCGAACAATAGCTATAGCCATATAAGCACTTAAGCTTTTCGCCAGGTATGGATGTGTATAGGAACAATATTTCTCCATCAAAGACTTTCTGGAATCATGGGAATCAAACATAACTACCACCTTATCAAGATATTTATCATTTATCGATATTATCGAAGGTTCTATTTGTATCAACTGATTACATACGAAACAAAGAAAACGATCTTTTTTACCAATTGATGATCCGCAATGCATACAAATATGAGGAAAAATAAAATGACTTATTTGAAAAAGAATATTAGATTCCAACATAATCTTCAATTTAATGTGAGATGAGAAGCTCGTTTCTGTAAATGATAGGTTGGTTTACCTAAAGTTCCTCTGACGGAAATAATGAAAGGCTCAGTCACTTTTAAGATAACATATTGTTTCATTTTAACCTTGATATCTAAATTGCCGCTAAAATCGATGTACGATTGATGAGGAGACTTGGCTAAATAAAAACGGCAACGTTTTTCATGACTAAACACGTCGATAAACTTTGTCAAAAACATTTTCCCTTCTTTAATTTCATAAGTAATATTCCCTTCAGTTGGAATCAACATATTGAGATCTAGTCCTAGGCGACTAATAAGATGTACAGGAATATCTAATAAGCTTGCCTGCTTACGTACTGTTTTATGAAACTGTAACTTCCCATAACCCTTCACACTCTCTTTATCAGCAAAATTCCCATGTAGGTCCTTAACTTCTAAATAATCTATGAGTAGAGTTTTGGCTTTTGGCATTTCTTCACCGGCTTTATGCAGAAGGCTGGGACGAAGATTTTTAATTTCAAATAATGGCGAAGAAAACCCCCACTTTTCCGGATCATTTTTAGTAATACGGAATTGATCCATCTGCATTTCACCGGAAGGATCACTTATTTTTAAATTGTTAATCTCAAGTTTATTCTTATCAAAAAAGATACGAGAAGAAAGAGATTTTAATTCATAATCTAAAAAGACAAAATCTTGCCCACCAAATAACCCTTCAAAATACATCTCTTTTAGATTTGATTTAGAAATAAAGAGTTTGCCGCTTAATTCATACCCTTTGCCGATTTGAAAGTCTTTTAATGTCTTTTGATATTCAATAGGTACCCTTTCTGCAAGCTTTAGAGCATCAATTTTCACTTGACCTACCAAAGCAAATTTATCGGAATAAAAATTATCTTCTTGCCTGGTTAATTGAATCTCTAAGCCTCCAATTTCTCCTCCGGCTCGTTGAATTGATATTCCTTCATCTTCATGATATTGCCAATAAATGACTAAAGGCGTTTTACCTTCAGCCTCTAAAACAATAGGATCTTTATCACTTAACAAAAGTTGTCCTGCATATTTAGTAGGAGCGTCTCTTCTTGCTTGAAGCCAGTAAGGATGATTTTGATAATTATATTGAAACTGTAAATGCCATTTAAATGGATCACATTCAAAATAAAAATCTTTGACAGGGTGGGATTTATCTAAAAAATAATAGTTATCATCCGATAAAGCTAATTCAAAAGACCGGAAAGAATGACTCAGCTCAAATTTAGCATTCCCTTGAATACCCTTTTCTCCTTCCTTTTTGATTTTTCGTATTATCTCCAAAAAGGAATTATTAATCTGTTTAGGTATATGGGAAGAAGCGTAATCCGTTATACTACTTAAAGCAAAGACAGGAAGATTAAAGGAAATATTGTCCACCAACCATTTCTTACTCCAAAAATCATGAGAAATAGCATCAATAGTAACCGGGGTATTTAAGGGGTTATTCTCCAAGTTTGATAAAGTTAAGGCTAGATTTTTTAGAATAAACCCTTCTTTATTCATGAGAAAAGAGCAATGAACATTCTCTTCATCTTCGATTTCCAAAGCCCCTATCTTTAACTTTGAAAATTGACAGGTAAGGTCTGTGTCCATTCGCCAAGGACGTAGCGGATCTAAATAAAGATCCATGTTCCCCTTAAACTGTAGACGCCCGGATAATAAAGAATCCAATTTTAACCACTGAGTGATAAATAAGGGATCTTTGGATTTATCAAAATCAATATCAAAAGATTTAATGGCCATTGCTAAACATTTAGAAATCTGATTGTAAGAACCTTTTAAATCCAATAAGGTACCTTGACCATATCTTAGGCGTAAAAAAAGGATATCGATTACTTCATCAGAACGTTTGAATTCCAGACTTGCATTTATTTTGTCATATTTAATCTGTTCGATCACCCACTTGTCCTTCTGCTTCCAACCACTTATAAGTAAATAGCCGGGATGACGATCTTGGATAACAACATCCTCTCCTGCAGAGAAAAAAGTTAAGACTTCTGTTTCAGCATCAAATTGCACCTTCCCCTTAACATTCCCGCCTAATGAGAAGAGATCCATTGCTTGAATATCAGAACCTGCGGAAGAAAATATTCCGGTTAAAACCAAACTTTTTAAGGTGTTTTTTAGAGTCGATAGGCTGCTTTCATATTCAATATTTAACTTAGTAAGTTCAGAACCATTTTTTAATATAAAGTCCCCCCCCACTAATCCGGTTTCACCAATATGGCTATAGTTACCATCTAATTGTACAAATAAATGATCCGGATTAGCCTTATCTTTCATAACCTCACCGGCTAGGCAAGCGAAATCCCTTGTTGTATCTCTAAGGCGGACATCGAACGAACATGCAAGACTAGGAAAATCTGAAAACTGCATGTAATGGGTGGCTATTTCATATTTTTCGATCCGGTTAGGTGGTCCAAACAGGACATCTCCTTTTAAATCCATAAGCTTAAAACTGTTATTTTTATAATCATAAGCAAAATCGAAGGAACTCTTTTGTAAACGGACATCTAATGATTCCGAGTTATAATTTCCATTCGTTAAACTTCCCTCAATTTGCATATTAACATCACGATCATGTAATCCTCTTAAAAGACGAAAATTAAATCCTGATTCCAAAATTTCAACATCACCATCAAAGGGCATCGTTTCAAATAACGAAACTGAAAAATGTTTAAAAAATCGCTTTGCATCAGAGACTGTCCCTTTATATTTATGAGAACCTATTGTTAGGTCGAGTCCACCTTGATTGGGACAATCAAGACTAATGTGGCTCAAAAATTCGATATCTTTCCAAGTTGCAAATAATGAAGACGAATAGATTTGATCCGGGGTGATATGGATATCCCCAATCATATTTAAAAAAGTAAGATCGGCATATTTAAGCAAACAACTGCCTTGATCCAAGGTAACCGAACCGGAATATGTTTTATTATTAAAATCATAGTAATAAAAAGCAGGGTACGTATTAGGATCCTTCGCCTCTAAGGTTTCTAGGCCAATCCGAACCAAAGGACTATCTAGAATCAGGTCATGTCCTTTATATTTAATAAATATTTTATCCGGATCAAAAGTGGCTTTAAAGTCTAAAAATCCGGACAAACTAAGTTGCATATCCTGAAATTCAAAAGGTGATAAATATTTCTCAATTGGGAATTCATTCGCTTCAAACCATCCATTTTGAATACTCCACTTTCCGGTACTATGTTTGTTCTCCTGCCAATTCCCTATCAAATATGTGCTTCCGTAAGAGAGGAATGGAGCGAAATTATCAATAATTGTCTGAGCTAAAACATGTTCTTCAAACCTTACTTTTTCTTCTTTTCCTGACTTAAATATATTTGGGTATTGTAAATCGAAACCAAACTGAATGTGCTCCTTTTCCTTTACTTCTCGATCAATTTGTAACGAACCTTTGAGAGTTAATACTTTATCCATCTGTTTAGCAAAGACTTGAACCCACACATTATTATCAGAAAGATCACCTTCAAGGTATTTATTAAAAGATTCAGGCAGAAAAGATATGATATTGGTTAAAGTTCCGGAAACGTTCAATTTACATACAGCATCTGTAGATAACCGGTTCCATTCAAAAATGCCTCTTAAGCCTGCAAAATCCGCCTGTAAAAGCGATTGTTGAATCAATCCTTTTCGAATAGCTATTTGACTCTGTATATCTAAAAAATAAAGAGACGAATTCAACTTATCGCGTAAACGAATGGTTCCATTTGACACCATCGCATCCATATTTAAAGTACCGACAGGATTTAAAGATGAAAAATCAAGAGATAAGGTACCACACGCTTCTTCAAAACCGGCTTGAAACGTGTGCGTCTTCGAAGTAATAATGGCATCGTGAATAACAAAATTTTCTATTGCCAGATTTTTAATACTTAGATCTTCAATTACCATTCGTAATTGAGCGCTAAATTGTCCCCTTTCAATAGTAAGTTGTTGCCAGTCCGGATAATACGAACCCAAGAAATCTTGAATGACCCTGCATTCTTTTTCTCTTAAATAGCTAAATTGCATATGGAGATTTTGTTGGTGAGGAGTAACCTGATCCACCATCGCTCGAACATGTGTATGTTTATTTGTTTCATCTTTAATGATAAGATTCAAATCGCCTATTGGAAAACCGGGTTGGTCTAGAAAAAAACCCTTTCCTTCAACAATTAAATCAGAGACTTCCATTTGATTAACAAACTGACCTTCTAAAAAAATAGAAGAAGGATTTTCTGAGGTAAAATCAATTTTGCCTCGAAGACCCGTAGCACCCCATTTAGAGTCATCATAGTGAAAGGTAACACTTGCTCCCTTATCAATAACTAAGGAGCCGTTATTTTTTAATAACATCTCAGTTATTAGCGTCTTTCCGAAAGGAAGAGACTGATCAATCTTAGACCCTAATCCTTCCTGAAAACTCAAAGCAATGCCGGGCACAAAACATTCTAGCGAAAGAGAAGTATGAGCTATTCTTAAATCTTTATAATCCAAATGCCCTTCCATCGAAGGTAGCTTCCCTGAATGGAATTTCAAAGAAAAGGCCCCATTAACCGTACCATATAAAAAATTCCAACGATCTAGAATCAACCGGGATTTGCCGCCTAAAAAAGCCATTGTTTTGGTAATATCGCGACATTGAAGTTGATTTAGCGAACAAGAAACAACAAAGTCTTTAACCTTTTTGTTAATGAAGACTTTGAACGTATTGTCTTCTTCAAGATTATTCTGATAACCCAAGTCAACTCGAATTTTTCCAATATCACATTCTGTCCCATCAATTTTAAAGTAGATCATCTGCTTGACAGGACATTCCCCGGAAATATCGATTAACTCAACAACACCATCATTAACGGCAAATTTCTCTTTTATATTAAGACCGGCAAAACGATTTTTAGCTTGAAGGATAAAATTGGGTAACCCTTTTCCTTTTTTGACAATAGATAGATTTGGTTTAGAAATCTGAACGTGCGTATCTAAAACCCAATTTAACCAATCTAATTCATAATCGATAAGCACTTCTTCAGCTTGTAAGTAGTAGCCCGATTGAACTCCAATATCTTTCAATTGCCCTAAAAGTGGCTTTTTAATTAATATTTTTCCATTTTTAAGCTCAAGACTTTCAAAAGACAGTCGTTTACCAAAAGCTGTTTCGCAATAAGACCGAAGTACATGATCAGCGGCATAAGTACAGAAAGGACGCCATAAAAAAAAAATAATTAAGGCCAATCCAAATAATATACAGAAAATTGTTAACAGCTTCTTTTTCATAAATCAAGGCAGGCTAAATACATAAATATCATATTCAGGACTCTTAACTTTAATTTAACCTAAAAGGAAAAAAAGGAGAAAGAAAAAGACATCTATTCTAAATTTCAAATCAATCAGTCAAAAAACTTATGAGAAAAACATATCAATTTTAGTTTGATATTAAAATAAGAATCCCTAATTAAAATATTATTCATCAATGGATGACATCATAGAACATTAAAAATAAAAACAACCGATAATTTAATTAATATTAAACATTAGATTAACTAAACAACCAAACTAAAACTTTTCATAAACAATTAAAATGAATCGTTAATTTGCCGATTAAAATTTGATGCAATAAAGCCTCTATCCATGATCTCGGATCTCATTACAAAGACCTCTGCACGACTAATGATTGGATGTGAGATAAGCGAAATACAAGAAAAGTGAGTAATAACCTGAGTTTTGGGTTTTATACTCTGAAATTTTAGATTTATCCCACTGTATTCAAAATAGATAACTTGATTTTTATTTTAAAAAAACTTGCTATTGTCCGCAGTACTCGCTTATATATTATGAAATAGGGCAGCTTTCATCCATACTATCAATTAAATATTAATGACTTAAACCCAAAACTCAGGTTAATAATATCGACTTAAACATCGCAAGATTATCATAGGCTTTGGGGCCACCTTGAGGGTTAAGTTCATTTTTATGTATGCCTTTTAGTAAGCATCGAATAAGTTGCCAATCAATGAATTTTTCATTATCAGAAATCAGTTATGCAGAGGTCTTTTAAAGATAAAATGATCTTTTCCGTATTTTTTTAAGTTAAATAAATCTCATTGATCTGCTAGGTTAAAATTTATTTTTATAAGAAAAATAAAGACCTGATGCTTCGAAAAATTCTGGATAAAACACTCTCTTTTTTTGATGAGGGTAAGACTCTTTATAAAATGCGCCCATTGATAAGCGCTGTCGACACTTTCTTATACGAACCTTTAGCAAATACAAAAGAAGCTCCTCATATTCGAGATGCGGTTGATGTCAAAAGATGGATGCTTTTAGTCGTTTTCTCACTTGTTCCCTGTATTATCTGGTGTATTTGGAATACGGGATTACAAAACTTTGTCTATCAGAGTTCGAACTATCATTTAATGAATGAATATTTAGAAGCTTCTAAATCTTTTAGCGCCTACTTTGCCTTTGCAGGCAAAGATATGCGCTATTTGAGTTTTATAAAAGAAGGACTCATCGCCTTTTTGCCGGTTGTCATTATATCCTACGCTGTAGGTGGCCTTTGGGAAGGCATTTTTGCCTGTATTAGAGGCCAAGAAATATCCGAAGGTTTTTTAGTAACAGGCATTCTATATGCTTTAATTTTACCCTCAACGATTCCTTATTGGATGGTTGCTATCGGGGTTTCTGTTGGAATCATTCTTTCAAAAGAACTATTTGGTGGCTCAGGGATGAACATATTAAATCCCGCACTGGCTTGTAGAACTTTTTTATACTTTAGCTTCCCGAGCAAACTCTCAGGAGATATCTGGGCGGGCACGAACCCTATGGTGGTCAATAAAAGTATAGCATTAATGAATCAAGAAGCTAAACTTTCTGAAATAGATGGTTATACCCAAGCCACTTCTTGCGCCAACCTTAATATCTCAGATAATATTAAAAGGGTACATGTAGATGCAATCGCTACAAATAACCTTGGCAGCGATGTCTCTACTTATAACGTTATCGAAAAAAAATTCAGTCAATGGAATGCAAATGAATCTTTAACCCTCGGCAATCTAACAGGTGAACAGATGCAATCTTTTGTTACCTCTCCCTTTGCTGATGGAGGGCTGGGATTATCACCTACCGATTATGAACCTGCTTATCGATTTACCGGTTTGAATTTTGGATTTGACCATGAGACGAATACCAACTTTTTTTTCGGAAATCACTTAGGCTCCATGGGCGAGACTTCAGTGCTATCCGCTATTTTAGGAGCTTTATTCCTTATCTATGTTGGAATTGGGTGCTGGCGTACGATGGTAGCTGCCGGAATAGGAACTTATTTATGTGCTTTGATTTTCCAACTCTTCACGATGCATATTGGCCCCGATCATGGAGCATGGAATGCTGCCAGATTCGCTTTTCCTCCTTATAAGGAGCTTATTATTGGAGGTCTTGCTTTCGGAGTCGTATTTATGGCAACAGATCCTGTCTCCTCTCCAAATATGAAAGCTGCTAAATGGGTCTATGGGTTATTAATCGGTATTATTACTATTGTCATTAGGCTCATAAACCCGGGGTTTCCGGAAGGTGTTATGTTAGCCATTTTGTTTGGAAATGTATTCGCTCCTTTATTTGACTATCATGCAGTGAGAAAATTTAGGAGGAGGCAACGTGTCCGAACCCCAACCTAAAAAAACCTCAAATTTTAGAACCTATATTTTTATCATTATCTTATGCTTTTGTAGCGCATTGATCTTATCTATTGCAGCAGCTCTACTGAAAAAACCTCAAGAAGAAGCTAAGACCCTCGATAGATTGCGGCAATTACTGATAGCCACCAAACTTTTAAGTTATGATGGCTATTTCCTTATTCAAGAAGGCAACAAATTTGTACCTGCTAAATATGACCGGAAGCAAAAAATCTTAGTTAAGGGAAGCGTTAATGATACACCTTCCGGCAAAGATATTTTCGAAATTTATAACTTACGTGTGAAAGCTATGCTGGTAAATGATAAAGGAGAGCTTTACACATTTGAAAAAGCAGCCCTGAATGAAGAAAAGTATTTAGAAGATCATCAATACACAGGATACTCTCAATTACCCAATAAATTAATTTATATTATCCTGCCTAATCAAGCATTAACTAAAGAGCAAAAAAAAGAGGCTTTATCTTATGCATATGTCATACCCGTAAAGGGATTTGGACTATGGGCCGCTATTTATGGATATTTAGCCTTAGAAGCTGATGCCGATACTGTTTTAGGCACCACGTGGTATGATCAGAAAGAAACAGCAGGGTTAGGCGCCGTCATTGCTGATGCAGCATGGCAAAATCAATTTTATAATAAAGTGATCTTCTTATCCGGGCAAGACGGAACAACTGATTTTAAAACAACTCATATAGGCCTAACCGTTGTTAAAGGAAGTGTAAAAGATGTTTATGGCTCTACCCCTAAAGCTAACAGTGCTGTTGACGGTATTCCCGGAGCCACATTGACTTGTAACGGCGTTACGATAGCCTACCATGAATCTCTTGCCCCCTATAGACCTTTTCTGATCTTAGCCCATGAACGGTCGCTAAAAAATAGAGTCAATAAATGAGTAGTAATGATAAACCTATTCTTGCCTATTTTTTCGATCCTTTATGGAAAGAAAACCAAATACTTGTAGCTATTTTAGGTATTTGTTCTGCTTTAGCTGTAACGACTAATTTAAATATTGCTATCACCATGTCAATTTCAGTTACTTTCGTTACCGGCTGCTCTTCATTTTTTGTTTCAATCCTTCGTCATCATACGCCCGACAATGTACGAATGATTACTCAACTAGTTATTATTTCTATGTTCGTGATCATCGTTGACGAGTTTCTACAAGGCTTTTTCTATGATATGTCTAAAACGCTATCAGTATTTGTTGGATTAATCATTACCAATTGCTTGGTAATGGGTCGTGCTGAAGCCATGGCAAGAACCGTATCTCCTATACCCGCCTTTTTAGATGGCATCAGTGCCGGACTAGGGTACGGATTAGTATTAATCATCATAGGTTTCCTACGGGAGTTTTTTGGATTCGGAACCCTTTTCGGCATTCAAATTATCCCTGAATTTTGGTATGCCACAGCCGAACACCCTGATCGCTACATGAATATAGGACTAATGCCATTAGCTCCCGCTGCCTTTTTTATATTGGGTTTTATGGTTTGGATAACCAAACGAATGAATAAACAATTAGATGAATGAGGCTATAGAAAATGAATATTTGGATGGGTGAATTCACAGCCCTAAATCTTTTGGGTATTTTTATTCAATCGATATTTATTCAAAATATTATTCTAAATAATTTCTTAGGTATGTGCACCTATTTAGCTTGTTCCAATAAGCTAAAAACAGCTCATGGTCTGGGGATAGCTGTTGTGTTTGTATTGACTATGGCAGGCATATTAGATTGGTTTGTCCATCAGTTTATCACAGCTCCCGGAGCTTTAAGATGGTTGGATTTTATAGGCATCGACGCAAAGGTTATCAACTTAAATTTTTTAGAACTTATTATATATATTTCTGTAATTGCAGCTTTCGTTCAAGTACTTGAAATTGCTATCGAAAAATTTTCTCCGGCGCTTTATTACGCATTAGGCTCTTACCTCCCCTTAATCACTGTAAATTGCGCTATTTTGGGAGCTATTCTTTTATCAACAGCCAAAGAGTATCCTTTTTTTCCTAACCTTGTATACGTTTGTGGTTCCGGTATTGGTTGGTGGCTAGCTATTACGCTAATAGCTGCTATTAGAGAAAAACTTTCCTATTCCAATATTCCCGGAGGGTTGCAAGGGATGGGTATTACTTTTATTATGACGGGCTTAATGGCGATGGCGTTTATGGGATTTACAGGTATCGATATCTCTCAACCTACCAAAGGAGAAGAAATCCCGTTAGAAGCACCATTGGATAGCCCGGGCCCTTTATTTCAACCGGGTGAAGATGATCTTTAACAGCTAACTTGGGAGCCATTACTTCATCTAAATCGCTGACCGAGCATTGGAGGGGCGGTGGCGGTTTCCAATAACAACGATGTCAGGTCTTTTCTCAATTTCACAGGAGTTCTGCGCAACAGAAATGCATTATTAAAATAATTTTTTAAATCAAGCCGACATTCCTAGACCGTAAGATATTTTTTTTGAATTAGAATTATAGATTGCCTATCCTGTTACTTTTTATTTGATACAAGGAGAAAAGTTATGCCGGAAGTTGCAGGAGATAATATTCAAACAGTGAACATGGATCACCATGGATTAATTGCAGCACTTTGCAGCGATCTAAAAGTAGCGGAAAGGATTGATACCGGATTAAAAAATCATCCACACAGAAAAGTAAGTGCGGGACAGGCAGTAATTGCAATGATTCTGAATGGATTAGGGTTTACTAATAGACGTCTCTACCTAACACATCAATTTTTTGCTTCTAAATCGATAGAGAATTTACTTGGCAACGATCTTCGAGCAGAAGATCTCACAGATTATACTTTAGGTCATGCTTTGGATGATATTGCGAAATATGGGAGCAGTAAATTATTTGCTGAAGTTTCTTTTGGAATAGCCCTAGACCATGATTTACTACAAAAAACTCATCATCTAGACACAACAAGCTTTTCCGTTCATGGGTCGTATGAAGTGAAAGATGATCCGCAAGTGATTGAGATTAAGCAGGGTTATTCTAAAGATCATAGACCTGATTTGAAACAAGTTGTACTTTCTCTCGTTACCAATGGTCCGAGTTCTATGCCTCTATGGATGGAAGCCTTAGACGGCAATAGTTCTGATAAAGCAAGTTTTCATGAGACGCTCAAAAAAATCAGTGAATTTCAACAACAGATTGATGTAAAAACAAAGTTTAAGTGGGTTGCCGATTCAGCGTTATACACAAAAGAAAAGCTCTTAAAAAATAATGATTATAAATGGCTCACCCGAGTTCCCGAGATAATAGGAGAAGCAAAAAGATTAGTAGAAAAACCGGAAGAAGAAATTGATTGGATTGATCAGGAGAAAGGATATAAAACATGCAGCTTCACCTCTTTTTATGGAGGGATTAAACAAAGATGGCTTTTGGTTTTTTCAGAGCAAGCCTATCAGAGAGAGATAAAATCATTAGAAAAAAAATTGACCAAGGCAGAAGAAAAGCTCAAGAAACAACTTTGGCATTTGGGTAATGAGGAATTTAAATGCGAAAGTGATGCTAAAAAAGCTTGGGGCAGATTGACTAAAAAAAATCATTTATATTCCATGAATAGTGAGATATTGCCGATTCTAAAATATGGTAAATTAGGCAAACCTAAACAAGGAGAGGAAAAACAAGTTGTTGGATACAAGATTCATGCTAGCTTTGAAAGGGAAGAAGAAGAAATTAATAAACTGATGAATAGAAAAGGACGGTTTATTTTAGCTGCGAATGACACCGATAGAGAAAATTATAAAGATGAGATGATGTTAGAAGAATATAAAGAACAGCAAAAGGTTGAAGGAGGGTTTCGCTTTTTAAAAGATCCTTGGTTTATGGTTGATTCTATTTTTTTAAAAACCCCTCGACGCATTGAAGCATTAATGATGGTTATGACATTGTGTTTAATGGTTTATAATATCGGACAATATCAACTTCGACAAAAATTGATAGAAACAGAAGAGACATTACCCAACCAATTAGGAAAGGAAGTCAAAAATCCAACATTAAGATGGATTTTCCAAATTATGGAAGGTATCGGAATAATCCGTTTTTTTCAGAAGACTTCCCGGAGAATTTGTAAAGAAATGATCACAAATTTAACCCGTCTTCGGAAAAAGATTATTGTTTTGTTTGGAAAGACTGCAATGAGGATGTATGGCTTAATTAGAAAAACTTGTTTAGAGGTCTAGGAATGTCGGTTTTAACAACACGTTTTGTTGTTTTGACAATAACATCACTCGTCTTCCGGTAAACCTCTTTCGTTTTATGAGCAACCTTTTTGAAACACCTTTTTGAGTCTTTAGGTTCAGGATGAAGCTCCGTTATCGTTTCTTCTATCGTTATCTCTTCAGTCGCATTCAGTTCATCAGTGAGAACCCTAGATATTGCGGTTTAACAAATTTGCATCTGTAGAAGCCGCCGCACCCTTTTGAGTTAAACCAAGAAGATGGATGGTAATATTTGTTACGAGTTCTTCATCATCCGGATTCTGTTCAATCATCACTTCAAGATCGTGAACGTATTCCCCGGCTTCTTCAAGAGTTGCCGGTGCTCGATTAAGAAAGAAGGTTGGATTATTAGAGATTGTAGTCATCGAAAATAAACGGAAAATTTTAATTAAACGCATATTTTCACAGAAATACTTTAATTAAATCAAATGTTTTATTTGTTAAAAAATAGTTTATTAATTAATTAAAATCTAAATTTTATAATATAATACTAAATAACTATCTTCTATAGGTTTCGATACGTCTGCTTGCTCAATGCCTCATAACTTCCCCAAAATTCTTAATTGATTCCATAAAACCATACCCTACTGTTTTGTTTATTTAACTAACATTATAATTTTATTTTATTAATCAAATTAACTCCTAATTTTTCATAATCCATTAATAGTAATTAACATATTGAGATAAAAACCAACAATACAGATATATATAATTAATTATATCAATAAAAACATAATTAATTATATAATTAGTGCAATAGGCAGATTAGTATAATAAGCAGGTGTATTGAAAAAACATCGTAAGTCCTTGATTAGTTAAAAACCACTACATTTTATCAGTGACTTAGGTGGACTTTTGAAACACAACCATGATAGATATGTATAATATAATTAATATGATAGGTGATAATATTACTAACGTAATTTCATTTATTAATAATCATTCTTCCCCGGTCAATGTTGCTGCGGTAACATTTTCGCTGCTATTTGCGCTAGCTGTGTTAAAGTCACCGAATTTACAATTATTTAAGGTGAATTACGAACGGCAAACTATGATGGCTATTCCTAATATTCATTTAATCTCTGAAAACGACAGGCATACAACAGAAAGAGCGGTGCATAATTTATTTATGAATCTGAAATTTGGAGGTGAGTGTCTTTTGAATCGTATTGTAACAATGCCTGAAAATCAACGTAGGAATGTCATAGAATATGCTCAAACGTTTATCACAACAGATATAGATGTCTCTAATAGAATTAAAGTCTTGGAGCATCTTGCAACTACCCCTAACGATCAACGTGAAAAGCTCATGCAGCTGGCTCAGACGTTTATCACAACACATATGGATTCCTATGATAGACTTATAGTCTTGGAGTATCTTGCAACTACCCCTAAAGATCAACGTAAAAAGCTCATTCAACTGGCTCAGACGTTTATCACAATAGATATGAATTCCTATGATAGACTTATAGTCTTGGAGACTATTGTAAAAACCCCTGAAGATCAACGTGAAAAGCTCATTCAACTGGCTCAAACGTTTATCCCAATAGATATGCCTCCCTCTATACCCCTTATGAATCAAAGTGCCGATTCTAAGACTTGAAAATGATCATTGATTCGTGTCCTCATTGATTGAGCAATAGAGGGCCAAGTATTTTCAAAAAATCCGGTAATCGATCTCCGAAATTCTTTAGCAGAATTAAAAAACCGATTATTGCGACAATATTCATTCATCACTTTCCATAATCGTTCAATAGGATTGAGGTTAGGACTGTAAGAAGGTAAATAATAGAGAATAATACCTTGTTTTTCTGCTTCTTGTTTGGTCTGAATACTTGTATTATAAGGACCTTGATCTAAAATAAGATGGATATTTGGAGCTGAGGGATATTTTGACCGTAATAAAGCAAAATGTTTTGCCATGGTACCGCTATTTAATGTTTCATAAGCATCTATTGTTACCTTCATACTGTTTAAATTGATAGACCCCATAAGATTCATTCGAGTTCTAGAAGCTGTTGTTGCGATTAATTTACTTGTTCCCGGTCGAATCCAACCATAAGAAATTTTAGTTGCCATAGTTGGATGCACACCATCAGCAAATTCAACAGGCTCATTTTTAGGCAGAGATGCCATAAGCTTGGTGTAAAATTGCATCCAAGCTTTTTGTTGATCAGAATTTGCCTTAGCCGGTGTACCTTTAGGCTTTTTATAGGAAAAACCATGTGAGTGTAGCCAAGAAGTCATCCCTGAAATCGTATAAACAATGCCATATTTCGCGAGAACATAAGAACAGATATCTTCTACTTTGACATAGGTATGAGTTGTTAAATGTTTAATGAATTCTTCTGACTGTGGCGCAAGAAGTTTACTGACTGAACCACCGCTTTCTACATGCAATTGCTGTTTATTTTGATATTCTTTAATGTGACGAGACACTGTTTCATCGTCTAAAAGCACAGCTTCAGCAATACGAGTATTACTCCAACCTTTATTCGACAATAGAACAGCCTTGATACGATCTCGTATACGACCATTCTTTTCTCGTTTATGTTGCTGTCTGAGATGCTTTTCTTCTGATAGTGTTAAAAATGAATTCATACAAAATAATTTACACTATACGAATACAAAATATCCGGAGTTTTATTCGTGATGAGTATAGTAGACGTAGAGTCTTTAGCTCTATTACAGGCATTCCTGAAGATCAACGTGAAAACTTCATACAACAGGCTCTGAAGCTTACCATACCGGAAATGAATGACTCTGATCACATAAAACTCTTGAGGCTTCTTCACACTATCCCTGAAGATCAACGTGAAAATTTCATACAACCGGCTTTAAGGCTGATTGAATCAGGTATGCTTCACTGTAATATAATTAGGCTCTTGAGGCTTCTTTACACTATCCCTGAAGATCAACGCGCAAATTTCATAGAGGAGGCTCTGAGGCTTACCACACCGGATATGGATAACGCTAATAGACGTAGAGTCGTGAATGAGTTTATTAACACGCATCCTAATGCCACTCGATTCGTACTTTCAAGAACGGATTTTCAACAAACACCTAAAGCTGTTTTATTAGATTATGCTAAAAAGCTACTTGAGCAAAGCTATGGACAGATACCCCTTATTGTATATAAAGGCGAAAAAGGGATGGACGCAGAAGGACTTACAAGAGATTTTATCACAAATATTTTTCGTGAAATATATAGTAACTTTGAAGTATTCAATACGAAATCAATAGATGATCAGGGTGTCCTGATTCATCTTGATAATAAACAGGATAGCGAGATTTCTAAGGCAATCGGAATTATTTTAGGTGCAACCCTAATCAATCAAACATTCTCAATAGGAAAAGGTTTTCATCCCGTTTTATTTCACATGCTTAAGGTTCTTGATCAAGAAGACTTTCAACACATCCCGGACAATATTCAAAGTATAGCAGATCTAAATAAACTGTTACATAAGGAGTCATCAGGTAAAGTATTCACTAAGCTCTTTGATAAATATATAGAAATCATTTATCCTGAAGGTCTTGCCGGGATGAACCATAAAGAGTTTTTAGAAACTTATCCTGAACCTCATCAAGTGATTCGCTCTATTGCCCTCATTGCAAAGCACATGTATAATTATCTTGTCAAACATGATAATGGTTGGGATGCGGTTGCAAATATAAGTCATGAAACATTATCTAAAAGATTAGAAGGAGAGATCTCCAAACAATTGTTAAAAACATCGATTCAATCAAACAATGAAAATTTAACTGCATTAATAAATAACTGGGTTGATTCGGTAAATGATGATCAGTTAAAGAAGTTTCTTTTGTGTGCAACAGGGTCTCTCGCTTTATTACCTGAACAAAAGCTGGTTATGGAGCTAGTAAGCAATCACGAACAATCATTTATTTTTCATACTTGTTCTATGACGATAGAGGTAAGCATTGATCCCAACCAACTTCCGACTCAAGAAGAATTCAACGATCATTTAAATACATCTATTAACATGCCGGATGAGTTTCAGATAGTATAATACCGAGTGTTTACCCGCTGTGTTAAAACAGCAAATAATACCAACTTCATAAAATAAATTCATACATATTATTTGATAAATACGTTAAGCTTTTTCTCAAAAAAGGAGCTGACAAATAGGTAAACAAATACATGCATGTAAAGGTCTTAAGTCTTATGACTTTGATAAATTATCTAAAACAGAAGATACCTTTAGAGAAAGAAGGCAATATCTTGCTTTTGCAGATATACGAAAGGGTAATATTGACAGCTCTCCTTAAAGGGAAGGGATTCCTCATTCACAGACCACGGTTAACAAAAGAGTTAGTCTATACCCCTTATGAATCAAAGTGCCGATTCTAAGACTTGAAAATGATCATTGATTCGTTTCCTCATTGATTGAGCAATAGAGGGCCAAGTATTTTCAAAAAATCCGGTAATCGATCTCCGAAATTCTTTAGCAGAATTAAAAAACCGATTATTGCGACAATATTCATTCATCACTTTCCATAATCGTTCAATGGGATTGAGGTTAGGACTGTAAGAAGGTAAATAATAGAGAATAATACCTTGTTTTTCTGCTTCTTGTTTGGTCTGAATACTTGTATTATAAGGGCCTTGATCTAAAATAAGATGGATATTTGGAGCTGAGAGGTATTTTGACCGTAGCAAAGCAAAATGCTTTGCCATGGTACCGCTATTTAATGTTTCATAAGCATCTATTGTTACCTTCATACTGTTTAAATTGATAGACCCCATAAGATTCATTCGAGTACGAGAAGCTGTTGTTGCAATCAATTTATCTGTTCCCGGTCGAATCCAACCATAAGAAATTTTAGTTGCCATAGTTGGATGTACACCATCAGCAAATTCAACAGGCTCATTTTTAGGCAGAGATGCCATAAGCTTGGCGTAAAATTGCATCCAAGCTTTTTGTTGATCAGAATTTGCCTTAGCCGGTGTACCTTTAGGCTTTTTATAGGAAAAACCATGTGAGTGTAGCCAAGAAGTCATCCCTGAAATCGTATAAACAATGCCATATTTCGCGAGAACATAAGAACAGATATCTTCTACTTTGACATAGGTATGAGTTGTTAAATGTTTAATGAATTCTTCTGACTGTGGCGCAAGAAGTTTACTGACTGAACCACCGCTTTCTACATGCAATTGCTGTTTATTTTGATATTCTTTAATGTGACGAGACACTGTTTCATCGTCTAAAAGCATAGCTTCAGCAATACGAGTATTACTCCAACCTTTATTCGACAATAGAACAGCCTTGATACGATCTCGTATACGACCATTCTTTTCTCGTTTATGTTGCTGTCTGAGATGCTTTTCTTCTGATAGTGTTAAAAATGAATTCATACAAAATAATTTACACTATACGAATACAAAATATCCGGAGGTTTATTCGTGATGAGTATAACATAATCTCCTAAAGGCTTAAATTACCGACTGCCTTTCGGTATATATATTATATGATACATTAAAATCTCTGTCATGCTTAATTTTACAATTTAAGCACTCCTAAGTTCTTATGTCGGGGGATATTTTCCCTTGTTTATGACTGCATGCAGAACACTTTTGTGTACCGGGAAAATAGTGGTCTAATTCTACTATATTTCTTCCATACCACTCACTTTTATATTTTAAAAACGTTAAAAACCGGCTCCATCTTTCGTCGCATATATATTTGGCATATTTTCTATCTTTTAACATACTGTTTATACACAACTCTTCAATTATGATCGTTTGGTTTTCACGTATCAGCTGAGTAGAAAGCTTATGATAGAAATCGTGTCTTATGTTTCTGATTTTTGAATGTATCTTTGAAACTTTAACTCTTCTTTTATGATTATTTTTGCTTTTAGATTGACTAAACTGTCTTGGATGTTTCTTTAACTTCTTTTTAACCTGAGTTTTGGGTTTTATACCCTGAAATTTTAGATGTATCCCACTGTATCCAAAATAGATAACTTGATTTTTATTTTAAAAAAACTTGCTATTGTCCGCAGTACTCGCTTATATATTGTGAAATAGGGCAGCTTTTATCCATACTATCAATTAAATATTAATGACTTAAACCCAAAACTCAGGTTATAATACTAAAATTAACTTTTCCGTTGTGTATTCGGGTCCAATTGCAACCGAAGGATTAAAAGGAAGACTCCCATTTACTTGGAGTCCAAAGAAAATGGCAAAGTATATGGTAAAAAATTCCGTTAAAGATAAAACTCGATTCGAAAATTCTCTTTTTTATAATTTTTTAGCACGATTACTAAGAATCCTTCCTTCAAAATACACCATGAAAATTTTAGGATCTCGTCAATGAGCAATACATTACAATTGACCTTTAAACTTGTAGAGAAGAAAGATAGAACCCTCATACGCAATTGGTTAGCAAAACCTCATGTGACCAAGTGGTTCTATGGTAAAGGACTTGACAATACCTATCAACACCTAGATGAATTCATTGCAGGTACTGCCGGCGCAAACTATTGGTTAACATATGACTCTATAATACCTTTCGCTTTTTTGATCACTTCTTTAGTAAAGAAACCTGATGACAAGCTCTCACGATGGTGTATAGCGACCGGAACTACAATCACGCTAGATATGTTGATTGGCGATGAAAAATATCTTGGAAAAGGCTTTGCCTTTGCTCTCATTAAAGAGTTTTTTCTCAGTAAATTTTCCAATGTAGAAGAAGTTCTAATTGACCCTGAGGCCACGAATACTCGAGCTATACACGTTTATAAAAAAGTGGGGTTTACAATTCTTGATCAATTCATCCCCTCTCATTCTCCTTACCCTCATTATATGATGAGATTGAACATGCAGAAATTAAAAAGGATATAAATAAAATGATAGGACCAAATCCAAATTCAATTTATCCACTGGAAAAATATGATAAAGTAATCTTTTTGAAACCTTTTGTAAAGGCTCCCAACATACTTGTTGGTGATTATACTTATTTCGATGACTGCAAGAATGGCCCGGAAAAATTTGAAGAATATAATGTCCTTTATAATTATGATTTTACAAAAGTAAAGTTAATCATTGGAAGATTCTGTGCTATAGCCGCTGAAACACGTTTTATCATGACCGGCAATCATAAATTAGATGCTATTAGCACATTTCCGTTTCCAATATTTCAAAATGGTTGGGAGAATGTCTATAACATAGCTGAGTTACCAACTAAAGGAGACATTGTTATTGGTAACGACGTTTGGTTTGGATATGATTCACTCGTCAAAGGCGGAGTGAAAATAGGCGATGGAGCTATTATTGCCTCTAGAGCTGTTGTTGTAAAAGATGTACCTCCCTATTCTATTGTTGCCGGAAATCCTGCACAAGTAGTCAAAATGCGCTTTGATGACAGTACTATTGCTCGTTTGCTTCAATTAGCCTGGTGGAACTGGCCTATTGACAAGATCAATAACAACTTATCACTGATTTCAAATCTAGATATTGATAGATTAGAGAAGGCTAACGCTACCGATAATTAATTGATTTTTTTCAAAAACTAATTATTATAATAAAATTATTTTTTGTTGAGGAATGGCGGGTCTATCTTTTTCTATACATATATTTAATGCCTTTTTAGATTTTGCAATTTTAAGATGCGTCCCATCCCAACTAAATGCTGATCTTGTCCGGCGAATAGATTGACACAAATGCTTATTAAACTTTAGAAACTCAGATCTTTTTTTAAAGAAGTTGGTATATGATATATCGAGATCTTTCAAGCTTTGTTGTAAACAAGCTGAAGAGACTTCGTTTAACCAAAGAAAATCCTTTTCTCGTTCCGGGTTGGTCAGAAAAGCAGATGTTTGTGAATAGGAGATATTTTTGAATCTTAAAATTGCAAGCAGTCCTTGCAGATTTATAATTTATATTTTTCCTAATGCATCACATTGTGGATTTATATTTGAAGATGTTATTCGGTATGTAGAAGTTTTGAGCCTTCATGGCCTTATAAAGGCTCAAATATATTGATTATTTAACTTAATAGTCAGCAAAATTATTTATAAATTTCTTGATATGGATAATTCAAGCTAATTTTTTTCACAAAGCGTTTCTTCCAATGTTTGTTTTTCACAAGAGTAGAGTTTCGAAATCAAATTCTTATCCTCACATACCACAAGTATTTTTTGGTTCTGATTAAGAAATATATACTGCTTTGGAAAAATAAGATCCGCTTTAGATAATTCTCCATTAGGATTGTCTTTTTTTTGATGTTGAATCGCGGTACTTGTACCTGCGTACATCACAGTAATGCCGGAATTCCATATTGAATCAACAGCTTTAGTTAATAAGCCAAGGCAGACGGATCCAACCGTGTCATTATTTTGGCATATTCTAGTATTGATTTGGTCTTTCCTTAGTTGTTCTTTTATGAGTTTTGCCAGCTCATTTGCTGATACGTCGTCCGGGTCTATAGTAATGAAGTTGATTGGTAGAGATGCCATAAGTTTCTATTCCTTATCTTGAATTAAAATCATAGTTATATTGTTTTTGCAAATTAAATAAAAGATTTTTTAAACCCAAGTTCAATGTATAGTACTTTGTATTAATTTTCTTGCATATATTTCATATAAGCTATAAAGGCTTCATTAATGGATGCGAATAAATGTTCAAAACTCTCCATTTGTGCTCTTACCTTTCGTTTTAAGGTAGCCCCAAAAATTTCTATTGAGTTTAAGTCAGGAGAATATGGAGGAAGACACAGAAGTTTGCATCCGACTGATTCGATTAATTCTTTTATTTTTTTGGATTTATGAAAAGTTGCGTTGTCTAGAATGACTGTTTGACCTGAAATGAGTTCCGGAACAAGCAATTGCTCTACCCAAAAATTGAACAGATCCGTATTAAAGATCCCTTAATAACAAAAAGGCGCAATCATTTTAAAACCCGCGTTCCCTGCTACAAAACGTTCTCATTGATAACGTTTTCCTGAAATAAAACCCTTAACCTGATGGCCTATTGTTGCCCTACCATGAGGTCTATGGATATAGTTGTCGATACCACTTTCATCAACGTAGACCTGTTGGCTTTTCGGAATATCTTGCAGAGTGTTCATGAAGATGGTCCTTGTTTCTTCATCTTGTTCCTTATCATTGACCTTACACAGCTTCGCCGGCAGAGCAGAATAGTAGGCTCGCAAAAGCAGCCGCAACAACACTAAATTTAATTACAGGGGCGAATATTTGTACTTCCTTTGCCGGGTATAAGTTGACACATCGATCGATCGCCATGCTTACAGTGTAATATACAAGCGCTATTTGCGCTACCATTAGGCCTGTTTTTACATACTCATTTGGTGCAAGAGTAAGGGATGCACTGAATTCGTTCAGGAATCGTCCTAAGCCCTTTTCCCGGGGCGCTAAATCACTAGCCACTGAACCCACAGCCCTTACCGGAACAGTTGTGAAACGTTGATAATAAGAAGAGAGTTTTTTAATAATTTCTTGGCAACTATCACTACCTAGACAGCCAATATAAAATACTAATGTATCAGCAGCCGGATCAAAATAATTAGCAACTCCAATTGATCTTTCTTTGTTTTGTTGTAAGGTATAATAAGCTTCTTTATTTATGGCAGTATCTTCTTTATTACATTTTTCATAAAATTTACCATTATCACTCCGTAAGAATTCAAAAGCTGTAGAAGTATGAGAATAAGATGGTCCTTTTTTCTTTAGATCAATAGGACTAATTAATCGACTTTTAAGGATCGATGGATGGGTAAAAATATTGACAAGATCATCCGGCTCATCCCAAGCATTTGCAAATTTACTCACTTCAAGATTAGGATGATAATATTTTTCTATTTTATTTTCCGGTATAAAGGATATTGGTGTAATAGTATTAATCATATTAATACCCTGCATTTTTTTGATTTAAAATTCTAAAAATTTTAGGAATACAGTTAAAAAAAGTAAACAAAAAAAGACAATTAATATTACCTTTTGAAATATCACCCCGTAAACTATGAAATGCAACAAATAGATGATGTTGCATTTGAGAGGTTAGTATCGTCATCATTCGAAAAAAAAAATCTTATGAGGAAGCATGTACATGTTCCCTCATTCGTTCAATATATGATTTTGTAACCTCTCCAATAGATATCATTTTTTTATTCTTAGGAAATGATTTAAATATCTTTAAAAATCCATCTACAGTAGAGGGACTCGTAAAAACAATTTCATCCACATCACCCGGATCAAGATGGGGGTTGTTCCCTTGGAAAATTGTATCATAAAGATCTAATAACAAATGAGGACTGTTTTTTAAATTTAAAAAGTTAGGAATTACATCTCTACTAATTGAAGACCTCGGTAAAAGAAAAAAGGATCGCTTAAGGTCTTCTTCTTCTAATAATGCAACAATTCCCTCAGCAGTTTCCTTTTTAGGAATAAGAACATCTTCTATTCCTTGCTGTTTTAAATAAAAAGCGGTCTTTTCACCTACGGCAATAATAACCTTGCTGTTTAATAGTGATGTTGATACCTGCTTTTTTTCCAGAAGCTTAAAAAAAATAATACTCGCTTGCTTACTGGTAAAAATAATATGAGTGACCTTTTCAAGAGCCTGTATAGCGTCTTCCATCTCAGGTAAATCAAAAGATCGTGGTTTAATAGCAATTACAGGATAATGAATTAATTTACCCGAGCTTAAATAAAAATGAGGGTCTAATCCTAAATATAGAACTTGGTTACCCCTCCTGACATCGATACACGAAAACAATTCTTGCATCGTGGTATCTTCTTCTTTAGCCACTATCGCTAACTGTCCTTGCAGGGGAGTCGTTGAATCCAAATACATCCTTTTTAAATGCGTTAAACCTAACCGAAGAAGAGCAGCTTCTGCTATAACAACACCATGGATGCTATGATTAAACAATTTTTCCAGACGCTTTTGTATGGCTCCTCTTATATCTATACATTCAGCATGTGGCATAATTTTTTTTACACTTATCTCTCTTCGATGAGATGAAGTGGCTATTATAGGATGATCGGGCAAGGTTTGCATATCGGAACTCAGTACTAAGGCATCTCTTTCATCAATACATTTCGTTAACGCAATGATCCGAAGCCCCGACGGCAAAGGATCCGGAAGGTCTTTGGCTGAATGAACGGCAATTCTACATTGTCCATTTAACAAGGCCAGATCGACTTCTTTCGTAAAAAAATCTGTTTTATCTAAAGTACGTAAAGAAGTTTTTTGATCCATATCCCCTATCGTTTGAATCGCCTGAAGAGAAAACGAAACCTTTGGATGATGAAGCTGAATATTTCTTAATACCTCATGATACTGCTTTTTAGATAAGGCTGAAGCTCTTGCAGCCACCGGGATAGAAACTAAATTGTTATCACACATAAAAGCAAGCCTTATTATCTCATTTTAAGAGCTTATTATGGAATTCAGAAAAAAAATGCGATTAGGAATCTACACAAAATTTGATGGCTTTTTCAACATAATCGACTCCTATCAATTCCATAGAAGAATGTAGGGTTTTTGCCAAACTATTTAGATTTTTCTTCGGTAAAATACATCGTTTGAATCCCATGCGATGCGCTTCTTTCACTCGCACTTCCATACGTGGAACTCTACGAACATCACCTCCCAAACCAACTTCTCCAAAAACAATGGTGTGAGCATCAATTTTTTTAGATAAAAATGAAGAAGCTATCGCTATCAAAATACCCAGATCAATTGCAGGTTCAACAATACGTAGTCCACCGGCAATAGATACAAAAACATCAGAATTATATATAGAATAGCCCACTCGCTTTTCTAAAACAGCCAATAAAAGAGATAACCGATTTTGATCAAAACCGGTACATTTCCTTGATGGAGAGCTAAAAACCGTATCTGTGACTAAAGCTTGAGCTTCAATTAAAATAGGCCTCGATCCTTCAATAGTTGGAACGATAACACTCCCTGTTACATCGGCTACACGCTCTTCCAAAAAAATTTCGGAAGGATTATGAATTTCTTTTAAACCCTTAACCTCCATTTGAAAAACAGCAATTTCATCAGTAGGCCCAAAACGATTTTTCACAACTCTTAGTATTCTATAATTATGTTGACGATCCCCTTCAAAATAAAGAACGGAGTCGACTAGATGTTCCAAAATACGAGGACCTGCTATTTCTCCTGATTTTGTGACATGCCCAATTAAAAAAAATGAAATATTCAAACTTTTAGCTAAAAACATAAACTCAATAGCTGTCTCTCTTACTTGGGCTACAGAACCGGGAAGTGAGGGCACTTCATTTTTATACACAATCTGAATTGAATCAATGATAACAACGGAAGGCTTAATTTTTTCAATTTGAGTTTTGATACTTGAAAACTCGGTTTCTTCAAATAACAGAAGATTCTTGCTTTCTAAACCCAGGCGTTTCGCTCGTAAATAAACCTGTTCAACTGACTCTTCTCCACAAATATAAAGAACAACAATATCTTGATTAGCTAACGACTGAGCAATTTGCATAAGCAAGGTCGACTTCCCGATTCCGGGGTCCCCACCGACCAAAGATAACGAACCTTGAACAATACCACCTCCAACTAAGCGATCAAATTCTACGAAGTCTGTTGTAAATCTAGACATAGCAGAAGGCTTTATTTGATCAAGCCTAAGAGGTTTTTGATGTTTCTGATATGATGATAATCGAGCATGGGACTTAGCCTGATCTAAGGATAATTCTTGATTAAAAACATTCCATTTTTGACACTGAACACATTGACCGGACCATTTGGGTTGGTTATGACCACACTCTAAACAGGTCCAGATGGTTTTTTCCTTAGCCACGCTATCCTCCTATACAGAAAGGAATCTATTTAATTTCGATAAGGCCACGGATGCGGCAACTTGTTGCGCTTCTTTTTTAGAAGCTCCTTGACCGGAACCTAATTCATCTTTATTTATAAAAACACAAACATGAAACGTTTTGCTATGATCAGGCCCTTCCTCATTGATTACTTTATATACAGGAGTTTGTTGGTGATTTTTTTGAGCATAATCTTGTAATTCAGCTTTCCAGTTACACAAAGGCTCATTTAGTATAGCCGTAATCTCTTGTATGAAATTGCCAAATAAAAAGGACTTCGCTGCTTCAATACCACCGTCAAGATAGATGGCACCGATAATCGCTTCAAATAGATCAGCTAAAATAGAGGTCCGACCACGACGATCGGTATTCATACTTTCCCCTTTTCCAAATAACATATAAATTTCAACATTTAATTTCTGAATATACGAAACACAAGAAGTCGATTCTACTAATCGAGAACGTAAATGCGATAAATCCCCTTCAGGATTTTCAGGTAAATACTGATAGAGATATTCAGCAACTAAAACGCCTAAAACAGAATCCCCCAGGAACTCCAAACGCTCGTTATGCTCTTCAATAATCTCTCTATTTTCATTAATAAAAGAACGATGTACAAAAGCCAAAGCCATTAAATGTTTATTATTAAACACATAACCTAACTTGGCTTCTATATTTGATGCATTTTCAATTAATTTCTTTAATTTATTCATCGAAATTTCAAGTTTTTTATGACATAATGGCCAATTGTAGTTAAAATCTCTCTTTTTGCCTAGCCTTTAGATTTTATAGCTTTGCTTAATTACAATAATTGCTATTTAAGAATGGCTTCAGATAAAATGATTGCTCAATTTAAGATTTTAACAATAAAAATGAATTATCATGCGTTTTGCAATTTTACCCGATCATAAAGATTTCTTTAAAAAAAAGCATTTTGTGGAATTTGAGAACATGATATCCCCTGAAAATTGCCATGCTTTGACTTCAGAGATTCAACTACATCTTGGTCAAAGAGTTAAAACCACCTCATTTGAATCTCAAAATTTTAATGCCTCTACCCTATTTAAAGAAGGAAGAGATCTATGGCGCGATAGTGCAAAAATCAAACAAACCACTTGCTATGCTGCCTTTGGTGAAATTGCAGCTGAATTAGTGGGATTAAAGTCCTTACGCTTAGCTTACGATCAAGCTCTATGGCCTTCTAATGATGATTTTGACCAAGCCTTCAATCATGAAATCGTACTTGAAAAAAGAAATAGCTTTCAACCTCTTGCCTTAGGTTTATGCTTATGCCTAGAAACCCCATCTTTAAAGGTCTTACAAGACCAAGACCTTGAAGAACCATCTATTTTTCCAAGAAAAGCCGGAAACGCTACCTTTTTTTCTCCACATACCCCCATCTCCTTAAAAAGGAATGCCTCTTCTAAACATAAGTGCCTTTTAATAGGATATGCGCCTTTAAAATCTGTTTATGTATATCAAAAAAATGATTTGAATACCCACTATCTAAAACGTTTTGGATATGTATTCGGTGATAAACTCAAAAACCATTTTCACCCTACAATCCTTTGGTAATAGCTGGATTTTTATAATATTTAATACTACAATTCAACTCTCTTAAGTTTCTGAGATTGTTATGATAAATAAATTCCGGCTTTTTACTTTTTTTTTACTCCCTTTATCAACCTGTTTTGCCGACCCGGTCCCTGATTCTTCAACGACATTGCAATTTAAACCTAGTCATCCGGTTACCTGCATTGTAAAAACCGAAATGCATACGAGTCAAATACTTTCAACAATTACATGGAACACTATCTCGCAGCAAAAAGTGACATTTGATCTAATGCTGGAATCATCTACAAAATATTCCACCTATCCCTACACACTATGTTTTGCACTGAAAGAATTGGAAATTGATTTAATGGTCAATGACAAACATGTTATCTATAACACTAATGACATCAATTCACCCGAATTTGCTCAGTTAACTCACCTGGTAGATTACCCTATTTATATCCCGTTAGCATCTACTTTTGAAATCGCCGGCCCTATCATTGAATTAGAACAAATATCAAAAAAATATACCTTGATCAAAGAGTTCTTTCCCGAAACCTTTTTTACTGAAGTTGTTCAATATCTATTTGCTTGTTCAGGAAGAAATTTACAATTAAATATGGAGTATTTAACCCCCATTAGAATTGGTGCTCCTTTTCCATTAGAGACGACTCTTTTATCAGAAGTAACAGCAATAGAAGACAAACAGATCGTAACTAAACATACAGGTGATATCTATTCCGAAGGAATTCTAACAATTCAAGGAAATACTGAGATATTGCTTTTAATGTCAGGTAGTGTCAATGCAGAAGGCTCCTGGAACTCGGAGAATGGGATGATTTGTCAGTTTAATATTTCCTGTAATTTTCAAGGGAAAGGAAGCGAAAAGAATAAAGAATGGCCAATTAAAATCTCTATTTTTCAAACTTTGAGCACAGGAGAATAACTTTTAAGTAAGATATAAATTCAATGAATTACTCTTTCCCATCAAAAAAATTAATCAGCTGGTTCTTATCTTCGAAGCGCCCAATGCCTTGGCGTGAAAACCCAACCCCATACAAAGTATGGATTTCTGAGATTATGCTTCAACAGACGCAAGTCAAAACAGTGATTCCCTATTTCAATAAATGGATGCTAAAGTTTCCTGATATTGTGTCTTTAACCAATAGTTCACTAGATGAGGTTATCAAAGCATGGGAAGGACTAGGATATTATTCTAGAGCCCGCAACATTCATCTGGCTGCTAAGCAAATCATAAAAAATCATCATGGTACCATTCCTTCGACTTATAATTCGTTAAAAGAAATTAAAGGACTCGGCCCTTATACTATTGGGGCTATCTTAAGTTTCGCCTTTCATCTGCCCGCAACAACAGTTGATGGCAATGTCATGCGTGTTTTAGCTCGTTTTTATGCTTTAAATGATGATATTGCAAAACTCATTACACGAAAGAAAATAACGACTATCGCTGAAGAAATCCTACCTAATGATGATCATTGGATATTTAATGAAGCTTTAATAGAACTGGGAGCTACAATTTGTAATAAAAATCCTCAATGTCATATTTGCCCGTTAAAACATGAGTGTCTGGCTTTGAGAAACGATCTCACCACATCCCTTCCTATAAAGAAGAAAGCAACCAAGATACAATCTATTTATCGAACTATAGCAGTTATTCAACATAATCAAGAACTCTTGATGATGCGTCGAAAAGAAGGGGGGCTGATGCAGGACTTATATGAATTTCCGTATTTTGAACAATCAAACTCTCATTGTACTTCTGATATGATGAAAGAAAAAATATTGGATGCCTTCAATATTAGAATAGAAGAGTCTTTTCCTTTAAAGGAAGTAGTTCATTGCTTTACTCGTTTTAGGGCAAAGTTAAAACCATATCTGTTTACAACAAGCAAAAAAATAGAAATTAAAGATATGATATGGGCCAACCCCGACCTTTACAGTAAAAAGGCCTTTTCATCAGGACACAAAAAAATTCTAAAACAAATCTAATGCTTTTTGGTTTGTGCCAACTCCCAAAATTTAATATATTTAAGGAAGGTATAATAGGAATATAGCATCGCTAAAAGAAGTCCCGGAAATCGGTCCAAAAATCCTCTTTTTAGAATGTATATTTTTAAAAAACTATAGAAGGGATGAGTAAACAATTGATAAAAATGAAAACGCTTTCCTTTTTTAAGCATTTTTTTAGCCATCAAACTTGAATAACGTTCCATCTTACTCAAGTAATGGTTCAAATTCTTAAAAGGATATTGTAAAATCGGATTCTTGAAATAACCTGTCTTACCTGTTATTTTAAAACCTTCATGTACATCGTCTTCTGAAACATATCTCAGAGCATCTTTATGAAAAAACTGAGGTTGTCTATAATCAGGATAGAACCCGCCATGACTTAGCCAACGGCCAAATATAAAATTACGCCTGGGAATAAAGTAAACTTGAGCTTGAGGTCCTTTTTCTATAATTCTTTCTAACTCTGTTCTGGCCTCTGATGTCACTCTTTCATCCGTATCTAAACTAAAAACCCATTCATGAGAAACTAAAGAGAGTACTTTGTTGCGTAATTGACCAAATGTAGCAAACGGTTCATTAAAAATTCGATCCGTAAACTCTTTACATATTTTTACTGTCGCATCGGCACTATTAGAGTCAAGGATAAGAATTTCATCTGCCCAAGTAATACTTTCTAAACAATCTCTTATCTCACTTTCATTATTATATGTAAGTATAACCGCTGAAATCTTCATGCTATCTGATAATTTGTTCATGATATACCCCATATTTGTATTAAAATTAATACATCGGGTTAAAAACATATCAAAATCGGCAATTAATATAAATATAGAACCGGAAAATTCCTAATACATTTTATTTTGAAAAGAAGGTCATTACATTGACAAGCTTCTAAAATTTAATATATAATGGGTGTGTTGCAATCCGGCTAAATTTCCGGCCATAGTTTAATAGACTTGTTGTGTAATAAAAGTTGCGTCAATTTAGCTCGTTTTAACAGTCCTTTAATCATATGCTTGCCCCTAATACAGGCCTATGAAGACTGCACGGATGTAGTCCGACCCCCCAAACCCGGTTGCGACGGCAGAGGGTTTGAGAGGCAGCAACTTTTTGTTGGGCTATGCGATCTTTTCCTTTATTAAAACAACCTCTTGTGTTAGAGTATCGTTGATTTTTTAATCTAGCCGTTGCGTGAGCGGTGAATCTAGCCTGCGGAGTTGTAAGACGAAAGTTAATATCCTGAGCTTGGCGAGATCATAAGCCTCCAACACGAAAATGCCAATATAGTAAAGCGTTCTCAGCCAAAACAAGATGAAAGTACCAAAGAGTTTTTTCCTAATAGAGCTACTCGAAAAAGTGGACTTTGAACATAATCCTAAAAGCTCCCAATAGAATGCTTAGCATTTAGTTGCGGAAGCAGTCACATCCTTAAAGATACTCTTTCATATTTTTTACGAGATCTGTTTGTAGCAGATGTATCGCCCCTTTTATCCCACTAAGCATCGCCTGTGAAGAAGAATAACCGTGGCATTTGACAATAATTTCATCTAAACCACATAACACAGCACCCGGATATTCGGCATAATTTAAATACTTATCCAGATCTTTGAAGATATATTGCGTTTCTTTGGATGCGGCAGGAAATTGTCTTTGTAGATGATCCAAAATAAAAGCTGAGACTCCTTCACAAGTTTTTAAAAATACATTTCCCGTAAAACCGTCAGTTACTAATACGTCTACTACCCCTTGAAAGACTTCTCGACCTTCTATATTGCCACAAAATTGCATAATGGAAAGCCTATTAACATCTCTTTTAAGAGAGCAGTATTCTTTTAAAGCAAAGTACGCCTCTCTTACTTTCCGGGTCCCTTTGCGTGCTTCAGCTCCTATATTTAGTAATCCAACTCTTGGAATTTCAATAGCATTCACATATTTTTGATAAGCAGACCCCATAAGGGCAAACTGAACTAAATGAGTGGGCCTGGAAGCTACATTAGCACCAACATCCAAAACAACGACACTTCCCTTTTCAGTCGGTAGGTTTGTCATCAGTGCCGGACGATCTATTCCGGGCAACATATTCAGCTCTAACTTCGCATAGGCCATTAAGGCGCCCGTATTCCCGGCTGAAACAAAAGCAGAAACTGTTTTTTCTTTTAACAATTCGATACCGGCAGCAATAGAAGAGTTTCTTTTATGACGAACCACCCACAGAGGTGAATCATCCATAGTAACTTCTTCTGACACTAAAATAAATTCAATCGATTCTAAATCATTATTGTTAAAAGATTGTTTAATTTCATTAACAACGGGTTCGGTGCCAATAACTACGAATCCATAGGAACGCCCAAGTTCTTGTGCAGCTTGTGCGACTCCTTTGAACAGCAATTTTGGAGCGACATCGCTCCCCATAAGATCTATGCCAATATGCAAAAGAGAACTCCCTTTCAATTTAGAAGGGTATATAACACAATTAGCTCTTATCCTGTTTTAAGATAGGACGATCGCCATAATATCCACACGAAGGACAGATGCGATGGGATAGACTCGGATCACCGCAAGAGCTACAATTATGAAAATTTTTAGGTGATTTAGCATCATGAGCTCGTCGAGAATTTTTGCGAGCATTAGATGTTCGATTACGTGGTACTGCCATGATTTACTTCCTTTGTAATGAAATATCTGATCTATAGATGAGACATATAAGGTGATATTGTTATTTTAAAATCTTCATTGCCCTGACTTTTTTTCAAATTTAAATATTGAGTAATAGCTCGGCGCTCCGGACACTTTCCGTTATTACATTCCTCAAATTGAGGTATCTGTAAAACAATCTCATCTCTTAAAAGGGTGTGGTAGTCCAAAAATGAAGATTTTATCCCTTCAATATCTTCTACATGATAAAAGTTAGGTAATTTAATAGATACTTCTGCATCGCCATTGCAAATAGAGCAAGAAATAAGAGCATGAGCAGACACATCAACATGAAGAACAAGTTGTTGATCTACTACATAAGCCTCTCCTTGAATATCTAAATTACCTCTGAAGTGCAAGTCGAGTTCTTGAGTATCTAAAATATTGCAAGGCACTGAAATATCTATCTCTTCCGTCTTACCCTTGGAAAGAACATCTATGTTGATCTTAAAAATATCTATCATTAATCTCGTTCTTAAATACGAATATAATTTTCAAGTTTAAATGAATGTATGATCAATTTTATAGAAATACACTATTTTAAATCTAGATTATTCAGATCATTTTTTAGATAAAAAGAACCAAAATTCACATCAAAAAAAATATTATCAAATCAATCCTTTATCAACATAGAACAAGCTTTTAATAATAAGAGGCTTATATATTCATTCTAGTTAAACATTATTTTATGTTAATAACAAACGATAAAATAAAAGCATCTGATTGATAAAAAAACTCAAAAACTATATCAATAGCTTACGATTGATTTAAGCATTATAAATTGAATTAGATCATAAAATGCAGCTTATTAACCCCAAATTACTTACAGAGAATTTAGATTTACTATTTGCAATTGATCCTGAATTAGTACAATGTATTTTAGAAGAAGGCAAGCCAAAGCACCTTGAATTTATCAAAACCTCACTAGGGGAATTAAATCTCGCATATAATAAAAATGACCAATCCTTTTATTTACATTCAGAAAAAGGAGCAATTGAAGAAGCAAACAACTGGATTAATTCTCTTCTATTAGAAGAAGAAAAAATCGGCAGCCTATTCATTTTTGGGTGTGGTCTAGGCTATTATTACCCCGCATTAGAATCTTGGATAGAAAAAAAAGGAGTTATAACACTTACTATTATTGAAAACGATCCTGCCATATTTTCCTGTTTTTTACAAACCGAAATTGCTACCAAAATGATCGAAAACCCTAAAGTCGATTTTATCTATTTTCAAGATACGGATGCCGGTTGGAAAAAGATATTAGAAACCGTTGCAATGTATACCCCTTACCCCAATAAATTTGCCGGCCTACCTTGTTATCAAAAACATTATCCTGATTTAACTCGAAGGCTTTCTGAGTGTTTGTTAGAAGAATCGTCTCGCATGTCTACTGTCTTTAGCGAATTTTTCACATTAACTAATTCTATCGTCACAAATGTAATAAATAATGCCTTTTCGCTACCCGACAATTATCGAGGTAATGACTTATATGGTAAATTTAATCAAATTCCGGCAATCATTTGTGGCGCAGGACCCTCACTGAATAAAAATATCGAACAATTAAAAACACTAGGCACAAAATCTATTATCTTTGCAGGTAGCTCGGCTTTAAATGCTCTATCTGCCCGGAGTATTCAACCACATTTTGGCATTTATCTTGATGCTTTTGAAAGAGTTTATGAAAGGTACTTAGGAACAACAAATTTTGAAACACCTATCTTTTTTTCCTGGAGAGTTTTTTACCGGCTAGTTAATGCACTACATTCTCCTAGATTACATCTCAATAGTACTACCAATTATCCTATGATTGCTTGGCTTGAAGAACAGCTTGGTATCGGAGCCGGAGAAATCTATGAAGGCTTAAGTGTCATTTGCCTAACAACAAAACTAGCCACTTTTTTAGGTTGCAATCCTATTATCTATGTTGGTTTAGATTTAGCTTATACAGATAACCAACGTTATACATCAGGCATAAGAAATGGTCTCTTACCGCGAAATGAACAAGAAGAGAAAAATGCAACTATTGAAAAAAAAGATATCTTCAATCACCCCATCACTACCAACAGGCATTGGATTGAAGAATCCCGTTGGTTAGGTTCATTTATCAAAAATCAAACAGGGAAAACGTATATTAATGCCACTGAAGGAGGCTTGGGTATTGCCGGCGTTCCAAACGTATCACTTAAAGAAGTGAGCTGTGGATACCTAAAAAACAGCTATCCCATAAGACAGATGGTTCATTCAGAAATACTGAATACCAAGATAGAAGGTATCGAAACTAAACAAATCTTTCAAGAACTTCACAAAGTCAGCAAAAGTTTTAAATCCTGCAATAAGTATTACAAACAAATTCTTAAAGAGTTTGATCACATTTACAAATGTATCGAAAAAGGGAAGGAACTGCCGGATAATTTGAGAACAAAAAAATTAGGAATCTTAGAAGACAATTTAGTTCAAGAACTTGCATATCAAAAATTTCTTGAACGAATAAGCTTTGTTTCTAATCTCCTAAGAAAAAGAGAGACTAAAACCGGTCGATATCTCCCTAACAATCAATTCCGAACAGTAAAACAGATATTGAAATGGAAATCGTTGCATCAACAATTCGTTAATTTAGAAATTGCATCACAGTTTTATAGCCAATTGCTGCAATTCCATTTGAAACAAAAATACGTAGATGGGAAAAGGTATCATTAGGTCCAATTAGCTTTTTGACAGCTCCCGACCCTAACAGGAAGGGATTCCTCATTTAACGACCCTTGCTAACAACTGTTAGTCTAACACGATCTCCAAAAACTTAAATTACCGACAGTCCTTCAGTATATACTCTTCGCTACTGAAAAGCACACAAAAAAGTATAAATATGATATTAGTTTTGCATGAACCGATTAACTCCCAATCAAAGAAGCACTTTTGAATTTCAGGTAAAAAAGACCCGTGATATAAATGAATGTAATCGTTTGTGTGTGCTTCTTGCACGAGATGACGGTCCGGGGCCTGATCACATTGCTCATGTTCTGCGCTTAAGCCGCTCGAGTGTTTATGGGTATTTGAGAGAATTTCAATCAAAAGGAAAAACTCAGCCTGATCCCAAGGGAGGATCAGCCGGTAAATTATCCGAACTGCAAACGAAAGAACCGGTGGAACATCTTTCTCAATACACCTATAGAAGGGTTAAGGATGTATGTGCGCATGTCTTAGAACAATATAACATTTCCTACAGCACAGGAGGGATGACATCTTGGCTAAAGCATCATCATTTTGTTTTCAAAAGCCCTGTTAATGTCCCCGGTAGGCTTGACTTAGAGAAACAGGCACAATTTATTAAAGAATAGGAAGCATTAAAAGCAGGCCTTCAAAATAGTGAAGAGATCTATTTTTTTGATGCAGTATAGTCATTTAATTTTACATTGATAAGATTGCTTGATCAATGGCGAATTTAAAATTCGTAACTTTTCGTAATATCTCTCTAACTTTATTTTTCATATTAGCCCAATATTTTTCTATAGGATTTAAGTCCGGAGAATAGGGAGGAAGAAACATAAGCTTACAACCGGCAGATTCTACTGTTTTCCTGCTTTCCGCTGACTTGTGAAAACCGGCATTGTCAAGAATAAGAACACTACCGGGTGTAAGCTGAGGAGTCAAAACTTCCTTAAGCCAAATATTGAATAACCCGGTATTACAAGTACCTTCAAAACACATTGGAGATAAAAACTGCCCTTTAGATAGGGCTGAAATAATATTTTGCCTTATAAAGCGGTTTCCTGAAACCGCTCCAAAAACTCTTTTGCCGCGTAAGCTTCTTCCGGACTCACGAAATAAAAATTGATGAATCCCGGTTTCATCGAGATAAATTCTCTTGTCAAAGGGAATATTTTTTAAATCTTTCATAAAAGCTTCCCGTTTCTTTTCATCTCTTTCCTTATAGCGAGTAGTTTTTTTTTTCGTGTAATTTTTAATCTTTTAAGGGCATAAAAAATCGTTTGCGGAGTGACTGAAAAATAATCAGCAATTTCCGATAAAAAATAATCCGGATGTTTTTCTACATATTTAGATAACAACTCATCATCTAATTTCTTATAAGCATATTTTCTGCGGATTGGCTTTAAATGTCCTTTTTGCTTTTTTTGCAAGATCCATCGATATATTGTTGCGATACCTACTTGAAAAATATGGCCGGCTGTTTTTTTATCATGATGTTTTTCTATATGTTGTCATACTTTCTCTCGAAGATCTACTGAATAGGCTCTAGGCATTGTTTTGTCCTTACTGGTTGTATAAAAAAAGAAGGATAACATATTATCAAATAAAAATTAAAATACTATACACCCTGATTATCAATCCCAATCCGTATGTGGGTGGATCCCAAAAGGGGTTAAGAAAACGCTTAAGACCACAAATAAGCAAACCGGAATGCCTATTATTGGAGCTTTACGACTTGAGGATATGATAATCAGGTCAAAAGAATACTCCACGATTGGAGGAAGTGAGGTCATTGATTTCTTAAAAAGATTAGAGAAGCATTCCCGGGCTTCAAAAATATATGTTATTTTAGATAACGGAAGAGCCGATAAAAACAAACTGATTCAAGAATATTTAACGACTTCACGTATAGAGCTTCTCTATTTACCCCCATATTCTCCAAATTTAAACGCAATAGAAAGGCTTTGAAAAATGATGAGGGAAGCGGTTACTTATAATAAATTTTACGATACAGTTACTGATTTTGAATGCGAGGTAAGGAAATTTTTTAAAGACAAAATTCCGATTTTAAGAGACACGCTTAAGATACGAATTAATGATACATTTCAAGTGCCGGAACTTAATTCTGTCCGGATTCCAATGTGAATGAGTATATACAAAATCAGAAAAACAAGTAGACGCTCTTATCCCAATGCTAAAGCAAAGGGTTTTCTCGCTTGATTGTCATAAATAAACAGCAATTAATTTTTATTTTAAATGATCGCCTTTAGAAGATAATTTATGGATAATAAGGGGGATCAAAAACATGATGAGAATACCGACTACAAGTGACACTTCATAAACGGTTATATCATCAATTCCAACTTGTTTAGGCGGCAGGAAACCAAAAGCGATGACTAATAAACAACAAAGTATTCCAATCCCTCCAACAAGAGAAACGCCTAACATTCCACCGGGTATACGAAAAGTTCTTAAAATTTCAGGCTTTTGATGACGCAATTTAATTACAGAAGCAAAAAGAAAGGCATAAACAATAAGAGCAAGTTGAGCTGTCATAGTTGACAGTAACCAAAAAGAACTATTCACTGTCGGCATTAGAACAAAAGCTAAACAAAGAAAGGAAACGATAATTCCTTGTAATATAAGAATTCTTACAGGAACACCATGTTTATTAGTTTGAGAAATAAAGTGAGGCAAACTACCATCTTGGCTTGCTACTAATAAACCTTTTGTAGGCCCGATAATCCATGCAGCCACACCACTTAATCCTCCAATAATAATAAACGCTGCCGGAAGAAATAATAACCTTTCTAAATGATACGCTTTTAGAAAAATGGCAAACGCTTGTAAGGCACCGGTAACTAAACTTAAATCATGATGTGGAACAACAATAGCAATGGCTAAAGAGGACAAGATAATAGTCGATAAAATAATAATAACTGAAATAAAGAGAGCCTTTGGATAATCTTTTTGTGGATTCTGCATTTCAGCTGCATGTGTTGCAGCCATTTCTAAACCTAATAGCCCAAATAAGACATTTGTTAAAAAGGCAAGTTCTCCCTTATCTGTCATATTAGGAAAAAATTGTTCCCAGGTAAAATCAACCTGTATACTTCTACCCTGAGCCACCCAGATAATTCCTAAAATCATAATGAGGACCATAGGCAATATGGTGCCAATAATAGCGCCAAGCGTACTCAACCAAGCAGATACTCTCATGCCAAAACAATTGATAAAAGTCGCCACCCAAAAAAGAACCAAAATTGCTAAAGACATAAATACTTTATTTTCCGACAAGGCCGGGTCAAAAAAATAGGTAAAAGCGCCGGCAATAAGCGCCATAATCGTTGGATACCATACTAAATTATAAATCCAGTTTAGCCAGATAATGATCAAACTCATATTTTTTCCAAAAGCTTCCCTTACCCAAACATAAATCCCCCCTCTATTAGGCCACCCTGTACCTAACTCAGCAGAGACTAATGCACTGGGAATAAAAAACAAAAGAGCTGCCAGTATATAGAAAAAAATGAGACTGAAACCCAATTCGGCAGAAAATGGAAGCGTACGAATACTATCAACAGCGATGACATTAATCATAACCAATTGAAAAACACCCAGAACTTTTCTTGATGAAAGATCAGGTTTCATAATTTTTTTAGTTGCTCACTATAAATAGGGGGATTTCAGGAATCTTTCGATGGAATTTTAGTACCTAATTCTGTTGCCATTTTTGTATGAAAATCTTCTTGAAAAGCAGCTGTATGCCCAATGATTTTATATAAACTCATTTTAGTCAAAGCACACAAAAAAAACCATACTAATATATATATCCAAGAATATCCTACATACTTCCACCCTATTCCAACAAAATCATCACTCCAAAAACCATAAACAGAAGCAAGGGTTCCGACTACTAATGAAAACAAAGTCGCTAAAAAGAACTTCCCTTCCGGATGCGGCTTATGCCAAACAAAGCCTAAATTACGAGTCAAATAGATGGTTAAATTCCCTCCACAAAGAAGAGCCATAAAAGCGAGTGTCCGGCACTCTTCAAAAGTTAAATGCCAATACCGATATCCTACCCAGTAAAGTAAAAAGGTAGAAATAACCCCCACAACAGCAAGCCCAACCGCTATTGTAAAGATTTCTTTCATATTCCAAGAAACGGGATATTTATCAATATGAATATTATCATAAGCGATCATCATAATAGGGATATCATTGAGGAGCGCTATTAAAATAATCATGATCGCTGTTAAAGGATGATCATTGAAAATGATCATCGCGAGCAATAAAAATAATAGAAGGCGACACGTTTCACTAATTCGATACATCGCATAACTTTTCATTCTGCCAAAAACTCTTCTCGCTTCTTCAATAGCGTGCGAGATAACCATTAAACCGGGTTCTGTTAGAACAAGATCCGCCGCTGCTCTTGCAGCATCAGTAGCTCCGCTGACTGCTATGCCTACATCTGCTTGTTTTAAAGCCGGAGCATCATTAACCCCATCCCCTGTCATACACACTATATATTGATCTTCTTGAAATGATTTGACAATTTCATATTTATGTTCAGGAAAAACTTCGGCAAACCCATCAGATTTAGTTAGTAGGGCTTTCTTCGTATTATCACCCTGTAGATCTCCAACAGATATAATATTAGTACCTAATCCAAGAGTCTTAGCTATTTCTATAGCAATTGCTGCATTATCACCCGTAACCATTTTCACGGATAATCCCATATCTCGTAAATGATCTATGGTTTCTTTCGTATCATCCCTTGGTGGATCAAATAAAGGAATTAATCCTAAAAACTGCCAATTTTCCCCATCACCATCAACTTTAGCAACTCCAAGTGTTCTAAAACCTCGTGAAGCCAGTTCTTCAACCCCTCTTTCAACTTGATCACTTACAGCTTGATCGGGATGACAAAGATCTAAAATAATTTGAGGGGCTCCTTTACAAGCCTTTATAGTCTTGCCATCTGAACTTGTTATAGTAGCTTCCGTTCGTTTCTTAACAGGATCGAAAGGTATAAACTTCTCTACCGTGAAATTTTTTAACTGTTCTTTATCTTTCAAACAACTCAAAACGGCACCATCGATTACATCCCCTCCTTCTTGTTTAGAAGCTAATGAAGCATATAAAACGATTTCGTCAATATCTTTTGCTCCATGAACTTGGATATCCCCAACCGTCAATTCATTTTTGGTTAACGTTCCTGTTTTGTCGGAACATAAGATTTCTAGTCCTGCTAACTCTTCAATAGCAATCAATTTAGTAACAATTGCCTTTAACTTAGCTAATCGTGAAGCCCCGATTGCCATCGTTACAGATAAAACAGCCGGAAGAGCAACGGGGATACCGGCAATAACTAAAACTAAAAGGAAGATAATGATTTGACCTACCGTCCCATGATCAGTGTGAGACACTCCCATCCGATATAATGAGACGACTAGAATAATCGCACAAATACCTAGAGTAGCGTAAATTAAAAATCTGCCTATCTTGGAAATGGCCTGTTGGAAATGAGATTTGGTTTTAGCAGCATCAACTAATTTAGCTGTCTTGCCAAAAAAAGTATTCATACCGGTAGCAGTTGCAACGGCATTCATTTCCCCTAGCTTTGCTATCGTTCCCGAATAAGCCATATCCCCCACAGCTTTATCAACAGGCAAAGATTCCCCTGTTAAAGCAGACTGATCGACAGACAGATATTCTCCTGCTAATAATTTTACATCTGCAGGAATAATGTTTCCTAATTTGATTTGAAGGATATCTCCGGGTACAAGATCCTTCGCATCAATTTCATTCCATTGACCATCCCTTAATACTCGGCCTTTCAAAGCCAATGAATTTTTCAAAGCCTGAATCGCATTTCCTGCCTTTGCTTCCTGATAAAAACCTAAAAAAGCATTTATCAATAGAAGAGCTCCGATCATGATTAAATCCGGCCAACGTTCCAAAATAGCTGATAAAATAATCGCTATTTCTATCATCCATGGAATCGGCCCCCAAAAAAAAGAGAGAAAAATTAACCATTTAGACTGTTTTTTTTCGTCTAAAGCATTAGGACCATATTGTTCTAAACGTTTTTTAACCTCATCAGAAGATAAACCACTATCCGATTTTACACCTAATTTTGATAATGTATCTTCAGGAGAAATTTTTTCAAATTCATTTATATTAGACTCTTTTGAATCTATTGGCTTGGTTTGTGTAGCGTCTTTGGCCACGGTATCTTTAGACTCCGGTGGCGTTTCAGGTGGCGGTTCTTGGTTAGTTTTCTCATCCATAACGTGACTTGTACCTAATAAATGATAATTTAAAAACAAAAGACCCAATTGCCTTTTAAAAACATAATCTTTTTTCGTCAATCTATCTTGCTGTAGCAAGAAATATTAAGATTGATTTTTATTTAAATTTCCTTTAATGCTTATGTATCAAACACTCTTAAATACACCTTTTACTTAAATGGAAATACCCTTACTTCAGGACATTGTTACGATATTTGGATTATCCATTATCGTATTACTAATATGCTCACGCCTACGTATTCCGGCAGTAGTGGGCCTTCTAATAACAGGGGTAATCTGTGGACCTCATGGTTTACAAGTCGTCAATGCTACTCATGAAGTAGAAATTTTAGCTGAGATAGGCATCGTTTTACTTCTATTTACGATAGGATTAGAGTTTTCGTTATCCAAATTAATGCAAATAAAAAAACTGGTTCTGGCAGGGGGATCGATACAAGTTGTCGCAACCCTTGTTATAACAGCTTTAATTGCGTATGCTTTCGATTATAGTTTTAATGAGTGCATTTTCTTTGGGTTTTTGATTTCTTTAAGTAGTACGGCTATTATCTTAAAGTTATTGCAAGAAAAAGCTCAAATGTCCTCTCCTCATGGACAAACTATTTTAGCTATTCTTATTTTTCAAGATATTGCTGTTGTTCCCATGATGTTACTGACACCTTTTTTAGCTAAATCCGGTGATACAGAGGCTCTCCCTTTGCTTATACACCTGGGGAAAGGACTTTTAATCTTATTTATTGTTTTATTATTGGCTCGCTGGGGAATTCCTCGCTTACTGTTTTTAATCGCAAAAACTCGTAATACCCAGCTTTTTATATTATGTGTGTTATTCATCTGCTTTGCTGTTGCCTGGCTGACATCCTCTGTAGGATTATCATTAGCATTAGGCGCATTTTTAGCAGGTCTCATCATTTCAGAATCCGAATATAGCCATCATACTGTAGGACATATTTTTCCTTTCCAGCAGATTTTTACCAGTTTCTTTTTTGTCTCTATTGGTATGCTTTTAGATATTGGATTTATCCTCGATCATCCTCTGGCAACTTTTTTAACTACTATACTCATCCTGTTACTGAAATTTATTGCAGCAGGCTCTGTTTCTCTTATCATGGCGTATCCCATTAAGACAGCCATCATTGTCGGTTTGGGATTATGCCAAGTAGGGGAATTTGCCTTTATTCTGTCTACAAAAGGGACGATGTATAATTTAATTTCAGGGACGACCTATCAACTATTCTTAGCTGTTTCTTTAGTAACAATGGCCTTATCGCCTCTTCTTCTTGCTATTGCTCCTAAAATTGCTGATTACCTTCTTAAATTTCAAATCCCTGATCGACTAAAATACGGAAAAATCATTTCCAAAAAAGAAGAAGAAAAAAGTAAAGACCACGTCGTTATTATCGGATTTGGTGTATGTGGACGAAATGTTGCATGGGCGGCAAAACTAGCCAACGTTCCCTATAATATCATTGAGATGAATCCGGAAACTGTTTTAAGAGAGAGAAAAGAAGGTGAACTCATCTTTTTTGGAGATGCCACACAAGAAGCTGTTGTAGAACAAACAAATATCAAATATGCCAGAATAGCAGTGATCGCTATTAATGATCCAATTGCTACCCGGCGCATGGTTGAAGAGATCCGCAAACTAAGTCCAAAAATTTATATTATTGCCAGAACCAGGTTTTTAAAAGAATTAGAACCCATGCTTGCATTGGGAGCAAATGATGTTATTCCGGAAGAATTCGAAACATCTTTAGAAATCTTTACCCGCGTTCTTAGAAAGTATCTTATTCCTACTGACGAGATAGAGAAATTTTCCGGCAAAGCTCGTACTAAAGCGTATGAACAATTTCGAAGTTTAGCCGACCGGACATCAACTCTAAAAGACCTGAACTTAAGCTTAGCTGATATTGAAATCGTAACGCTCAGACTTCCGGCTAACTCTTCACTTATTGGAACAACTCTACAAACGAGTAATCTGAGAAATCAATTTGGCATTACTGTACTAATGATTCGAAGAGCAGATGAAATCATTACAAATCCTAAGCCTGATACCATTATAAAAGATCAAGATTTACTCGTAATTTTTGGTGAAACAGAGCAATTAACCGAATTTTCCGACTATTTTATAAATAAATAATTTTAACCCAAACTTCTTAATAAAATATCTTATATACCGGACTTAACTAAGTTATTTGACAATTAATCATTAAATTGCTATAATTGGTTAATTAATTACTAAAAGCGATGGCTTTATGTTATCAGTAGGCGAATCTATCACATCTTATTCTGACTTAAGGTATTCCGGAATAACCTCTATCGATCATAATAGGTTACCGGATTTAAAAGTTGTTACAACCTGGACCCCACCCCCTCCTCAAGATGGAACGGTTGCCAAGACAATCGATGAAGAACCTTTTTCCCACCCAAACGATCGTTCATTTTTAAATGGTACCGGTAAGCGCACTGAAGCTCAAAATCTTGCTTATCAAACACTTATGAATAATATTTTCGATGGACAAGGAGTCCTTGCAGGTATTTTAGCTCGAGCTGCTTCATCTTCAGCATTATTTGTTTAATTTTCTTTTAAACATCTAATAATTAAGACAATATATTCTTTATATCGCTACCTATTTGTTTAATTGAGTCTGTCATAAATTATGAGAAAAAAGACCTTTGCACGACTAATGATTGGATGAGAGATAAGTGACATACAAGACAAGTGAGTAATAAGAATGTTAAACGAAGCGTTTAAAAGTAAAAAAAAAGAGAGATTTAAAATAAATATTTGATAGATAATAGTGTGCCCTTCCCTCTAGTTCATCACAATCCTTCTTAAGGCCTTGTTTAAATTAAAGCACAAAGCTTTCATATATAGTGAATTAAATTTTATTTTTCATTTTATTCATATTCATGTAAAATATCCGGATGACATATTCACTTGATTTAAGAAAACAAGCTTTAAAATATATTAAAAATGAGGGAACACGAAAAGAGGCAAGTGTCGTTTTTTCAGTTACAACCCGCACTTTATCGAATTGAATTTTTCGAAAAAGACTGCAGATCTTAGCACCTAAACAAAAGGCCTCCTAGCCCAAGTAAAATTGATAATCATAAACTTAAGCAATATCTTCAAAAATATCCGGATGCCTATCTTAAAGAAATTGCTCAAGAATCGGGTGTTACGATACCGGCTGTTTTTTATGCCTGTAAACGTTTGAAACTAACCTTAAAAAAAGATCCCGTTCTACAAAGAAAGAGATGAAAAAAAACGGGAAGCTTTTATGAAAGATTTAGAAAATATTCCCTTTGACAAGAGGATTTATCTTGATGAAACCGGGATTCATCAATTTTTATTGCGTGGGAACGGAAGAAGCTTACGCGGCAAAAAAGTTTTTGGATCGGTGAACCCGTGTTGTAAGGCAAAATATTATGTCAGCCCTGTCTAAAGGGCCGTTTTTGTCTCCCATGTGTTTTGAAGGTATCGGGAGTTTCGCACAAAAAAAATTTGTTATTGAAATAAGTGTTTAAATATTTTTTTGAATTCAGTTATGATTTTTTCTTTTTTTTGTGGGAGGAGAAAAAGAAATGTCGTTACATAAATGCACAAAGGAATTGTATAGCTCATTCATTCAAGCAAGCAGTGTTAGATATTCTAGCCTTGCGATGTCAGAAGTTTGCCCTGATACGTTGTCACATGGCAGCATTAGCCGCCGGCTAAAAGATAAAAAATTTCAACCTAAAGAAATCTTTGAAACGGTAAAACATTATGTCGATATTGATGAGCCTTGTGTACTTATTATTGATGATACCGGTCTTTCAAAAACACATAGTAAAAAGATAGAGCTTGTTAATTACCGGTATTCCGGGAATGTACATGATGTTGTGGCAGGAATTGATTTAGTCAACCTTTTATGGTATGGGCTAAATTCAGAGCAATATGTCCCTGTGGATTATAGGATTTATGATAGGACTAGTGATGGTAAAACAAAGAATACTCATTGTGTAGAAATGCTCAAACTCAGTCAAAGTCGAAGCCTCAACCCTCAAGTGGTTGTTATGGATTCATGGTATTCCGGTTTAAAAAACTTAAAGTCTATCAGGGATATGGGGTTATACTTTGTCACTACTTTACGTAAAAATAGGAAGGTTAATCGGAACGAAACTTTAGAAGATTCGGATATTCCGGATGAAGGGCTAAACATGCACTTACGAGGCTATGGTTTTGTTACGGTTTTTAAGTTTCCGGCTAAAAATGGCCGCGTTGACTATGTGGTCACCAATATGGAAGATCCTAGCCGTAATGATGTGGAGAAGATCATGAAAGTTCGTTGGAAAGTAGAAGTCTATCATAGGGAATTGAAACAAACTTGTGGCCTTGAGCGCCGGCAGTCTCGTAATGCACGAGCGCAACGAAACCATATTTTTATGTCTATTTATGCTTGGCTAAATAAATTTAAGCGAAGAATGAAAGATAATACATCCTTTTATCTGCAAGATTGGGAGATTATAAAGCCCGCGATTACTTTAAATATGAGGCATATTTTGACTAACAACTAACAACTTGCTGCGAAACTCCTGTAGTCATCACAAATACAATAGATGGCGCATATTTCAAGCTTCATGGCTTCCTCCTTTAAGTTTATCTGTTTCGTGAAAAACAACTATTCTGAAGGAAGAAGCCTTTTTCTTTTAGATCTTTTTCAAATAAGTAATTGAATATCGAGAATGTTATTATGAATTAGTTACATCGAACTTGGGTTAATAAGTCCTCTATAAATACCGTATTTATATTGTTTCATTTTCAAGATCCTAATACTCTTATTTTTTACAATTGAAAAGAAGTATACGATATTAATAAATATACCGTCTATTAAAGACATTTATTTAATAAAACAGATCGATTAAAAGTAATATATTATTTAACTTTTTATAAATAAATAGAAGATCAGATTGCATTAGGAATAATACAATTCAGAAATATCATATAGACTTTGCTAAACATTACACCACGAAGTATCGCTCCGATTATTTCTCATCAAACTGAACTATTTAAAAAGAAAATGTCATATTTTCCACAGATTTTCATTTAAACTTTGAGACAAAAATTTCCTTCTAAGCCACACTTGTCACGTAGATCACAAGCAAAAAAAGTAATATTTCAAATTTTTAAGAGGTTTAAAGGGATTTTATTGCAGCTTTGTTCAGCCTAGTGCGTAAACAGTGTGTAAAAGAGATTTTATCAATAAATTACTTTAATAAAAGCAATCACCGTAAGTTGTTAAAGATAAAAATCTTAACAAAGAATCTTGAAAGCTTCCATAAGATGGAGGTGGGGAGACGCGTTCAGAACTTTTGATTGGTCAAAATTAGCAAATACTAAAGAGATAGCAGCCATTTCCAAATAGGAATAATTGCAATTATAAGCCCATTAATCTCAATTTTATTTTGTTCATTCTCAGTGAGAATTAATCCTTCTTTTAGGTTATAAGTATTCATTGCTTCAAGAAGCCCCTCGATTTCTCGATGTTTTACTTCTTCATTAGAAAGGTGTGTTGTAACTTGTATAGCTTGAACAATCTGATTGCCTTCTCTAAGAATAAAATCACATTCTTTTTTATTCTTATAAAAGTAGATTTCTTTTTTCTGCATTCTTAAATGAAGAAATACAATATTTTCTAATAGACGTCCTCTATCTTCACTTACACGAAATCCGGTTATACGAATAAGAGCGGGATCAATCATATAACATTTTTTATTATATTGAATTTGTTTTTTTAAAGAATGGCTATAGCGATTTATAAAAAAGAAAAGATAGCACTGTTCTAAGTAATTGCAATAATTTACAATCGTATGGGGACTCTTAAGGCCTACAGTTTTACCAAGCTTCGTATAGCTAAATTCTTTTCCAATATTGCTTGCCAAATAGTAAACAACTTCTCTTAAATGCTTTTCCTCACTGACTTTGTAACGAACAATAATATCGCGATAAAGAATACCCTCTAGTAAATCTTTCAGATATTCAGTTTTCTCAAATTTGACATATTCCGGAATTCCACCATTTTTTAAATATTTTGAAAAATAACGCTGTATCATACCAATATTATTTGTCGACAGCACCTTTTTTGAAAGTCCTTCAGGATATTCGTGACCTATTATTTCCGCAAAAGAAAGAGGAAATACTTCAAGCTGAATATACCTACCCGTTAAATGTGTTCCCAGCTCTTTGCTCAAAAGTTTTGCATTAGATCCTGTAATATAAATTTTTTTCCCTTGTTCGTAAAGTCGCCGTACAAAGCATTCCCACCCTTTGACATTTTGAATCTCATCAAAATAAAATATAGATTGTTCGCCGAATAACTCTATTAAAACTTCTAACAACATTTGAAAGTCTTCAACTTGGAACTGAAACAACCGCTCATCATCAAAATTTAAATAATAATCTGAGTTTGCTAAATCTAATTGTAAAAAACGTTGAATTGTTGATTTTCCCGACCTTCTAATTCCACTTATAATCATTATACTTGGAGTATCCTCGAAATACATTATGCGTTTAGTCAGCATCCGATTGAAAAAATTTTTAGGCGGCTTATATTCTCTTTGATCGGCTATAACTTGTTTGAGTACTTCTCGTTTCATTTTTCTTCTTTTCCCGCTTTTATATCCAGTATATCATAAATCCATGTATTGTCAACACAAGGTTAAATATATAATCATTCATTATTAATACACGGTTAATGATATAACCATATATTACTAACACACGGTTAAATACATAAGAACATATTCATAATAAATACTAAGCTGCAATTTACTCAATACAAGTAAATTATAATTTTAATCTCCTCATAGCGGAATTAAACAGAAATGATTTTTCTGTTTTCAAGAACGATGGAGGTGGAGAGAATCGAACTCTCGTCCTAAGCAAACTCCATATTAATATCTACATGCTTAGCATTCTAAATTGTTTTAAGATCGATCCTGCTGCAGAATGCGAACACTTGGAATCAATCTGCTTCTTTTATCTCGGATTATCTTCCTGGAAACAGTCGGAAATACAACCCTTACCAAGATCATTACGGTAGTTCTCAAATCCCTGGTCCAATCTCAGGCTACCGGGCCGGTAAAACTGTTAGGTTTTACGCAGCCATTGCTAATTCAAGATCTCCACCGAAGTCAATATCATGAATTACTTTTTGCTTTCTGTTTGTGATAGCAATTATGTTTTTGCCAGATATTTTTAGGAGGCCAACTGACGTCCTCCGCATGCAATCAATACTTTATTTCCCAGTCGAAACCATTACACCCCCAAAAAGGTTATTACGACAATTAAATGTAACATATATGTTAATTTAAATGTAACATATTCGTTATTAATTTTCCATCGATATTCAAATTTCAACTAAATCCTTTACTATAAAACACTCGCAGCAATAGAGGCTAATTCAGATCTTTCTGTTTTATCTAAGAGCATATGACCATGGATGGTATGATCAGCAAATCGCCCCACAGCAAAGGTTAATCCATTAGAATCCTCATCTAAATAGGGGTTATCAATTTGAGTAGGGTCGCCGGTTAATACAACCTTCGTCCCTTCTCCGGCTCTGGAAATAATGGTTTTAACTTCATGTGGTGTTAAATTTTGGGCTTCATCTACAATGATAAACATACTGGGTAGAGATCTACCGCGAATGTATGTGACCGCTTCCATCTCAAGTTTTTTACTTTCTGTTATCCAACGCAGGCTCTCGCCGGTCATGTCTTCACTAGAAGAATGACATAAAAATTCTAAGTTATCATAGATAGGTTGCATCCAGTGATATAACTTTTCCTCTTTAAGACCCGGTAAATATCCAATATCTTTTCCTAAAGGAACAATGGGTCGGCTCACTAATATTTTGTTATAGGTTCCCAAATCAAAGACTTTTCGAAGCGCACAAGCTAGGGCTAAAAGAGTTTTACCTGTTCCGGCCTGACCAACCAATGTCACTAATTTGATATCATCGCTTAACAATAGTTCTAAAGCACATCTTTGTTGTATGTTTCGAGGTCTTGTTCCCCATAAATCTTCGGGTAATGGTTGAAGCGCTACTAAACATTTACTATCTTTATCATATCTGCCCATTAATTGAGATTTTTCAGAAGATTTTAACGAGCAAAATTCGTTTGCCCGAAACCGATCAGAGTCCATTTTAACTTTTCCTTGAGTCAGGAACCGGTCGATAATTTTTTTATCAACTTCCCTTTCATGAATTTTACTATAAAAAATATCCTGATAGGACACTTTAAACCTATTGTAGTCCGCTGTTTGAACTCCTAAAGCTTCTGCTTTTACTCGACTTGCAAAGTCTTTTGAAACAAATACAACGTTGTCTTTCTGTTTAGATAAATGATAGGCCGCCATCAAGACTTGGTTTTTCATGCCTGTCATTCTGAGTGGAAATGCATTATCGGAATGGGAGATTTGATTAAGATCGATACGAATTAAAGAACCCTTTTTGTTTTGAATACCTTTATGCAGTTCGTTCTTTCCTTTTCCACGAAGCGAATCGAAACTTCGCATGACAAGGCGAGCATTTTTTCCTAAATCATTATGAAACCGCTTCATGGCATCCAATTCTTCCAATACGGCTAAAGGGACGATCACCTCACTATTATCAAAAGTTGTTAAAGCATTCGTATCATATAGCAGAACATTTGTATCTATTACTAAGGTTTTACGCATTATGACTCCTATGATTAGGTATGCGACAAAAGATTATTAAAAATTGCACGTATTGCACAGGTTTGATTTTTTAGGCAAGAACGAGACAAAAACCTTTTAAAAATATTCAATTTAGTACTTTTTAAAGTCAAAAAAAGTTTATTTTTTAATCCACATCTTACTTATAGCAAGTTATATACCACATAAATCAAGCAAACGAACTATTGGACTGCTAAAAATATTGCACTTTTATTCATAAAATGGCATAATATGTTATGATAATTAAGGATAAAACTGCTCAATCTTTTGGTTTTAAGAAAAGCTTCTAATGGATCTGAGAATTCGGTTATTTTAACGCTTATAATATAAAGTTGAGGTTATCAATGAACTATAATATCAATGAAAAAATTCTTAGTATGCCTCCTTATATTTCAACTAGCTGGGAAAACGTTAGTGCTCTTTATATCGATGATGAAACTTCAGACAGAGTACTTATTATAAGTCTCAAGCAAGGAAATCCCATTCGAATACCGAATCTTGATCAATCATTAATTGATAAAGTGTTTCAAGCACATGCTTCTTTTTTAAGTACCCATGACCAACCCAAGCAAAAATCTGAAAGTTCTGAAGTATCGTCGCAAGGTAATCTCCTTAATAACGCCAATAATATACCGGCATTTGGTTTTCCTATGAAGTTCGCAGGTTCATTAGAGGGGTTAGGTTCAGCGATGCAACATAATCCTGATCAAGCCGGTACTCCGGACCTTCCAAAAGAAATATTGGAAAAAATTGGTGCTGTAGCAAAGATCTTAGGAACCGATGAAGTCATGAATGTGCCCAATCCTGAGCCTCACTGTAATTGTATCCATTGCCAAATTGCACGTGCGATTATACAAAGCACAGAAAGAGAAGAAGTCGAAGAATCAAAGGTTGCCAAAGAAGATATTGTTACAGATGATGATTTGCGTTTTAGAAACTGGGACATTATTCAAAATGACAAGCAAATCTATATGGTTATTAACCCCTTAGATAAAAAAGAACAATATAGAGTGTTTCTTGGAGAACCTATCGGATGTACTTGTGGTGAGAAAAATTGCGAACATGTACGTGCTGTTTTAAATAGTTAATTTTCTGAAGTTATTATCTTTGATATTAATAAAACATTTCGTTGATAAAAGAAATCAATGGCACTATATTAGACTTCTTTCGAAATGCATCATATGAGTTCCAAATAATAGATTCCCGCAATAAGATTGAATCGCAATGCAAATCTTTTTCGTCTATTTCGATAACGATCGGCAATGATTTTAAAGCATTTGATCACTCCTATCATATTTTTATTCAAAACACGTTCCCTTGATAATTGTCTATTATTTTTCTGTATTTGCTTTAGTTAGAGCCTTATTGTCAAGAATAAGAGTGCTACCGGGTGTAAGGTGAGGAGTCAAAACCTCCTTAAGCCAAATATTGAATAACCCGGTATCACAAGTACTTTCAAAACACATTGGAGACAAAAACTGCCCTTTAGACAAGGCTAAAATAATATTTTGCCTTATAAAACGGGTTCCTGAAACCGCTCCAAAAACTTTTTTGCCGCGTAAGCTGCTTCCGGGCTCACGCAACTAAAAATTGATGAATCCCGGTTTCATCGAGATACATCCTCTTGTCAAAGGGAATATTTTCTAAATCTTTCATAAAAGCTTCCTGTTTCTTTTCATCTCTTTCCTTATAGCGAGTCGTTTTTTGTTTCGTGTAATCTTTAATCTTTTAAGGGCATAAAAAATCGTTTACGGAGTGACTGAAAAATAATTAGCAATTTCCGATAAAAAATAATCGGGATGTTTTTCTACATATTGAGATAACAACTCATCATCTAATTTCTTATAAGCATACTTTCTACGGATTGGTTTTAAATGTCCTTTTTGTTTTTTTTGCAATACCCATCGATATACTGTTGCGATACCTACTTGAAAAATATGGCCGGCCGCCTTCTTGTCATGATGCTTTTCTATATATTGTAATACTTTCTCTCGAAGATCTACTGAATAGGCTTTAGGCATTGTTTTATCCTTACTATCCGTATAAAAAGAGAAGGATAACATATTATCAAATAAAAATTAAAGCACTATAGTGAAGTTGCATCGATGCAAGCGATGCCTGTGATATTACCTTGAAGGCTCCACATATAAGCGTATAGAGGAAGAAATATATTTTTCATACATTAGACTTCTTTCGAAACTCATTGTGCCACCTCCAAATTGTAAATGCCGGCAATTAGATTAAAACGAAGAGCAAACCTTTTACGCTTATTTCCGTAACGATCAGTTATAATCTTGAATCGCTTTAAACGGGCAATGATATGTTCATTGAGAACTCGTTCTTTGGAAAGCTGTCGATTGCGTTTCTTATCATCTTTAGTCAATGGCTTCTTTTTACTTTTTTTCTTTGGCATTTGGATCTTAGAGTGAATATCTTGTAGACCTTGATATCCGGTATCAGTCAACACATTTATTTCCGGACGGATTTGTATTTTTGACTCTTTGAATAATCTGAAATCATGTAGCTTGCCATTCGAGAATGCCGTACAGATTACTTATTGCGTCTTCTTGTTCACAACAATCTGAGTTTTTAGCGTATATTTTTTCTTTTTTCCTGAGTAAAAATACTTCTGTTTTTTTTTGGCCTTTCAATACGCGTTTCTGTTGCATCGATTAAAATAACGTCATATTCAACATCGCTCTTTAGAAGAGCTTTGCGTCCGGGCAAAAAGAAATCAGGGTGCTTGATTAATGTATCCTCGACCCACCTTACAGTTTTATAGGCAGTACTCTCACTAACACCGTAACTTTGACTCACATGGAAATAAGTCCCGTATTCTCGGATATATTCCGGAGTCATAAGCAGCATATCCTTTATGCTTAGTTTGTTCTTCCTACCACCTTTAACTTTTTTGAGTTTGTTCGATTCTTCTAAAATCAACTGCATCCTATCAAATGTAGCTTTCTTAATGCCCGTTAGCCGACGAAATTTTTCGTCGTCTAAACTTTTAACTGTTTCAAACTTCATGTTATCCTCACTTATTTTAACAAGAACATTATTATCAAAAAATTAGTTTCGAAAGAAGTCTATTGAATAAATCTTGAATAACTGATTAATTTGGGAAATTCACGGTAATAATATTGGTGAATATAAGAATAAAAAGGTTTGAAAGTTAGATTGCTGAAACATAACTATAATCGTCATCATTTCCGGTACTGACAATAGAGGTGCCGGTCCTCGTTTATTTTGTTTATTTTCAATAAGGTGTTTCACCCGGTCTTTTTTGAAAACTTTCCAAAAATCATCGATAGAGCAATATAGAGCAGTTAAATCTTTCATTGTTAGACCTTTTGTTGGTGTTTATCTTTTTTATCAAAATATTCTACAAAAACAAAAGGTCTTTTTGTATTAAAAAATTTCTAACTTCATGAAATACTAAGGATTAAAACCAAACCTCAGGTTATTAATCAGATATTCCTATTGTTATATCGCATCATTTAGTTAATAAACTGTTTAAATGCTTGATGGGCTAATGAGGCAACTCGAAAGGCTTCTGCAGCAATATCACCATTTACTTCGTATCCCTCGCCTCCACCTTTCATTTTTGTTAGCCGGTTATTAGTTACGTCATTGGAAACTTTATCGGGATGAAGCATCTTCATCAGTTCTTGATAAGCTGATCTTTCTTCTCCCTTAGTGGGAGAAGAAGATAAATTGAAGATCTGTTTTATAAATTTTAGGCCGTTAGAACACTTTATGCTCGGATCTAAACCTCTATCTTTTAGGTTTTTAACCGCATTAAAACCATTTTTTGTATCGGCATATTCTATTTTAGGGATTGTTTTATCCAATCCCAATCCCATTAAATCTAAAATTCTCTTAGCTTCTGAAACCCACTTGGGAGTATCTATTTCAAATATCGATACTGTATTTGGATTGGTATTATCATCACATATGCCTTTAGTCCTTTGTATAGTATTTTAATTTTTATTTGATAATATGTTATCCTTCTTTTTTTATACAAACAGTAAGGACAAAACAATGCCTAGAGCCTATTCAGTAGATCTTCGAGAGAAAGTATTACAACATATAGAAAAACATCATGATAAAACCGACATTCCTAGACCTCTAAACAAGTTTTTCTAATTAAGCCATACATCCTCATTGCAGTCTTTCCAAACAAAACAATAATCTTTTTCCGAAGACGGGTTAAATTTGTGATCATTTCTTTACAAATTCTCCGGGAAGTCTTCTGAAAAAAACGGATTATTCCGATACCTTCCATAATTTGGAAAATCCATCTTAATGTTGGATTTTTGACTTCCTTTCCTAATTGGTTGGGTAATGTCTCTTCTGTTTCTATCAATTTTTGTCGAAGTTGATATTGTCCGATATTATAAACCATTAAACACAATGTCATAACCATCATTAATGCTTCAATGCGTCGAGGGGTTTTTAAAAAAATAGAATCAACCATAAACCAAGGATCTTTTAAAAAGCGAAACCCTCCTTCAACCTTTTGCTGTTCTTTATATTCTTCTAACATCATCTCATCTTTATAATTTTCTCTATCGGTGTCATTCGCCAGCTAAAATAAAACCGTCCTTTTCTATTCATCAGTTTATTAATTTCTTCTTCTTCCCTTTCAAAGCTAGCATGAATCTTGTATCCAACAACTTGTTTTTCCTCTCCTTGTTTAGGTTTGCCTAATTTACCATATTTTAGAATCGGCAATATCTCACTATTCATGGAATATAAATGATTTTTTTTAGTCAATCTGCCCCAAGCTTTTTTAGCATCACTTTCGCATTTAAATTCCTCATTACCCAAATGCCAAAGTTGTTTCTTGAGCTTTTCTTCTGCCTTGGTCAATTTTTTTTCTAATGATTTTATCTCTCTCTGATAGGCTTGCTCTGAAAAAACCAAAAGCCATCTTTGTTTAATCCCTCCATAAAAAGAGGTGAAGCTGCATGTTTTATATCCTTTCTCCTGATCAATCCAATCAATTTCTTCTTCCGGTTTTTCTACTAATCTTTTTGCTTCTCCTATTATCTCGGGAACTCGGGTGAGCCATTTATAATCATTATTTTTTAAGAGCTTTTCTTTTGTGTATAACGCTGAATCGGCAACCCACTTAAACTTTGTTTTTACATCAATCTGTTGTTGAAATTCACTGATTTTTTTGATCGTCTCATGAAAACTTGCTTTATCAGAACTATTGCCGTCTAAGGCTTCCATCCATAGAGGCATAGAACTCGGACCATTGGTAACGAGAGAAAGTACAACTTGTTGCAAATCAGGTCTATGATCTTTAGAATAACCCTGCTTAATCTCAATCACTTGCGGATCATCTTTCACTTCATACGACCCATGAACGGAAAAGCTTGTTGTATCTAGATGATGAGTTTTTTGTAGTAAATCATGGTCTAGGGCTATTCCAAAAGAAACTTCAGCAAATAATTTACTGCTCCCATATTTCGCAATATCATCCAAAGCATGACCTAAAGTATAATCTGTGAGATCTTCTGCTCGAAGATCGTTGCCAAGTAAATTCTCTATCGATTTAGAAGCAAAAAATTGATGTGTTAGGTAGAGACGTCTATTAGTAAACCCTAATCCATTCAGAATCATTGCAATTACTGCCTGTCCCGCACTTACTTTTCTTTGTGGATGATTTTTTAATCCGGTATCAATCCTTTCCGCTACTTTTAGATCGCTGCAAAGTGCTGCAATTAATCCATGGTGATCCATGTTCACTGTTTGAATATTATCTCCTGCAACTTCCGGCATAACTTTTCTCCTTGTATCAAATAAAAAGTAACAGGATAGGCAATCTATAATTCTAATTCAAAAAAAATATCTTACGGTCTAGGAATGTCGGATAAAAAAACAGCCGGCCATATTTTTCAAGTAGGTATCGCAACAATATATCGATGGATCTTGCAAAAAAAGCAAAAAGGACATTTAAAGCCAATCCGCAGAAAATATGCTTATAAGAAATTAGATGATGAGTTGTTATCTAAATATGTAGAAAAACATCCGGATTATTTTTTATCGGAAATTGCTGATTATTTTTCAGTCACTCCGCAAAACGATTTTTTATGCCCTTAAAAGATTAAAAATTACACGAAAAAAAAAACTACTCGCTATAAGGAAAGAGATGAAAAGAAACGGGAAGCTTTTATGAAAGATTTAAAAAATATTCCCTTTGACAAGAGAATTTATCTCGATGAAACCGGGATTCATCAATTTTTATTTCGTGAGTCCGGAAGAAGCTTACGCGGCAAAAAAGTTTTTGGAGCGGTTTCAGGAAACCGCTTTATAAGGCGCAAAATATTATTTCAGCCCTATCTAAAGGGCAGTTTTTATCTCCAATGTGTTTTGAAGGTACTTGTAATACCGGGTTATTCAATATTTGGCTTAAGGAAGTTTTGACTCCTCAGCTTACACCCGGTAGTGTTCTTATTCTTGACAATGCCGGTTTTCACAAGTCAGCGGAAAGCAGGAAAACAGTAGAATCTGCCGGTTGTAAGCTTATGTTTCTTCCTCCATATTCTCCGGACTTAAATCCTATAGAAAAATATTGGGCTAATATGAAAAATAAAGTTAGAGAGATATTACGAAAAGTTACGAATTTTACATTCGCCATTGATCAAGCAATCTTATCAATGTAAAATTAAATGACTATATAGTAACCATAGGAGGGGGGCCGGATTTGAATAAGAACAACGGCTACTAAAAGGTGAATCAAAAAAGTGAGGGTCCTTTAACAATCCATTAGAGTCATACGGAGATTCAAAAAGCTCACCTATTCCCTTATGGCAACGCCATAAGGGAATTAGGATATTCATAACGATTAGAGACAGAATAGCAGGAGTTGATCGTAGAGTTGTGAAATTGCTGCGCTTGATCTAGTGCGAATTGCCGCTTTTGACAATTACTATCTGTAGGGTTGTTATTGCAATACAAATACCCATTCATATCAGCATTTTGACCTGTTTGCTCGAAAGCATCACCCATTTTATTGAAGCCGTTTCTACAAGAGCGCTGAGCTGCTTTAAAGTCATTGCCAGCTGTTTCCCAAGCATTTTTGGCTTTGATTAATTCATCTGTAGGCGTACTTAAGGCAGGACAATCCAATTCACTCGAACAGTTATTTTTAATATGTATGTATTCGCGGTTTGCTTTATCGACTTGTTTCTTTAACGATTCAAAATTATTGGCTAATACTTCCTTGTTTAGGACATAGGCTTTACAGGTTTCGTAGTCGCGATCAAATTGTCTTTTTAGCTCCGGATTTTTATATTCCATGGGATTGCGGATATTGTCATTAATTTGATTATATGCATAATAAGTTGTGTATCCCGTAGCAGCTGTTATTATTCCATAGATTCCTGCGGTTAATAAATGATGTGCTCGATCACTGAAATCTGTAGAACCGAAAATAGATTGAGCGAGATTAGTGCAACGTCCATAAATTCCACTATCATCACCTTCCCAAACCTGTTGTAAATATTGATATCGTTCCGCTAGAGTATTGGTTCCAAAGAGGCCTTGTGTACCCGACTTAAGAGTTTTATACCCCATAATTGGGGTTAAAATAGCACCGGCCCCCAACATCAATTGGTTGTTAAGGGTATTACCCGGATTCGGATATTCGGGCTTTCCATAGAGATAATCTTCTTTTGACATATCTGAATCTCAGTTAATTTTAGTTCATAATTTAACAAATGGTATAACTAAACAAGTGAATTTATTATAATATAAAACAGTTTTTGTGTAGTAATAAAATAAAAATTTCCGCTTTTCGCCCTTTCAACACTGAAGTGCGACAAATAGGAGAAATTTGAAAATGGCCAAATGCCGGTAAAATCTCTATAGTAAATTTTTGCAAAAAAAAGACTATGGAGGGATTTTTTATGCCTAAAGGCTACCGGTATTTAACCTATGAACAAAGATGCCAAATACAGGCATTAAACACCCTTTCAACATCGAAGTGCAACAAATAGACGCTTTCATCCCAATGCTAAAGAAAAGGGTTTTCTCGCTTAATTGTCATAAATACAGAAAAAGAAGTTGGTCAAAAATTCCAAAAGACATAAAGTAGCCATTCGATAGTCAGGAGATAGAAGATTGAGGAGCTCTTAAGATGTTTAAAGGAATTTATTTTTTTCTTTTATGTATTTCATTTATGTCAATATGTGCAATAGTATGCTCAGAAAATGAAGCAAGCGTTTCAACAGAAGCTGATTTAATTATTTGCGAAATGCTTTCATTAAAACCTTTTGCCGGCAAAGTCACCGGAAATAAAGTTCGGTTGCGTCTGCAATCCAATTTAGAATCCTTTATTGTAAAAGAATTGGATAAAGGAGATATCTTTGCAGTTTATGGTGAAAAGGATGGCTACTACGCTGTTCGGCCGCCAAAAGATATGAAAGCATATGTATTTAGAACATTTGTATTACACGATACTGTGGAAGGTGAGCGAGTCAATATTAGGCTATCATCTAATTTAGATGCTCCGGTTATAGCACAACTTAATACCGGAGACGTTGTTAATGGAACAATAGCTGAAGCATCCGGCAAATGGCTCGAAATTAGTATTCCTAAAGATACCTATTTTTGGGTTGCAAAAGAGTATGTAGAAGAAATTGGTGATCTGGATTATGCAAAAAAATACTTAAATAGACGCTACGAACTTCAGCAATTAATCGATAAAACGAATTTACTAACTCAAGCCGAATTTAGAAAACCTTTCCAAGAAATCGATATCGAAAGACCTATCTATTCTCTTGAAAAGATGATTAAAGATTTCAAAGAATTTGAAGAAGACGTTTTCACAATCAGACAATTAATTACAAGTATCCAACAAGAATATTCTGAAAAGAAGATTACCTTTTTAGAAACAAAAGCAGGAATTGCATCTAAAGAAGTAGCGGCCCTAAGAGCTCTGATTCCATCAAATTTTGGAAAGGATACTAACATTAAGAATGATAGTCATCATACTGATTTAGCTTTAAAAGATGGGAAACAACTACAAAACGATCTTCTCCCTAATCAGCATATGTATTCAAGTCTTTCAAAATATATGACGGACAAAATGCGTGTTTGGGAACCTGTTGAAGAATCACTATTTCAATATTGGTTACGAACCCATCCAAACGCGACAGTCGATGAATACTATCAAGACGAAATGCTAAATTCAGTAATCATTTCAGGAATAGTAGAACCATTTCATTATTCAATGAAGAATAAACCGGGTGATTTCATATTGCGTCAAAACAATACGCCAATTGCGTATATTTATAGCACGCAAATAAATCTCCAAGATAAAATTGGTGAGTATGTGACACTAAAAGGATGTCCCAGACCAAATAACCGGTTTGCCTATCCTGCGTTTCATATCATTAACGACAATTAAGATGAGATGGAACTAAGAAGAATAGGCAAACCGAATTCTTTCCGGAGACTCGATTGAAGAAAAACTGCTACAACCCATAATACTTACGAATAAAAAGCCCGGGCCTATAATTCGATACTCTGAACCGGGACGGCCCTGTAGGCATGGACTTTAAAAAACACTCTTGGAAGAGATAAGCTGCCTTCTTTTCAAGAACATCATATAGCTGATAATCGTGCGATTTGTTTGCATCGCTTTGCGGGTCACGAACTATTAGCAATAAAAATTTCGGCTTTTGCCTTACCCGTATTTCCTGATGCCCCAACTTCTTTTCGAAAAGGAGTAAGTACACACTCTTAAGCTAATAATGAGGATGACCTTGCTGCAAAATTATTAATTGGTTATAAATATTTGAACAAAATGACATCAAAAGATAGTGACGAATGGACTAATTGGATCCGGAGTCTTCCGTATATCCTAAGGCCCTTCCGAGCTAAGGAAAAAAGCTTTATTTATAATAAAGAGTCTAGAAAAGCAGGACTTCCTGATAGTTGGATTGAACATCTCAAGAATGCATAAAAAACCCTATCATATTTAATAGGGTTTTACATACTTAAAAGTATTTAAGCTAAAACTTATTCTTCTAAGTATTCGATGAAACAAGTTTCAGCACCATCACCTTTTCTAAAGTTGCCTTTGATGATTCTAGTATATCCACCATTACGAGTAGCAAAACGTACGCCCAGATTTCCAAATAGTTTATTCACAACTGTTCGATCTGTATTGTAAGAAGAAAGATCGCCGGCTTTGGCAAGCCTTGCTTCCTTACTATTTAAATGGTTAAATCTAATCATTAATTTAGCAATAGCGCGTCTGCGACTAGCTAAATCGTTTCCCTTAGCAAGAGTAATCATTTTATCAGCATGACGACGCAGCTCTTTCGCTTTCGTAATAGTTGTTTCGATTCGTTCATGCTCTATTAATGACTTTAACATATTGGCCAATAGACATCGTTTATGTGAACCCGTTCGACCAATTTTAAAGATATCCTTACGATGCTTCATTTAAAACCTCAGGTATTATTATTCTTTTGCTCTTCTTGATAATCTCTCATAATGTCATTAACATTATCTGCATTGACTCCATAACGAGATAAATCCATTCCAAGGCTTAAACCCATTTCAGATAATTTATCTTTAATTTCATTGAGTGATTTCTTTCCAAAATTACGATATTTTAACATATCAGATTCAGGTTTAACTACTAATTCACCGATTGTCTGAATGTTAGCACTACTTAAACAATTTGTAGACCTTACTGAAAGTTCAATCTCATTAATACGTAAACAAAGTTTACGTAACATTTCATCTTTATCAGTATCTTTTTCTTTGTCTACTTCTTCAAACTTAATATTATAGGTATCAAGTTGATTAAACACATCCAGATGCTTAATATTAATTTGAGAAGCAAATGACAGCGCTTCTTTAGGAGTAATCCTTCCATCTGTCGAAACTTCTAATATTAATCGGTCATAATCAGTATCCTGTCCTACTCGAGTATTTTCGACATAGTAATTAACCAAACGGACAGGGGAAAAAGCTGAGTCAACTACAATTTCGCCTTCTAATTTCGATTCAATATCATGACGCTCAGAAGGAACATATCCTCTTCCTGTCGCTACTTTCAAATCAATTCTACGATGCATAGGTTTAGTTACTGTAAAAATATGTAAATCAGGGTTGATAACTTCATAAAGACCTTCTTTCACAAGATCCTTTAAAGTGACTTTATATTGGCCACCTTCAAGATCTGCCTCGGTAATATCTAATATGATTGAAATTGTATTGTAAACACCCACATAATTAGAATCTTCCAAAGACAGGCAACGTAATAAAGCACCTTTTAGGTTCAGAATAACATTAGTCATATCTTCAATAATACCATCAACGGCCATATATTCATGTGGCACACCTTCAATCATTACTGATACTACTGCAGGAGCTTCAATGGAAGTCAGCATTATTCTTCTAAGTGAATTGCCTATTGTATGCCCAAATCCTCTTTCAAAAGGTTCTGCAATAAATCTAGCGAAAGTAGAAGATGATTCTTCTACTGATATTTGTTCCGGCATTTGAAACTTACCAAAAACTACTGCCATGAAAATGACTCCTATATAAATTGGCTTAAATAAAAAAATTAGTTCCTAGACACGACGTCGTTTTCTTGCGCGACATCCATTGTGTCGAACAGGAGTTTTATCTCGTATTATCGTAATCATTAAACCTGAACTCTGTAAACCTCTTACAGCGGATTCTCTTCCGGCGCCGGGTCCCTTTAAGTTAACTTCAACCTCTTTCATCCCTTGGCTCATAGCTATCTTTCCCGCATCTTGAGCTGCAACAGTAGCTGCAAAAGCAGATGATTTTCTAGATCCGCTAAAGTTAGACTTCCCTGCAGAAGACCAAGATACTATATTACCATTTGGGTCTGATATCGAAACTATTGTATTATTAAAGGTCGCTTTTACATTCGCTATTCCGGAAGGAACTGTTCTAGAACTCTTCTTTTTAGTTTTTGTATTAGCTTTTTTATTTACCACTTGTTTAGCCAAAATGTTTGAACTCCTCTTGAATTATTCACTTTTCATCTAATTACAATAGATGAAAACGTCTTCTCTTACTTCGCAGATTTTTTACCTGCTACGGTTACTTTCCTACCTTTTCTGGTTCTTGCATTAGTTTGAGTTTGCTGTCCTCTGACCGGCAACTTCGATCTATGTCTCAATCCTCGATATGAATGTATATTGATCAACCGCTTGATATCATTTTGTACTTGTCTTCTTAGATCACCTTCAACAACATAATCAGTTTGTAAAAGAGCGGCTAATTTTGCTATGTCTTCAGGAGATAACTTTAGAGCTCTCATATTGGGATCAAGATTCAATTTTTTAATAATTTCATTTGCTTTGACCCGTCCAATTCCATATATGTATGTAAGACTTATTGCCAATCTTTTTTTATCAGGTATATCAACACCAATAATCCTGGGCATTAATTTCTCCAATCCTTAATTTAATTAATAATTTAATTTTGAACGGGCGTTAATTGTATCATAGCATCCAATTAAAAGCAAAATTGATCTAATAATAACAATAACACTTATCTTCCTCTCACCCGTCCTTTACGCATAAAACCGTCATATCGTTTCATCAGCATATGAGAATCAATCTGCTGCATAGTATCTAAGACTACACCCACTAATATCAAAAGTGATGTCCCACCAAAAAAATGACTTATTGTTGGGTCTATACCTAAAACTTTACCTATTATAGTAGGCAAGATGGCTATTGTTGCCAAAAATATAGCTCCCATTAGTGTAATTCTGTTCATAGCTGTTTCTAAATATTGCTGAGTTGGCTTCCCTTGTCTAACTCCCGGAATAAATGCTCCATTCTTCTTCATATCCGAAGCTATTTGCTCCGGATGAAACTGAGTGGCAGTCCAGAAATAAGTAAAGAACATGATAAGTAACACAAAAAATACTGTGTATCCAATGCTACCCGGTGAGATCCAATTAGCAACTATTCCAATCCAGGATCCTGCTCCAACAAGTTGCCCAACAGTCGCCGGAAACATTAATAATGAAACTGGCAAATATAACAGGTATAACTCCGGCATAATTAATCTTTAGAGGTATATACGCATTAGATCCACCAACCTCTTTTCGTCCAACAATCCTTCTGGCATATTGTAAGGGGATTCGCCTTTGACCTTGTATAATCAAGATCGTCGATATAATGACTCCAACAAATACAATACACAAAATTATTAAAGAAGAAAAGGTCATTTGCCCAACTTCCTGTGAGTCAAGATTCAATTGACTGATAATTGATCCAATTGCAGAAGGTATTTGAGATAGGATACCAATAGTAATAATTAGACTTATTCAGTTTCCAATTCCCTTTTCAGAAATTTGCTCACCAATCCACATAAGAAACAAGGTACCGGTCGTCATTGTTAACATAACTAAGATAAAAAATACCCATGGAACACCGAAAATCTGCATATTGACTAATTGATCCATCACTATTCCGGGTCTAGCTAAATTCATCTGCAAAGCATAACGAGCTAAAAGTCCTGATTGGAATAAAGATAAAATTAAAGATAGTACTCTTGTCCACTTGTTAACTTTCTTTCGACCTAAAGCACTATTCTCTCTGATTTCACGTTGTAAGGTTGGTATCAGGGCAACTAACAACTGCATAATAATCGAAGCAGTAATATAAGGCATAATACCTAAGGCTATTACCGTCATCTGAGCAAAGGCTCCTCCGGAAAAAACATCAACTAACTGAAATAAATTCTGTCCGCCCTTAGTTGCATATTTAAAATAACTTAAAGCAAGTTCACCATTGATTCCGGGAACGGGTACAAATGCACCAATTCTGACTATAATTAGCATTATCAATGTAAAAATAATTTTTGATTTTAACTCAGGGATCGAAAATGCGCGTTTTAAGCTTTCTATCATATTATGATTAACATTTAATGATTAAAAAAATGAAATATTTACTAGCTATGCCAGTGTATATTTTATACCCATTTTATCAAGTTTTTCTTTTGCTGATCCCGATAATTTATGGACCTCAAATGTAACTTGTTTAGATAATTCACCATCCCCTAGGATTTTAATACCATGTGAGGTTCCACTAATGAGGCCATGAGCTTTAAGCGAATCCATATTGACCACTTCACCATCAGCATATACAGCATCAATCATTTTTAAATTAATAGCATCTAAACGCTTTTTAAATCGCGCATTAGAAAATCCTTTGGTAGGTAAACGTTTAAATAATGGTACACCACCACCTTCGTAAGTATATCTTCTTTTATAACCGGATCGTGATCCATCACCCTTTTCACCTCTGCAAGAAGTTTTACCCATTCCTGAGCCGGGCCCACGCCCTACTCTTTTACACTTCTTTGCAGCTCTTGATCGATTTGTTAGTGAATTTAAATTCATTATAATCCCCTCATCTGCATACAGTCTTCTTTATTGCGTAACATCTTCAAACCTTTAAATGTTGCTCTAACCTGATTTATAGGATTATTACAACCAAGACTTTTTGCAACGACATCTTTAATTCCGGCAAGTTCTAATACAGCTCGAACTTTAGATCCGGCAATAATTCCGGTTCCTTCCGGTGCCGGCTTAATTAGAAGTCTTGCACCATCCCATGCTACTAAAATTTCATGTGGAATAGTTGTACCTTTCATTTCTACGCTCATAACATTCTTTCTGGCAGATTCACTTGCTTTTTTGATTGAATCTGATAGTTCATTCGCTTTTGCAAACCCGAATCCTACATTTCCATTTCCATCACCGACCAATAAAAGAGCAGAGAAACTAAATTTTCTACCACCTTTTAATACTTTAGCACATCTATTTATGAATAAAACCTTTTCTTCAAATTCTGATTTGAAATCATCAACAGATTTAGATTCATTTAATTTTTTTGACATTCTATTATTTTCCTAGGCTTATAATTGTATCCCTTTCTCACGAACAGCGTCAGCTAAGACGGTGACAATTCCGTGATATTTGTAACGTCCTCTATCAAAGACCATACGGTCAATTTTTAAAGATTTTGCGATTTCACCAATCTGAGAGCCTACCTTTAACGCAGCATCTTTCGATTTAGAGCAATCACTTCTAAATTCCTTGTCCAAGGTAGAAAAACTACCAAGTGTTTTACCGATTTCATCATCAATAATTTGAGCGTAAATATTTGTATTTGTCTTATTAACAGATAAACGAGGATATCTATTTTTTCCTTTTATTTGACGCCGAACTCGTTGTTGCCTCTTTAATTGTTTCTTTTTAGTTTTTAATTTCGAACTTTCCATTTTATATGCCTCGATATTCCTTCAATAATTTCAACAAAATCTTAGACTTATTTTCCACCGGACTTACCGGCCTTTCTTCGAACATATTCACCTTTATAGTGAATACCTTTTCCTTTATAAGGCTCAGGCCTTTCTTAAGCTTCTTATATTAGCCGCAAATTGCCCAACTTTTTGCCTATCAATACCTGTAATAAGTATGAGCGTGTTGTTATCGACCCTGGCTTGAATTCCTTCCGGAATTGGTAATAATGTAGGATGAGAAAACCCAACTAATACGTTTAGATTATTACCTTGAACTGAGGCCCCTATATCCTACTCCTTTTAATTCTAATTCTTTTTTAAACCCATTCACAACACCGGTAACCATGTTCTGTATAAGAGCTCTATATAGGCCATGAAAATTATTTTTTTCCTTTAACTTACCTGATAGACTTACCACTAATATATCGTTTTCAATCTTTAGTTCTATCCCATCCATAACTTCAATTGTCAATGTTCCTTTTGGACCTTTTACAGTAACAGTAGTCCCTGAAACTGTAATTTCAACTCCCTTCAGAATTATTATTGGTTCTTTACCAATTTTCGACATATACCCCCCCTTAAATTCTCTACCAAATTAGACAGAGTAATTCTCCGCCAATATTCTTTGTCCGAGCTTCTTCACCATCGATTATGCCTTGAGAAGTCGATATAATTGAAATGCCAATTCCACCTAATACTCTTGGTATTTCAGATGATTTAACATAGTGACGTAAACTAGGCTTAGACATACGTTTTAGGCCTGCGATAATCGGTTCTCTAGTTTTCGTGTACTTTAATAATATTCTGAGTTTTCCTTTCTTAGTGCTATCATCAACAAAAAAATCATATACAAATCCTTTCTTTTTAAGAATTTGTACAATGTCTTTTTTCTCTCGCGATAAAGGTACATCAATATATCTCTGCTTAGCCATTAAAGCATTTCTAATTCTCGTTAATAAATCCGCTATGGGATCGCTTAAAGTCATTGCATTTTTCCTATTTGATTATTTAAAGGGCATACCGATTAATGTTAACAATTCCTGACATTCAGCATCACTGTTTGCACTTGTTATAAACGTAATATTCATTCCTTGTTGTCTTTTAACAAGATCTAAATTGATTTCAGGAAAAACTTGCTGATCATCTAATCCTAATGAAAAATTTCCCATTTTATCACCGGTTACTGTAAGGCCTCTAAAGTCTCTAATACGAGGTGACGTCAGGTGAATGAATCGATAAATAAAATCGTACATCCGATCTCCGCGCAATGTTACTTTTAAACCGACCGGCTGGCCCTCTCTTAGTTTAAAATTAGAAATAGCTTTCTTAGCTTTTGTAACAATTGGTTTCTGCCCGGACAACATTGTTAATTCATTAATACAATCTTGAAGCGCATTTTTGTCTTTAGCTGCTTCAGCTATTCCCATACTAATAATTACCTTGTTAATACAGGGAACTTGCATTACATTTTTATAGGCAAATTTATTCTGTAGTTTAGGGATTATTTCTTTTTGATACTTTTCTTTTAAATCAGACATAATTTCTTACTGTTTCGATTGTTTTTTTAATGGACGATATAACACTTCATTTTGTCCATCCAAATAATATAATTCTTTGGACCCTTCTTTGTTTATCCTAAGTCTTAACTTAACCCATTTGGTATCATTTATAGCGATCATCACATTAGACTTATTAATAGGCTTTTCCAATTCGATAATCTGAGAAGGTTCTTCTTGTGAACGAGCCTTTTGGTGTTTCTTTCGAATATTTATGCCTTGGACAACAACTTTCTTTGTCATGCATTTTAAGACTGTTCCCATCTTTCCTTTATCATTTCCGGCAATAATGCCAACTTGATCACCAACTCTGATGAACTTACTCATTCTACCTTCTCCGAGTCTTATACATTTTAAATAACTTCCGGTGCCAGTGAACATATTTTTAAATATCCACTATCTCGAACTTCTCTTGCTACAGGTCCAAATATTCTTGTTCCCTTAGGGTTACCTTTGTCATCAATAAGAACACAGCTATTCATATCAAAACGTAATTTAGAACCATCATTTCGTTTAATGTAATTCTTTGTTCTAACAATAACAGCTTTTACAACATCGCCTTTTTTAGCACTTGAATTGGGGTCAGCCTCTTTAACAGAGCAAACGATTATATCACCGACATTAGCTGTTTTTCTCTTAGAACCACCCAATACCTTAAAACACTTAACTCTTTTTGCACCTGTATTATCGGCCACTTTTAGCTGAGATTCTTGTTGAATCATTTTTTTTATTCCTTAACACTTTTTCATTAATTTTCAGATGAAACGACTAACCATCTTTTCAATTTTGAATATGGTCTTGATTCTTGTATTGTCACTGTTTTTCCAATTTCCAATACGTTTGATTCATCATGTGCATAATATTTTTTCCCTCTAGTAATAACTTTTTTATATTTAGGGTGTCTAAAGGTAGTATCAACTTGAACTATAACAGTTTTATTCATCTTATTAGATAAAACGACGCCTTTTTTTTGCCTACGAGTTCCTCTTTGCTCCATCTTCATACTGCTTACCTTTTGCTACAGATCTTTCACGTAATATTGTTAATATCCGGGCAATATCTTTCTTTTTTTCTTTAATCAAATGAGGACGTTCTAACTTTTTTGTGAGTTTAAATTCACATTTGAAGTCAAATACTTCTTTACGACAATCTTGGTAAAGAGCTTCTAATGCCTCAGTTGATTGATCTTTTAATTCTTGTATCTTTGCCACTTAAATTACCTCAAACTCGTTCTAAACGTTCTACAAATCTTGTTTTAATCCCCAGCTTGCCTGATGCTCTACTTAAAGCTTGTTGCGCCATTTCTCTTGACACATTACCAACTTCAAATAGAATCCTGCCGGGTCTTACGACAGCTACCCAATGATCCGGAGAACCTTTACCTTTGCCCATACGTACTTCGGCCGGTTTTTTAGTCACCGGCTTATCCGGAAATATTCTTATCCAAACTTTTCCTCTTCTATTAAAATAACGATTAATCGCTATACGACAAGCTTCAATTTGAGTATTAGAAATTCTTCCTCTTTCTAACACTTGAATTCCATAATCTCCAAAGTCCACAAAATTCCCGCCTTTACTTAGGCCGGCATGTTGACCTTTTTGCTGTTTTCTATGCTTAGTCCTTTTAGGCATTAAAGCCATTGTGGGCCCCCATTACTTAGCTATTTGTTCTTCACCACGATTTATCCAAACTTTGATACCAATTGTGCCATACGTCGTTTCGGCTCTAGTCCTCGAATAGTCAATATCTGCACGTAACGTATGTAACGGTATCGATCCTTCCTTATACCATTCAGATCTAGCTATTTCAGCCCCACCTAAACGTCCGGAAAGTTGGACTTTAATGCCTTGCGCTCCAGCATCAATTGTAGCTTGAATCGCTTTCTTTAAAACTCTTCTAAAGGGCATTCGCCTTTCAATTTGTTTAGCAATTCCTTCGCCAACTAAGACCGCATCTAAATCAGGTCTTTTTATTTCTTCGACTTCAATCCAAACTTCTTTTCTGGTTAGTCGACTCAATTCTTTTTTCAAAATATCAATTTCAGCCCCTTTCTTACCAATGACAAGGCCGGGTCTAGCTGTATGTATTGTCACTTCTACCTTTTCACTCATACGACGAATAAAAAACCTAGATGCTCCTACACAGGAAGGCTTGCTTTTCAATGCTTTTCTTATCTTCTGATCTTCGATCAATAGCGTTCCAAATTCTTGTTTGTTCGCGTACCACATGGATTTCCATTTTTTATTACAAACTAAGCGAAACCCTATTGGACATACTTTTTGTCCCATTCAATTACTCCTCACTGCCGACAATAATAGTAAAATGACTCATTCGTTTAAGTATGGGCGATCGCCCACCCTTATTCCTTGCCTTTGCACGCTTTAATCGTGGTCCTTCATCAACTTTAACTTCAATGACTCTCAAATTCTCTCTTTTGCAATCAAATAGATTTTCTGCATTTGCCACTGCACTATTCAAAGTTTTCTTCATCATCAAGCCTGCTTTTAAGTTACTGAAACCAAGCTGAGCTTTAGCTTCTTCAACAGACAATCCTCTTATTAATCCGGCAGCTAGTCGAGCTTTTGTCGGACTAATTCTCAGATATTTTGATATTGCTTTTCCGTGTTGCATATTAATTACTCTTTACTTGTTCTGTGGATGGCCTTTAAATACTCGAGTTGGAGAAAATTCTCCTAATTTATGCCCAACCATATTTTCAGATATAAACACTGAAAGAAACTTATGTCCATTGTGAACTTCAAGCGTATGTCCAACCATTTCCGGAATAATCATTGACCGTCGGGACCAAGTCTTAATTACTTTTTTTAAGCCCGATGCATTTTGCACCCTTACTTTATCTAGTAAATGATGATCAACAAATGGACCTTTTTTTAATGACCTACCCATGATGTTTCCTTATTTCTTCCTGCGATCTTTAATAATCATTTTATTGCTTTTTTGCTTTGATCTCGTCCTCATTCCTTTAGTTTCCTTTGCCCAAGGAGATTGAGGAATATAACCATTATGTCTACCTTCGCCACCTCCATGTGGGTGATCAACAGGATTCATCGCTGTACCACGAACAGTCGGCCTAAAACCCTTCCAACGGTTTCTACCTGCTTTACCTTCAACTCTCAGGAAATATTCAGAGTTAGAAACAGTTCCAAAAGTAGCCTTGCAATTTTCGTTAACCAACCTTACTTCACCTGATGGCATTTTAATAGTTGCATAACCGTTTGCTAAAGCCATATATTGAGCAGAAAGCCCGGCTGATCGAACTAATTGCCCTCCTCTTCCGGGATACATCTCAATGTTATGTATAACTGAACCCAAAGGCATACTCTTAATTTTCATGCAGCAACCTATATTATAAGGTGTTCCCACATGAGTTGATACGGTATCGCCGACTTTAAGGTCTTGTGGGGCAATAATGTAACGCTTTTCACCATCAACATAATTCAAAAGCGCGATGTGTGCAGAACGGTTAGGGTCATATTCAATTGACGCTACTTTAGCCGGTACATTTTCTTTATCTCTTTTAAAATCTACTAATCTGTAAAATCGTTTATGGCCACCACCACGATGTCTACATGTGATATGTCCATTATTGTCACGACCACTCGTTCTTTTTTTTGCGATTAATAATGACTTATTAGGTCTTATAAGGGCTTTTTTTCCTTTCTTAGCTCTAGTCAATTCATCGTTACTCGGTAAGACTAACTGTCTTTGACCCGGAGTTACAGGGCGATAGTTTTTAACCATTTGTATATTCAACTCCTTCACAATTATGCTTCAATGCGATCACCCGGTTCCAAGGTTACTATAGCTTTTTTAAAACCGGGCTTTCTTCCATATGAAGAACGGCCCCTTGTTCGCTTAAACTTTGGCTTGGCATTAATTGTATTAACTTTTATTACTTTAATTTTTTGATTTTCATAGATCTTCTCAATAGCTCCCGCAATCTCTTGCTTGTTCGCCTCTTTATCTACTAAAAAAACATATTTAGGTTTGTTGCATCGAAAAAGAGATTTATTGGAACCTGCTGTCTCTAAACCTTGCAAAACCATCGATTTTTCAGTAATATACTGCGAATGAATCAGACCAAAAGGGTTTTTTCTTCTATTTTGCTTATCCATTCTTCATTTGCTCCATAAGTTGATTCAAACCTAATTCAGTAATGACAATACTATCAGCCAACATGACATTGTACCCATTGATATTGGGTGCTAAGCAAAAAATCGCTTCAGGAATATTCCGAAGACTTTTTCTCAAATATGTATAGTTCTTTATTGCTGCGCTATTTTTCGTCGACTTTTTCTGTTTGTCATCAACACTTAATTCGGCCTCACATAGAAACAGAGGTCGCTTCTCGATCCCTCTTGAACTTAAAAAACTAGATATTAACTTTGTTTTAGGCCTTTCCATTTCAAAAGTATCTATTACAAGGATTTTTTCATTTCGTAATTTATCTGCTAATAAACCCCTGATTGCCTTTTGTCGTTCTTTTCTGTTGATACGAACATGCTGATCAAATTTAGGCTTCGGACCGAATACAACTCCTCCTCCTTTATATTGAGGGGCAGCTAACGTTCCCTGTCTTGCTCGACCGGTGCCCTTTTGCTTATGCGGCTTTGTGTTAGCATGATTAACCTCTGATCGTCCTCTTGTCGAAGCTGACCATTGTCTTTTGTTTTTTCTAATTGCGACGACATAATCTTTAATGAGCTGTTCATGTAATGGTTCATCCAACCAATCAGCATTAACATCAACCTCTCCGCAATCTTCGCCTTTCAAGTTATACTTTTTCACCTTCACCACTTGTCTTTTCTCCTAGATCAATAAAGACTGATACTAACTTTTGATTTTCTTTTTTGCTTCCCACAGACATACTTTACAGCCGTTGTACCCGGGAATTGACCCTCTGACCAAAATAAGATTTTTATCTTTTTCAATCTTCACTATCGTTACATTCTGTGTTGTTACCGCCTTTGCTCCCATCTGACCCGGGCGCGGGCTTCCTTTAAAGCAAAGACCCGGCGTAGAACGCATGCCCGTCGAACCTGCATGCCGATGAAAGCCGGATCCATGAGCGCCCGGGCCGCCTTTAAAATTATTTTTTTTCATCAGTCCTTGATATCCCTTTCCTTTTGAAATAGCTTGAACATCAATTAACTGTCCTTCCTCAAACTGAGCTACCGTGAATTCTTGACCAACTGAATATTCTTCTATTGCATCAACTCTCGTTTCAGTTAAAAAACGCTTCGGAGGCACTTTTGCTTTCTTGAAATGCCCCATTAAAGGTTTTGTTATTCTTCTGTCCATAGTTCTGGGATCTTTTGTCGTTATCGTTTCAAAAGATGTTTGTACAGCCAAATACCCATCCACTTCTTTAATTTTAATCTGTGCAATAACATTTGGTTCAGCATGAATCACCGTACAAGCGATAACTCGCCCTTTATCATCAAATACCTGGGTCATTCCACGCTTTCTACCCATTAATTTTGGCTTCATTGTCACTTCCTTAATTTTTTTGAAGTAAATGGTAATATTTACTTATTACACCCGAATCGAAACAAATTAAGATCCATCAGGAATTTTAATATTTATTGATGCAACCATTGACATGGATACAAGCATTTAACTTGATCAATTCTTTGGTTTTTGAAATCGAAAAATTTATCAAACATATTCATTTATATTCAACAAAAATCCTTTATTATTTTCCTTTTACAAACTTTAAGGCCCCTTTCGACCTCTTTACTTTTACTTAAATTAAATCTTGTAAGCATCAAAAGCAATAGATATTCGACACGAGTCAATTTTTAAAATTAATACATTATCAGTAATATTTAGTTAACTATTGTTACTGTATTAGTTAAATGATATCAATTTAACTATGATTGATTATACGTGTATAGGTCTATGAAAATCAGTTAGTTATATCTTGAATTGCAAACTAATAAGCGTGTTGTAATCCGGTTAAATCTTCCGGAATAGTTTAATGTGTATCAGCGTTTTTTTAATAAGGAGAGTACGATGCAGCAAATAGAGATGATACGTTTAGAAGATTTAATTCCCGCAACGCATAATTACCATAAATTCGATCAAATTCGGTCTTTTAAATCTGTATAAAAAAGGTTAAAAAAATTGAAGAAAAATAACCCTTTATAAAGGACACGAACTTCTTCGATTATTTACAGGAGTTTCGCGCAAAGCTATTAAGCATTAGCCAAGATATGCTTCCTATTTAAAGTGATTGCCGTTTTTATAATTTCCCAATCTTGCCGGTAAAAAGATACCTTATCTTTTATTCTTCGTTGCCATTTGTTTAACCAAGCATAAATAGAAAAATAGGGTTTCGTTGCGCTCGTGCGTTACGAGACTGCCGGCGCTCAAGACCGCAAGTCTGCTTCAGTTCCCTATGATAAACTTTAATTTTCCAACGAATTTTCATGATTTTTTTAATATCATGACGAGCGGATCCTTCTATAATTAGTGATCATGTAATCAATGCGACCATTTTTAGCCGGAAACTTGAAGGCCGTAACAAAACCATATCCTCGTAAGTGAATGTTTAGCCCTTCATCCGGAATATCCAAATCTTTCAAACTTACATTGCGATTAACTTTTCTATTTTTACGTAAACCCGTAACAAAATTTAACCCCGGATCTCTGATAGATTTTAAATTTTTTAAACTAGAATACCATGAGTTTTTAAATGAGAGCGGTTATTCTGATGATGAGAAACCCTTATCGGTCAGTAAACGTTTACCGTGAGTATAACCTATGATCTGTGGCAATTGGGTCACCTCAGATGCATTCGCCGGTCTGACGTGTATATGATGAATAAAACCTTCTCGGTTATCGGAAACAAAATAACCCCTAATAACCGAAATAGCTTTGCTTCCCTTTTTTAACCCAAGAGGCATCCGGATCCGCCGATTGCTTAACGGCATGATCAGGTTCGACCGTTTTTTTCGGGCATGCTGCTGAAGTTACTATGGTTGTATCAAGAAGAGCCCCTTCAGCTTCTTTAACTTTAATCCCATGCTTTTCTAATTGCCGGTTAATTTCGCGAAATAAGCGCTCATGAAGCCTTTTATGAATGATGTTATTCTTAAAGCGGCATACGGTTGTTTCATCCGGCGTATCATCTTCTATCTCAAAACCTGTGAACCACATAAAGTCCAAACGGACTCTTAAGGCTTCTTCTAAAGCAGGATCGCTTAAGCTGTGCCGGGTGACCCAATAATATCGACTTAAACCCGGCAAGGCCACTTTGAGGGTTAAGTTCATTTTTATGTATGCTTTTTAGTAAGCATCGAATAGGTTGCCAATCAATGAATTTTTAAAAAATCATTATCATGAATCAGTTGTGCAGAAGTCTTATGTTAGTTAAATAACGAAAAACAATTTAAAAAACTAAATATTTAGAATCTAGAATTAAATGATATTTGACTTATAGAGCTTATTTATTCTATAATAAGCTAAATCACTTAAATAAAACTTTTTGATGAAAACACTACATCTTCTTAAATTGAAATCCGTTCCCATATATAGACAATTGCAAATTGAAGAGGCTTTGTTACGTACAGATATGCGAAACTGGTGTATTTTAAACGAAGGACAAGATGAAGCCATTATTATGGGCATCTCCGGCGCCCCGGATAAGCTTTTGAATCTATCCTTAGTGAAAAAAGATCGTATGCCCGTAATTAAGCGTTTTAGCGGAGGAGGAACTGTTTTTGTTGATAAAGATACTTTGTTCATCACCTTCATTGCAAATAAGGAATTAATAAATATTCCTCTTTTTCCTGAACCAATTCTTAGATGGACACAATCTTTATATCAAATCGCTTTGCAGCATCCTGACTTTAATCTTAAAGAAAACGATTATGTATTAGGAGAGAAGAAATTCGCAGGAAATGCTCAATATATTCGAAAAGATCGCTGGCTACATCATACGAGTTTTTTATGGGACTTCTGTCCTAAAAAAATGGAATACCTACTTCTTCCGGAAAAAAGGCCTCAATACCGTAGGGATCGGAATCATGAAGAGTTCCTTGTGCATTTAAAGAATCATTTTCCCGATAAAGCATTTTTCTTCTCAAAAATCATTGAAACCATCTCTAAAAAGTTTCCTGTAAAAAAAGTAGAACTGAGCGAAATCGAAGATCAATTAGAACTTCCTCATCGTAAAAGTACACGTATTATACCCTTAAACTAATGAAGGAGATAATTTCACCTTCAAAGAATGTTTCTTTTCCAGCCTTTTTAAATCTTCTTCTACCATAACCTGTACAAGTTCTTCGAAAGTAATTTTCGGTTCCCAGCCCAACATCTTTTTAGCCTTGCCCGGCCGGCCTCTTAAATCAGGAACTTCTGTAGGTCTATTGAATCTGGGATCTAAAGTAATATAGTCCTTCCAATTATCGATACCAACATGTTGGAAAGCTAGACGTACAAAATCTTCAACACTGTGACTAACACCTGTTGCTATCACATAATCAGATGGATTTGCGTGCTGCAACATCTGATGCATCGCAATAACAAAATCCCCTGCATGTCCCCAATCTCGACGAGCTTTTAGATTACCTAATCTGATTTTATTTTCAAGACCCAGCTTTATTTTTGCCACTCCATCAGTGATTTTACGAGTAACAAATTGAATGCCTCGTATAGGAGATTCATGATTAAATAGAATACCATTACAAGTGTATAGATTGTAAGCCTCACGATAATTCACTGTCATCCAGTAAGCATATAGCTTGGAAATAGCATAAGGGCTTCTAGGATAAAATTCGGTAGACTCATCTTGAATACCATTAGTATTACCGAGACCGAACATCTCACTAGTAGATGCTTGATAAAATCTACTGGTAGGAGAAAAATATTTAATAGCGTTCAAAAGATGAAGAACACCGATTGCGTTGACTTCGGTTGTTAATTTAGCTTGATCAAAAGAAGCTCCAACAAAAGACTGAGCGGCTAAATTATAAACTTCATCAGGCTGTAATCCCTTAATAAGATTTAAAAGAGATGCTTCATCAGTCAAATCCCCTTCGACATACTCAATCTCATTGGTAATATTTAAGAAATCCGGATTCGAATAATTAGGACAAGAATATCTTCTTACCATTCCATAAACTCGGTAGCCTTTTTCCAATAACAGTTTTGCCAGATAAGGACCATCTTGCCCTAGTATGCCTGTGATTAAAACTGTCTTTTTTTTCATCTTTTCCCCTTATTTATGACAATTAAGCGAGAAAACCCTTTGCTCTAGCATTGAGATGAAAGCATTTAGTTTGTTTTTTGATTTTGGATATACTTCCTAAGTGTATATTCATTTAGTTTTCCCACGCTATCAACATAATACGATCTTGTCCATAATGTAAGCAATCGAGATTTTAAACTTAAAAGATGCCTTTAATATTGCACAGTCTAAAACACCATTAAAAATATGTGGATCGAGGAGGTTTATTGGAATTTCTTCAGGAAGAATAACTACTAAAGATATATACGAAAAATATTTTACCGGCATTCTTCCGGAAGAGCCACCTATTCAACTTAAGCAACGTAATCATTCTATTGAAATAGATATGGACTCGGAAAGTTGTGTAACAACATCCAACGGTAAAAAGTTAAATCACAAATGTTTAAGTAAATTTAAATCTACCGGCAAAAACAGCAACAAAAGAAGAATCAAAGTCGCTAAGATTCATTTTAAAAATATAAGAAACGACTCTTATCAGAACCTTTCTACACAATTGATTCGTGAAAACCAAGCAATCATAATATGAAGGTGTAGATATCAAAAGTATGTTAACAAATAAAAGATATGCGACAGGTATATTCAGATGCAGGATGGCATCAATTGTTAATATTTTTAAAGTATACATGTGATTGGTACGAAAGAAACATAATCGAACTATCTCAGAATTTTCCCGGTACACAACGATGCTCCATATGCAATCACAATGTAGGCAAGTTAAATTGCGATATAAGATCTTAGAAATGTTCTAAATGTTATACTTTGCATGACAGAGATGTTAACGCAGCCTATAATATAGATGAAGGGCAGACGGTAATTAAGCCTTTAGAGATCGTATTAGACTAACACTTGTTAGCAATGGTCATTGAATGAAAAATCCCGTCCTTTAGGTTTTTTTTAAGAGCTGTCACAATCAATCAAATATCAGTCTTTAAAACATCCATAAAAGCACTCTGAGGGATATTAACTTTCCCTATCTCCTTCATCTTCTTTTTACCCTTTTTTTGCTTTTCCCATAATTTACGTTTTCGGGAAATATCACCACCATAACATTTAGCCGTTACGTTCTTCGCCAGAGCTGCCAAGGTCTCTCTAGCTACAATTTTTCCGCTTATTGCAGCTTGAATAGGAACCTTAAACATTTGTCTGGGAATAACTTCTTTCAGCTTTTGACAAATAGCTCTACCTCTAGCTTCCGCTTTGGTTCGATGAACCAAGCAAGAAAAAGCATCAACAGGCTCTTCATTAACTTTAATTTCTAATTTGATGATGTCACTTCTCTCATACTTATCAACTTCATAATCAAAAGAACCATAACCACGAGTAACGGACTTAAGTTTATCGTTAAAATCGGTTATCACTTCATTTAAAGGAAAGCGATAAGTTAGAAATAAGCGTTTCCGATCAATCGTTTCTGTTTTTATCAATTCACCACGCTTTGCTTTGCCCAGACTCATAATACCGCCAAGAAAGTCAGTGGGTACCATTATATGGCATTTGACCCAAGGCTCTTCAATCTCTTGGATAAAGGTAGGATCCGGATAATGAACAGCATTATCAATTTCTTTTTTAACACCATCATTTAAGATAAATTTATAAACAACACTCGGAGCTGTTATAATGATATCAATATCAAACTCGCGTTGTATACGTTCAGAAATAATTTCTAAATGAAGTAATCCCAAAAATCCACAACGGAAACCAAAACCCAAAGCTTGAGAACTTTCTTGTTCGACATGAAGAGCCGAATCATTTAACTGCAACTTTGATAGGGCATCCCTTAAAGATTCGAAATCAGAAGTATCGATAGTATAGATACCGGCAAACACAACAGGCGCAATCTCTTTAAAACCTTCCAATGGCTTATCTGCCGGTTTTTTTTGCAATGTGACCGTGTCTCCGACTTTAACGTCTTTAGAATTCTTTATACCTGCTACAATATAACCAACTTCCCCACTATGTAATTGAGCTACAGGTGTCTCTTGCGGTGCAAAAATACCAACTTCCAAGATATCAAATTTCTTGCCTGTTACCATCATGAGGATAGAATCTCCTTTCTTTAACTCACCACTCATAACACGAATATAAATCATTATGCCCCTATAAGGATCGTAGTGAGAATCAAATACTAAGGCTTTAACCGTTTCATCACCAAAATTTTTAGGAGGGGGTACCAATGCAATTATAGCCTCTAAAATACCCTCAATTCCAACTCCGGTTTTGGCCGAACATTCAACAGCATTTGAAGTATCGATACCAATAACTTCTTCAATTTGCCTCTTTGCCTCAGGAATATTTGCTGCCGGTAAGTCTATTTTATTTAAAATAGGGACAATTTCTAAATTATGCTCTAAAGCTAAAAAAACATTCGCAAGGGTTTGTGCTTGGACTCCTTGCGCTGCATCTACAACAAGTAGAGCCCCCTCACATGCTGAAAGAGAGCGAGAAACCTCATAGGAAAAATCAACATGACCGGGAGTATCAATAAAATTAATTTGATATATAGTTCCATCATTGGCTGTGTAGTTCATCGTTACAGGATGAGCTTTAATTGTTATTCCTCTTTCCCGCTCTAAATCCATATTATCTAATAGCTGCTCTTGCATATCTCGCTCTGCCACAGTTTTAGTAAGCTCAAGTAAACGGTCTGCTATGGTAGATTTCCCATGATCTATGTGAGCGATAATAGAGAAATTTCGAATGCCGGTTAAATCATGAGGTTGCATATAGTTAAAATATTCAATTTAAAAAGGATAAATGTTAAAGGTTTAGAAGAATTGTTGCAAGAAAGAGAGTCATTAAATTATTAAGCATTATATTGAGTCGAACTAACGTCCCCTCCTTCACCTGTCCAATTTGTATGAAAAAATTCCCCTCGTGGCTTATCTACTCTTTCGTAAGTATGGGCTCCAAAAAAATCTCTTTGAGCCTGCAATAAATTATGGGGAAGTCTAGCACTACGATATCCATCATAAAAAGCTAATGATGATGCCATACAAGGAGCAGGTATTTGAAGTTCAAAGGCTGTCATAACAACTTGTCGCCATCCCGCATCAGCCTTTTGAATAACCTCTTTGAAAAAATCATCTAATAAAAGATTGGAAAGATTTGAATCTTGATCAAAAGCTTTTTTAATTTCCCTTAAAAATCCACTTCTAATAATACATCCCCCTCTCCAAATTAAAGCAATAGCACCGTAATTCAGATCCCAGGAAAAATCTGTGGAAGCTTGACGTAATAACATAAAACCTTGAGCATAACTGATAATTTTTGAAGCAAAAAGCGCCTGTTTGACCGATTCGATGAAACCTTGCTTATCTCCTTGGAACTTCCCTTTGTTTTCGCCTAAGTATTTGCTCGCTTGCTCTCTTTCATCTTTCATCGATGACAGAAATCGCGCAAAAACAGCTTCACTTATCAAAGTTAATGGGATACCAAAATCTAAAGCATTGATACTTGTCCATTTTCCCGTCCCTTTTTGTCCGGCTACATCCAAGATTTTATTAACTAAATAACTCCCGTTTTTGTCTTTAAAAGAAAAGATCTTGCCGGAGATTTCTATCAAATAACTATTTAATTCCCCTTTATCCCAATTGGTGAAAATATCTGCCAGTTCAGTAGCCTCTATCCCCAGTCCTTGTTCAAGTATATGATAAGCCTCAGAAATCAATTGCATATCACCATACTCAATTCCATTATGAACCATTTTGACAAAGTGTCCGGAACCTGCCTCTCCTAACCAATCGCAACAAGGTTCTGAATCCACTTTTGCAGAGATATCTTGAAAAATAGATTTTACTAACGGCCAAGCTTGGGAATTTCCTCCGGGCATGATAGAAGGTCCGTGCCTGGCTCCTTCTTCTCCACCGGAAACACCCGCTCCTATGAAAAATATTCCCCTTTCTTTTAAACGGCTATATCTACGATTACTATCTTGATAGTTGCTATTGCCACCATCAATGACCACATCACCTTGTTCTAAAGAAGGCAGTAATTGATCAATGATATTATCCACCACCTCACCGGCTTTAACCATCAGCATAATCTTACGAGGACGCTTGAGTTTACCTAAAAACTCATTCAAAGAGCTCGTTCCAATGACCTGTGTTTCCTTTCCGGGGCCACTCAAAAAATCCTGTACTATTGAATAGGTCCGATTGTAAACCGCTACTGTATAACCATGATCATCCATGTTCAAAACAAGGTTTTGCCCCATTACTGCTAATCCAATTAATCCAATATCTGCCTGTGTCATTTGCATTCCTTATCTTCTGTTAAATAACTTGTGTAAAAGCCATTAGTTGATTTAAGTTGTTTTTCTTATTTTCTGTCCTCGTAGCTCAGCCGGATAGAGCGGCTGCCTCCTAAGCAGCAGGTCGCGTGTTCGAGTCACGCCGAGGACATAATCTATATTTTTTGCTTTGATCTAAATCATCAAGTTAATTGTTTTATAGAGATTTGTCAAGTAAGCCTTATTTAACCTAAAGCCTTTCTACCCAAGCCATAGTAATTAAAGTAATACAGCTTGACTATTTTCAGAACACAACTCCTGAACAACTTTACGATCATCAAAATCTAACATCTGATGAGCAAATAACTGGTAGGTTTCATGACCTTTTCCGGCAATAAGGATAATATCATTCGGTTCAGCCATTTTTAGTGCATAAGCTATCGCCTTTTTTCTATCCGTTTCGATAAAAAAATTAGATGTATTATTAAATGCCTTAGCAATTTCCTGACAAATTAATAGGGGGTCTTCGCTTCTTGGGTTATCAGAAGTAATAATAGTGAAATCAGATAGCTCATTTGCTACTAACCCCATTTTGGGGCGTTTCAATTGATCACGATCCCCGCCACAACCAAAAACCGTAATGATCTTATTTTCTTTAATCTCTCTTAAAGCTGTTAAAACATTTTTTAAAGCATCATCTGTATGAGCATAATCTACATAAACTTTAATCCCTTTATGATTGGTTACTAACTCTAGCCTTCCGGAAACTGTTTTAAAGGTACTCAGTATCTGCACAATCTCTTCTAATGGAATCTTATGTTTTAACCCAACGGCAACGGCAGCTAAACAATTGTAAATATTAAAACGCCCGATTAAAGAAATTGAACATGTCACTTCTTGATTTTGACAGAAGATTTTAAATGTGGAGCCTGTTGAAAACAATTCGATATCATGGGCTTGTAAATCTGCTTTTTGATCGATCGCATAGGTTAAAATAGGTGTTTTTATATCTTTGATGATCTGAGAATGCCTAGGGCAATCAATATTAATAATGGCACATTTTTCTTTTTGATTCTTGGTTTGATCTAACGCAGAAAATAATTTTGCTTTAGCTCCGCAATAACTATCCAAATCTTGGTGATAATCTAAATGATCCTGAGTCAAATTAGTAAAAACGGCTATATCAAAATCAATCCCATAGACTCTATTTTGAATAAGACCGTGTGATGTTACTTCCATGACACAAGCCCTGCATTTTTTTGCTACCATTTCGCTAATCATTTTATGATTAGAAATAACATCCGGTGTCGTTCTTGAAGCCGCGATCTTCACATGACCTAAAACATATTCAATTGTTCCAATCAAACCGGTAGCAATTTGAGCCTTATTTAATAAATGATAAACGAGGTACGATGTGGTTGTTTTCCCATTCGTTCCTGTAATACCTATGACTGAGAGATGTCGGCTGGGATTTTGAAAAAATTCAAGCGCCACTTGCCCTTCTATGGATCCCGGATCGGAATGGATAAGTTGAACAATTCCCTTATAAAAAGGATTGTACATATCCGTTAGAATAGCTTTAGCTCCTCCTCTTATTGCTTCACTAATATAATTATCACCATTATCTTGAAATCCTTTTCTAGCAATAAATAGATAGCCGGGAGCCACTAGTTTGGAATGAGAGGATATTCCCGTAATATCTATTTCTTTGGATCCTTTGATCCCTTTTAAGGGAATGTTCTTAAATAATCGTTTTAGTTTCATTTTGAATCTTCATTCCATTGTTTATATAATTCAGCCATCTCTTTTATCTCTTTTCCCCAAAAAGCCTTATTAGGATCATATCTAGGATCTCCTCTTGGAAAACCATAAGGATTATCCGGCTCTGCCCCCATATATTGCAAAGAACGCCTTGCTATTTCTCGAAAAACAGGAGCAGCACTTTGACCTCCCCAATACATTGTTCCAACACCGGGGATAAAGTTAGGATTAGGTTCATCAATAACAACTAACATAACAAATAAGGGATTATTTACCGGAATAAACCCAACAAAAGAGGGCAGGTACTTCTTTTTGGAATAGGCCCCTTCAACTATTTTATTGGCCGATCCGGTCTTCCCTGCTATAGAGTAACCATACACTTCAGCTTTATGCCCTGATCCCCCGGGCTTAGTCACATATTTTAAAGCCGTTACCACCTCATCAATAATAGATGAGTCTAAAACTTGAGGGAACCCTATTTGTCTATCAGGTTTCGCATTATCTAATAAAATGTGATTACTTCCTTCATCATCCATCTTAATAATTTTTCGTATTAAGGTTGGTTGAACCAAATAACCTCCATTAGCAAAAACAGCATAACTTCTTAACATTTGAAGGCTCGTAACTAATAAGTTATGCCCCATAGCTAAAGAATAAGGAGTCGGAATCGACCATTCCAAGGTTCCATTTGGATGAATCCTTCCCGGTTCAGGCAACACTCCTGCAGCCTCAGCAGGAAATTCAATACCAGTCTTAACCCCTAGTTTGAATGTTTTTTCCAACTGCTCTTTATACCATTCATTTCCTAACTTTTGAATAACTCTATCTACAATCCGAGCAAAATAAACATTTGATGACTTCTGAAGAGCCATATACATATTTAAATACTTATGTCCCCTAGGATCCTTTAGATCCCTTCTGCCGGGGAAGCGACCTGATTGTGTGCCAACCTTTTCTTTAGGGTCAAAAAGAGGAGGCTTACCTTGTCTCTCTAATTCTCTATTTGCTTTAAGACAAATCGCCAATGTTAAAGGCTTAACGATAGATCCGGGTTCATAAGAATCACAAATCCCTTTTACACGAGTATGTTCTAAAAGAGCCAAATCATTAAAGTAGTCTCGATAACAGGTCGCGGAAAAAAAAAGGATATTGAGCTAGAGCTAAAATTTCGCCGGTTTTTGGGTTCATCATCATCACCCAGCCTCCCTTGGCTTGAGCCATTTCTACCCCTTTAGCCAATTCCTCCTCGGCTATAGCTTGAAGATGATGATTGATCGTTAAATAGACATCAGCCCCGTTCTGTGGCGCCTCGATTATTGTTCCATCATCAAATAAATGATAGGGAGAACGAGTCAAACGCTTTTTACCTAAACTTCCCTTTAAGAAGTCATTAAATTCCAGCTCCATCCCCCCTGTTGGTATTCCCTGTTTCGTAAGTTCGTCTTTATTATCTCTAATCGTATGTAACACTTGTCCTAACAGATTACCAAAAGGATATGATCGCTTATAATCACTTACTAAGTATACGGCATTAGAAGGAATTTTTCGCATTTTAGCATAAGGGCGCCACCATTTCATAATCTGATCATGTTGATTTTTATCTAACCACATAGCTAATTTACGACTACGACTTTTATTCTTATTAAATTGTTCTCGAAAATCAAAATGATCTTCTTGTGGTACATCAATTAATCCCAATAGATTCATGGCAATCTCATCTCGAAAATGAAAAGAAATTGAAAATGGATCGATATATAAATGAAATTTTTGTACATCGATTACAAAGGGGTGTTTTTGTTCAGGGTGCCCATTTCTTATAGCCGTATTAGAAAAAAAAGCGCCCCTTCTGAATGTTTCGGTAATGTGAAACTGATGCTGTGATTTTGCTTGCTTAAGCCACTTTTCTTCTTCAATAATTTGAATTTTATAGAATTGGATGGTTAGAAGAGAAAAGAGCCCAAACATGCCAAAAGCGACTAATAGAATACGCCTGCGCTTGGTTAAAAGATCAGATGATCGATGCTTTTTCTTCACTATTTCCCGGCTCCAAGCTTAATCGGCCATCCAAATTCATAAGATGAACTTGTTAAAGAGTTTACTTCGTTAACGCAATCCGGTGAAGAATCTACCCTTAGTGCGATCCCCTCCGGCAAAGACATAACCTCTTTTATTAGGGGATATTTCAGATGGCTAAATTCCGATTCTCTTGCTAATTTCAATAAATGCATCGGATTTTCAAATTCATCAATTTGATATTGCAAAGATGTATTCTCTTCATCTAATCGGGCAAGGTCTGTTACCAAATCAGGGATTTGAATTCGGCACTCTGTTAAAGCATTTAATTTATCAATATAGGAATAAAGTCCTAAACCTAAAAAACTAATAGCTAAAAAAATTCGTATTACTTGAGGTAGATGCATCTACTCACCCTTAAATTAGGCTAACAGCTTAAAAATCTTTAGATTTTTTCTATAAATCTTAATTTTGCACTGCGAGCCCTTGCATTTTTTTTCGTTTCTTTCTTATCTGCAACGATCGGTTTCTTCGTTAGTAAGCGAATAATCTGTACGGCTTTTTTTTCTCTCAATATATCCATATCCGGTACAGGTTTGCCCGCTGCTTCCTTAAATTGATTTTTTACAATCCGGTCTTCTAAACTATGAAAAGTAATGATCCCTAATCTCCCCCCACTTCTCAATAAATCAATGGCTTGAGGTATCACCTCTTTCAAAACGTTTAATTCATCGTTAACACAGATCCGAAGAGCCTGAAAAACTAATGTCAAAGGATGAATACGCTTCCTTGCTTTTCCTATAATAGGCATCAAGATGTCGTTCAAAGCACTAATGGTTGCAATCGATTTTTTTTTTTCTACCATCTACTACCGCTTTAGCTACTACTCTCCATTTAGGAATCTCACCATATTCTTTGAAAATGTAGCCCAGTTCTTTTTCTGAATATTGATTAAGAACTTTTTTTGCTGTCAGATCTTGTTCAGGATTCATGCGCATATCAAGAGGACCTTCCTTCATAAAACTAAAGCCCCTTTCTCCTCTATCCAGTTGCATTGAAGACAAGCCGATATCTAAAAAAATTCCGTCCACCCCATCAATATTTTGCTTCTCAAGCTCTTCTTTTAGAAATTTAAAGTTTCGGTTGATCGCTAAAAACCGACTTCCATAAACACTCAATCTTTCCTTCGCTATGGATAAAGCGTAAGGATCTTGATCAAAACCAATCACTTTTTTTAACTCAGGATGAGCCTGTAATAACGCTGCCGTATGCCCTCCTGCTCCTAAAGTACCATCTATAAAAATCTCTAATTCTTTATTTATAAAAAACGACAGAAACTCTTCTAAGAGGACAGGGATATGATGTTCTCTGTCTTCGGGCTCTTGCATGTTTCCTTATCCTTTTGCTGATCTTCTTCAACAAGAGCAAAAGCCTCTTCTGTAATTTTCGCTAAATCCTCATGGGAATCGGTGTCTTCCAGAATAGAACGTATCGTTGCCTGATAAACATCAGTTGGCCAGATTTCAATTTTATTTAAAACCCCTGCAATGACAACTTCCTGCTCAATATTTATAATCTTTTTAAGATGATTCGGGATATTAACACGCCCGACTTTGTCGCACTCTGTATGGAATAAGGTTGAAAAGAACACAGTAAAAAACTTCTGATATTTAGCAACGTGCTGCTTCATTTGAAAACCGGTTACTATTTTCTCAATGTCACTTTGCCGATAAATAGCTAAACAACCACCCAAGCTGAGACCCATTGAAAATTCTAAGGACCCATTTTCTATAAGTCCATAACGCATATTTTGAGGCAGGACAAAACGGTTTTTGTCATCTAGACGGGTTGAATGTGATCCACTGAAAAAAAATTTACCCATATCATATTCCCACTAAATACCACCGTATACCACATACCTTCTCTCCGGATCAATCATTTTATCTTTTTTTTAAGTCATTTTATATCATTTTTGAAGTAACTTATTGAAAATAACTGATGAAGGATATCGTTTATTGAATTCAGCTCTTGTGGAAATTAGTGGGAAATAGACTCAATATCATTTTCATGATACACTATCTTGAACTTGAATATTCTCGGAAATCCTTCATACAATAAGGAGTGTTTATTACATGGAACCTTTTATTCCCTATACACATCAATCTATTAATGAAGATGATATACAAGCTGTAGCCCAAGCTTTGAAAGGAAACTTCATTACCCGTGGACCCACTGTAAATGCTTTTGAAGATGCCATAGCAAAATATTGTGGCGCTGCGTATAGCGTTGTTTTCAATAGCGGCTCCAGCGCCCTTATAGCCGGCTGCCAAGCAGTGGAAATGAATCGTTTTGATCATGTCTTTTCAACCCCAAATACCTTTATTAGTTCTATTTCCGGAGCACTGCACCATGACTCTTTACTTCGTTTCATAGATATTAATCCTCAAACAGGGAATATCGATTTAGATCAATTAAAAGCTCAAATGGACACCAAATCTTCTCGTGGAAGGAATATTATTATTCCTGTCCATTATTCCGGTCTTCCGGTGAAGATGGAAATTATTGATCAAAATATTAAACAAGTCGATACTGTTGTTATTGAAGACGCTTCCCAAGCTCTTGGAGCTAGTTATACAAATGGAAAAAAAGTAGGTTCTTGTTGCTATAGCGATATGACAATATTTAGTTTTCATCCGGCAAAGTCCATTGCCACAGGTGAAGGTGGATTAGTAACAACAAATAACCCACATTTATATAATAGGCTGCTTCGAATTCGTAATAATGGGATAATCAGAGATATAAACGATCAAGATCATCAACCATGGTCATATTCTGTACATGAGGTATCATGTAACTATCATTTCACAGATTTTCAAGCTGCTTTGGGATTAGAACAACTCAAGCGATTAGATCAATTTATACAGAAAAGAAAAGAGCTTGTAAAACTCTATCGCCGTAAACTCTCCAGAATGCGAGATGTTTCCCTAACCCCTCATAATCATGACCGATTATCAGCTCATAATCTTTTTGTAATTAGGATCAATTTTTCATCCTATAGTACCACTCGGGGTATCGTTATGAATAAATTAAAAGAATTCGGTATTGGCACTCAAGTTCATTTTATTCCCCTTTATCACCACCCCTACTTTATTCAGAAAAAAAATATAGATAAAGATCTGTTTCCCAATATGGAGACCTTTTATTCCGAAGCGTTAAGTCTACCCCTCTATTTTGACTTGACTGAAAAAGATGTCGATAAAGTCTGTGAAAGCCTTAAAAAAGCTTTAATGTTTAAAGAAACAGCCCCTAAAAAAACGAAAATAATTCAAAAGAAAAAGCTACAACCAAAAAGAAAATAGAGAAGCCCCCTCTTTGATTATCCGTATGCTAAGACTAAAGCTTCAGCATCGTTTCCAATCTCTTTATTTTTACCAATAGTTAATAAAGAACGGGCTAGCCTCAAGCCTTCTTCTCTATATCCTAACATGAATAATGCTTTGACTCGATTGATAAGGGAAAGCTCATCATGAGGTTCTATTTGTAATACTTCTTCTAAATAGGCCAAAGCCTTAATAGGATCATTGGTTTGAAGACTAATAGCGCCTAAAGCTTTTAGATCAAAAATATTACCCGGATCTAAAATAACAATCGCCTCTAAATAAGTTTGGGCAATTTCATAATGCCCTTGTGACATATAAGCCACCGCTGTCATTCTTAAACCTTCAATTTTGTTGGAGTTCCAACCTAGAATATCCAACCAATTAATCTTTGCCATAATTACCCCTGAATGAATTGGTGAATTCTTGAAATAACAAACTCATAATCCTTACGCAATTGAGTTTGCTTTTGACATAATGCTAAGATCTTATTTTTCTCATTTAATAAACGCATTTCTTCGCGTGTATCTTTAGAAGAACAGTCTATTGTTTTGATTTTTTTTAAATCAGCTTCATCCTTTTCAATGGAATTCGATATATCAAAGTGAAAGGTGCGCTGAATTTCTTTTTTAGGAAAATGAGCCCAGGATATTTTAGTGCTTCCAAAGATAACTTCGGTCGCTTCAGGCTTAACAATTTCATCCAATACTTGAAGGTGAATAGGAACAATTCTAGAGTCAGAAATCGACGCTACCCCATATTCATCAACAAAATCTTCATAGGCTTTACTTTCTCGTGCGTATCGACTATATTCATCTAGTCCAATATCATCAATCGTCGGCATCGCGCTATAATACTCCTTTTAATAATACTCATTAGGCCAAAGTAAAGAGAAACCCTCTTTATTTTTAAATATTAACTAGCTTATCTTTTTTTGCACCCAAAAAATCGGATACTAAATCTACTTATCAAAAGATAATTTCTTCCACTATTTCGATCGGAATAAGCAAAAAACAGTCCCCCGGTTTTGTTCTAATACCTTAAAAACTAAAGACTTTTAGAGTTAAATTTCAATAACAAACTGATAAATAATGCTTTATAATGTTTTTTGGAAATATTCATATGGGTTGATTTTGTTTTTTTTGTCGTCTCAATTTTAAGGCTTAAGGATTTAGTAGATTTTGTTTTTTTTTGTTTATAAATTTCTTGCAGGCAAGAAAATGTAATGTTACATTGCGCGCATAAAATTGCTCCACAGCAACTTGTGGAAACATTGTTAATAACTTAACGACAAGACAAAAGAGAATTGAAAAGCAAGCAAAAGGATTAGAAAATATGCTCATATGTAACGAAAGGTGTGAAGTTTGGGAACAATTTCTTCAATACGCAGAAGAGCGGTGCTCTGCTACTGCTTTTGAAAACTGGTTATCACCTATACGTGTATTAGAATCTTCATCTGAAAAGCTTCTGTTAGAAGTTCCTAACGTTTTCGTAAAAGAGTATCTTCTTGAAAATTATAAGAAAGATTTATGTGCTTTTCTACCTTTAACACCTGACGGACAACTTGCGGTATCCTTTAGTATTGCCACTCAAAGTAAACCTATTGAATCATCTCCCACTCAACCTTCTTTACCGGATCCTAATTTAGAAAACGGAGAATTAAAATTAAATCAACTCTATAAATTTGAAAATTTTATAGAAGGTCCATCCAACCAATTTGTAAAATCTGCTGCAATGGGTATAGCTAATCGGCCGGCGGCTTCCTATAATCCCCTTTTCATCCATGGAAAAGTAGGTTTAGGAAAAACACATTTATTACACGCTATTGCTCACCATATAAGACAAAATCATAAAAATTTGCGTATACAGTGCATTACAACGGAAGCATTTATCAATGATCTAGTCGATAACCTTAGAAATAAATCAATTGCTCAAATGAAGCGCTTCTATCGTCAACTAGACATTTTAATAGTCGATGATATTCAATTCCTTCAAAACCGTTTAAATTTCGAAGATGAATTTTGTAATACGTTTGAATGCCTCATTAATCAAAATAAGCAAATTGTTATTGCCTGTGATAAACCTCCCAACCAACTAAAGTTATCTGAGCGACTAGTCGCTCGTATGGAATGGGGGCTTGTGGCTCAATTGGGTATTCCTGACTTAGAAACACGTGTTGCTATTTTACAATATAAAGCGGAACAAAAAGGCATGCATATTCCTCAGAAAACAGCTTTTTTTATGGCTGAGAGGATCCGTAACAATGTCAGACAGCTTGAAGGGGCTATAAACAGACTAAGCGCCTATTGCCGAATTTTGAATACTGATATATCAGAAGGTGTTGTTGAAGAATCCTTAGGTGAAATGCTTCGTCAAGCTCCCCATAAAAAAGTTGTTGTTGAACACATTCTTAAAAGTGTTGCTGCTGTTTTTCAAGTCCGTGTCAGTGATTTAAAAAGCTCCGCTCGCAAAAAAGACATCGCCTTTCCCAGGCAAGTTGCTATGTATCTCGCCAAGGAAATGGTTAGCGAATCATTAATGATGATTGGCGCATCTTTTGGTAAAACGCATTCTACTATTCTCCATGCGTGCAAAAATATCGAAAAAAAGATGAGATGTGATGAAATCCTTATGCGTCAGATCGATATGGTCCGCAAGAACATCGATGCCTAACTGCAATCTGTTTGCCGGGTGCAATCAAGTCGGACAGACGGTGTCTTTATATCTTTCGAATGAATTAACCCCTTTATATTTATAGACCTATTGACAGATATTCTTCTTCTTTCTATATACGAGATAAGGGGATAGAATATGGAAAGGTCGTATGTCTAAGAATTTTTTTAAGAAACTAACCCCTCAAGATATCTTATTTCCTCAGGCAGAAACACATACTGAAGAGGAGAAGCAACACGAAGTATCTATCCATGCCATTAACTACAATGAAGATCTCTTTGAAGAAAAAAAATTAGATACCATCGCAGAATCCTTTCCTTATAAAGAATCAGCGAATAGCACCTGGATTAATATTGTTGGCCCCTCTCTTCCGGAAATCTTAGAGCCTCTAGGTAAATACTTTGGAATCCACTCTTTAGTTTTAGAAGATATTCGAACTGAACAGCGACCGAAAGTAGATGATTATGATGACTTTATATACCTGGTAGTCAGAGAATTAAGATATAACAAGCAAACAGCCAGGCTAGAAAATTCTCAGGTTAGTATTATTTTAGGTGAAAATTATGTGATTTCTTTCCAAGAGAAACGTAGTAATCTTTCCCTCTTAGTAAGGGAACGTCTGAGAACCGGTCGAATACGTCGTCAAGGGTGGGGGAGTGATTACTTAGTCTATACCTTAATTGATATAATTGTAGATAACTACTTTTTAGTATTAGAAAATATGGGAGAAAGTGTTGAAGATCAGGAAATTACAATTTTAAACGATCCAACTCAGAAGGGTTTATCTAAAGTCTACCATCTCAAGAGAGAAATGATCGTTATGAGAAAATATGTTTGGCCCTTAAGAGAAGTTATTAGTCGATTACAACGAGATACAAATAATCTGTTATCCGGAGAGATCTCTCATTATTTAAGAGATCTTTATGACCACACCATACAAGTTATTGACTCTATTGAAACATTTCGTGACTTGATTTCAAGTATTATCGACTTGCACTTATCTAATGCCAGTCAAAAAACAAATGATATCATGAAAACCTTAGCTATCTTTGCGACTATTTTTGCTCCTTTAACATTTTTAACGGGTGTATGGGGAATGAATTTTAGAGATATGCCTGATTTAACCTGGCGTTTTGGTTATCCGGGAGCACTAATTGTTATGTTTTTCATTATTTGCGGCATGTTATTTTTCTTTAGGAAAAAGAAATGGATTTAATCCGTTTTAATCTTTTATGTTGTTAAGCGCTCTAATAAAAAAAATATAACTAAATTTATCTCAGAAAAATGAAATACCCTACTCTTTCCGTTATTATGCCTAATTATAATTACGCACATTATATTCAAGAAGCTATTGATTCTATCGTTAACCAATCTGAAGTACCATATGAACTGCTTATTATCGATGATGCTTCCACTGATAAGAGTATTGAAATTATTAAATCCTATTCCGAGAAGTACTCTTTCATTCATTTATATGAAAAAAAGGTAAATAGCGGAACAGTTAAGCAAGTAAACTTTGGAATAACAGTAGCGCAAGGAAAATACCTGGCCTTTATCGCTTCCGATGATAAATGGAGCCCAAATTACTGCGAGATAATGCTTAAAGGAATATTAAAATTTCCTCGATCAGCTATCGTAACTTCCGATCCTTCTTTTTTTACAGATGAATCCAATGACGCATTTCACACGCCTCTTATTGAAGATCGTACAGATCAATTTTTATCTCCAAAGAAAGTGGCTACTTTAATGAGAGAGAACTTATTTTGGATACCCGGACACTCATCTTTTTTTCAACGTGATAAAATAATAGAATGTGGTCAGTATATGCTTGAATTAGAATGGCATTCTGATTACTTTCTTAGCATCTTTATTGCCTTACGTTATGGGCTAACATATATTCCAAAACATTTAGCGCATCTTAGAATTAGTCATGATTCGTATAGTGCAAAAAGAACTTATAAAAAACAGAAGATGGTATTAAAAACAGTATTTCACTTGATAAACGAACAGAAATACTCTGATATCAGAAAACTTTTTTTCTATGCAGATCCCATCTTAAATTTAGATTATGCTAAACGTTATATCGTTCGGCATCCATTCAAGTGGCGGCAACTACCATTTTTATTTTTACTTAGAGCGTTGAAACATCTAAGAAAAAAACGCCTCTATTTAAAACACCAACCAAATGAATCATAAGATTCAGACAAAAATTAGTGCTCTACAAATGTGTATTGAACCGCATCCCTTGTGGTATAAACACTATCTTCTCTGAGCTTGTCAATGTCATTGCTTTCATTGTAATTAAGACGATTTTGATCCGACTTCTCCCCTTCTATAAGTATAGAGATACGCATCATATTATCACGATTTAAATACTTATTTACAAAATCGATATATTCGGAATAAGTTAATGCTTCTAGTCCTTGAATGCGCTTATTTATCCATTCAAAATCTGCACCATAATAAAAAGCTAACAGAGCCAATCTACCTGCCATCTCATACAAATTCTTAGGCGGTTGTCTTAAATCAATGATTTCAGCCTTCTTGATACCTTCAAATTCTTTAGCGGTAAATTCTTTAGAATTGAGTTCTTGTATAAATTCTTCATTGAATAATTCGAAACGAGACAAAAGATCTCTTGGAGAATGTGTATTAGATTGAACAGCAAAATAACTAAATAATTGTCTTTCTGATTCTAGGCTAGTGCTAAAAACAGCATATCCTGTTTGCTGTTTAGTTCTTAAAGTATCAAAAAAAGGGCTTTTAATAGCTTTCTGCATAATTTGTTGAGCTGCTCTTTTTTCAAATGAAAATGAGCCTTCACCAATCAGCAATACTGTTGCATTACCATTTAAATCAATCGTTTTTGTAATAGATTGAGGCTTTGTTTCTTGTGCTAAGTCGATAATTCCTCTCATCGGTTGCCTGCCGATGGGATAGACATTCGAATCTAAGAAAGTATGGTCGACCTCATCAAACACACATTTGGCCTCTTTTTCAGTAATATTGCCATATAATAAACCTCTTATATATAACTCATCATACGCTTGGTTAATGAAATCCAGCAGATCAGCATATTTTATATCTTGAATAACCGAGAATTTATCTGCAGGTGAAACAAGGTCCTTATAAAGAATATTGCTTACAATATCAAGAGCTTGCCTAACAGGGGTTTCTTTAAGCGCATTAGCATACCTTTTAGATAAAAGAGTTTTATAAATTTTAAATTCTTCTTCCGTAGGATGAACGGACTTTAAAACGCTCAGAATTTCTTTAAGAAAAAGGGGCGCCTTTTCACTATAGCCTGTTATACTTAATTTTAAACCTAACTCCGGATCTGCAGTAAGTGAATAATTCATCCCCGCAACACTTGCCATATAGGCATAAGATGTTAATCCCTCATTAACACTTGTGATATATAGATCAATGAGAACCTTTTGTTGAGGGCTAGACCTAAAGGATGGAGTATTTAAATACATCTTCCAGTCAATCTCCGGAACACCAAAATTATTATCCGGAACATAGTATACTTGAGCAAAATCATTATGCACCAATAATTGTGGTATCGGTTGTTTATTATCAAAAACGACATGATTGACCGGCTTTAGATTCTCGGGAATAAATGGGTTTCTTCGCGGTATCATGATATGTGAATTTTTCGGAGCTTCAGACCAAGCTAAAAGCCGGGCTTTAGGTATTGATTTAACCTTATAAGGAGCATGAGTCCACTTTTCTTCACGATCAGGCTCAACGTTTGTCAATTCCGGCCTAGCGTTCAGGAGATACAGGCATTTATTAGGAACCAGCTCATTTAGTAATGTATTTGCTCTTTTAGAATCGAATTTTGTTGCCCATCCGGATTTTTCAGGATACGTTGACAAATCCTCATATATCATTTCAATCGCACTTTTTTGAACTTGGTTGAATACATTTTTTCTAGATTGATATTCATAATGAACCATTGCCATCTCTTTTAATTCTTGGCTTAGATAATTAGGAATGTTTTTGTCTTTAATCGTATTAATAGCCTGATAACAATACTCAATAACCCTATCAACTTCTTTGACTCCTTTATCCGTAAGATCTATTTCCAAAAAGAACAGAGCATGAGCAAAATGTATTTCTTCTCCCCATGCATTGAGGTCATTAATTAACCCTTTTTCTTTCAAAAGGGTATACAAGCTATTCGTATCTTGATTCCTTAAAAGGAAGCCGACGAGTTGAGTTGTATGGTAATCCATATCATGAGCAAATTCGGGTGATAATTCCCACAGCATAAACAAGCGTCTTATATCTTTAACCGGGGATATATAGACCATATCGCCGGCATTTTTGCTATTGGTGAGGGGTTCTTTCCATTGAGGAACGGTAACATGCCTATTAGGAATTAAAGCGAAATCCTTAACAACCATTGCAACCAACTGACTCATCGGTAAGTTCGAATAGACGGATAAATTCATGATGTTCGCGCTGTAATACTTCTTATACCACTCAATAAGTTCTTTTTGAGTAATTTCAGATAAAGTTTGAAGATTACCGCAACCAAAGGTTGAGTTAGGATGACTTGGATTTCCTAATGCTAAAGTAACCGCATATAATCTTATGTTATCATTTTCAGCTATAGATGCCAGCTCTTGATCCACAGCATGCATCTCACGATCGACTCCGGAAGGATTGAAAAGAGGGTGAATAAAAAATTGTGAAAATCGATCTAACCCAACCGCAAAAGCCTCGTTATTAATTTGAAATTCGTAAACAGTTCGATTGCTTGAAGTCGAAGCATTTGCCATACCACTATTTTCACCAACATACTTCTGAAATGCACCCTCTTCAGGATACTTTTCTGTTCCTAAAAAAAGCATGTGCTCTAAAAAATGAGCCATGCCGGCATGATTCTTTGGATCTTCCCAAAAACCTACTTCAACTGACAAGGCTACACCGGATTTATCTGCGCTAGGATCGGAAACAAGATAGACTTTTAAGCCATTATTTAATTGTATTTTCTTTCGTTCAATATTTGACAAAGAAGGAGTTAAGATCTCAACTTTTGCCTTATTTTCTATCGTGGTATAATCAGAGGAAGCTCGTGCTTTAGCAAAAAGAGTGGAAGCTAAAACCATATTCAAAATAGCTGCCATAGCAAAAGTTGTTTTCATAGATCTCATTTTTCTCCCTTTTAAGATACATACTTCATAGCGATCTCTTTTAATGTTTGATAATGATCATTGACTTGTTTCCACAAATACTCTCCACGAGCATGACGCTGATTTAATTTGTTGGTTGGATCACAACCCGGAAAAGCATCCATATCATATTCCTCACTAAAATAAGCATAAATGCCTACACGTTTGGCCGTTCGTTTTTCGCCTAATTCAATTTCCACTGTATCAGGTGGCGGGAAAAGATTATAAGTTAATAATGACAAAGTATAAAAATAAGTAGGTATTCCTGACCGTTTTGCCATCAAGTAAAACATTTCAATGCTTTGAGGGTCAAAGGGAGTGACTTCAAATTCACCCTCTTCATTTGGCCTATCTCTTCCACCACTGGGAGCTACATAAATGCATTTGCCCCCTTGACCTAAAAGTGTACTCATCATCTGCATGGTACGCTTGTTATGCATTTGTTTTTTCTGTTTTAATTCCGGAGGATTATTAATATGCTTTTTTGAATAGATACATATTAGATTACATCCCTTACTAAAAGGAATAGCAAGAGGATCTGCAGTCACTCTTTCTCCTGCAACAAAGATCATATTGGCTGCAAAATCAGAAAATGAATCTTCACACAATAAATTGATAGCTTGAGGGTCGCTTTCCGTTTGGTGATTAGCAAATAAAATGACGTTTTCTCCATTTTCTATTTGCTTAATCATTTTCTCAATATTTTTAGCGCCAACATACTCAGATGATTTTTTTTCAATTAAAGGACGAAAAAACTCTAGACCAAACTGATGATAGTTGATAGGTTTTAAAATCCTTTGATGATAGGGCTCAAAAACAAAAGGTGATTTCAAATTCAAAACAAGTAAATCTAAATATTTATAAAAAGTATCAAGGATAGAGCATGTAACATCAATCCCATGAAAAGCTAGAGCTGCTTCATAACTGCAGAAAAACTTTTTTAAAACCTGTGTATGGTGTTTATCGAGCACTCCTTCTTGATAATATCCGTCTATTTTAGAATAAAATTCTTCCATAATATGCTTAATATCGTTAATTAAACTTCAAATATTTTGCCATTTATTGTCGAAAAAAATTTGAATTCATTGAGATGGAGAGCATCATCTAAATCAAATTCTAATCGGGCTTGCATTTTTTCAGCTGTTTTCTGTAAAAAATGCTTATCAATCACATTTAAATAGTGATCTACTTGAGGATGTGTCACTAGTCGCAAAGCAAACTGTTGATCAACTTCGATTATTTTTTTTAACGACCGCTCAATTTCAATTGAGATCGATTCAAAATTTTTTATTCTTCCACTACCATTACAGTAAGGACACCCATTAAACATTGTTTGCATTAATGATTCACGACTACGCTGACGAGTCATTTCAACCAGACCAAACTCACTCATGCCTAAAATAGTACATTTAGCAGCATCTTCTTTCATAGATTCTCTAAGGCACTCTAAGACCCTTCTTTGATTTTTTCTAGTCCGCATGTCAATGAAATCACAGATCACCAATCCGCCGGTATTACGAAGCCTAAGTTGACGAGCTATTTCTTCAGCAGCTTCCATATTAATGCGTACAAGCGTCTCTTCTAAGTTGGAATCACTATTTGTACTTCTTCCGGAGTTGACATCAATTGTAATCATAGCCTCAGTGTATTCGAAGAAAAGATATCCTCCACCAGGTAACCAGATTTTGCGACATAATGCTTTATCTATCTCTCTTTCAACTGCAAAGCGCTCATACATTGGCACTTTGTCTCTATACAATTCGATCTTTAAATTATGCTCTTGCGAATATTTGTGATAAATGCGTTTGCATTTTTGAAATGTAGAATAATCGTCAACAAGTAGGCGAGCGAACCGTTTATCTACAGCTGTCATAACCGCTCTTTTTATAAGATCCGATTCTTGATATAAGCATGTCGGTTTATCTGATTGATTAAACTTCTCCATTATTTCTTGCCAGCTTTTTAATAAATCATTGGCCTCTGCAATCAACATCTCTTGAGAAGCATAGCGGCTAGCCGTACGACAAATAAGGCCCATGTCTTGTGGCATTTCAAAAGCTCTAATCAACTTTTTAAGCTTATCTCTTTCATGAAAATCCTCGATCTTTCTAGAAACTCCCCTTAAGGGAGCATTAGGCAGTAAAACAAGATATCTACCGGCAATAGAAATCTTTGATGTTAGGCGAGCCCCTTTTGTACCAATTGGTTCTTTTATCACTTGCACTAGAACCGGTTGATCAATTTTCATTACCTGTTCAATATCTTTATTTTTTTCCTTACCTTTCTTTCCTGACGTTTTTGAAGAGCTCCCTTCATCAATATCAAAATCCATATCAAAAATTTCTTCGAATTTTTTTATATTCTCCAAAATATCTGAGATATGAATAAAACCATTTTCACCTTCATTAATATCGATAAAAGCAGACTGAATATTATGTAAAATATTGGTTACTCGTCCCCGGTAAATATTACCTGTAAGTTGCCTTTCTTTTTTTCTTTCGACAATAAGATCATGTAGGTGTCCATTTTTTAAATGAGCACAACGGATTTCTTTCGATTCTATATTCAAAAGTATTTCTTGCATATGACAACCAGATCCTTTCCTAAACGGGACAACTATTGATAACGCATTCTTATATAATTAAAATTTCTTTTCGGCAAAATAAGACACCAAAAACTTTAGCTTATCGTATTTTTATGATCAAAAAAATTAATTAGTCAATTTTTCCGGTTTAAAACACAATTCAAAGTAAGAGGCTCTTCTAAGCGAACATCCTCGGCACTTTACTAAAAGGTATAATAAGTAAACGCTTAGATCTTTTCCAGAAAAATACACCTTATTAAGGTAAGATTTATATAGGAATTACTTGAGCAATTTCTATCTTTAAACGTATACTTTTGACAAATATTTATTTCCGGATGATTATGTTAATCAAGTTAGCTGTCAAATCAGATATTCCTTTGGGTTCGGCCATTACGGTACAAGGACCAAATGGAAATGAAATAGCCTTATTTAATTTGGATGGTAAGATCTTTGCTCTTAATGCGGAATGTCCTCATATGGGAGGTCCGTTAGGTGAAGGTGAGATTGAAGAAAGAGAAGTTACATGTCCTTGGCATGGCCGGCGTTTTGATATCTCCAATGGAGAATGCCTTACCGGTGGTGAAGATGCTACTTGCTACCCGGTTACATTAAAAAGCGAAGATATTTACGTTGATATATCTAATTGATAATGAAAAGTTATTATTCTCATTTAACAAACCGTTCTTTGCAATCAGCATCAACAACTTGCCATCGATCTTCTGCCATTTTCCCTGTCTTTCATAGTAACACCCTTACCTCAAGACTCCTCTTTCTAAATTACTGGGATCTTAAAAATAAGATCTCTTTTCTCGAATATCGCATCACACTCCGTTCTAAAAATGGAGTGATTATTTCTCAAAAAGAGTCCATTATCGATAAACCTAAAGCATATCTAATAGAGTTAATCGATTATTTACCTAAACATACCGCATCCTTTTTAGGTAGTATCGAAATTGAATTTCTCTCTGCGCAAAACTTGCGGTTTCCATACCCCGCAGTGGTTGTTAATTACTATGGGGATAATTCAAGTGTTGTTGTTCACTCAGCACAACGCATTTATAACGATACTGAAGACTTCATTATAAACAACCAAACCCGGGTGCCTGAAGGGGGATTTAATATTTATGCTACTGAAGATTTTCTCCCCTTTATCTCTTTGATTAACGGCTCAAAAAAATTAGAACCCGGAAGTAGCAAAATGAGTTTCTTTAATGCCTATAAAGAACAACTCGATTATGAAATTTTTCTTCCTTCCTCCGAGCCTTATAGTACCACGATACTGTATCCATCTGAACATGTCGATTTAAGAAAGTTCTTAAAAAATCTTCCGGGTACAATGAAATTAGATTTTGCTTCTAATGGTACCTTTCCCAGACTAATTGTCGGAAATATCAATCATTCTCACTCTATCATAAATGTGACTCATACTTACTATGACTTAAGTCACTTAGATTCTGATACTGATTACTGGCAAAATACGGATAAAGAATACTATCCTTCTACCCTTATGATCCCTTTAAAAGTTCACGATCACTATTTTACAAATGTCAATTTCTATCCCATTTTATCTCCTACAACACTTCTTATTGACGTTGAGATTAGAGATACCCGGGGACATTTACTGGCATTTAAAGAAGCAGCTATGGTCCTATCAGAGACTAATTTGAGCCGGCTAGAAATAAAACCGATCGTTGAGGAATTTGATATCAATACTGATCAAACACTTACAGCACGGCTCATTGCAAGGCCAAGAGAGCGAGCTCCACTTCCAACCCGCATCAAAATCGGTCTTGATATTGGTATTGAATCCAAAGGCCTTCCTTGTAATATCTGCGTTAATATGCAACCTGCCAACCCTTCTTTAGAATCTAAACCCTCTGCTTTCCGCTGGTCCCCTATTTGTCATGATCATAATGAATCATCTATCTGGCTATTAAATAGCTCTCAAAAACAAACATGGACAACGCAAGCTAATTTAACGCTTAATTTCTATCGACAACAAGATGATCAAACCATCCGGCGCAACCTATCTTTAGCTCCTCAAGGATCGTATTTATTTAAACCCGATCAGGAGATCAAACAGTTCCTTAATTACTTTCCGGGCTGGTGTACCATCAAAAGTGATAGTCCCTATTTAACAACTTTCTACTTCTTCGAAAATCCCGGTGGGATTATTGGTGGAGATCATGGATTTTAACGACCATATCAATAGCTTCTATCTCGGAGACGGCGGCTAACATTCGAAATCGTTGATTGACTCAACTACCCGCATCGTGCGGGTTTTCTCATTGCGCTTTTCCTGTTTCAACACGTCCCTATCATTACCGCTATAGTACTTTAATTTTTATTTGATAATATGTTATCCTTCTTTTTTTATACAAACAATAAGGACAAAACAATGCCTAGAGCCTATTCAGTAGATCTTCGAGAGAAAGTATGACAACATATAGAAAAACATCATGATAAAAAAACAGCCGGCCATATTTTTCAAGTAGGTATCGCAACAATATATCGATGGATCTTGCAAAAAAAGCAAAAAGGACATTTAAAGCCAATCCGCAGAAAATATGCTTATAAGAAATTAGATGATGAGTTGTTATCTAAATATGTAGAAAAACATCCGGATTATTTTTTATCGGAAATTGCTGATTATTTTTCAGTCACTCCGCAAACGATTTTTTATGCCCTTAAAAGATTAAAAATTACACGAAAAAAAAAACTACTCGCTATAAGGAAAGAGATGAAAAGAAACGGGAAGCTTTTATGAAAGATTTAAAAAATATTCCCTTTGACAAGAGAATTTATCTCGATGAAACCGGGATTCATCAATTTTTATTTCGTGAGTCCGGAAGAAGCTTACGCGGCAAAAAAGTTTTTGGAGCGGTTTCAGGAAACCGCTTTATAAGGCAAAATATTATTTCAGCCCTATCTAAAGGGCAGTTTTTATCTCCAATGTGTTTTGAAGGTACTTGTAATACCGGGTTATTCAATATTTGGCTTAAGGAAGTTTTGACTCCTCAGCTTACACCCGGTAGTGTTCTTATTCTTGACAATGCAGGTTTTCACAAGTCAGCGGAAAGCAGGAAAATAGTAGAATCTGCCGGTTGTAAGCTTATGTTTCTTCCTCCATATTCTCCGGACTTAAATCCTATAGAAAAATATTGGGCTAATATGAAAAATAAAGTTAGAGAGATATTACGAAAAGTTACGAATTTTACATTCGCCATTGATCAAGCAATCTTATCAATGTAAAATTAAACGACTATAGTGCCACCGTTTGGTGCTTCTTAACAATAGTCGTACTCAATTTATGCAAAAAGTCTCGCCTCTTATCGGCTATTCGCGCATGAAGCTTTCCAAGCCTTTTACGTGCTTTTAATCTATTGTTAGATCTCTTCTTTTTTTTAGAGAAAAATCTACTTTTCTTTTTAAGTTTCCTTAAGTTTTTTCTTAATATTTTAGGCGATTTTATTTTTTCACCTTCACTTGTTATGATATAATAATGAAGGCCCATATCTATTCCAACAGCAGATATTGTATAGGGAATCTCTTTTTCGCATTTACAATCAACCTGTAAGGATACAAACTATCTATCAGCAGAATCTACAGATACAGTAGCGCTATTTGGAAATATAGGTACTTCTTGAGACCATACAACATTAACTTTTCCAAGTTTTGGAAGTTTTAATATTTTTTTATCTTGGAAGATGTTTTTGGTTTGTCGTTTGTCAAGTGTATAGGTACAAGATCTTTTGAATCTCTTGAACCTTGGAAACTTTCCTTGTTTACGAAAAAAACGTTGATATCCGGATTCCGGACCCTTTAAAATATTACAATGAACTGTTCCCGTTGTCTTCCTTAAAAAGGGCTTTTCTTTTTTAAGCTTAGTTATTTCACGAGATAGACCAATCCAATTAATAGACTCTTTCTTTTTTTCATAAAATTTTGATCTGTATGCTAAAGACCAATTATAAACAAACTTAGAAGATCTAAATTCTTCTGTAAGTTGCCGTCTCTGCTTGAGTGTAGGATAAAATCTTAGTTTGACTGCTTTCACTGTAAACTTTTTATTTTAAGCGGCTAGTATATCCAACAAGCACCGCCACCGTCAACAATTAACGCGCTTTTCGTTCCTCTCTGCTCCTCTTCGATACGCAACTGTCACTCGCGGGTCGTCTGCATCCGTGCAGTCTTCAACGATAACTTCCCGAATTTGAATCGAATTGATCAGATCCTCAAAAATTGGCATATATTCTACAAAGCGATATTTTTTTTCATTCTTATCAAACCATCCGGTGCGAACCGCCGTATCATTGACAAGAGCAATAAAAGGAGCGTGAACATAGTGATTGTACCCTACCACTTGTCTTAAGGAAGAATCATTTAATTTGTGAGCTTTACATTCCACTAGAATAAGGGGAAATAAAGAGTAACTCGTGTGAATGTTTTTCGCAAAACAGAGAATATCGAGTCGACGATCAGGACAATTATCTTTACTTGTCAAATGGTTAAGACTTGATAATTTTTTTTCTATAGCCAGGTAGTCTTTGGGATAACCGAGTTCTGAATACATCCTCTGAACCCATGCCTGACGAATATATTCTTCAGGCGATGCGGCCACCCAGTGACTTCTTATAGAGTCATAAACCGCTTTTTTCTTATGAGACATTTGATTTAAACTCCAATAGAATAAGTGCAAATAAAAGCCCTAAAAAGAAAGCCATTATTATCATAAAAAAATATTTAGTCTTCCGTAATGCCTTATAAGTAAATCTTATATTATTTACATTATATCGATCTAAATTGACTAATAAAATACCATCAACAGGGAAATTATGAAAGTCTTCAATCAGCTCTCGGCGAATTTCAGGATGGGTCACATCATTTTCAGGCCCTCCTCTTCTCACTTTAACTAAATAATTGCGATTATCTTTCATAGCAAAAGCATCAGGAGAAATATCGAAACTCACTTTTCTTCCATCAACAAACATCGACACCCTACGTTGTTTATGACGTTTGCGAACTTGATAACCCGCATCTTGTAAGATATTGATAGCTTGCGGATCTAGCTGAGGAGACCTTTGAGAGCCAAATTTCAAAAAAAGTTCATCAATACCCTTATGTAAAAGACAAAGGAAACCCGCTCCTAATGCTGCTATAGAAAGACAACAAATTAATAAGAAAGCATTCACAACATCACATGCCTTATTAGATCAACACCCTCAGTAAAAAAAGATGTTCCTTCAAAACAGCTGTAAGCCTAATAAGTTAATGAACCTCAATAATACCAAAATGATCATCCGCTCTTCGATAGACAACCTTAATTTTTTTATCTTCTTCAGAACGATAGATTAAGAAGAAATCCTGTGAAAGATCTAAGTTCATAACGGCTTCATCTACAGTTAATGTCTTTAATGGTCTTGTCTCTGTTTTGATAATTTCATGAGGCCGACCAAAAATATTTTCTATTTGATTTTGGTTTTCATCATCAATAGCGTCGTTGCATTCCTCAAGAAAATCTATGGGAGCCGGGATGATCTTGACATTCATCTCTTCCAATGTTTCATTTTTTTCTAACATACTATCTTTTGAACGATGTTCTTGAAGCCGTGATTTATATTTTCTTAAGCGAGCTTGTAATCTATCAACTCCTTTATCAATAGACATATAGATATCTTGAGAAGAGTAATGAACTTTAATCTTAGTGTGTCCAACACTTAAGATGAAATCCACTCTATGTTCCATCTTTTGAAGATCCATAATAACATGAACATCAATAATATCCTGAGAAAAACGGTCGATTTTAGATAACTTTTCTATGGCACAAGCTTTCATGGCATCTGTAATGACAACATTTTTTCCCGTAATGGAGATGTGATATCCTTCAATATCAGCGAATTTGTTCTTATCCACCATAGCTTTTTACCTCTTATTTTACGCTTAAACCTTAATTATAACAAATAGTGGCCTGAAAAAACCAGATCTTATTTTAATATCCTTGAAAGTAATGTTGCACCGAAGAGGACTCGAACCTCTAACCACCCGGTTCGAAGCCGGGTACTCTATCCGATTGAGCTATCGGTGCAGCGAAAAAGAGAAGAATTGTAGCAAGTTAGTTTTTTTTCTAAAAGAAGTAAATGGTATATTAGAATATGAACTACATTGCAATCTATTAACGAGTAGACGGCTATCGCAAAAGAAGCGGTCGCAACCTGCTTAACTTGTTCTCGACTCTTTTGAGCAAAGGCAATATGAAAATCATGATTTTCGAGAAGAGGACTTAAATCATAACTTTCTCGTACCCTGAAGAGATCGTTAGAAATCACTTGCACAAGCCGGCAATTTTTAAATCTTCCGGATACACAAGTAACCTTTTTAAATTCAAAACTTACCGTTGTTACTTGTTCTTTTAAAACAATACCCTTAGCCTTACCCTCATCAAAAGAGATAACGCCAATGTGAACTCCAACACTGTTTTTAATCGGGCTATATTTAGTCCCGTCAATCAAAGGATATAGTTCGTTTAAATATCTATCAGATATATCTAAGTAGCCGGAACCACATTCTCTTTGCTTTAAAACCTCTGATACCGAAGAATTATGATTCTTAATATATAGTACTTTAATTTTTATTTGATAATATGTTATCCTTCTTTTTTTATACAAACAATAAGGACAAAACAATGCCTAGAGCCTATTCAGTAGATCTCCGAGAGAAAGTATGACAACATATAGAAAAACATCATGATAAAAAAACAGCCGGCCATATTTTTCAAGTAGGTATCGCAACAATATATCGATGGATCTTGCAAAAAAAGCAAAAAGGACATTTAAAGCCAATCCGCAGAAAATATGCTTATAAGAAATTAGATGATGAGTTGTTATCTAAATATGTAGAAAAACATCCGGATTATTTTTTATCGGAAATTGCTGATTATTTTTCAGTCACTCCGCAAACGATTTTTTATGCCCTTAAAAGATTAAAAATTACACGAAAAAAAAAACTACTCGCTATAAGGAAAGAGATGAAAAGAAACGGGAAGCTTTTATGAAAGATTTAAAAAATATTCCCTTTGACAAGAGAATTTATCTCGATGAAACCGGGATTCATCAATTTTTATTTCGTGAGTCCGGAAGAAGCTTACGCGGCAAAAAAGTTTTTGGAGCGGTTTCAGGAAACCGCTTTATAAGGCAAAATATTATTTCAGCCCTATCTAAAGGGCAGTTTTTGTCTCCAATGTGTTTTGAAGGTACTTGTAATACCGGGTTATTCAATATTTGGCTTAAGGAAGTTTTGACTCCTCAGCTTACACCCGGTAGTGTTCTTATTCTTGACAATGCAGGTTTTCACAAGTCAGCGGAAAGCAGGAAAACAGTAGAATCTGCCGGTTGTAAGCTTATGTTTCTTCCTCCATATTCTCCGGACTTAAATCCTATAGAAAAATATTGGGCTAATATGAAAAATAAAGTTAGAGAGATATTACGAAAAGTTACGAATTTTAAATTCGCCATTGATCAAGCAATCTTATCAATGTAAAATTAAACGACTATAGTCCACGGCTTTTTGAGCTGTACTATCTTTGCTTTTAAGGTTTTTAGCCGTTAAATGAACAATTTTATGGTTCTTAAACATTGAAGAAGAAGCAATCGGGATCGAGTGAACCGGAAGTGAATGATCAAAATGTGATTTGTTAGTTATGGAATTTGACATAAATCCTCCTTAAATACTTTAAAAGAAGAACTTATGGGATCTTATTGTAAGGATACTGTTAAGGAAACTGAAAATCAAAACTTATCCGGGTTTCTATGAATACATATACAGAAAGCCCGGGGCTAATTTTATCCTCATTAAATTTTCAGGATTTTGATCGAATTATTTCTGTATTTACGCAAAAGGAGGGTATCATCAAACTTTTGGTCAAGGGGGCGAATCGACCTAAAAGTTTACGTACCGGTTTTTGCCTCCCTCTTACGTTAGCAAATTTCTATTTTCGAAAAGCTAAAGGAGAACTCTATCATTTCAAAGAGGCTAAATTGATAAATGCCTATTTTCCAATACGAAATAACCTGGATGCCTTAAAAACTGCCGGCGAAATCATTCAACATATAAAATCTACTCAAATGCCTTCAGAACCTTCTCCGGCACTATTCAGTCTAGTCGTCGCCTATTTGAAGCAGATTGCTCTTTTTACATGTCCTCTTCCACTTCTAATGAGTAGCTTCAAAATTAAACTTCTTAAGTATGATGGATTGTTCTCTATCAGCACTGAGTGCTCAAGATGCAAACAACCCTTACGGGAAATCGCTTTTCATAGAGGGGAAGTTTATTGCGCCCATCACAATCCCAAGCAAATTATAGCTTTTTTATCAAAAGAATGGGAACTCCTTAGAATATTATTTAACTTTCGCAACTTCCGCGAAATCAGCAATTTAAAAGTGTCGGATGATCTTTTAAAAAAAATAAATCAGCTTATAACTCAGCTTCAGATTGATTTATAGTAGTTTAAATTATAATTTCTATTACTAATTCGATAGAATAGAGAATGCGACAGCCCGCTTCTTCTATAAGCCTTTTCGTTTCCTGCGATTTATGGAAAGTTGCATTATCCATGATCACAACTTATCCGGGGTTTAATGCAGGAGTGAGAAACTCTTTTAACCACATGTTGAAAAAATCTGTATTACAAGTCCCGCGATAACAAAAAGGTCATAGAATGTGAGCCTTTCTTTGTGCTGTAATCAAGTTTTCTCTTACATATCTCATACCGGAGGCTATGCCATATACTTGAATCCCTCTTAAGATTCTTGCACACGCCCTGCTCAGATATCTATTGATTCCACTTTCATCAAAGTAGAGGCAATCTTTTTCCGCGATCTGTTTAATTTCTTCAATACATTCTTTTCTTGTCATCTCGTTCTTTGTAGTATGAAGTCTTTTTTTAGAAAAATTTTGAGCTCTTATAGGCATAGAAAACGGCTTGGATAGCTCCTTCTCGGTTTGGGTGCGAAGCAATTTTACCGCTCCCTGTAACTCCGTCTCTGTAATGGATACGTTGGTTCGAATCCAACCGCCCCCAAATTTTTATCTCATTAAAAACAAGGGACTTAAGAGAATATAGGGTAAATTATAAAACTCTAAATAATGAGATTTTAGCTTTTGCGGTGCAAAAACGGTGCAGTGAAGAATAGTTTTACCGGTACTATCCAATCTTTTGATTTACCAAATAATTAAAGAGAGGCATAGTATGGCATCAATTTTCAAAAGAAAAACCATTACCGGAACCACTTGGAGAGCTGTTATTAGACTAAAAGGTTTTCCAACTACCGGCCAAACGTTTGACCGTAAACAAGAGGCTGAAGATTGGGCAAATGAAACAGAAAGAAAAATTAAATCCGGTCGTTTTAATTTCTCCCGGCATAAAAACAAGAATACCTTTTCACTATTAATGGAGCGTTATACTTCTGATGGGGCTTTAGAGCATCATCGTTCTGTTAGAGACACCTTAAGACATTTAGAATATTGGAATCAACGGATTGGCTCCTATGCCCTTTGTCATATTAATTCGGAGCTGATAAGTAAAGAGCGTAAATTTTTATTAGAGACAGATACGAAACATGGTAAAAAACGTACTCCGGGTACTGTCAACCGATACTTTTCTACTTTATCGTCTATTTTAACATATGCCGTCAAACACTTGCATTGGATTGATCAAAACCCCTGCAATAAATTATTAAAATTAAAAGAATCTTCCGGTAGAGATCGTTATTTATCTGATGAAGAAGCTATTCTATTATTACAAGTCTGTAAAGAACATCATCATCCTTATATATATGCTATTGTTTTAATAGCTCTTACTACAGGGGCTGGAAAAGGAGAAATCTTAGGGTTACAATGGGATGACATCGATTTTGAAAGTCAAATGGCTTATGTAAAAGTAACTAAAAATGGAAGACCAAGGAGTTTACCATTAGTTGATGTAGTGATTCAGGAGCTTAATCATTTGAAAAAAATGAAGAAGACTCATCACAATTGTGTCTTCCCCGGTAAAACAGCATTTAGACAATTAGATATTAGATCTGTATGGTCTGATGTATTGGAACAGGCCAATATTCAATCCTTTAAATTTCATGATCTACGGCACTCCTTTGCCACATTTGCTGCTCGTCAAGGAGCTTCTAATTTAGAATTAGCGACTGCTATGGGCCATCGTTCTTTGCAGATGTTACAGCGTTATACGCATCTGGAGGGGTCATTAGTCAAGAAGTTTAGCCGGAACATATCTGAAAAATTACAAGGAGGCAAATATGACTAGAAATCTACAAAGTGTTCATATGCTATTGCGCGATTTAAAAGAGGGGATAAGAGAACATAAAGAATTTTGGAAATCTTATGCTCCTGATGTATGGAACGATGAAGACTCTCAAATGCCGGAAGAGCGATATACTGAACAAGAGGCTTATTGTTGGTTATATGCAGATACTAATTTTGCTTTTTTAAGTAAAAAGGGAGTTGCTGATACTTTTAAACATCCTTTTGATGAGAAGGCTCTTCCTGTTTATAACGACTGGTTTGAGCAAATTCTAGATATTTCTATTTCCCCTAAATATATAATCCCGAAACCGGAAATAGAAGAAACGGTTATTCAGTATTTGAAGCGTTTAGCTGATGATATTTATCGAAAAAGAGGATGTAAAGTTCGTTATGAAAGATCATTACGTAGTTTTACGGGATTTTTGAAAAAAGAATTCTCTAGTTCGGAATGGGGGTATTTTGAGACTATTTTTCCTCGTAAAATGGAAATTCGATCCTGTAATAATAAAGGAATTATCTTAAAGAAGGTGCAGTCGGAAGCCTCACCTCCGGATATTTATTCTATTAGCAATATTTTGCAGGCTTTAGCAGAAGCTATTTTAAATAGTCGCCCTAATAGTCAAATGATATCTATAGAGCTACTAGCATTAGTATGGATCTGTTTAACAAGCTCCTATTTAGGATTTCCTACAGAGATCCAATGGCTGCACCAAATAAAAGGAAACTCAATTAAGAATCAACAAACTAATGGGAAGGAGGAACATCTTCTAGTCATACCTACTTATTTTGGTGAAATCCCAGTAGTTATTTCAAAAACTCTATTTGAATATTTGTTTTTTATTAGTAAATTAAATGGATCGGTTAATGAGTATAAAAACATATTAACAACGCCTCTTAGTAGCTTAAGGAGAAGTTTTCGTCGAATAACAGATTCACTTAATATTGCTAATGTTTCTTTCGTGACGTTTTTGTCTCAAGCATTTCCATCATTTGTAAAGAGAAATTCTAAGTCATTGAAATTCTAGCATCTAAAACTGTCTCCCATAGCGCACAGACAAAATCAGCATTAATAAATAATAATCAGTAGTATTTGAATTAATAAGGAATTCTTATGATAAATACTATTTATTGTTCAGTCGAACAAATGCCGGAAAATCCCAATTACCCTTTTACTCGGGGACAATTGCGCTACTATCTACTGAGGAGGCATAAAAATGGCTTAGATCAAGCTGTACGTAAGATAGGTAAGCGTATTTTTTTAAATATGGCTCTATTTGATCAATGGATTGAATCTCAAAAAGAAGGAGGTTCAACATGGAAGAAGTAAAAAAGGCCGCATCGGAACAAATGCGACCAAGAAACACATTACAACATAATGTTAACAGAGTTAATGATTTTAGTCCAAATCTTAAAGATGCCCAAAAATTTTTATCTCTAATTGCACCTGATGCAACTATCACTTTTCAAACTTTTAGTGATCGCAAATCCGGTTCTTATGATACTAATGCAAAAATCTTACATGGATCTTTTGAAGATCACAGAGAAGAGTTGGTAGCATTAAATCAGAGAGGTTCAGGTATCTTCTTTACTGTGAATAAAACTGACGGCAAAGGTAGAAAGAGTAGTAATATTCAAGCTGTAAGAGCTGTTTTTGTTGATTTAGACGGTGCTCCATTAACACCTGTGAAGGAGGCACAGGTTACACCTCATATTATTATTGAGAGTAGCCCCGGAAGGTACCATGCATATTGGTTAGTGCATGATTTGGAATTAGAGCACTTTACAAAAGTACAAACCTATCTTGCTAAAATATATGATGGAGATCCTCAAGTGAAAGATCTTTCTCGAGTGATGAGATTACCCGGGTTCTTGCATCAGAAAAAGGATCCGTTTGTAAGTAAAATCATAGAGATCAATTCTATAGATGCATACAGAGGATCTTTTTTTGTATCTGAAGCAGATAAGTATATAAAGATCCCTTCACCACCACGTAATAAAGTAAAAGAGAATAAGAATGATAATAAAATTTTAGAAGCTATCTATAATCATGGATTATTTCGAAGTGCCAAAACTCATCCGAAAGGATGTTATGATATTAAGTGTCCATGGGAAAAGGATCATACGTCATCAAATAATAGAGGCAATACAAAATATTTTGAACCGCATAAGGATGGTTATGATAGCCATGGCTTTAAATGTTTCCATAACCACTGTAGAGATAAAAATATTAATGATTTATGTTCTTTTTTTGGTCTAACAATTTATCAGCATCTTGCCCAGCCAACTCCTTTATTTAGAAAGGTACCGGATCCAATGATCTTTCCCGTAGAGGCTTTAGGGGTGAGATTATCAGCAGCCTGTAGGGATTTAAATGAAGTAGTACAAGCCCCAATGACTATATGCGCACAAAGTCTTCTTAGTGCAACAGCACTAGTTACACAGCCTTTTTATAACATAATTATCGATGGTAGATCAATTCCTCTTTCTCTTTTTTTTATTACGGTTGGAGAAAGTGGAGAACGTAAGACCGGTATCGATAAAGTTGTACTTCATACAATCAAAGAGTATCAAAAAATGATACTTCAAATTTATCACAGAGACATGTATCAATTCAAAAATCAATATGATGCCTGGTCTCACAAACGAGATAAAGCTGTAAAAGTAGGTAATGTACTGGAACTGGAAGAGGCTCCCAAGCCACCACTAGATCCTATAATGCTACTAGCTGAGCCAACATTTCCATCTCTTGTGATTCATCTATCTAAAAGTACACCTTCAATAGGGTTATTCTCTGATGAAGGGGGACGGTTTATAGGAGGTCATGCGATGCGAGAGGAGAATGTCCTTTCAACAGCAGCAGGTCTTTCTGCTCTTTGGGATGCAGGAGAAATTGACAGAGCTAGAGTAAAAGATGGTGTATATAATTTGTACGGTAAACGTTTAAGTCTTAGCCTTATGATTCAACCCATAGTAGCTCAACAGATATTTGCCAATCCTATTCTAATTGGGCAGGGGTTTTTAAGTAGATGCCTCATATCACATCCCAAGAGTACTATAGGAAGCAGAAGCTATAAATCGGAAAATATTTATTTTAAGCCCGGATTTAAGAATTTTAAAGATCGAGTAGTAGAGTTAATGGACAGATCTCTCCCGGTATCTCTAGATAATACTAGTGAGTTACGTCCTGTAGAATTATCGCTATCACAAGAATCTTGTAATCGGTGGATAGAATTTCATAATCAGATAGAATATGAGATGCGCCCCAATGGTACATATGAGCAAATAAAAGCAGTAGCGGCTAAAATTGCTGAGAATGCGTTACGTATAGCAGGAATTCTGTCAGTCTTTGAATATATCAATCCTAGTGAAGTTAAAATAATGGAGATTGACAATGCCATTAAGATCTGTGAATTTTATCTTTCAGAATCTCTAAGGCTTTTGGGGCTGTCACAAATAGATCAAGAACTTGTTCAAGCAAATAAACTATTGGAGTGGTTGCATGAAAAGAATATTAAAAGGTTCCCTACCATTATGATTTATCAAAAAGGCCCTAATTCCATTCGCTCAAAAGCTGTAGCAAAAAAATTGTTAAATATTTTGAAATCTCATGGATGGATAATTGGCCCTGCAAAAGGAGAAATTGATAATATTAAACATAAGGAGGTTTGGATTCTGAGATAGTACCCTTGCTATTTCTGCTATTTTGCTATTTTTTACGGTAAAATACATAATTTCTTAGCAAGAATAGCAGAAATAGCAACACCTTTTTAAAAAGTTTAACCATATAGGTATAGTCATGGATGATGATAAAGCTACTAATAATAAGGAAGGAGCAGATCAAACTTCAATTTTTTATATAAAAAAAGAAAATAAGCAATCATATTTGTTTGTGGACAAGAAAAAGATACCTCAGGGCGTCGATACAGTTGAATTCTTTCATAAGAAATTATGTGGTACGCATTTAGCCGGATTATCCACAGCTATTATTGAAGCGGGTATTCAAGCCTTACCTAAAGATATGAAGAAAGAAGATCAATATAATCTACTCATACAAGCTTTAGAAGAGTCTCAACCTCAGGATTCAACTGAGGCCAGATTAAGGATAAAGGAGACGCTGCTTTTCTCTCAGGCTATGGAATATATGAAAAAAGCTGAGTATTATGCTTCATTGAAGGAACCTTTTTCTGATCACTGGCAAGCTTTTTATATGAAATTTGCATTAAAGCTATTGCGACTTCATGGAGATGTCGTTAATGATATTGAAAAATATAAAAGAAGGGGACAACAGCAGTTGGTAGTACAACATGTTAGCGTATCTGATAATGCTCAAGCTGTTGTTGTAGGATCAGGTCAAAAATAAAAATAGGAGCAACCCTATGCGTTGTCATGCTAAAAGTAAGAGATCTCAAAAACAGTGTAAATCTTGGGCTGTTAAGGGTAAGAAGGTTTGTAGGATGCATGGAGCCTTTGGGGGCAGAAAAGTCGTTACAGGGGAGCATACGAGAGCTAGGGTGGCGAGGCGTAAGGCAGAGAATACGGAATTTAAACGGTTGGTTTCTGTTATGGATGCAATGGAAGAATAAGGTGATTATAAATCATTAATCTCATCGAAATAATCGTTATTGATGCGTTTTATCTCAAATTTTTCTTCAATAGACAAGGCAAGGTTGTATTCCCACATAAGGTCTAATAATTTTTCACCATCAATCAAGACGATTTTTTTGCCCGAAGTGTTTATACATTTATGAGCTTCTTGGCTAAATTTAGAAGTGGTAATAAAAATACCTTTATCAGAATTTTTTAATTCGACAACTCCCACAAATTTTTGAATTTCGGGACGGCCAACTACATCAATCCACCTCTTTGCTTGCAGGTAGATTTTTTCTAAGCCGAGTTGATCTTGTTTAATAACGCCGTCAATACCTCCATCACCCGATTTACCTATCCTTTGTCCTGCTTCAGCTACAGAACCACCATATCCCATTTTTACGATAAGGTTAACAACAAGTTTTTCAAAAAATTTCGGTGAGGAATTCATAATCAGATCGTGTATTTCGGATTGCACTTTATTTTTAGTATCCTCATAGGATTTTTTTAAAATTTCTGTAGGTGTATCATGAGATGAAGAGATATCATCTATTTGCTTTTGCGAAGCTGTTTTTTTATTAATAAAGGTATTAAATGCAGGATATTTTGTTAGATATTTTCTATTGATATGAGAGGGATTTTCAATAAGTACAGATTTTCCTTCTTGGGTTACTGTCATCATACCTCTGGAAGGGTAGGTTATCAGACCTGCGTATATCGAAATAATTTTGACAGGGGCTTGTAGATAAGTGGGATCATGTTCTGCATTTTTAATACGTTGTTCCATGGATGATTTTGAAAACCCCACTTTATAGAGATCTTTGATTTTTTGAATTAATGGATTTTGGCTAAGGGATTTTAAAATATAGATACAACCTGTTTGTTCATCATCATTTGAAATAGAATATCGAGGGTTTTTGAAATCGGCTAATAATTCATCTTTATGTTTTGTAACTATACGCCCATCTTGATATAATCCTGTGATTAAAGATTGTTTTAGGAGATCGGCTTCAGTACCATTTTCAAATATACAACGTAATCGAGGGTTGTCATGGTCAGAGATGTTTTTATCTATATTTACATCAGCAACATATAACAGGACTCCTCTAAGAATAAAAAATTGCTTTTTATCGATATTTTGATGTCGATCATATTTGAATAGTCGTAATTGTCTTTTACCAGATTTTAAATCTTCATGGCATTTTTGAAAAAAATGCTGGAAAATATCGAAATCTTGGCATGGGATACGTTGTGCAACATAATCAGGTAGGTTGATTTTCTTAGAAACATGCTGAAGGTTAAATATTTCTTTTGCATCACTATCAACGTGAAGAAGACCAAATTTATCATTATCAAAGATATCTTGTATGGAAGAGATAGGTTTAGGCAAGCCTAGTAATGAAAATTCATCATACTCAATTAATAATAATACGTGATTATTGTTTTCTCTAATAGTTTTTAAGCTATGATATAATTGAAATTCTTCTATATTATTTTCATTTTCATTTGGTTCATAACCATGTATACGATAAAAATCATTAATCTCTTGAAATTGAGCTATTAAAAGCTCTTTTGCAGTAGAAGGGGCTGATTTTTTATGCTTGGTTTTTTTTAATAGACCAAATTTATCGCTCTGTATGAGGGAGAGAAGAGTTTCTTTCTTCATGATGAATATATCCCTTGTTTCTGTCCTTGGATTTTTACATAAATCAAAACTTGTGCCATACGTTGCTCTATTTGATGAATAGAATTAAGATTGGGCTCTCGGTTGTGTTGTTCACAAAAATTTTGTATATCTGCCCATAACTTTATAGCTTCTTCTTCTGTAACTGGATTTTTCATGCTTATAGTTTTAATATGATCTTGTATTACTTTGAAATGTTCAGCGGTTAAAGATTTTGAAATAATTTCAAATGCTTTCTGAAAGGGATTAATTTGATCAATTAAATCAATATGTAATTCATCAATATTAATAAATTGATTAGCCATTTGAATTAATTTATTGTTATGTGTATTTTTTAGAGATTCTTGATTGATAATCATGCCGGCTACAGTGTGTTGTCTTATTTCTTCTATTTCTTCGCCATCTAGATCGGAATATTCTTGTTTAATGACCTTTGGAATTAAGTATTTATTAATATATTCAGCACTATCTTTATTGATTATAGATTTTTGTATTTCAGGATCTTGAAGGACTTTCCTTTTTATATCGTCCATATCCGATTCAATAATACTGATGCTACGTTTTGAGGAAGGTTGTTTCAATCCTCGAATATGAATGAGCCCTTCTTCATTCTTAGATTGATCTGCTATTTTTGTTTTGAATTTAAAATTAGGTGCAAGTACTTGTTCCATAAGTAGAGAACAAGTTATAGCTTTTAGCATGTTATTAACAGATTCCTTGATAAGATCATCTGCTACGTCTGGTTGAGCTATTAAATTTGTAAATTGTGCATGCGTTTTATTGGGACTATCTCTTGTACAACGCCCTATAATTTGTACAAGCTCCGTAAGAGAACCTCGTGACCCAATTGTTAATGCGTGTTCACAAAAGGGCCAATCAAATCCTTCTTTTGCCATTCCAAGGGCTATAATTATATCAATATCTTCGGCTGATTGAATATTACGCAAATAATTCATGGTATTATTTCTTTTAGAGTCATCGTTCACTAGATCTGCTACTTTTAAGATTTTTCCATCAATCTTTCTTTTTATAAGAATGATCCCTGACTCATCATTTTGATCTTCATCATCATCTATTATATCTCCTATTATATCTAAAATTTCACCTACCTCTTGATGTTTATCTTTAGTAGATTCTCCAGATTGTCTATTGGGGATATGTAGTATCGTTTTTTTATTGGTATCTAAGACTTGATCTATTGCTGACAAATAACGACCTTGATAAAAATGATATCCAATTCCCAAAGATTGAAGATATGTATAACCATTTAGTTGTTCATAATACGTGTAGGTGACAGTATCGAAACAGGCTTCATCTTCGGGTAGTAAGATGGGGATTTTATCGCCCGCCCTTTCAACATCGAAGTGCAACAAACCGCTACAAATTAAACTTGTCTGAAGGTGGTAAAAAATCTCCTATGGTAAACGTAAGAAAACCAAGGAGGAAAGATGCCAAACGGCTACCGTCACTTAAACAAAGACAAGAGATGCCAATTGTATACCTTAATAAGAAGAGGAGATCCTATCACCTTAATTTCCAATGAGTTAAACGTAAATCGATCGACTGTTTATCGCGAGCTAAAACGAAATTGTGGAAAGCGTGGATATCGGTATCAACAGGCTCAAGAGAAGGCTTTAAAGAGACGAGGCTCAAAAACTCAACAACGAAAGATGAGCAGTGTAATGATTGCCATTATCGAAGAGAAGTTAAGCGTGCAGTGGAGCCCCGATCAAATATCGGGATGGCTGAAGAAGAAAGGGTATCAAGAAGCTGTAAGCCATGAGACAATCTATAACTATGTTTGGGAGGACAAAAAAAGAGGAGGCTTGTTGTATAAACACCTTAGACATAGTGGGAAGAAATATAACAAGCGAGGTAAAAATAGGGCCGGACGAGGATGGATTCCCGGACGGACAGATATTTCTGAAAGGCCTGATATCGTAGAGAAGAAAACTCGTTTAGGCGATTGGGAACTGGATACAATCATAGGAACAGAAGGGAGCGGAGTCATTGTCTCAATGGTCGAAAGAGTCTCAAAGCTAACAAAACCGGAAAAAGTCTCGCGTAAAACCGCTGAGGAAGTAAAGGATGCGCTAGTAAACAGGTTAAGACCGGTCCAAAAATTTGTCATGACATTAACTGCTGACAACGGGAAAGAATTTACTTACCATAAACAAGTGAGCCAATTACTTGAGACAAGTTTTTACTTTGCTACCCCCTATCATTCGTGGGAGAGAGGGCTGAACGAGCATACGAATGGACTCGTTCGACAATATCTCCCTAAAAATAAACGGTTTGATGAAGTCTCAGCAGGTAATTTAAAAAAGATTGAGAACTTGCTTAACAATAGACCCCGAAAAGTGTTAAACTTTTCAACACCGGAGGAGGTGTTTAACCGTCTCAGTAAGGAAGCAGCGAGTGTTGCACTTCGATGTTGAAAGGGCGGCCTCTAAAATAGGATCCTGTCATTGCTAAAATGTGAGCGTTAGATTTTGTGATAATCAATTTTAGAAGTCTACCCAATCTATTGTTTGTATCATCGGCGGAAACATGATGAAATTCATCGATAGCAAGTAAGGTGTTATCAAATTTCTTTTCATCTATTTTTTCACATGCGAAACGCAATGTTGAATGAGTGCATATAAGAATTTTTTCATTACTTTCTAAGAAATCAATAAATATTTTTACTTTGCTTTCTATTCCAACGGATCTACATAAATTATATTGAGGGTTTATTTCCCAATCGAAAAAAAATCCATTATGTTTTAATTTGGTACTATCAAATGAGCCACCTATAGATCTCTCAGGAACTGTTACAATAATTTTTTTAATACCTTGATGATATAATTTGTCTAGTGCAATGAACATTAAGGCTCTAGATTTTCCTGAAGCTGGTGGAGATTTTATAATTAGGTACGGAGATGTTCTTTTTGAATAGGCACGAGCTTGCATTTCTCTCATACCTAAATGATTGGTTTGTGTGCTCTGTTGGGTTTGGGAATATGGAATATTGAATAAATTAGGCATAATTCTTCCTTGATTATAATATCCTTTTATTGAAACGGAATATTATGGAATTTATATTAATAAGTCAACTTATTAAGGTTTTTTATATATAAACTTATAAATTTTTATATAGATTAATTAGTTTAATCATTATTAATAGTTTTATTGACTTGAGGTTGTTTTCTCGTAAAGTTGGAATAGATGTTCCAATCTTTCTGAATCATTTTTGAAGGGCTTAGATCTGTAACATTTTTCCACAATTAAATCTAGATTATGGTGTGCGTGTCGCAAATCTGTTGGCATAGTATTAGCATGATACATGTATGCTATTGTTTTTTCAGGATATTGATTGCGTATAGCGATAATTTGCAAAGATAGGCCTTTAATAATTTCTTTTTGTTGCTTAGATAGTTTTGGCACAGGAAATGTATTATAGCATAGGGTTGAGGAGTAACGATATCTAGTTTCTAGTTGTCCGGCCAGTGTTTTTGTCCATACCATATGCAAGTGTGATGAAATGATGCCAAAGACATAATGTTCTGCATGATAGATGGCTTGTGCTGAATCTAATATTATGCTTTTTGCATCTATATATCCTATTGGGATATAGGAAAGAAATTCAGATGAGACTCTTGGAATAAGCAAAGCTTTTGATTTATTATATCGAATCTCTCCAAATTTGTGTGGAGTTTTCGATAATTTTTGTGTAGCTAATTTGGAACTTTTTACACGTTCTCTTTTTACATTAGCTATTCTAGATACTATTTCAGGGATATTATTAGCAATAGACAAATCATTGTCTTCAATCCATAAACAATATCGATTTTCTTTGTAAAGAAACTCTCTAGATCCAATAGCTTTCTTTATTATTTGTTTAATTTCCGGATATAGATTGGTTATATGATTATATTCTTGAGGTACTAAAAGAAGGGATGACCCACATACAGGCATACTGCCTAAGGTCATGATAGGCATTTGGGGAGAAATTGGTGTTTTAGTTTCTTTTATAAAAATATTTTTATAATCAATTAAATAAGCATTTATATTTTTATAACGCTGTTTATTATCTTGATTATAAAGATACTTGTTATTGTTTTTTGAAATATTCCTCACTCCAATTATTATACACGTAACCCCGGCATTATCTAATGCATGATTCTTCCATTTAAAACCTTTATAGGCAAATTCGATTTCTAAATGTTTTTTAAAAATATATGGCCAAAGAGTTGGTATATGTAATCCTTGACAAATAGAATTTGTTGAGACAAAAGCGTATTTAGCATTTGCATGATGGATATATTCAGAGGCTTTAAAAAACCAGCAAGCGATGTAATCGAGATTGCCACTTTTAGGAATGATTGAATGAAATAGATTTTTCATTTCAGCTTTTTGAGCTTTTGTTTGCAAACTTGTTCCTGAATAGGGAGGGTTTCCTAAAATATAAATTTCTGATATTTTTTCTTTAGGGCATACAGATTCCCAATCTACGCGTATGGCGTTGTCTGCAATTATATGGCCACAATCTTTTAAAGGCAGAGAGGGCTGTACTTTTCCTAATTTTTTTTTAAATTGCATATTCATTTGATGTTCGGCAATCCACAGAGAGAGTAAAGCTAGTTGTTGTGCAAATTCATTAATTTCTATGCCATGAAATTGAGATAAGGTAATGTTGGAGATGGGTAGGGGACGATCCCCCGTAATTTTTTCTATATGTTGAAATATTGTAATTTCTAGTTGGCGAAGTTCCTTATAAGCAATAATAAGAAAATTTCCTGATCCACAAGCAGGATCAAAAATTTTTAAGCTATAGATCCGTTTTAATAATTTTTTTAGTTGATTTATGTTGTTTTTGTTTTTATTGAAATTTGTATATAATTCGTCTAAAAACAAAGGCCGTATAACTTTTATAATATTTGATACAGAAGTATAGTGCATTCCGGCAGCATTACGTTCATCAGGATCTGCAATAGATTGAATCATAGAGCCAAATATATCCGGATTAATAAGAGACCAGTCTAATTTTCCGGATTCAATGATAAGTTTTCTTGAATACCAACAGAAATAGGGCATCTTTTCTTGCTTACTAAACAAGGCTCCATTAACATATGGAAATCGTTGTAAGTAGTTCGGATAGGTTGTTTTGTTTTTATGATCTAACGATTGAAAGAGACGAGTTAAAAATATGTCTAAGTCTTTGCCATCTTCATTAGTATGAGATTCTATTGTTCTTGTGAATAAATCATGCTTAAAAATATCAGTACTTTCTGCAAAAAAGCAAAATAATAACCGAGCAAAGAAAGTATTTAATGCATGCTTTGAAATTGATTTTTTTGAGGAATTATTTTTTTGTATTTGATCATATAGGATAGCAATTTTTTTAGCAGCCTGAAGATCTGCCGGATTTTCATTATATATTGCAGTTTTTTCCCTACCCGCCCATGGGATAAAAAAGCTAACATATTTATGAAGATCTTGGATTTTTATCTCTATGGATGTCTGTTTTTTTGTGTCAAATGCAGATAGTATGTGATAATTAGTTATTAATATAAATCTTGGTTTATATTTTATTATTTCTTTTTTATTTACTAATTCTTTTATTTTGTCTTTAAAATTATTAGATTTAGTGGATTTGAAAAATAATTCTTTTGCCCAAAGGAGAGTTCCATTTTTATTCCTTATCTTATTATAATCGCCCTTTTTTAAACGGCTAATAGATGATTTTGGTTTTCCATAAGCTAAAAGTAAATCATATATAAATGTATCAGGGGAAAAATTAAGAAGAAGATTTTTGATATTTTCTTCAATTTGTATTATTGAGATATCTGTCATATTCTGCATCCTGCATATTTTGTGATGTACTAATCTTCCTTATCACAAGTGCTTTGAATAGATATCATAGCATCTGTAAGTACACACCCCTTAGCAGTAGCCATATGAAAATCTTGATAAATCGTCAATTGGTTTTAATTAAGTAGGCATCAAAACATATACCTGTTTTTATATAACATGCTGATTATTAGGTAAATAAGATTTTTATTGATATTTAGTACTATTTTATGGTACCATATGAGTATGAATAAAAAGCATACTAGAGTATTAGCATCGATATTTAAGGAACCTGTTCAATCTAATGTTCCTTGGAAAGAAGTTGAAAGTATGCTTAAAGCATTAGGGGCAGAGATAACAGAAGGATCTGGATCTAGGGTACGTATAGCATTAAATGATGTTAGAGCTGTATTTCCATAGACCTCATCCCAAAAAGGAGACTGACAAAGGAGCTTTAAAATCCATGCGTCGTTTCTTGATAAATGCAGGAGTAAAACTATGATGAAGTATAAAAATTATATGGCATATGTAGAATATGATGATGAAGCCAAGGTATTTCATGGAGAAGTTGTTGGTTTAAAAGATGTCATCACTTTTCAAGGCTGTAGTGTTGATGAACTGGAGAATGCTTTTAGAGATTCGGTAAAAGATTATCTTGATTTTTGTAAGAAAAGAGGAGAAAAACCTGAAAAACCATATTCAGGTAAATTTAATGTTCGGATTTCTCCCGAACTTCACGCTCAAATCGATTTACAAGCAAAAACTCATGGAGAAAGCATTAATACTTTCGTTGGTCATGCTTTGGAAAAAGCTATTGGGTAAATAGTTTTTAGATAGATTTTCTAAAAATATTCCATAAAGTAGCTAAATATGCAGACAATGTCTGCACTATTTGTAGTCACCCATTTCTATAAAGTATTGCACCTATTTTTGTTAATTCTATTTTATACTTTTAGTAAAATATGTCTTTTCAACTATGAAGTGCAACAAACTTGTACTCTATTATAGCACCAATTCTTCGGATTGAAAACCTCTATAGGTGTTTTAAAATTCAAACTTTTTCTAGGTCTTTCATTAAGCAGTTTTTCTATCTCTTTTACATCCTCTTGTGTCACATTATTAAAGTTTGTTTTCTTAGGCAAATACTGTCTAACTAACCCATTCGTATGTTCATTCAACCCTCTTTCCCGGGAATGATAGGGTTTAGCAAAATAAAACTCTGCTTTGAGTGTTGAAGTTACTTCTTGATGCCGAGAAAACTCTAAACCATTATCTGCTGTTAATGTGTGAACTCTATCCTTAACAGGCTTTAAACAGGTAATTAAAGCATCGGCAACACCGAGGGCTTGTTTAGACTTTACCTTCATAAGCATCGTATATTTAGAAGCACGATCAACAATAGAAACAATCACTCCTTGATGATTTTTGCCTATTATCGTATCTAATTCAAAATCTCCTATTCTTGTTTTTTCATCGACAATACAAGGTCTTTTATCAATATCGACTCTATTGGGAATACAGCCTCGGCCTGCTTTATCTGAACCTCGCTTTTTATACTTCTTACCTTTGTGTCTTAAATTTTTATATAAATTGCCCCAATTTCGTTTATCTTTCCAAATATGACGATAAATACTTTCGTGGCTGATAAGCAGGCCTTCTTCTTCTTTCAATCGACCGGATATTTGAACAGGACTCCATTGAAGCAGTAATTTACTTTCTATCTTCATAAGTAGTTCAGGGGTCATTTTCTTTGTTTTACTGCTCGCTTTTGAACGCCTTCTTTTAGTTTTGATTTGTGCTGCAAAATAGATATATCTGCCTTCATAGCTATTTCTTTTTAACTCTCGATAAACGTAGCCTTTAGGCATAAAAAATCCCTCCATAGTTTTTTTTGCAAAAATTTACTATAGAGATTTTGCCGGCATTTGGCCATTTTCAAATTCTTCCTATTTGTTGCACTTCAATGTTGAAAGGGCGGCTTTTCTTTTTTTTGGTTGCTCGATTTGTTGTACTTTAAATTCAAATCCCATAGCATATAAAATATCTCTCATCGATCCCAAATAAGGGTTCCCTTTTCTTGAAAGAGTTTTGTATAAACTTTCTTTGTTTTTTTTAGCGTGTTTAGCTAAAAAAGCCATACCACCTTTTGCTTTTGCTACATCTTGTATGGCGAGTAAAAAAACACCCAAATCTTCATCTTTTAGGCATTCATTTAAGTAGCCCTCGGCAAATTCAGGGTCTTCTAATTCTTCATATAAATAGTCTATATATTTATTTGCTTTAATCATCATCCCTTCCTTGATAATCTAGCCAATATTCTTTGGCTTTTTTTATATCTTTAGTCTGGCTTCCTTTATTACCGGCAATTAAAAGTATTACAACAGAATCACCTTCTTTAGCAAAACATACTCTATAACCTGAGGCTATATGAAACCGCATCTCATAAATACCTTTACTTCCTTTGATGGGTTTACAGTCACCAAAGTTTCCTCTCCTTAAGCGAGCGATTCTTGAGTTAATTATAATCCTATTATTTTTACCTAACTTATTGATCCATTGAATAAACGGTTCTTTTCCGTTAGGAAGTTGGTAGTGGAGTAGTTCGATTATTTCCATGCATCCATTTTAGCCTATAAGCTAATTAAATTAAATATAAAAGAATTATTTGACAGGGAAAGTATTAGAGGTGAATGAAGATTGAAAGAATAAAGCATTCATACGTCGCCAATCAAAAGTTCTGAATGCGTCCAATCGTCCCCAAATCTCTCTTCGCCCTTTCAACTATGAAGTGCAACACTTGATGCTTCCTTACTGAGACGGTTAAACACCTCCTCCGGTGTTGAAAAGTTTAACACTTTTCGGGGTCTATTGTTAAGCAACTTCTCAATCTTTTTTAAATTACCTGCTGAGACTTCATCAAACCGTTTATTTTTAGGGAGATATTGTCGAACGAGTCCATTCGTATGCTCGTTCAGCCCTCTCTCCCACGAATGATAGGGGGTAGCAAAGTAAAAACTTGTCTCAAGTAATTGACTCACTTGTTTATGGTAAGTAAATTCTTTCCCATTGTCAGCAGTTAATGTCATGACAAATTTTTGGACCGGTCTTAACCTGTTTACTAGCGCATCCTTTACTTCCTCAGCGGTTTTACGCGAGACTTTTTCCGGTTTTGTTAGCTTTGGAGACTCTTTCGACCATTGAGACAATGACTCCGCTCCCTTCTGTTCCTATGATTGTATCCAGTTCCCAATCGCCTAAACGAGTTTTCTTCTCTACGATATCAGGCCTTTCAGAAATATCTGTCCGTCCGGGAATACATCCTCGTCCGGCCCTATTTTTACCTCGCTTGTTATATTTCTTCCCACTATGTCTAAGGTGTTTATACAACAAGCCTCCTCTTTTTTTGTCCTCCCAAACATAGTTATAGATTGTCTCATGGCTTACAGCTTCTTGATACCCTTTCTTCTTCAGCCATCCCGATATTTGATCGGGGCTCCACTGCACGCTTAACTTCTCTTCGATAATGGCAATCATTACACTGCTCATCTTTCGTTGTTGAGTTTTTGAGCCTCGTCTCTTTAAAGCCTTCTCTTGAGCCTGTTGATACCGATATCCACGCTTTCCACAATTTCGTTTTAGCTCGCGATAAACAGTCGATCGACTTACCTCTAACTCATTGGAAATTAAGGTGATAGGATTTCCTCTTCTTATTAAGGTATACAATTGGCATCTCTTGTCTTTGTTTAAGTCACGGTAGCCGTTTGGCATCTTTCCTCCTTGGTTTTCTTACGTTTACCATAGGAGATTTTTTACCATCTTCAGACAAGTTTAATTTGCAGCGGTTTGTTGCACTTCGATGTTGAAAGGGCGTTCCCTTAACTATTCATCATTTTAAAAAACCCGATTGGAAAGCCCATGTTGAGCATTGAACCCTTTCTCAGGATTGATCACAGAAGGAGTTTGGAAACATTAACCTTTGATAAATCTCTTAAGATCAGAAAGAAACACCTTCAAAAGACATCATATTAAATAACATAACACGGTCAATTAAGAAGACATAAAAGCCCAACCAAAAAACCATCTAACCGGTTGTTAGTTTCTTCCAAATTTGGAAGTTATCGGATGAATTTGAACTACTACAAATTATACCAACCATTGATTAACTTCATTTTTTTTGTATATTAACTTGTGTTGAGCTGCTCTTAATCCACTTTCGGTTACTAATATAGGTTTTCTTCCCTTTATTTGTATTGGTATACTATCTGCTACTTTATTATCTACTATTGCTATATCATTAAAAGATTCTATCAACTCAGATTCATCTGCTTCTTCTAACTTATCTTGCATTATCTTCTCATTGTATTTCTCGATTTCTTTATTGTATTGCGCGATTGTCTCATTGCATTCCTCAATGCTTTTGTGTGATTCTATATGCTTAAAAGGTTTTAGAAACTCCAACAGATCTGCTTTTTTAGGGTTTTCTACCTGATTCGGCACTATTACTCTCATATTGTATTGGGTGATTTTCTCATTAAGTTGGTCGATTTCCTTATTGTGGTACGCGATGATCCTGCTTTCGTGAGATTCTTTTGTTGGAATTATAGCTACTTTATCACGATTAGGCATTATTTTAAATGCTTTACCTTCATCTAATCTAGCAAATTTTATAAAATCCTTCGCATATTTCCCATCTTTTTTATGAGCAACTATGATCAGTCCTTTATGTTCGAAGTGCACAAAATTCTCTTTATTGAATGTCTTTAGCAGCTCGGTATTTTCTAATTCTTGCGGTTTTGCAGATGCTCTTTTTTTTAGCTTGCCCAAACCTATAGATAAAGCATTTATTTGTACGTTATAAGGTCCCAATCTCATAAAACGACCTGGATCATATGTATATAAAGATCTATAAAACCCGCTCTTACTATTTTTTATAAGTGATTCCTTTGTAGAAATGCAAATTAGCTTTCCTGCGAATAACGTTTCTATATCTTCCAGATCGGGATTTGCTTTCCATATACTTATGGCATCATTCAATAATTCTTCATTTTTTTTTGCAACTATAACGATATGCCCATTATATTTTCTAAATGCCACTTTTAAACCATCTATTTCAGTAGTATTATTTTTTATATAGTTTTTGACCTTTTCAAATCGTTTTTTTAAAAAAGATGTTTCCTTAACCGTTTCTAGTTTGCTTGCAGCCCCATAATACAAACGCGTATTTTGATTTTCTTTAGATAAATCCTTTGTTGGAATTACAGCAACTCGTTCTCGCAATTTTTTTACTAAACCGTTTTCACTTACTTTCTTGATATCTGCGTTCTCGATGCTTTTAAGCACATCAATATCATTCAATAAATTTCTATCTGATTTTTTAACAATATATATCTTTCCATTATACTCTTTACTTACACAATCTAAATAAGATTCCTTTTCTACTTCCTGTTTCGGTAGTTTTTGCATAGTCTGTTTCAGTGAACCTTTTCTATTCAGCTCTCCGGTATTTTTACCCCGGATATTTTCACTCTGCCTTTGGACAGTCCATTGTTTGATAATGCGACAGATATCTTGGACAATTCTAATCACTATTTTGATATCTTTTTTATACTTAAGTATAGATGAGATATCTCTTAGATTTTTAACATTCCATCCCTGATTCTTGATAGATTTAATATTAAGCCGAAGCCCAGAAAGTGGTTGCTCGATACCTTCAATACCCTGATTCTTAATGGTTTCACTCATCTCTTTGGTATGTTTATAAAGCATTTGGATCTTTTTATTTAGCCCCTCGATATCCTGATTCTCAATGGTTTCACTCAAGTCTTGGATCTCTTGAATTTGCTTTTGAATATTTTCAACCGTTTCCTCGATATTACCGGGTAGATTGACATCTTTCAATTTTTCATCTTGTTTTTCAGCTTTTAGGTCTTGAATAGCCTTTTCTAGAGATTTCTTTTCTACTCGACAATCCCCTATTTGCTGAAAAAATAATGCTTTAGATTCTGCATCTACACTTTTATAATGTTTTGTATTTTTCATAGTTGATTCTGCTGTCTGAATTGAAACAACTCTTCTCCCTATTCGGCCTTTTTCTATTTTTGTATTACATCCCGCTATTTTTGTATTACATCCCGTCATCTTTTTCATCAGGTTAATATTCTTAGTATTCAATAAAGTTGAATCTTCTTTTTTAGCTATATATACCCTTCCATCATAGCTTCTAACTGCAAGCTCGTCATCTCTCACTTTAACTATCTTAATATCTGGATTTACTAATTTACAAAAAATATTCTTTAAAAACACAAATGCCCTATTAGTTTTATAATTTTAGTTTAATAAATTATGCATATCATTATAAATAATTGTTGTTTATAAAATATAAAGAAAAGTAAAAATCTTTATATCTATTCGAATACAATTAACCTACAGATAATTAAAAAGTTATGAGATTTGTTACCTTTATTGAAAAAAGTTTCTTTAAAAATAAAACTTTAATAGATTCATCTTTTTATATTGATTTTGCTTAAACTATTTCATTTAAGCTATTCTTTATTTAAAAATATTCTATTTTTAATCCATCTTCTATCATCTGATTATCAGTTGCTTAAGGAAATAATCAATCCCCAAATGAAAACTTCTGCATATGGCACTGTTAACAAAATAATAGATTGTATAATAAAATATTTTTCAACTTTCTTCTATAAGAAGGTTATAGATGAATCATCGTTATTATCCTATCAGCACACAGCAATTTTTTTGTGCATTATATGTTTTAAGAACAGGAATCCCTTGGCGGGATTTACCGGCCGAGTTTGATTCATGGCACACTCAATCTATACATGTTTTAATAAGATGGAGCGACAATGGTCTTTTTTGACATCTTTTGTTATGCATTACAGCAAAAAAAGCTATCACAATTGATTTGCCTGGATAGACAGCACAACTATCTTACTCCATCACCATGAGGCTGGAAGGCTTAAAACAGGACCGCAGGCAAAGAGGAGAGGGCGTAAAGGTTTTAAGTACAAAGATTCCTATTGCCTTGTCACCAGGTAAACTCAATCGTGCTGTTTTATCTGAAGGTCAACGTATTGATATGAAACTATTTCCAAAGCTTTGGAAGAAAGGTTGTTGGGAAGGAATGGAATAGATTATTGCTGATAAAGGTTCCGACTATTTTGAAGCGAGAAAAGCACTATCAGAAAATCATGTAAAACAGCTGTTATTCCTAGAAGAAATCATGCTGCTACACCCGGTGTCCCATTTCTGCTATGTCAATATGAAAATAACCTAGTTATAGGATATGGTTTAAATTTTTTCTCAGAATGCTTTCCCGGAAGCTTAGCAGATCTATTGCGAGATATTTTTAGCCTTGCCAATGCCGATACCAATGAAGATCGATGTATTGTTTTTGGAGTTAGTGATAATCCAAGAACTATTGTTGGAGTTGATAATGATCCGCATCGAAAGAGTCAAGATCAATTGGTTAATTGGTTACAAAGTTGTCCTATCAGCCGAATGCCTACCATAACTTTAAGCAGTGAAGTGTATGAGGGGAAGACTGTGGATATCTTGACGATTCGTAATGAACCATATAAACCTTTTGTGCTAGAGAATAATTATTCACACGCCGGAAAACCTGTTAGGGCTGGAATATATATTCGCAATAAAGATACCAATGCATGTGCTAAGGATTATCAAATAGAAAAAATGTATACAGAGCGTTGGGGTATTGATAAGACACCTTTTGAAAAAATACAACCGTACTTAAAAGATGTCGATAATTGGAAATCAAATCATGATTCAGAGCCGCGCTTCTTATTACATTATTCTCCCTTTCCCGAATACACCTTAGTTCAGAGCAATTTGGACGCTAACTTGAAATTTGATGAACCGTGGATACATGAGTTTCCGGATAATAGAGCTTTTAGAGATATTTTTCAGTTAAAGTATCATGAAACTATTCTTAAGACTCTATATTTTGTTTCCTGTGATGGTGGTAGATTTATAGAATCTTTCCCGGAAAACGTGATTATTGACGATCATATTACATATTACTTTTCGTATTATTTTTTAATAGGTTCTGTGTCCTTACTCGCAGGTTTCTTATTAAGGGAAAAGATGCAATCTGTACTTAGATGTCCTCCGAAGCGCATCTTTTCATCTCTTTCAACTAAAGAGTTAGCAGAAAAAACAATTCGAGAGGATTTTTCCAACAAAAAAATGGCATTCACTTACTACTATTACAGCAATAAAAAAAAGATTACTGTAAAATAACACAAGGTCGACACTGCCAACTTCATAAAAATAGATATGTCGCTAATAATCAATAGGGTATTTATTCATGTGTCCAAATTACCCTATAGATTTAGTAAAACCTACTAATGTTTGGTTTCTCATCGTTATACGGACATTCTAATTGTTTTTTTAGAAGGGGTTTTTCTTCTTTTTTGAGTTTTCAATTTGTTGTACTTTAAATTCAAATCCCATAGCATTTAAAATATCTCTCATCGATCCTAAATACGGGTTCCCTTTTCTTGAAAGAGTTTTGTATAAACTTTCTTTGTTTTTTTTAGCGTGTTTAGCTAGAAAGGCCATACCACCTTTTGCTTTTGCTACATCTTGTATGGCAAGTAAGAAAACGCCCAAATCATCATCTTTAAGGCATTCATTCAAGTAGCCTTTCGGCAAATTCAGGGTCTTCTAATTCTTCATATAGATAGTCTGTATATTTATTTGCTTTACTCATTATTCCTTCCTTGATAATCTAACCAATATTCTTTGGCTTTTTTTATATCTTTAGTCTGGCTTCCCTTATTGCCGGCAATTAAAAGTATTACAACAAAATCACCTTCTTTAGCAAAATACACTCGATAACCTGAGGCTATATGAAAACGCATTTCATAAATACCCTTACTCCCTTTGATCGGTTTACAATCACCGAAGTTTCCTCTCCTTAAGCGAGCGATTCTTGAGTTAATTATAATCTGGTTACTTTTACCTAACTTATTGATCCATTGAATAAACGGCTCTTTTCCATTAAGAAGTTGGTAGTAGAGTAGTTCGATTATTTCCATGCAACTACTTTAGTCTATAAGCTAATTGAATTAAATATAAAAGAATTATTTTACAGGGAAAGTATTAGGGATAAATGAGGATTGGAATAATAAAGCATTCATACGCCTCCAATCAAAAGTTCTGAATGCGTCCAACCGCCCCCATTTCCTCTCCTAAAACTGATTAAAAATCACACTTAAAAGCTCCTTTCATATTTCTATTAAAAAACCTCTATGGGACACATATGGGACATCTAGAAAACTCTTAAGTTATTCATCTTCTTAAAGATCTATTCAAAAGGTTCAAAAGCATCTGATTATTTCTTTTGATGTCCCATAACAGTCCTAATTTATTTTTTTACTATATAAGATCTTATAAATAAGATACCTATTAAAATATTGTGTTTGGATTAAAATTCTATAGTTGACTCTATCAGTCTGTGGTTATAGATTGCTGCTCTTAATTAAGTAGGAGTATATTATGGCGGTGATTGAGAAACGAGAAACTAAATCAGGAGATATAACATACCGTGTTAAGATAAGATTAAAAGGCTTCCCGGCACAATCTGCAACTCATCGCAGATTCTCAGACGCTAAGAGATGGGCTCAACAAACAGAAGCAGCAATAAGAGAAGGTAGGCATTTTAAGTTAGCTGAATCTAAAAAAAGGACTCTGTATGAGCTTATCGAACGTTATGTTGAAGATATATTACCACAAAAGAAAAGTAAGAAGCAGTCTCAACTAAATCAATTAAGGTGGTGGCAGTCAGCATTAGGTTCTTACTCATTAGCCGATATTACTCCTGCAATGATTACAGATCAGAAAAATATTTTAGCAAAAGGTATAACTTATCGAGGCACTTTAAGGAGTAGGTCCACAGTTAATCGCTATTTAGCTGTTTTATCTCATGCTTTTACTATTGGAATGAAGGAATGGATGTGGGTGAATGATAATCCCATGTTACAGGTATCTAATTTTAAAGAACCTCGTGGACGTGTTCGATTTCTATCTAATGAAGAAAGATTGAAGTTATTACAAGCTTGTAAGGAAGACTCTAGCCCTAATATTTATCCTATTGTCGTTCTTGCTATTTCAACAGGTATGAGGCAGGGGGAGATTTTAAATTTATATTGGAAAGATATTGACTTTGAAAATTATAGAATTGTTATTCACGATACCAAGAATAACGAAAGACGTTCGGTCCCTCTTGTGGGTTTAGCGCATCAGGTTTTACAAGAACATCAAGACAATCAAAAGATAACATCCCTATTAGTATTTCCTGAAGTAAAGCCTAGGCGACTTCAAAAGGTTCAAAAGGTGCAAAAGCCTGCCTCGGTTCGTGGTGGATGGGAAAGAGTGATCGATCGATCGGGTATAGGTAACATTAGATTTCATGATTTAAGGCATGAGTTCTGCTCCCGGATGATTATGAGTGGAGCTTCTTTACCGGAGGTTATGGAAGTGGCAGGACATAAAAGTCCATCAATGTCGAGAAGGTATAGTCATTTGAGTCATTCTCACAGCGTATTAGTTGTAGAAAAAATGAATAATAAGATTTTTGGTAGTAGTGAATGAAGAGGTGTGAGTATATTGACGAGAGGAATAAAAAAATAGTAGAGCTAGAAAATATTTATTCCAAAATTGATATAGCTCATCAGGATGAACACTTTCTCAAGATAATGAAAGAGTCTTTAGAGAAAGATATAGGTCTTCTCATACTGGACCTTCCTGTTATTAGTGATTTTCTGTCACTTCAAGAATTGAATCGCAAATACTATCAATATCAAGTTCAAAAAAATAAAGAGATTATATCTCATTGCACGGATGGTTATATAGAAAAATATTTTGATGATTTTTTATTTGAAGATAGTGGTCAAATATATCAAAAAATATTTTTACTAAGCAGATTAAAGGATGAAAAAATTTTAATTTTTAATAAAAAGACCAAGCGATCTGATTTTTTAATTGGCTTTAATATGAATTGGATACTTGATTGTTACCATAACATTCAAAGAATAGCAGGTTGGTCTGACGCTACTAAGCAAAATGCGTGGATACAGTTTTAAAAATTTATAGATTATATATTGGGACATGGCAAGCGATATTATCGATTACCTTACGTGCAAATAGCTTCAACAGTAGGTCAGGTAATTCCTTTAAAAAAAGATAAAGCTGAGAGCAATTGTCTATCATTAAAGGAGTGTGTGCGATTGCTGAAGTTTTTAGAAAATAATGCCTCAGAAAGAGATGAACTAGCCTATCGCCTTTTTTTATATTCGGGTTTTAATCTGATGAATCTCAGCGATCCATCGTCTCCTTATAAGAAGGTATCGGTTCTTAATTCCGAAATCTTAAATATAAAAATTGAGGATATTGACTTTAATAACAGTATGATAAATTTAGTAAGTAAACAGCCGATTGTCTGCTCTTCTAGTTACTTAAAAAGATTGAGAGCTCTTGTAGGTATGCGTCGTAAAGGGTTTATATTTACAACATCTAATAATACAGTAAAACCCGTATCTATTAATCAAATTAAAAGAATATTACAACAAGCGTCAATATCGCTTTCTTGGAGTAGGAATATTTCCTTGAAATCACTCAAACCCACAGCTTTTAAGTTGGCGGAACAATTGGTTCGTTTATAAGTACCCTGCTTATAATAAGTATATTATGTTCGAGCTTGTGTCGAAAGTAAGATAAGAATTCTATATCAGTTCCTCAACAAAAATAACCCATCTATATTACATTCACCATTAAAGACAGTCCTAACTATAGGGGTTATTAATGAAGAATTTTTCAGATCAATATTTATCAATTAGAGATTTTTGTACTCAATATCCTTTTGTACGAGAGTCTCAGCTTAGATGGTTATTATTTAATGCAAAGCAAAATGGAGCTAATTCTTTCATCAGACGGCCGGGAGAAAGAAGAATATTAATTTCCATTCCAAAATTTTTTGAATGGTTGGATAAAAGGGAGCCAAAATGATAGATCAAACTCCCTTATGCTTGCCTTATCACAAGATTCCATCAAAAAAAGATGATATCAAGTATTGCAATTATTTGCCACAAGCTTTTCAAGAATATGCAGAAAAGCCTTTATGGGTGGGGTTTCAGGTACAAATAGGTAATGATGGTAAAACTAAAAAGCTACCTATTTCTCCCAATGACTTTAATTTAGCGAGCATTAATGATTCAACAACATGGGGCACCTTTACTTCAGTTATTGAAATGATTAATAAATTAAAAACAGGAAATTATTCTAATTATAAGCCAAATAATATTGGATTTGCTTTAACAAAAGAAGATAATTTAATATTTATTGATCTTGATCATGTTCGAAATACAAATACAGGTGATATAGAAGAATGGGCTTTAGAGATAGTGGAGGATTGCAAATCCTATACAGAGATAAGCCAATCAAGTTCAGGTCTTCATATTTATGGTAAAGGAAAAAAGAATTCTAAATTATGCCGCAAGGGGCAGGTAGAAGTATATGATAGGGGGCGGTTCGCTATTATTACGAATACTGTTTATGGAGATATTAACACATTTAGAGATATATCAGAACCCGTAAACAAGATCGTAGCTAAATATCCGGGAGTTTCTAATAAATTGAAGTCTACCGGTACCCAAAAGATGCCACTAATCATCTCCGATGACGCACTTCTTGTTAAAGCGAAACAAGCAAAAAATTCAAACAAGTTTATATCACTATTTGAACTGGGTGAGCTTGCATCCTACTCCGGAGATGATTCAGCAGGTGATCAAGCACTGTGTAATTTATTAGCTTTTTATACACAAGATGCAGGTCAAATTGATCGATTATTTAGACAGTCAGCCCTTTATCGTGATAAATGGAAGCGACAAGATTACCGAGATCGGACTATTTCAAAAGCATTCATATATTCTTCTAAAAGTAGTTCTCAGAATTATATTTCTAGTGATGCTGAGTGGCCAAATCCTATTCCTTTGCCATCGGTACTGCATCCTGTACTACCTATGCAAGAAGAGATGTTACCAAGAGTATTACGAAGGTTCATATCTGATGTTTCAGAAAGAATGCAAGTGCCTCCGGATTATATTGCTGTGTCCATAATTATTATTATTAGTTCATTACTTGGAAGAAAAGTTAGAGTTTTTCCAAAAAAATTGGATGATTGGTCTGTTATTCCCAATTTATGGGGAGTTTGTATTGGACGCCCTTCTTTGATGAAATCACCTGCCATCTTATCTGTATTATCACTTCTTGAAAAAATACAAGCAGGTGCGTTTGATAAATTTTATGAAGAAATGGAGGGTTATAAGTTTGAAGAGAAGATGTTGGTTCAAAAGAAAAAGGTTATTGAAGAGAATATAAAAAAAGTTTTAAAGGATAAAAAACTATCTCCATTTGAGCAAGAAAATGAAATAAATAATCTTAAAAATCAATTTATTAAATTAGAGGATCAGTATATTAAACCTATTCTTGCACGTCTTTATATCAATGATGCAACAATAGAAAAATTAGGAGAGATACTATTAGAGAATCCTAATGGAACCTTAATGTATAGAGACGAATTAATGGGATTATTACGATCTTTTGATAAGCAGGGACATGAAAATGATCGTTCATTTTTTTTAGAAGGTTGGAATGGAAAAAATGATTATATTTTTGATCGAATAGGTAGAGGTACTATTAGGATTCCTTCAATTTGTATATCTCTTCTGAGTTCTATTCAACCGGGACCCTTTACA